>NZ_AQXY01000025.1 GCF_000376845.1 Thioalkalivibrio sp. ALE14
CGCCACGCGCTACCAGGAACGGCTGGATGCGTTGGGCTTCGTGCCCTCCATGAGCCGCAAGGGCAACTGCTGGGACAACGCGGTGATGGAGCGCTTCTTCGGCGCGCTGAAAAGCGAGTGGACCGACGCCCGGACCTACCGTACCCGCGAGGCCGCCCGACTGGATGTCGTGGAGTACATCGAAATGCAGTACAACAGCGTCCGACCCCACACGGCCCTGGGCCAACTTACCCCCCGGGAGTGGGAAAAGGCCGTTGCTTAGAGGGGTGTCCGTTCTCACTTGACCAGAACAGATCAACCCCCTATCGACCTTTCTCCGTGTTCTCTGTGCCCTCTGTGGTGCAACAGCTCTTGACCTTGATCTCCTTCGTGCCTTCGTGTGCTTCGTGGTGAGTATCGATTTTTCTAGCCGTAGCGGCGTTCGATGTAGGCCTCGACGCGGGCCTGGAATTCCTCGGCGATGCGCTCGCCCTTGAGCGTCACGGTCTTCTCGCCGTCCTCGTAGACCGGGGCGACCGGCTGCTCGCCCGTGCCGGGCAGGGAGATGCCAATGTTGGCGTGCTTGCTCTCGCCGGGGCCATTGACCACGCAGCCCATCACTGCGACGGTCATCTCCTCCACGCCCGGATACTGCTGCTTCCAGGTCGGCATCTGGTGGCGGATGTAGGTCTGGATGTCCTGCGCCAGGTGCTGGAAGTACTCGCTGGAGGTGCGCCCGCAGCCGGGGCAGGCCACCACCGACGGCAGGAAGCTGCGCAGCCCCATGCTCTGCAGGATCTCCTGTGCGACCAGCACCTCCTGGGTGCGGTCGCCGCCGGGTTCCGGGGTCAGCGAGATGCGGATGGTGTCGCCGATGCCTTGCTGCAGCAGCACGGACAGCGCGGCGGTGGAGGCGACGATGCCCTTGGCGCCCATGCCGGCCTCGGTCAGGCCCAGGTGCAGCGGGTAGTCGCAGCGCGCGGCCAGGTCCTGGTAGACCGAGATCAGCGGCTGTACCCCGCTGACCTTGGCCGACAGGATGATGCGGTCATGCGGCAGGCCGATGCGCTCGGCCTCGGCCGCGCTCTCCAGCGCCGAGGTGATCAGGGCCTCCTGCATCACCGCCTCGGGCGAGGCCGGTTCGGCGCGCTGGCTGTTCTCGTCCATCATCCGCGCGAGCAGGGCCTGGTCCAGGCTCCCCCAGTTCACGCCGATGCGCACCGGCTTGTCGAAGCGGATCGCGGTCTCGATCATCGCCGCGTACTGGGCGTCGCGCTTTGAGCCGCGGCCGACATTGCCCGGGTTGATGCGGAGCTTGGCCAGGGCCTCGGCGCATTCCGGGTACTTCGTCAGCAGCTTGTGGCCGTTGAAGTGGAAGTCCCCGACCAGTGGCACGTCCAGCCCCATGGCCTCCAGGCGTTCGCGGATCTCCGGCACGGCCTTCGCCGCGTCCTCGGAGTTGACCGTGATGCGCACCACCTCGGAGCCGGCGCGTGCCAGCTCCGCCACCTGTACGGCGGTGCGCAGGGCATCGGCGGTGTCGGTGTTGGTCATCGACTGCACCATCACCGGATGGTCGCCCCCGACGGTGACGTTGCCGACGCGGACGGGGACGGTCTTGTGGCGGGTAGGGATCGTGTTCATGTTGATCTGCGCGGGCGCGAGGAAACGGTGCGCGGAGTGTAACGCAGCACCGCCCGACTGCCGAGAAGCTGCAGATCCCGTAATGTCCCCGCTGGACGGCGCCGGGGTGTCGCGCGGCGGTCGCCACGCGCCTGCGGCGCTCGCGATGACGGGGTTTTCCTTGCGCATCCAGAAAGCCCCTCGCCGCATGGTCCCGCAGTGGAGATCCTCGTTCCGCGCTTTGCTGTGGCCGGGAGGACCGCATGGTTCGGCATCTCGGAGGGTGCGGTCGGCTGGGGGAGGTCAGGGCGCGAGGCTTGCCTGCCAGGGTTGGAAGGTCTTTTCGACCGAGACGCGACTGGCCGCGTGACGTGCCTCCACGCGCTCGGCGATGGATTGCTTCAGCGCCTGTCGCGTCTCCGCCTCCAGCGCGTCCAGGGCCTCGTGCAGGGCCTGTTCCAGATCCTCGCGGTGGCGCGTCTCGTCGAGGCGCAGGAGCAGCCAGTCAGTGCCAACGATGGTCGCTCCTGCGGCGGCGATGCCGCAGCCCAGCGTAAACGGGCCACTCCAGGCGCATATCCCCGCACCGATGGCCCCCGCACGGCCGGCGCGACCCAGGCTTCGGGCCAGTCCGGCCTGCGTGGCACGGGCGGCCAGGCGGGCCTGCACGGCGCGGGCAATTAGCGGGGTCGCCAGACCGGTGCCGGCGGCCGCCGTCGCGGCCAGGCCCGTGCGTTGGTCGAAGCGCTCGAGATCGATGTCCAGTGCCGCATGCAGGGCATGGCCGCGTTCGATCTCGACGGCCGATACGACCGCCGCGCGGGGTGGGGGGTTGGGGATGCGCGCGTCCGCGAGGTGGTCGGCCAGTTCCAGCCGCCAGGCGTCGCGGACTTGGCGCTGTTGCTCGTCCAGGCCCCATTCAATGCGGGTCGCGAGTGCCTGCAGGGGCGTATCCCACAATGCCTCGGGCAGCAGGCGTTCGCGCAGCATGCGGGCGCCGGCATCCGGGTCGGACTCGCCCAGCCACTGCGCGCCGCGCTGCCACAGGCGGGTGTATTCCGCGCCGAGGGAGTAGTACCAGTCCGCAACCTCGGGGACGCGATCGTGGAGGGCGGCGAAGCGGCCCTCCAGTTCCGCGTCCACGCGGGCCTGCCAGTGCTCCTGCGCCGCGGTGTCGCCGGCCTCCAGCCATTCCAGCGTGTAGCGCTCAAGCGCGGTGACGCGCTCGCGATCGAGCTGGTAACGCTGCTCACCCAGTTGCAGGGTCAGCGGCCCGGCCGCTTCCCAGTTGCGTGGCTCGTGCTGACTGGCGAGCCAGAGCAGGGCGAGGCTCGCCAGCAGGGTCATGGCCAGCCAGAGGCCGGCCCGGGCCTTTCCGGTTGTGGTGGCTTGAGCGGCCGGCGAGGGTGTGGCCATTCGTCGGTTTCTCCGGGCCCGCCTACTCGATGACGGGCGCGTTGCGCGGGTCACCCAGGCTGTCGGTTACGGGCCGCAAAGGCAGCAGGCCGTTGGCCAGCAGCAGGAACCCGGCCGCCAGGAAGGCCTGCTCCGCGAGTATCAGTAGCCAGCCGAACAGGGCCGGCAGGGATTCGACGCCCTGCGGAAACCACTGCTGGCCCAGCCACAGGCGCAGGGCATCCTGGGCCGCGGCCAGCTGCAACCCGGCCTCCAGCAGGTGGCTGCGCGCGGCCTCGTGATGGACCAGGAACCACACCGCCTGCTCCAGTGTGGCCCCGGTCAGGTCGGGGTAACGGGCCTGCAGCGCCAGTATCAGGAGTGCGATGACCAGCAGCACGCCGGTGAAGCGCAGGGCCCCGCGCCGGGCCAGCTCCGGCGCGAACTGCGGGTGGGCATGGCCGCGCAGCAGCCGGGCGGACAGGGCCTCGCCGATCACCAGCACGAAACCGGCGACCAGCAGGGCGGCCCAGACCTCCTGTGTCGGGATGCGCGCGAGCGTGATCAGCAGCAGGCCGCCCAGCAGGGCGCCGATGACCAGGTGGCGCAGGGCCATCAGCGGACCACCGCGCAACCGCCGGGGCCACTGGCTGGTGGGTTCGAGGTAGCCGCGCAGGAATGCCGCGCGCCGGATCCGGTGGCGGCGGAAGCCGCCGTGGGCCATCAGCAGGGTCATGGCGATCCACAGCGCCACCACGCCAGCCTCTGGCAGGACCCGCAGGTTCATGTGCATCAGCCACAGCCCGATCACCAGCAGCGTCAGGGTGAAGGCATGGCGCACGGCGATGTGCCGGGTTGGAGTCGGGCTGGATTCGGCGGACGGGGATGATGGGGACACGGTGGCTCCACGGCGGTGTGCACGTTCTGATGGTAGCAGGCGGCGGGGCCCGGCCTTCCACGCTGTACGGTTTGGTGCTGCGCGGGGTGTTCCGGTTCCGTTCAGGCGAATGCGCTATAACGGCGGCATGTTCCGATGGTCTGTTCAAAGGTGGTGGTCTGCATCCGCCGCGATGAGTCTGGCGGCGTGGCTGGTGCTGGGCTGGCCGGCCCCGCTGGCGGCGGAGGAGTTGCGCCTGCACGCGGTGTTCGGGGACCGCGCGGTGCTGTCGCTGGGGGACGAGCGGGCGGTAGTCGCCACCGGCGAGACCGGGCCGGGCGGTGTGCGGGTCCTGCGCACGCGGCCGGGGGTGGCCTGGGTGGAGATCGACGGCGAGCAGCGCGAATTGCGGGTGGAGCCGCGGCGGACGCCGGCGCGCCCGGACGCGCCCCGTGAGGGGGATGCCGAGATCCGGGTGCACCGGGACTCGCGGGGCGATCATGCGTTGACGGCAGGGCTGAATGGCGTGGCGGTGACGGTTGTGGTGGATCCGGAGGTGGATTCCGTTCTGTTGCGGGCGACCGATGCCGAACGGGCCGGGATCGACCCCGATCAGGGGCGGTCGGTGCGCTTTCGTGACGCGCGCGGCACGCGGCATGGGCAGCGGGTGCGCATCGGAGAGGTTCAGGTGGGCGGGCTGCACCGTTCGGGGGTCAGTGCGATCGTGCTTTCGGACCGCGACCTGCCGCGCTCGCGCCTGGGCCGCAGTTTCCTCGAACACTTTGTGGTCGAGACCGATGGCGACGCGCTGGTGATCCGCTAGCCCTGAGCTGCGTTAGCATGAGCGCCTTCTTCATCCCCGGAAACCCTGCATGCCCCTGACTCGGCGTTACCCCGAGAGCGCCCCCGCCCCGCGCCGCGAGATCTTTGGCTGGGCGATGTTCGACTTCGCCAACCAGGCCTACACCCTGCTGATCATCACCGTGATCTTCGGCGATCTGTTCACGCGGGTGATCGTCGGCGACGGCCCGGATTACCGCCTGGGCAACCTGCTGTGGAGCGTGGCCCTGGCGGTCAGCTACGCGATGGTGATCGTGGCGGCCCCGTTCGCCGGGGCGGTCATGGATGCCACGGCCTCGCGCAAGCGGTTCCTCGCCGCCTCGTGGGTGCTGACGATCATCACCACGGCCTTGCTGTATTTCGTCGAGCCGGGGCTGGTGTTCTTCGGCATGGCGCTGATCATCGCCTCCAACTTCGGCTACGCCATCGGCGAGTCCTTCATTGCCAGTTTCCTGCCGGACCTGGGCCCGCCGGAGAAGCTCGGCTGGATCTCGGGGCTGGGCTGGGGGCTGGGCTATATCGGGGGGCTGGTGGCCACCGCCTTTGCCCTGGGGCTGCTGGGCGAGGTCAGCGCGGACAATTTCGAGCGTATCCGCTGGGTCGGGCCGTTCGCGGCCGTGTTCTTCCTGATCTCGGCACTGCCGACCTTCCTGTTCCTCAAGGAGCGCGGGACCCGGCGGCGCCTGGCACGCCATATCCAGCTGGGGCTGGGTTGGAAGCGGGTGAAGGCCGCGCTGGTCACGCTCGGCGAGCGCCGCGACCTGCGCGCGCTGTTCGTCTCCATCTTCTTCGTGATGGCCGGGATCTACATCATCATCGCCTTCACCTTCATCTATGGCGCTCAGGTGATCCAGTGGGACGAACCGGTGCGGGTGATGATGTTCGTGGTGACCCAGATCACCGCGGTGATCGGCGCGGTGGGCTTCGGGTTCCTGCAGGACCGGGCGGGGCCGGTACGCATTTACCGCATCACGCTGGGACTGTGGGCCCTGGCGGTGCTGGCGATCTTCGCCACGCCCACCATTGCCCAGTGGCTGAGTGTGCTGCTGGGGCAGCCAGTGGAGCCGCAGATGGTGTTCCTTGGCGTGGGCATCCTGGCGGGGCTCTGCCTGGGTTCGGCCCAGTCCGCCGGGCGGGCGCTGGTGGCGCTGATGGTCCCGGCGCGCGAGGCCGGGCGCTGGTTCGGCTTCTGGGGCCTGTCGTCCAAGGCCGCGGCGATCTTCGGCCTGCTCGGTATCGGGCTGCTTCAGGCCTGGCTGGGGCTCGAGAACGCGATCCTGTTCTGCATGTTCCTGTTCCTCGCCGGACTGCTGGCGTCCATCCCCATCCGCCTCGCCGACCGCCGCCGAGCCGAGCCTGTTTGATTCACCACGAAGCACACGAAGAAGGGCGCTTGGACCACAGAGGGCACGGAGTACACAGAGAAAATCAAAGAAGGTTTCGAATTGGCGGGATGCCGTTGAGCGAAGCGAACCGTGTCAGTGTCCTGCGAACGGTCTGACTGGACCGCTCACCGCCCTTCTCGCCCCAGCTTTTCGGCCCTGTGGCCCGCCATCGCATTTCTCCGTGCCCTCCGTGTCCTCTGTGGTGCAATCGCCCTGGCCCTTCTTCGTGCCTTCGTGCGCTTCGTGGTGAAAACTCGGGCTACTCGTCTGGATTGCTCAGGCGCGTGGCGAGAGGGCCGGGGGCCTGGCGGCAATCGAGGATGGCGTAGACGCGGATGATTTCGTCATCGACCCGATAGTAGATCGCGAAGGGGAAGCGGCGGGAAAGCAGACGATGGAAACCATGATGCTGCTCGTGCACGCCGGCGTACAGGAGCAGGGAGTCGATGTCGGAAAAGAGGGCATCGAGGAAATACTCGCCCAGCCCCGGTGACCGGGAGGCGTAGAACGCAGCACCTCGGGCCAGGTCCTCTTCCGCCGCGTCGAGGAGTTCGATCAAGCGCAAGGCAGGCCGTTACCCGTTGCGCAGGCGTCGCTTGGCGTCGTCCCAGGGGCGAAATCGGGCCTCACCGCTGGCGGCGGTCGCCTGGCGCTGTTCCAGCACGTCGCGATGCCAATTGGGGACCGGGACATCCGCCGGATTACGCGCCAAGTCTTCCCACAGCTCTTCCATGGCGCGGAGCTTTTCGGCTGTCGTCATCTGATCGAGCGCGAGGGATGCAGTCACGGTTTACTCCCTTCGAACATGCAGATCCAGTATAGCCCGCCGGTCGATCCCATGCCGCCGGGGCTGGGCTGTTTGATTCACCACGAAGCGCCCGAAGGCACGAAGAAGGGCCAGGTCAAGAGCGATAACAGGAAGTTGGGAAGACAGGAAGGATGATCGGGATGTGCGCCCTGGCGGGCGGCTCGGCACACCCCGCTGCCCGCACTGCCCGCGACGCATCAACCCAGCCCCTCTTCCAATCTTCGCGCCTTCCTGTAGACCGCCCTTGCCCCACTTCGTGTCTTCGTGGGCTTCGTGGTGAAAATACAGCGCCGGAGGCTCGCTATTCGGTGGCGTGGTGGGTGGTGGTGGCGCCGCGGTCGAAGCGGCCTTCGTAGAGGCGCAGCAGGGCGGGGATCACGAACAGCACCAGCACGGTGGCAACCGCCAGGCCGAACACGATGGAGATGGCCATCGGGATTAGGAACTGGGCCTGGACCGAGCGTTCGAACAGCAGCGGGGTGAGGCCGGCGATGGTGGTCACCGAGGTCAGGATCACCGCGCGCAGGCGCTGGCAGGCCGCCTCCACAATGGCCTCCTGCAGGGCGAGCCCGGCCTCGCGCAGGCCCTGATAGAAGCTCACCAGGATGATCGAGTTGTTGACCACGATGCCGGTCAGGCCGAACAGGCCGAACAGCGACAGGATGGTTAGCTCCACATTCAGGATCCAGTGTCCGAGCAGGGCGCCGAGGATGCCGAACGGGATGATCGCCATCACGATCAGTGGCCAGCCCCAGGAGCCGAACACCCAGGCCAGGGTGATGTACATCAGCCCCAGCGCCAGGATCAGGCCCGTGCGCATGTCGGCGAAGGTCTCGGCCTGGTCGGCCGCACGCCCCTCGAACGAGTACTCAATGCCGTAGCGCGCCGCGAGGTCGTCCAGCGGGCCGCCCTCCAGCGCGGCGCGGATGCGTGCGGCGTTGTTCACGCTGCGGTCGACCTCGGTGGAGACCTGGATGGCCAGGCGGGTGTCGGCGTGGCGCAGGGTCTCGAAGCCCTGGCGCGAGCGCAGGTCGACCACGCTGCCCAACGGGGCGAACTCGCCGCTGGGCAGGCGCAGGTTCAGCCGCTCCAGGCTCTCGCTGGAATGGCGTTCGTGGTCCGGCAGGCGCACGCGCACCTCCACCTCCTCCAGCCCGTCCTGGTAGAGCTGGGCCAGGTAGCCGTCATAGGCGTTGCGCAGCTGGGCGCCCACCGATTCGGTGGTAAGGCCCAGGGCGCGGCCCTCCGGCTTGACCTGGAACACCAGCTGTTCGCGGCCGAACGGGGTGTCGTCGTTGGTGGCGAAGGTGCCGGCGAAGTCGTCGAAGATATCCGCAAGTTCGAGGGCGGCGTTCTTCAGCACGTGCGGGTCGTCCCCGGTCAGGCGCACCTCCAGATCGCGCCCGGGCGGCCCGGTCTGGCGCTCGTCGATACTGAAGTTCTCGATGCCCGGGGCCTGGCGCACGCGCTCCTCCCAGGCCTGGATGAATTCGCGGTTGCGCACCTCGCGCTGCTCGGGCGAGACGAGCTCCACCTGGATGTTGCCGAACTGGTCGCCGCGCGGGGCGTTGCCGTCGCCGGGGTCGATCCCGCGCCCAAGCCGAGTCACCGAGGCGCGCACCAGGTCGCCGCCGAGCTCCTGTTCGGTCTCCGCCAGGGCTTCCTCGACGTGGATCAAGAAGGCCTCCACCCGCTCCGGCGGGGTGCCGGCGACGAAGTTGACCCCGGCGTTGACGATGGTGCCCTCCGGCGACGGGAAGAAGGTGAAGCCGATGCGCCCGCTGGCGGCCAGACCGATGGCGAGAATCAGTGCGCCGACCGCCAGTGCCAGGGTGGTACCGGAGTGGTTGACCGAGACCGTGACCGCCCGCCGGAAGGCGCCGTTGCGGAAGGTCTCGAAGCCGTTGTCGAAGCGTTCGCGCAGGCTGCCGGCGCGCGGCGGCTTGAGCCGGTGCATCACGCCTTTCAGGTGCGCGGGCAGGATCAGGAAGGCGATCAGGAGCGTGGCGACGATCACGCAGATCACCACCAGCGGGATGTCGAACAGGATGTTGCCGATGATCCCGCCGATCAGCATCAGCGGCAGGAAGGCCGCCACCGTGGTCAGCGAGGCGGCGATCACCGGGCCGACCATGCGGCGGGCGCCGTCGCGCGCGGCACGGCTGGCCGAGAGCCCGCGCTGGTGCAGGCTGTAGGCGTGCTCGGAGACCACGATCGCGTTGTCCACGATGATCCCCAGCGACATGATGAAGCCGAACAGCGAGATCATGTTGATGGATCCGCCGACCACCCACAGCACCACGAACGCGGCGGTGAACGCGATCGGGATGCCCAGCGCCACGCGCAGGGCGATGTGGCGGTTGAGGAACAGGAACAGGATTCCCAGCACCAGCAGCAGGCCGCCCAGACCGTTCTTGAGCAGCAGGGTGATGCGTTCGGAGAGCAGCTCCCAGAAGGCGTCGGTCACCTGCAGCTCGACACCCGGGGGCAGGGCGGGACGGGTCCTCTCCAGCCAGTCTTCCAGGACCTGGGCGGCCTCCAGCGAGTCGCCGGTCTCCGAGCGCAGCAGCTGCATCTCGATGGCGCGCTGGCCGTTGGCGCGGGCGCGCACCTGGCCGTCGCGGTGACGCAGGTCGAGGGTGGCGATGTCGCCCAGGGTCAGGCGTCCCAGCTCGCCGTCGCCGCGCAGGACCATACGCTCGAAGCTGACGATATCGCGCGCCTGTTCCAGACTGCGGATCTGGCGCGCGGTGTCGTCGCGGCCCACCGAGCCGGCCGGTAGGTCCTGCGCCATCGCGCGGATCTGTTCGCCGATGTCGGATAGCGTCATGTCCAGGCGGTAGAGCGTTGCCGAGGGTACCTGGATGGCCATCTCGTCCGCGGTCAGGCCGGTGAACTGGATACGGGCGATGCCGGCATCCAGCAGCTCGCGTTCGAACTGGCGCGCCAGGATGCGCAGCTGCTGCGGGTCGTCGGGGCCGGTCAGCAGCAGTCGTGCCACGGGTTCGTAGCGGATCACGCGGGTGACGACCGGGGTCTCGGCGGCCTCCGGCAGGTTGCGCTGCTGGTTCACGCGGTCGTTGACCTGTTCCAGCGCCAGGGTCATGTCGGTCCCGGCCTCGAACTCCATGGTCACCACGCCGATGCCCAGTGCCGAGGTGGAGGTCATGTTGCGCAGCCCGTCCACGGTGCGCAGGTCCTGCTCCAGCGGATCGACGATGGCGCGTTCGACATCCTCCGCGCTGGCGCCGGTCCAGGGCACCTCGACGGTGATGAAGTCGAGCTCGAAGTTGGGGAAGAACTGGGTGTTCAGCTGGGTCAGGGCAAAGGCCCCGGCCAGCAGCATCAGCGCGATCAGCAGGTTGGCCGCCAGGCGGTGTTCCAGGAATATCTGGATCGGGCCGCGCGGCGGCCGGTCGTTATTCTGCGCGCCGCCACCGGGCATCGGCTGCCCGGATGCCGGCGCGCTGCCGGTTTCCGTTTCGCTCATCGACCGGAATCCCGCTGTTCCACCTCGACCCGCAGGCCGTCGACGGCATTCGGCAGGCGCGTGGCGATCAGGGTGTCGCCGGCATCGATGGCGTCACTGCGGATCAGCGCGAGGGTGTTGCCGTCCGAGTCGATGAAATCGCCCAGGCGCTCGACCTGGAGCGACTCCAGGCGCCCGTCGACCACCCGGAACACGCGGTCACGCCCAAACAGCGACTCGAACGGCACCGCCAGGCTGTCGGGTTCCTCCGGCAGTTCGAGGCGCAGTTCGACAAAGCGGTTCAAGGGCAGCTGCTCACCGCCGGAGCGCACCTCGAACACCCCGCGCATCCCGGCGTCGCCGGTGCGGGTCTCGCCCTCCAGGCGTGCCAGCTCCGTTTCGATTTCGTGGCCACCGACCATGGCACGTGCGGGGAGGCTCGTGCCCGCCTGCAGCAGGGCCTCGACCCGGGCGACCAGGTGTTCCGGAAGGCTGGCGCGGATCTCCAGTTCATCGACCGCGAAAAGCCGCAGCAACGGGTCCCCGGGCCGGGCGCGCTCGCCCGCGGCCACCTCGACCTCCACGATGCGCGCTGCGAAGGGCGCGCGGATGGTCGTTCGTTCCAGGTCGATCTCCGCCTGGGACTCGGCGGCGCGGGCGCGGGCCAGGCGGGCCTCGGCCTGGGCCTTGCGCATCGGGGCGTCGGCCACGGCCTGCTCGCGGCTGTCCACGGTGATGCTGACCTGCTGCAGCCGCTCGCGGGCGGCGTCGACATCGGATTCGGAGCCAAGATTGCGCGCGCGCAGGTCGCGGGCGCGCTGCAGGCCGCGCTCGGCGATCGCCAGTAGTTCGCGTTCGCGCTGCAGGGCCTCGCGGTCGAAGCGGGCACGCAGCTCTTCACTCTCGACCGCGCCCTCCAGTTCGCGCCGCTCCGCCTCGCGCTGGTCCAGCAGCAGCTGCGCCTCGCGCGGGTCGATGCGGACGAGCGGGTCGCCGGCCGCCACGCGCTGGCCGGCGCGCGCCGGAACCGTCTCGATCTCGCCCTCCACCGCGGCGCGCAGCAGCGCATCCTGAGCCGAGCGGCTGCGGCCGTTAAGGATGACTCCCGGGCGGTGCGTCCCGGGTTCGGCGGTCAGGCCCTGGACCGGCCAGGTGCGTTCGCTGGCCTCCGGCGGTGGGGCCTCGGGGCCGGTCGCGCGCAGGACCATGAAGCCGACCACCGCGACGGCGAGGATCAGGACAGGAAGAATGGCTCGGCGAAGGGCGCGCGGCATGGGCGTCTCGATTGTGGTTCGGTAGTGTTGCGGGGCGGACATGACCCGACGCTTGGAGGCGCGTGCGGGGCGGAGGTTCCCGCCGCGGGCGTTATCTTACCACTGGGATTTGTAAGGGAACCGCGGTGGTTGCGGTGGGTCTCTATTGTGCCAATATTACGTTTTGCTTAAATGAGGATAAAGGTGATGACGCGATCCACGCGCTTTCTGGGCGGTCTTCTGGTTTCCGGTCTGCTGGCCGGAGGTCTCGCGGCCCCGGCGGTGGCCGACGAGCCGCGGCTCTGCGATTGCCGCGAGGGGCTGGAGATGGAGTCCACGCCGTGGGTCCGCCTGATGCCGGGCGACATGACGGGCGGCTACTTCGTGCTGCGCAACGATGGCGAGCAGGACTACCGGATCGTGGCGGCGCAGGCGCCGATCTCCGAGGTGGTGGAACTCCACGAGCATGCCCACGTGGACGGGGTGATGCGCATGCGCCAGGTCGAGGGACTGGACCTCCCGGCGGGCGAGACCCTGGTGCTGGAGCCGGGCGGCCTGCACCTGATGTTCATCGGCTTGCACGAGCCGCTGACGGCCGGTGACTGGATCCCGGTGATCCTGGAATTCGACGATGGCGGGACCATGGAGATCCACGCCCGGGTGCAGCGTGGCGAGGGGACCCGTGGCGGTCATTCGGGTGGCCACATGATGGAGGGTGACGCCCCCGGCATGGACTCCGAAGGCGGACACCACGGGCACTGAGCCCCGGGGCTTCCGGGTCTTGCCCGACTACTGATTGGCGGGCCGGGTCGGGATCTGGATGTCGGCATCCGCGCGCAGCGTCTCCAGGAATTCCTGGATGGCGCGGCTCTCGAGGATCTCGATCAGTTCGGCGCGCACGGCATTCAGTTCCGGCACCTCGATATCGCGGGTCTCCTCCAGGCGAATGATGTGCCAGCCGAACCGGCTTTCGACCGGCTCCGCGGTGGTTTCACCCGGCTCCAGGGCCACGGTGGCATCGCTGAACGCGGGGACCATCTGTTCCGGGCTGAACCAGCCCAGTTCGCCGCCTCGGGCGCCGGAGCCGGGGTCGGTGGAGTGGGTCTCGGCGAGCGATGCAAAGTCCGCGCCGTCCTCCAGTTCCGCGATCAGTTCGCGAGCCTCGTCTGCCTGCTGGACCAGGATGTGACGGGCGCGGTACTCGGTGCCGCGCATTTGTTCGACCTGGCGTTCGTACTCCGCCTCCAGATCCTCCCGGGTGATCTCCAGCTCCGCGGTGATGCGTTCCATCAATTGCGAGGCCAGCAGGTTGGTCTCCACCATGCGCAGGATGCGTCGGGTTTCGGCATCGGTATCCAGGCCGCGGTTGACCGCCTCCTGGCGCAGCAGCTCCAGGCTGATCAGCTCTTCCAGCGTGCCATCCCCCTCGGCCAGGCCCGGGTCGTCGTCCATGCCGGAGTAGGTGAACAGGTCCGCACGGGTGATCGGCTCGCCATTGACGACGGCGACGGTATCGACGTCCCCGGTATCCGTGGCGATCGCGTCCGTTTCGGCGTCCGGTGCGGACGCCTCCTGCGCGTCGCAGGCGGCCAGCAGGCCGGCGAGGGCGAGGGCGAGAACAACGGCGGGGGCGGCGAGAGGGGTGGTCAGTGGAGGAAGTCGCATCAGAACACCTGCTTGAACGGACGCACGTCGACCGCGGTATACACGCCGGCCGCCACGTAGGGATCGGCATCGGCCCATTCGCGCGCGGCCTCCAGCGACGGGAATTCGGCCACGATCAGGCTGCCGGTGAAGCCGGCCGGACCGGGGTCGTTGCTGTCGATGGCGGGAAACGGGCCGGCCAGGATCAACCGGCCGTCGTCGCGCAGGGCTTGCAGCCGGGCGACGTGTTCGGGCCGCGCGGCGAGGCGGGCATCCAGCGAGTCGGGGGCGTCCTGGCCCTGGATCATGTACAGCATCGGCGTTCTCCTTGAGTAGAGGGGCATGCTAACCGATCAATGGCCCGTCCCGCGTTCAGAGGTTCGCAGTTTTCCGCTTCCCGCGGGGGGGGCGGCGCAGGTGGCGATCCACCGCGTGTTCTTATGGGTGCGCCGGTGGATGCGCTACACTGCGCAGCCGATCACCGCGTCGATTCGTTCCATGATCTCGATCCACCCCGACAATCCCCAGCCCCGGCTGATCCGGCAGGTCCTGGAACGGCTCCAGGAAGGGGCCGTGATCGCCCTGCCGACGGATGCCTGCTACGCGCTGGCCTGTCTGCCCGGGGACAAGACCGGGGCGGATCGGATTCGCCGCATCCGCCAGGTGGACGAGACCCATCATCTGACCCTGCTGTGTCGCGATCTCTCCGAGCTGGGGGTCTACGCGAAGGTGGACAACACTGCCTTTCGCCTGATGAAGGCCCTCACGCCGGGCGCCTATACCTTTATCCTGCCGGCGACCCGCGAGGTCCCGCGGCGCCTGCAGCACCCGAAGCGCCGCACCATCGGCCTGCGAGTGCCGGCGAGCCCGATTGTGTCGGCCCTGCTGGAAGAGCTCGGCTCGCCCCTGATGTCCGCAACGTTGCAGCTCCCGGGGGACGAGAACCCGCTGAGCGACCCCTGGGAGATCGAGGATCGCCTGGGCAAGGTCGTGGATCTGGTGATCGACGGCGGTGCCGGGACCCTGGAGGCGACCAGTGTGCTGGACCTGACCGGCGATGTGCCCGAGGTGATCCGTCACGGGCTGGGCGACGTGGGATTTCTGGATGAATAGCCCCGGCCTCGGGCGGGGCGCACGGCGCGGCACAGCCGCAGGGAGGCGCAATGCGTAAGTGGGTGGTTCTGGCAGTGGTCGTGCTGGCGGTGGCCGCCGTGTGGCCGGTGGTGGTCGGCAAGCAGGTGGAAGGCACCGTCGCCGGGATGCACGAGGCCCAGCTGGGCGAGGTGCATCTGCGCCACGAGATGCTCGAATACGAGCGCGGCTACCTGGGGGCCAGTGGCCGCAGCCGGCTGACCCTCGAGGACGCCGACGGCCGTTTCGAGATCCCCCTGGTGCACGAGGTTCGCCATGGCCTGCTGGGGGCGCGTGGCGACTCGTTCGTGGATCTGGACACCCTGGCGGCACCGGCCGATTCGCTGATTGGGCACCTGCTGCGCTCGCTGGATCTGCAGGTGCATTCGCGCTCGGGGATCGGCGGTGGCGTGACCACGCGCGTCGCGTTCGACGACCTGCGCATGGACCTGATGAGTGTGCCCGAAGTGGCCGAACAGGCCGCTGCGGTGGACGGCCCGGTGTGGCTCGATCTGGCCGCGGGCCAGGGGCGTTTCGCCTGGTCGGCCGAGCAGATCCTGGTCAGCCTGGACCTGCCCGAGCTGCGGCTGTCCGACGACGAATTCACCTGGGACGCGCGTGATGCCCGCTATGCCACCGTCTTCGAGGCCGACGCCGACGGGGTCTTCGGACGCTTGCCGGACTACGAGGGTGGCCTGGCGGCCTCCGTGGTCGAACTGCGCGAAGGCGAGGCCACGCGACTGCGGGTCGAGCGCCCGCGTCTGGATGCCTTCCAGCAAACGAACAACGACCGCATGGATTCGCGCGTGCGCCTGCAGATCGACCACGCGCGCATGGATGACGGCGCCGGGGATGCCCTGACGCTGACGGCCCTGGACCTGCAGGCCGGCATCCTGCGCTGGGACCGCCCCAGCCTGTTGCGGCTGATTGGCGAACTGGAGTCGATGGAGGCGCGCGGCATCGAGGGCGAGCAGCGCAACGCCCTGATCGGTTCGGCGATGATCGATGCGCTGGGCGGGATGATCGAACACCGCCCGGCGATCGAGCTCAAGGCCTCGCTCAACGAGGAGCCGCCGCGCCAGTTCGCGCTGGATGCCGAGCTGGGCCTGCACGGGACGCAGCAGACCTTCGCCACCCGACCGCTGGAGACCCTGCGGCTGGACAGCGAGTTGCGTCTCGGGCTGGAATGGGTGGCCGAGTTCGACGCCGCCTATCCCGATATCGACCTGGATGCGCAGCTGCATGCCCTGGCCGCGGATGGCTGGGTCCGTCGCGATGCCGAGGCCGGATACTGGCACGGCACCCTGGCGATGGCGGATGGCCGGGTGCGCGTCAACGACGTGGATCGCACAGCGATGCTGCTGGCCATGCTGTTCGCCTTCTCCGGCGGCATGTTCTGAGACGACTGACCGGGCGTGGCTGCGCCCGTATTTGCGAAGGAAGGGATTGATTCCGTGAGCAG
Source organism: Thioalkalivibrio sp. ALE14 (assembly GCF_000376845.1). Taxonomy (GTDB): domain Bacteria; phylum Pseudomonadota; class Gammaproteobacteria; order Ectothiorhodospirales; family Ectothiorhodospiraceae; genus Thioalkalivibrio. The sequence continues at coordinate 15,867 of NZ_AQXY01000025.1, forward strand.
TAATCAGGGTAGCAACCAGCGTGTCCTCTCCGGCATGCGTCCCACCGGGCGCCTGCATCTGGGCCATTACCACGGCGTGCTGAAGAACTGGATCGAGCTGCAGCACAATTACGAGTGCTTCTTCTTCGTCGCTGACTGGCATGCGCTGACCACCCATTACGATGATCCCGGCGATCTCCAGCACTATGTTACGGAGATGGTGATCGACTGGCTGGCCGCGGGCGTGAGTCCAGGCTCGGCCACGCTGTTCGTCCAGTCACGGGTGCCGGAACATGCGGAGTTGCACCTGTTGCTGTCGATGATCACGCCGCTCGGCTGGCTGGAGCGCGTGCCGACCTGGAAGGACCAGCAGGAGCAGCTGCGCGAGAAGGACCTGGCGACCTACGGCTTCCTCGGCTATCCGGTACTGCAAAGCGCCGACGTGCTGGCCTACCGCGCTGGTCTCGTCCCGGTGGGCGAGGATCAGGTGTCGCATCTCGAGGTCACGCGCGAGATCGCGCGACGCTTCAACCACCTCTATGGGCGCGAGCCGGGCTTCGCCGAGAAGGCCGAGGCGGCCGCCGACAAGATGGGCAAGAAGGCCGCCAAGCGTTATCGCGACCTGCGCAAGCGTTTCCAGGAGCAGGGCGAGGATGAGGCCCTGGAGGTCGCCCGGGCTATGCTCGAGTCGCAGCAGAACATCTCCCTGGGCGATCGCGAACGCCTGTTCGGCTACCTCGAGGGGGGTGGCAAGATCATCCTGCCGGAGCCGCAGGCGCGCCTGACGCCGGCCTCGAAGATGCCCGGGCTGGACGGGCGCAAGATGTCCAAGAGCTACGGCAACACCATCAGCCTGCGCACCGAGCCGGCCGAGGTGGAGAGCCTGATCCGAACCATGCCCACGGACCCGGCGCGGGTGCGGCGTACCGATCCGGGCGATCCGGACAAGTGCCCGGTCTGGGACCTGCACAAGGTCTACACCAGCGAGAGCCAGCGCGAAGAACTCTACGCCGGATGCACCACGGCCGGCATCGGCTGCCTCGACTGCAAGCGTCCGCTGATCGAGGCGGTGCAGGCGGAACTGGAGCCGATCCAGCAGCGGGCGAAGGAATACGCCGAGGATCCGGCGCTGGTGCGCTCCATCATCGTCGAGGGGTCCGAGGCGGCCCGCGAGGAGGCCCGCGAGACGCTGGAGGAAGTGCGCCGGGCGATGGGACTGGACTACCTGCGATGAGTCATGGACACGCGCGATGAACTGAACGCCGTCTCCGACCCGCCCGCGACCGCGGAGACCGGCGCGGACGGGGAGGTGCTCTATCGCGTGCATGGCGAGCCGGTGGCCGAACTGCCCGCCGACCTCTACATCCCGCCCGATGCCCTGGAGGTCTTCCTCGACTCCTTCGAGGGGCCCCTGGACCTGCTGCTGTACCTGATCCGGCGGCAGAACCTCGACATCCTGGCGATCCCCATCGCCGAGATCACCCGCCAGTACATGGCCTACATCGAGGTAATGCGGGCCCTTCGCCTGGAGTTGGCTGGCGAGTACCTGGTGATGGCCGCGCTGCTGGCCGAGATCAAGTCGCGCATGCTGCTGCCGCGGCCGAAGGAGGCCGAGACGGACGAGGACGCCGACCCGCGCATGGCCCTGATCCGCCAGTTACAGGAGTACGAGCAGTTCAAGACCGCGGCCGAGCGCCTGGACGCCCTGCCGCGCATGGATCGCGACGTGTTCGCCGCCGGTGCCAGCGTCGAGGCCCTTGAGGGGCCGCCGCCCCCGGGGCCGACGATGGACGAGCTGATGGAGGCCCTGGCCGCGGTGATGCACCGCGCCAGCCTGATGGCGCACCACCATGTCTCCACCGAGCAGTTGTCGGTGCGCGAGCGCATGTCCAGCATCCTCGACAGCCTGCACCCGGAGCGCTTCACCGACTTCGTGGCCCTGCTGCTGGCGGCCGAGGGGCGCCAGGGGGTGGTGGTATCGTTCCTCGCGGTGCTGGAGTTGACCAAGGCGGGCCTGATCGAGTGGGGGCAGAGCGAACCCTACAGCCCGATCCGGCTGCGCCGGCGCGGGACACCTGTGGACGACGAAGGGGGAGAATCGGCGTGAGCGAATCGACGGGTTCCGGGGTCCAGGCACCCTCCGCGGCCACGGATGACGACCAGGTACGGGCCGTCGAGCTGGCGGTCGAGGCGGTACTGTTCGCGGCGGCCGAACCGGTGGAACCCCGTGACCTGAAGGCGGCCTGCGAGGACATGGGTGAGGTCGACCAGGCGTTGCTCGAGCAGGCACTGGGCCGGTTGCAGGAACGCTACCAGGATCGTGCCATCGAGCTGGTGCGCTCCGCGGGTGGCTACCGCTTCCGCGTACGCTCGCGCTTCTCCGCGACGGTGCAGGCCGCGCAGCCGGAACGCCCGGCGCGCCTGTCGCGGGCGCTGCTGGAGACCCTCGCCATCATTGCCTACCGCCAGCCGGTTACGCGTGCCGAGATCGAGGCGGTGCGCGGCGTCGCCGTCAGCTCGGGGATCATGCGCACGCTGCAGGAGCGGGAATGGGTGCGTGTGGTGGGGCACAAGGAGGTGCCGGGCCGACCCGCGCTGTACGCGACCACCCGCGGTTTTCTCGACGACCTGGGCCTCAAGCGCCTGGAGGACCTGCCGCCGCTGGACCAGATCCGCGACCTGGCGGACGTGGCCTCGGATGCCGGGCTGAGCCTGACGCCGCCGGAGACCGACGAAGACGCCGGTCCGGGCACGAACCAGCGGCTGGAGCTCGACGTCGCCGGCCCGGAGCCGGCACCCCCTACGCGGTCAAGCTGAGTTCAGCACTGGGCCGTTTCGGCCGTCTCCGGGCAGTCATGCTGCACCAGGCGGTCGTCCGCCAGCCATTCCATGATGCCGTCGGTCACGTTGTAGATGTTCTCGTAGCCGAGGCCGTCCGCCAGGGCGCGGGCGAGGGCGCCGGTGCGGTTGCCGACCCGGCAGATCAGCACGACTTCCTCATCGGGCTTGACCAGTTCCGTGAACTGCCGGCCGAAATCCGGATGGAGCTCGCCGTTCTCGTCGAAGGCGGTGATTCGATGGCTGCCCTCGATCACGCCGGTCTCGGCCCACTCGTCCGGGCGGCGGATATCCACGATGGTCGCGCCCTCGGCAATCTTCTCGGCCAGGCCCTCGTTGTCCAGGCCACTGAACGGCGCGCGTTCGACGTCGAGGATCTCCACCTCGAAGCGCAGGGTCGCGTTGGACGGGATGATGTTGCCGGCCCCACGCTCGCCATAGCCCAGTTCGGGCGGAATGACGATCTCCCGCTTGCCGCCCTCGCGCATGCCCATCACGCCCTGCTCGAAGCCGGGGATGACCTGGCCCGTGCCGATGGTCAGCGCGAACGGGGCGCCGGATTCGCGGCTCGAGTCGAACACGGTGCCATCCTCCTCCAGACGGCCGGTGTAATGGAGGATCGCCGTGTCGTGGCGAACGATCTCTGGACCCTCGCCACGTTCAACCTCGTGAATCTCGATGGAAGCGGCCGATTCCGCGCTGGCCGTTCCTGCTGTCATTAGCGCCCCACCCAGGGCGGTCGAGAATATAACAACGGCGGCATATGCGAAACGATGAATATCGGTTTTCATTATGTAGCGTCCTCTAATATTAAAGGATTTCGATAACCCTTTAATGTCAGCCGGTTGGGGGTTCTTTTGATGGCGGCATTCTACACCGTATTACCCGGTCCGAATACAGGCGTTAGAAGCGGTATTCTGGATTGTGTAAAAAAATACCGAACTTTTATTGCAGGCTTTTAGGGGATGTACTAAAACCATATTCAGCTGTCCCAGGGAGAGAGGGACAGCACATGCAATTTTGTTCCGAAGAACAACCCGGAGGCTGGCCAATGACTGACCAAAAGAACGATCGTTCCGAGATGAACGACAAGTCCGAAGAAGAGCTCAAGGAAACCGGGGAGCTGACCGATACGGGTGCCGCCCGCCGGAGTTTCCTGGGCAAACTGGGCAAGGGCGGCGCCGCCCTCGCCGTGTTCGGCATGGGCGCGGAAACCGCCATGCAGACCATGTTCAACCGCAGCACGCTGTCCAGCGCCGTGGCCGCCGGCATCGAGGGCTTCAGCGTTCCGGGCAAGGTGGATGGCTTCATCTATCTCAATGACCGCCCGATCAACGGCGAACTGCCGCCGCACCTGCTGCACGACGAGGTGACCCCGTTCCCCAATATGTTCATCCGCAACAACGGCGTTCCGCCGGCGAAGGATGGCATTGATCCCTCGCAGTGGACGCTGACCGTGAGCGGCGAGGCGGCCAACCGCGAGGTGACCTACTCGATCGACGATCTGAAGAACAAGTTCGAAAACGTCGAAATGCAGATCTGGATCGAGTGCGGCGGCAACGGTCGTGCCGCGTTCGAGCCGTCCCCGCGTGGCAACCAGTGGGACCTCGGCGCGATCGGCTGCCCGACCTGGACCGGCGTGCGCCTGCGTGACGTACTGGAAGATGTCGGTTACGACAAGGACAAGGCCGTCTACATCGGCTACAAGGCGGGTGATGCCCACCTGAGCGGCCGCGACGACCTGGATGCGATCTCCCGCGGTTGCCCGATGCGCAAGGCGGTGGAAGACGAGACCCTGATTGTCTGGGCGATGAACGGCGAGGATATCCCCGAGCAGCACGGCTATCCGCTGCGCCTGATCACCCCGGGATTCCCGGGCTCCGCGAGCGGCAAGTGGCTGCAGGGCATCCTGATCCGTGACCGCGAGCACGACGGGGCCAAGATGACGGGCCAGAGCTACCGCGTCCCGGCCTATCCGGTCGAAGCCGGAGCCGACGTGCCGGAAGAGGATATGGTGGTCCTCGAGGAGATGCCGGTGAAATCGCTCATCACCTCGCCGCAGACCGGGGTCCGTGTGTCGCAGGGCGACGGTCTGAAGGTCGAGGGCAAGGCCTGGGACGGCTGGGGTGATGTCGAGGAGCTGCACGTGTCCATCGACCATGGCCAGACTTGGCAGAAGGCCGATCTCCAGCGGCCGGTCAACAAGTTTGCCTGGCAGCTCTGGGAGGCCAACATCGAGTTCCCGACCACCGGTTTCTACCAGGTCTGGGCGGTGGCGACCAACAGCAAGGGCGAGCGCCAGCCGATGGTGCTGCCGGGCTGGAACCCGCGTGGTTACGGCAACAACAAGGCCCACCACATCGATGTCCACGTAGAAGCCTAAGGAGCTGTAATGAAGTCGAAGAGGGTCCTGCTGCTGCCGGCCATCCTCGGCCTCCTCTGGGTGGCGCCCGCGACTGCGGGCGACCACGTCGAGGCCGCCGAGGAATACGAGACCGATCCGGAAACCAGCCTGATCAAAGCGCCGGGTTTCGAGACGGTCAAGAACAATTGCACCGTGTGCCATTCCGCCCGTTTGTTTACGGGGCGAGGTTACACGCGCAAGGTCTGGCTGGAACAGATTCGCTGGATGCAGGACAGCCAGGGGCTCTGGGAGTTTCCACCAGAAATGGAGGAAGAGATCCTGGACTACCTGGAGACCTACTACCCACCGCGCTGATCGCTGCACGGTGATGACGAAACGCCCCGGCTGGTCCGGGGCGTTTTTTTTGGTTTGCGGGTTGGCCGACCCGCGCCGTTGAAACCGCTATCCGCCGTGGGTGGGTGTGAGGGCCCAGCAGCGGTGGGGGGGTGGCGGGCGGCGGAAGTCTTCGTCGAGGGTCTCGCGGGTGATGTCGCGGGCATCGAGACCGGTCAGCGCGGCGTGGTCCAGCTCGAAGCGGCGGCGATTGGTGGAGAAGTAGAGCACGCCGTCCGGGGTGAGCAAGCGCGCCGCGGCCAGGATCAACTGGACATGGTCGCGCTGCACCTCGAAGTCGTCCTCGGTGCGCTTGGAGTTGGAGAAGGTTGGCGGGTCGAGGAAGATCCGCTCGAAGACCATGCCCGGGGTCTCCGCGGCCCCTTCCAGCCAGCGAACCACGTCCTCGCGCAGCAGGGCGTGGGTGCCGGGCAGGCGGCGGCTGCGGCCATCGCGGATCTCGGCCTCCAGGCCGTTGGCGCGGAAATTGGCCTCGGCCCATTCCAGGTAGGTGTTGGACAGGTCCACGGACACGGTCTGGCGTGCCCCGCCGACCGCCGCATGCACGCTGACCGCGGCGGTGTAGCAGAACAGGTTCAGCAGGCGCAGGCCGCGGCATTCCTGCTGCAGCCGCAGCCGCATCGGGCGGTGGTCGAGGAACAGCCCGGAGTCCAGGTAGGCGTCCAGGTCCACCCGCAGGCGGCAGCCGTGTTCGACCACGGTGAAGGGTGCGGCCTCGGCGGTTTCGGCGCGCTGGTACTGCGAGCGTCCCTTTTGTGCCCGGCGCTGCTTGTAGTGCAGGTGCGCGGGTTCGACGCCGGTGACCTCCAGGGTGGCGGCCAGCGCGCCGCGCAGGCGGGCCTCGGCCCGGGCGGGCTCGACGCTGGCGGGGGCGGCGAACTCCTGCACGTGCAGGTGCACGGTGCCGTCTTCCGCCTCGTAGCGGTCGATCTGCAGGGGGTATTCCGCCAGATCCGAGTCGTACAGGCGATAGCAGGTGATGCCCTGACGCCGCGCCCAGCGGGTCAGGTGGCGCAGGTTCTTCTGCAGCCGGTTGGCGAAGTCCGGCGCCGGTGCGGCCGCCGGCGCGTCGCGCTGATGGATCTCGAACTGGAGCAGGTGGCAGGCGAGGGTGCCGTTGTAGAAGCGGTGCTTGTGGCTGGCACGCAGGCCCAGGCGCTGCGAGTCGGTCGTGTCCGCCACCAGCAGGGCGATATGCCAGCCGCCAAAGGTGCTGCGTAGACGCTCGCCCAGCAGGCTGTAGAGCTTGATCAGTTCCGGGGTGTTGCCGATGCGCTCGCCGTAGGGCGGGTTGCTGACCAGCATGCCGTGGTCGGCCGGGGGCGCCAGGGTCAGGGCATCGGCCTGCTCGAAGCGCGTGCAGTCGCGCACGCCGGCGGCCTGGGCCGCCTTGCGGGCGGCGGCCACCGCCCCCCGGTCGCGGTCGCTGCCCAGCAGCGGCGGGCCCTCCCAGGGGCGCACCGCGTCACGCGCCTCGGCCACGCAGCGGTCCCAGAGCCCGGCATCGTGGCCGGACCAGCCGTGGGGGCGAAAACCCTCGCGCAGCAGGCCGGGGGCGGTATGAGTGGCCATCAGGGCGGCCTCGATCACCAGGGTGCCGCTGCCGCAGAAGGGGTCGAGGAACTGCGCGTCGGGATGGGTCTCCAGGTGTTCCGGCCAGCCGGCACGCATCAGCAGCGCGGCGGCGAGGTTTTCGCGCAGCGGGGCCTCGCCGCCGCTGCCGCGATAGCCGCGACGGTGCAGGCCACCATTGCCGAGGTCCAGGCTGATCTGGGCCTGTCGGCCCTGCAGTTGCAGCAGCACGCGCACGTCCGGATCGGCGGCGTCCACGTCGGGGCGTTCCCCGGTGGCGTCGCGGAAGGCATCGGCGATGCCGTCCTTTACGCGCACCCCGGCGAAATGGGTATGCCCGATGTGCGAACTCTTGCCGGTCACATCCACCGCAAAGGTGGCGTCGAGGTCGAACAGGGCGGGCCAGTCCAGCGCCCGGCTGGCGACGTAGCAGGCATCGCCGTCGGGTTCGTCGAAGCGCGCCAGCGGCAGCAGGATGCGGCTGGCCACGCGGCTGCCGAGCAGGCAGCGGTACAGCGTGGTCAGGTCCGCACGGAAATGGACGCCGGCGCGGTCCTCGAGCAGGTCGGTTGCGCCGATGCCCTCCAACTCGCGCGCGACCAGCGGCGCCAGCCCCCCGGCGGCGGTCGCCAGATACTCGCGGGTGTCGGCCGTCGCGTCATACGGGGCGATCGGGGCGCCGGGGGCGGGTTCGGTCATGACGGGCTCGGGCAGACTGGAAGGCCGGTTATTCTGGCACAACCGGGTGCCGGAGCGACGGCCTCAGCGCAGCAGGCGGCGGCGGATCAGCCAGGTGGCCAGCACGATGGCACCGAGGCCATAGGCGGTGATCACGGCCAGATGCGGGAGCCAGGCGTCCGGCCAGGCGCCGGTCATCAGCGGGCGCACGATCTCCAGCACATGCGCCAGCGGCAGGGCCAGTGCGAGGCCCTGCACCCAGCCGGGCAGCTCGGTGAGCGGGAAGAACACGCCCGAGAGCAGCAGCATCGGTGTCACCGCCAGGGTGAAGTAGTAGAGGAAGAAGTCATAGCTGCGCGCCAGCGCGGTGATCACCAGGGCCAGCGCGCCGAAGGTGAACGCGGCGAGGAAGATTACCGGCAGTGCGAGCAGCGCCCGGGCATCGCTGACCAGCCCCAGCAGGCTGGCGACGACCAGGATGGTAATGGCACTGATCAGGCCCTTGGTCGCCGCCCAGACGGCCTCGGCGAAGACGATGTCGTCCAGGGTCAGGGGCGTGGCCAGCATGCCCAGCCAGGTGTTCTGCTCCGCCATGCGGGTGTAGGCGGAATACATGCCCTCGAAGCTCGCGGTAAACATCGCGGAGGAGCAGATGATGCCGGAGGCGATGAACACCATGTAGCGCATGCCGTCGAGATCGCCCACCAGGCTGCCGAAGCCGTAGCCAAAGGCCAGCAGGTACAGGATCGGCTCGCCGAAGTTGCCGAGCATCGACGGCACGATCAGCTTGCGCCAGACCAGCAGGTTGCGCCGCCAGACCGCAACGAAGCGCAGGCTGGGGCGGGGCAGGACGGGATGGTCGCCGGGCATGGGCTCAGTCCCTCAGCTCGTGGCCGGTGAGTTTCAGGAAGACGTCTTCCAGATCCGCCTCACGCAGGGTGGACTCGCGACCCAGGGCGCGCAGGCGTTCGCGCAGCCGCTCGGGCTCCGCGGTGTAGACCAGCCAGGTGTCGGCGACCTGGTGGGCGCGATCCTTCGGGCCCAGTTCGCGCTCCAGCAGCTGGCCCGCGTCGGCGCCGCCCACGGTCAGCACCCAGGGCTCGATGTGCTCGGCAATCAGGCGGCTGGGGGCATCGCAGGCAATGATTCGGCCGTGGTCAATGATCGCGATGCGGTCGCACAGTTCCTCGGCCTCTTCCATGTAGTGCGTGGTGAGTACCAGGGTCACACCGGATGCGCGCAACTGACGCAGTTGCCGCCACAGGTGGTGGCGCGCCTGCGGGTCGAGGCCGGTGGTGGGTTCGTCCAGGACGACGACCTCCGGCTCGTTGATCAGGGCGCGCGCCAGGGTCAGACGCCGCTTCATGCCCCCGGACAGGGCATCGATACGGGCGCCGCGCTTGTCGTTCAGGTTGACCTGCTCCAGCAGCCGGTCGATGCGCGCCTCCACCGTCGGCCCGGACAGGCCGAAGTAGGCGGCGTAGGTGCGCATGTTCTCGATCACCGTGAAGTCGGGGTCGAGGGTGTCGAACTGGGGCACGATGCCCAGGCGTTCCCGGACCGCGCGCTCGCCCTCGGGCATCGGCAGGCCGAGGACCTCGACCTGTCCGCCGTCGATCGGGGTCATGCCCAGCAGCATGCGCAGGGTGGTGGTCTTGCCGGCCCCGTTGGGCCCCAGCAGGCCGAAGAACTCGCCCGGCGCGATTTCGAGGTCCACGCCGTCGACGACCGCCAGGCCGTCGTATGCCTTGTACAGTTGCTGGATGGAGATGGCGGACACGGCAGGACCCGGGGCGGATGGCGAGTGCATACCATACCGGTTCGTGGCAGTGCCCCCAATGTCCCGATCCGGTGCCATGAAAAAGGCCCGGATCGCGAGATCCGGGCCTCCCTGGGGATGGATGGCGCGTCGCGGTTACGGCTTGCTGTAGGTGTAGCCCTGGTGCTGCAGCCAGGAGATGTGGGCCACGCCGCTGGGGATCACGTCGTCCTCGGAGGCATCGAACAGCTCCTCCAGGGCGATATTGCGTCCGCGCAGGGTGTTCGCGCAGATCTGGAACTCCACGTTCTGCATCTTCAGGTTTTCGATGCGACCACGCAGGTTCTCGTTGGTGTTGGCGGTGCGCAGCAGGCCGAGACCGTCGCCGTGCATCACGACCTTGATCTCCATGTTCTCGGCGCCGACGGCGTTGATGTGATTCTGGATATTGCCCATGGCACCCATGTAGCGCCGCTCGTCGTCATAATTCACGTGGTAGACGACCTTGTGGGTGCCGTAGTCGAAATCGCTCGCGGCGACCAGACCGGGGAGGCTCAGTACCATTGCGAGCAGGACGGGAAGGATCAGTTTCATTGCGTTCATTGCACAGGTTCCTCCTGACACAATAACGAACCCGGGCGGGTTTGCAGTACGCCTCGGGGCCTTGCGCCGGGGTTGGCGCGCTGCGATCGGGGACTTCTCGGGGAAGGCGATCGGCAGTTATCTATAAGACGCGTTGCGTATGCGTCTATTCCCGCCGGGAGGCACGATAAAAAGAAAAGGGCCCGGGAAATCCCGGGCCCAAAAAGACCACCAAAGGAGGAAGGGGTGGTTTACGGCTTGCTGTAGGTGTAGCCCTGCTGCTGCAGGTAGGAGATATGGGCCACGCCGCTCGGGATGATGTCGGCCTCGGTGGCATCGTAAAGGTCGTTTTCGATGTCATAGCCACGGCCGCGAACGGTGTTCGCGCAGACCTGGAAGTCGACGTTCTGCATCTTCAGGTTGTCGATCGAACCCTTCAGGTTCTCGTTCTCCAGCGCGTGAGCCAGAAGCGACAGGCCATTGCCGTGCATCACGACCTTGATGTCCATGTTGTCGGCGCCGACGGCGTTGATGTGATTCTGGATGTTGCGCAGCATGCCGGTCTGGCGGTTTTCGTTGTCATAGTTCACGTGATAGACGACCTTGTGGTGGCCGTAGTCGAAATCACTGGCGGACACAGCGCCCGGAAGGACGAAAGCGGCCGCCATGGCCAGCGAAAGAAGGAAGCGCTTTTTCATGGTCGAACTCCTGCATTGGTTCCCGTGTGTTTGATTTCGATATGCCCGGGGCATATGTCGCGCTGCTAGCAGCGACCGGATCCGGTGACGGGCATCCGTGCCTGCGGTATCCGGTTACAGGGTAGGACGGGAACCCTGTGTGATTATTCCGCTCGAATGGACAATAAGCGTTTGATCATAAGTAGGAAATCAGAATATTAGGGAGTGGTGGTTCGTGCGCTCCTTGTGGCGTGCGCGGCCAGGGTGAGCAGTACCAGGCCACCAGCGAACAATGTGAGCATGCCGGGGGCCTCGGCCAGGAACAGCCAGACCCAGAGGGTGCCGAATACTGCTTCCAGCACCAGGAACAGGGCCACCTCCCCGGCGGCCAGGAAGCGGGTCGACAGGGCGATCAGGGTCAGTGCCAGCGGAAGCTGGATCAGGCCCATGATGGCGAGGATCGCAAGGCTGTCGAGCCCGACCGCGAGGGGCGTTGCCAGGGGCCAGGCGATGACCGCGGCCATGAATCCGCCGGCCGCGATCACGGCCAGTCGGTCTACCCGGGGCGAGCGGCGCAGCAGGGTCAGGTTGATGCCCACCACCAGCGCCGCCAACAGGGCGAGGCCGTCACCCAGCCAGCCACCGCCCTCCAGCGACCCGGCAAATACGCCGATGATCCCGCCGAGACAGATCAGCATGGCGATCCAGGTCCGCGGGGGGACCCACTCCTTCAGCAGCAGACCCGAAAACGCGGCCGCGAACAGTGGCGAGGCGGCCAGGATGACCACCACATTGGCGACCGTGGTGTGCAGGATAGCGAGCACAAACAGGATGGTGGTCGCCGCGAACCCGGCCGCGACCCAGCCGGCATCACGCCCGCCCAGCCGCAGGTGAGTCCAGGCCCAGCGGCCGTCGAGGATGCGCAGCAGCAGGGTCAGCGCCAGGGCCATCAGCAGCCCGCGCCAGAAGACGATGTCCATGCCCTGGGTGTCGGCCAGCCGCACCAGCAGTCCGTCGAAGCTGAGCGCCATCACGCCGGTAAAGGCGAGTAGCGAGCCGGTCAGGTGTTCGCGTTGCATGATCCGGTTCACCCTCCATGTGCCGCTTTTGCAGCGGGGTTGTTACAGTGCATGGGTACCGTTTTCGGAGTGCCGTATGTCCGCATCCCAGATCCCGCCCGAACTGCAGCCGATCGGGGCCATTGGCATCGGTATCATGGGGGCACCCATGAACCGCAACCTCCTCGCCGCCGGGGCCGATGTCCAGGTCTGGGCGCGACGGCCGGAGACGGCGGAAGCACTCGCGCAGGATGGCGCGCAGCCGTGCGCGAGCCTCCCGGAGCTGGTTCGCGGCGTGCGGGTGCTGGTGCTGAATGTCTCCGATACGCCGGACGTGGAGGCGCTGATGCTGGGCCCGGATGGCATCCTGGAGCACGCCCGTCCCGGCCTGATCGTGATCGACCACAGCACCATCGACCCGATGCGTACCCGTGCCATTGCCCGCGCGGCTGCCGAGCGCGAGGTGACCTTCGTGGACGCCCCGGTGTCCGGTGGCGAGCCGGGCGCCCGGACCGGGACGCTGAGCCTGATGGTAGGCGGACCGGCCGCGGTGGTCGAGTCGCTGCGGCCGATCTTCGACGTGGTGGGGTCGACCCTGACCCACGTCGGCGAAAGCGGGGCGGGCCAGATCGCCAAGGCCTGCAATCAATTGGTGGTGGGCGAGACCCTGGTGGCGGTGGGCGAGGCCTTCGCCCTGGCCGAGCAGTCCGGCGTCGACCCGGCGCGGGTGCGCGAGGCGCTAATGGGGGGCTTTGCCAGTTCGCGCATCCTGGAGGTGCACGGGCAGCGGCTGCTGGACGGCGACTTCGAGCCGGGTTTTCAGATCGGCTTGTATCACAAGGATCTGGGCATCATCGCCGACCTGAGCCGCGACCTCGGGCTGGCGACGGAGGGCCTGAAGCCGGTTCGGCAGGCCGTGGATGCCGCGCTGGAGGCCGGACAGGCCCGGCATGATGTGTCGATTCTGGCCCGCTTTTGCGTGCGCGCCGGCGAATCATCCTCCTGAGACCGGTCAGAGCACGAAGCGCCAGACCAGCCAGGCGATCGAGAACCCCGCCAGGAACACGATCCCGGCCCACGCCAGGGCGCGCAGGCCGGGGCCCGGCTTCGCGGCGTCCGGCACGTCGGGCGACATCACCGCGCGGAAGGTCAGCCAGGCGAGGATCGGCGCCGACAGGAACGACAGCGTGGTCGCGATATCGACAAAGCGCGTGAACTGGTCCCCGGCGAGCCAGATCAGGGTCAGCGCCCCGGCCGCGACGACCAGAAGGGCGACGCGATAGCCCCACCAGTCCAGTCCGCGCTCGGCCCTGGCGGGGGCCTCCATGTCCTGCATCGAGTGGCCGTTCTCCCGCAGGGCGCGGATGATGGCCATGATCACCCGGGGGTAGGCGTCGGTCACGGCCAGCGTTGTGGAGAACATGGTCGTCAGTGCCGCGATGGCGATGAGCGTCCGGCTCCACTCGCCCAGGCTCTGGGCATAGAGATCCACCAGTTGGGCCGAGAACGCGGCCGCCCCCGGTGCAAAGCCGATACCCGTGCCGTACATCAGCAACGCCCCCAGCAGCATAAACGCGAGCGCCAGCAGGGTGGCCCCGAGGTAGCCCAGGCGGAAATCGAACACGGCCTCGCGCACGCTCGGGTGGTGGCCGGTCAGGCGGGCGCGTTCCTGGGTCCAGACCGAGTGCCAGGCCGCGACGTCCAGCGGGATCGGCATCCAGCCGAGCAGGGCCAGCACGAAGGCGAAGCCGGCCAGGGTCCACAGGCTCGACCACTCCGGCGCGCCGGAGAGGGTCTGCCAGTCCGGGGCCTCCTGGAAGGCCAGGGCCACCGCGACCACGGTCGACACGCTGAGGGCGGCCATGATGATCTTCATGCCCAGATCCAGGCCCTTGTAGGCCTCGACCATCAGGAAGACGATGCAGGCCGCCAGGATCAGGGCGGAGAGCACGACCATGGACAGGTCCAGCCCGAACACCAGCGCGAACAGGCCCGCGGTGGTCAGGGTCACCACGGCCTGGATGATGAACAGGGTGCCCAGGGTCACGGCGATGTAGAGCCCCAGGGCCCAGTTGCCGAGGCGGTGGTAGCCAGTGAGCAGGTTATGCCCGGTGGCCGCCGCATAGCGCGGACCGAACTCCAGGAAGGGGTACTTGAACAGGCAGGCCAGCAGCACGATCGGGATCAGCAGCAGCCCGTATTCGGCACCGCCGCGGGTGGCCTGGACCAGGTGTGAGACCCCGACGGCCGCCCCGGCCATCAGCAGGCCGGGGCCGATCGCAGCGCGCAGCGAGGCAAGGGTGGATGCGGTCATGAATCAGTGTTTCCTTGACGGGTTGTGGTGCTCCCGGAGTCCGGCAGGGCGCGAGTGCTGGCGATTATGACCCGGTTGCGACCGCTGTTCTTGGCGGCATAGAGGGCCTGATCGGCTCGCCCCAGCAACGAGTCCATGGAGTCACCCGGGCGGAAGCGGGCAATGCCGGCCGAGCAGGTCTGGCCGTGAGGCATCGCGCTGCGCAGGCGTTCCAGCACGCCGCGGGCGTCCTCGGCATCAACGTCGGGGAACACGACGACGAACTCCTCGCCGCCGAAGCGTGCCAGCAGATCGGTGGGGCGCAGGATGGCGCGCCAGGCCTGCACCATATCGCGGAGCAGGGCATCGCCGGCGGCATGGCCATGGGTGTCGTTGTACCGCTTGAAATGGTCGACATCCAGGAAGGCCAGGCTGAGCGGCCCCTCGTTGCGTTCAGCCCTGGCGATTTCGCGGTCCAGCTGTTCTTCCAGATGGCGGCGATTGCCGGCCCCGGTCAGGGGATCGCTGCGCGACAGGCGTTCCAGTCGCCGGGTCAGGGTGTGGGTTTCGCGGAGCAGTCCGGCCATGCGGTACATCACCAGCAGGAACAGGAGAATGGAGGCGATGGCCGCGATGCGGATCACTTCGGTTTCGCTCCCGGCGGTCACCAGGATCACCATGGGTACCAGGATCGATGCCGCCCCCAGGACCAGGAGGCGACGCCCGGAGAGTTCGGCGTGGGTGGCGTGTGTCTGTGGCTCCACCCTTCCGGACGGGTGCCAGACGGCCGCGACGATCAGGGAGTAGGAAAGGAGCCAGATGGCATCCGTCAGCCCGCCCGGGCTGTACCACCCGGTGGAGTTGCCGTGCGCGTACAGCAGATCGGCGGCCAGGTAGGCCAGCATGCCCAGCAGCAGGAAGCTGTGGCTCGTGATGCCGGTCCGGTGCAGGAACACCAGGCGCAGGACGAGCGGCAGCAGGAGCAGGTCCGCGACCGGATATCCGGCAGACACCAGCAATTGCAGGCGGGTCAGATCGGGGTCGTCGGTGTACGGGGCGATCAGCAGGGCCCAGCCGAGTACCGCGGCCGAGATGCCTACGATCAGGGCATCCACCAGGGCGCCGTCGTCGCGTGCGGTGCGGCCTCCCAGTTGCCAGAGGGCTACGGCAAAAAGCGGGTACACGGACAGGTAAAAGATGTCTGCGACCGACGGGAAGGGTTCCAGGCCCTGCAGGTCCAGCCAGTACCAGATGCCGTGGCCGATGGCCGCCAGCGCCAGGGCGATGGCGATCAGGGCCCAGGCGGTCGTGGCGAAGGGGCGTGGCGGACGCAGGATGGCGATGGTGGTAACCGCCGCGGCGCCTGCGGTAATGAGTACGTACAGGCTGCTGGCAAGCAGGCCATAGGGCAGCGCGACATAGGCCATGGCCAGCACCAGGCCGAGGCCCAGGAGTGCCAGCCAGCGATTCGACTGCGACAAGAGTGCGCCTCGCCGTGTGCTGCCGGCCGCGGCAGGCGCGTCCTCACGCTGGATTTCGTCCCATTCCCCCATTGGCCGAATGGTGGCAGACCAATGGCGGGTTGTCTCGCTTGTCGGATGGCGAGCACGCGGGCCCACACGGGCGGGGCTGCCCGTGTGAGTCGGTTCTGTCAGAAGACCCCTACAGGCCGATCAGTTCCGCGTGTACGCCGGAAGCGGTCACGGTGTCCAGCAGCTTGCGGCTGGACACCCGCTCGGGGTCGTATTCCACCACCATCAGGTGCGGCCGTTCGTCATGACTGGAGGCGGCCATCACGCCGGGCAGGCCGCGCAGGGTGTCCTGGATGCGTTCGCGGGCCGCGTGATCGGTGTTTTCATCGATGTGGATGGTGACATCCGCCATATGAGTGCTCATCAGGGGCTCCTTCGGCCGTCATTGGGCCGTGTGCCTTCACCCTGAATATAGACGCTGCAGGAACGGTCTCAAGCCACCCGCCTGGCCGCCGCCGTTGTGGGGGACTATGGTGGGGGGATGGAGTCAAACCGGAGAATCACCATGCGAGCGATCTGGCTGGGGCTGGCCCTTGCCGCGTTGGGCACCAACGCCGTGCAGGCCGACGAACTGACGGGCGATGCGCTGCTGGAGGCGGCGAACGCCGAGATCCGCAATATCGACAAGGAAGGGTTGCAGGCGCTGATCGCCAACGAGCCGGATCATGTGGTGATCGACGTGCGTACCCGCAACGAGATCGACCACACCGGCGGGCAGATCCGCTCCAGCGAGACGCTGAACATCCCGCGGGGCTGGATCGAGTTCGAGGTGCCCGGCGAGATCCCGGACAAGGACACGCCGATCGTCGTCTACTGCGGCCAGAACCTGCGCAGCGTGGCCGCCGCGCAGACCCTGCAGCAGATGGGCTACACCAACGTGCAGAACTACCCCGGCGGTTTCTTCGAGTGGAAAGACGCGGGTCTGCCGCTGTATGTACTGGACAAGGCGCGCGACTCGTTCCTCTACGACCGCCCGCAGGAGGTAACCGAAGGTGTGTGGTCCGCGATTGGCGCAACCCAGCCCTCCACCTACGAGAACTCCGGCCACAACAACAACCTGTCATTCATTATCACGGATGACGGCGTGGTGGTGATGAATGCCAGCGACAACTACCTGCTGGCCCAGTCGCTGCATCAGGAGATCAGGAAGATCACCGATCAGCCGGTGAAGTATGTGGTGCTCGAGAATGCCCAGGGTCACGCGATGCTGGGCATGACCTACTGGCAGGAGCAGGGCGCCACGGTCATCGCGCACCAGGACGCCTGGCGCGAGATCGAGGCGAATGGCCAGGCCAGCCTGGAGGGGGCCGCGAACCGCACCCGCGACAAGGCGTTCATGACCGAGCTGGGGACGCCGGATGTCACCTTCGCCACGCGCCTGGACCTGGAGTTGGGCGGCGAGATCATCCAGATCCGCTATCTCGGGCCGGGCCACGCGCCGGGTGATATCGCGATCTGGGCGCCCGAGCGCAAGGCCCTGATTACCGGGGACCTGGCCTTCCATCAGCGCATGCTGCCGATCTTCGAGTACACCGATACCGCCGGGTGGATCGAGACCTGGCACGAACTGGAGGCCTTGGAGGCCGAGTACATCATCCCCGGGCACGGCGAGCCGGTGAACGACTTCGACGTGCTGCGCCGCTACACCCACGATTATCTCGTGTACCTGCGCGAGGAGGTCCAGCGCATCCTCGACGAGGGCGGCACGCTGAACGATGCCTACAACATCGACCAGACCGCCTACCGCCACCTGGACACCTACGGCGAGCTGCATCGCCAGAACGCCGGCCGCGTGTTCCGCGCCATGGAGTTCGAGGACTTCTGAATCCCAATGCGGAGCGTCCGGGTCCCTCGCCTGTGGGAAGCCAGCCCCTGCCGACAGGGCGCTGGCAAGGCCTCAATCGCCGAGAGGGCTCGGCTCCTACGGGTCTGGAGCCAGCGTTTGTAGGAGGCCAGCCCCCTGGCCGATGCGGCGCTTGCACAACCGCAATCGGCCGGAAGCCCGGGCTCTTGTAAGGGCGAGGGTGTACGTTGATCGGCATTTCCCTGGGAAGTACACCGCGGGAAGTACACCGCGTACGTGAAGGTCGGTTGTGCGGCAAATGGGTCCTGGCGAGAAGCCAGTGCCGGGTCGCGTATGGCATTTCCCGTATCTTCGCGCTAAATTAGAACGAACGTTCGGTTCGGTTTTGGGCCATGACAGAAAACCCTGGGCAATCCGTGCGCGGCGCCGCGCTGCGCAAACTGGTACTGGATACCGCGCTCGAGCGGTTCAGCCGGGATGGCTATTTCAATACCTCCATCCATGACATCCGTCGCCAGGCCGGGGTCTCCATCGGCTCGATCTATCACCACTTCGGCAACAAGGAGGCGCTGGCCAAGGCGCTGTACGACGAACTGCTGCAACGCATGGATGCCGGCCTGGCCGAGGTGATGGAGCGCGAGAGCGATTGCCGCGCGCGCTGCGACGGGATCATCGCGTTCATGTTCCGGGCCGCCGCCGAGGCCCCGCAGACGATGCGTTTCGTGCTCGAGGCGCGCCACCGCGAGTTCCTGCCGGATGAGCCGCCCGTGTGTTCCTCGCAGCCGTTCCAGCGCATGCGCGAGTGCATCGAGCAGGGCATTCAGAACGGCGAAGTTCGCCCGATGGAGGTACCCGTGGCCGCCACCGCCGCGTTCGGCGGCGCGATCCGCCTGTTGCACCTGCACCTCGACGGTGTCCTGGAGCAACCGCTGGCGCACTACCTGGCCGAGACGCAGGAGGCCGCCTGGCGCGCCATTGTCATGACCCCCGCGGACAACCCGTAACCCCGCTTCCACCACGAAGGAGAGCCCCCCATGAAGATCGTTGCATCCCTGTTCCTGCTGCTGGCCCTGTCCCTGACCACCCTGAGTGTCCACGCCGACGCCCCCACCGATGCGCTTGCCCTGGAGGGCGTCGAGCAGGGCCGGGTCGTGTTCGACCTCAACAACACCGACCCGGAGATGCTCGCCCTGTACCTGATGGTGATCCGCGAGACGCATGAAGACCTGACCGATCAGGGTGTGGAGCCGGACATGATCCTCGCCTTTCGCGGCCGGGCGGTGACCATGGTCAGCGAGGATCGCGATCGCTTCGAGCTGACCGAATTCGACCACCTGGACACGATCGAAGACCACATCGCCGCGCTCAGGGAGAAGGGCGTGCGCATGGAATCCTGTTCCGTGGCCACCCGCCTGTTCGGCGTCGAGCACGGCGATCTGCTGCCCGGCATCGAGCCGGTGCGCAACACCTTCGTCTCCCTGACCGGCTATCAGGCCCAGGGCTACGCAGTCATTCCGATCTACTGAGTCCGCTTGATTCGGACACCGAGTCCGGGACCCGAACAACCGGACCTTTATCACCCAAGGAGATTACCCATGCGAAATCGAATGCTGATCCTGTTGCTCGCCCTGCTGCTTCCGTTCGGCCTGGCCTCCACGGCGAGCGCCGAGGGCCTGGACAACCGCGAGGCGACCCAGGGCATCGAGACGATGCGGGCGGTGTACGACATGCGCAAGTCCGATCCCAACGTGATGCTGGCCTACCTGCGCGGCATCGCCACCAACCACGAGAATCTGATCAAGGAGGGCGTGGAGCCGGACCTGCGCATGGTCTTCATCGCCGAGGCGGTGAAGTTCATCACCACCGACCCCGAGCCGGAGATCGCCATCGACCACGGCGACACCCTCGAGGAGATCGCGAAGGCGGTGGACCGGCTCGACGAGCTGGGCGTGAAAATGGAAGTCTGTGCGGCCGCGACCCGCGCCTACGGGGTCGATAACGACACGGTACTGGACCCGATCCAGCCAGTACGCAGCGGCTTTATCGCAGTGATGGGCTATCAGAACCAGGGCTACGCGCTGGTACCGGTCTACTGACCGCGGAATCGCCTGATACGGGGCCTGCCGGGCCGTCGCGCAAAGCGGCGGCCTTTTTTGTGTTAGGGCCCCGGCAAAGGCTCAGCCGCGCGCCAGCCGGCGGTTGAGTGCGTAGACCGACAACGGCGCGAAGACCAGGGCGATGCCGAGCGCCCAGGCCAGCGACCACAGGGCCGGCTCCAGGGCCGGTCCGTCGGCATTCATCAGGGCGCGGGCGGCATCTGCCAGCAGCGAGACCGGGTTGGCCCGCACAAAGCCCTGCAACCAGGTCGGCATTGTGTCCACCGGCACGAAGGCGGAGCTGACGAAGGTGACCGGGAACAGCGCGGTGAAGCCGAAAAGCTGCACATGCTCCGGGTCGCGCGCGATCACGCCCACCAGCACCATCACCCAGGAAAAGGCCACCGCGAACGTCAGCACCAGCGCCACCATTGCCAGCAGATGGACCCAGGATGTCTCCAGACGAAAGCCCAGCAGAAAGCCGACGAACAGCAGCAGGGCGATGCACAGGAGCTGCTTCACCACGTCCGCCAGGATGCGTCCGGCCAGCGGGGCCCAGCGCGGGATGGGCAGGGCGCGGAAGCGGTCGAACACGCCGCGGGTCAGGTCGGTGTTCAGGCCGTGGCCAACGTACACCGTGACGAACAGCATGTTCATCACGATCACGCCCGGCAGCACGAACGCCAGGTAGTTCTCCGGCGAGCCGGCAATGGCCCCGCCGAACACGAACAGGAACAGCACCAGGAACAGGATCGGCTGGATGCTGTAATCGCCCAGTTCCCACGGGTTGCGGCGCACCTGTACCAGGCTGCGCCAGGCCAGTGCGAGGGTCTGGTCGAGGGCGTTCATGCGGCGTCCTCCTCCTCTCCTGGCTCTGCGCGGCTGGCGCCGCTGCGCCCGGTTAGGGACAGGAAGACATCGTCCAGGCTGGCCCCGCGCAGCCCCAGTTCCGCGACTTCGATCCCGGCGCTGTCCAGGTCACGCAGCACCGCGGGCAGCAGGGACGGGTCGGACACCGGAACGCTGATGGAATCGCCGTCCACCTGGGGCTGCGTGCCCACGATCCCGGCCACCCGGTTGCCGGCCGCAACGGCCTGTTCGGTGCGGGCCACCACCAGGAACAATGTGCGGCCTCCGACCCGTGCCTTCAGTTCCGCCGCTGTGCCCTCGGCGATCACATGGCCCTGATCCAGCACCACGATGGCATCGGCCAGGGCGTCAGCCTCCTCCAGGTACTGGGTGGTCAGCAGTACGGTGGTGCCGCCGGCCTGCAGTTGCCGCACGCGCTCCCACAGGTCGCGGCGGGCCCGTGGGTCGAGGCCGGTGGAGGGTTCGTCGAGAAACAGGATGCGCGGGCGCCCGACCAGGCTGGCGGCCAGGTCCAGCCGGCGCCGCATGCCCCCGGAGTAGGTCTGCGCGGGGCGCTGAGCGGCCTCGCGCAGGTCGAAATCCCTCAGCAACGCATCGGCGCGTGCCCGGGCGTAGCGGCGTTTCAGCCCCAGCAGGCGACCGATCAGAATCAGATTCTCGCGCCCGGTCAGCTTCTCGTCCACCGAGGCGTACTGGCCCGTCAGGCCGATGATTTCGCGTACCCGCGCGGCTTCGCGGACCACATCCAGGCCGCCTACACGGGCCATACCGGCCGTCGGGGCGAGCAGCGTGGCCAGCATGCGCACCACGGTGGTCTTGCCGGCCCCGTTCGGGCCGAGCAGGCCCAGGACCTGCCCGGAGGGTACCCGAAGGTCCACCCCATCCACGGCCCGGGTGGCGCCAAAGGCGCGAACCAGGCCTTCCACTTCAATGGCGTTGTCCAAACTCGTCTCCGGTTTGTATTCCCTTGCTAGGACGGTGTGTCGGGTCGCGCCGGTTCCGGGGGCGCCCCTCAGCTCTCCCGGCGCGTCTTTAGGAGGTCGCGGATCTCGGCCAGCAGCTTTTCCTCGTTGCTGGGGGCCGGGGGTTCCGCAGGCTTGGCCTCCTCCTTGCGCTGGAGGCGGGCAATCATCTTGATCGCGGCAAACACCACGGCGGCAATGATCAGGAAGTCCACCACGCGCTTGATAAACGTACCGTAATTGATCGTGACCGCCGCCACCCCGTTCTCCGCCTCGCGCAGCACGATCATCAGGTCGGAGAAATCGACCCCTCCGATCAGCAGCCCGATCGGCGGCATCACCACGTCCGATACCAGCGACGACACAATCTGACCAAACGCCAGCCCGATGATCACGCCGACGGCCATATCCACGACGTTACCGCGCGCCACAAACTGCTTGAACTCGTTCACGATGCCCATGCCCCGTCTCCATTCAGTGGGTAGCCCTGAAGCTATAGTCCAGCGCGGGGCCGTTGCGCGAAGAGCAGGGCGGGGAGCGTCAGTTTCCGTGTGTGCGGCGCGAGTCGTCCGGCGCCTGGGCGCGCTCGTGCATCCCGTAGTCGCGGACCACCTCGGCCAC
Source organism: Thioalkalivibrio sp. ALE14 (assembly GCF_000376845.1). Lineage (GTDB taxonomy): Bacteria > Pseudomonadota > Gammaproteobacteria > Ectothiorhodospirales > Ectothiorhodospiraceae > Thioalkalivibrio. Next base: position 37,946 of record NZ_AQXY01000025.1, read on the forward strand.
GCGCAGGCGGTAGTCGGCAAAGATGCCACCGCGCCCGGCGGCCTGTACCTGGCGGTGTTCCTCGAGGTTGCGCCATTCCCGCACGGCGGCCTCGTCCCGCCAGAAGGACAGCGACAGCACTTTGCCCGGCTGGCTGAGACTTTCAAAACGCTCGATGGAGATGAATCCGTCGACATCCTTCAGATGTTCGCGCAGGCTCGCGGCCGCATCCAGGTAGTCCTGCTTGCGTTCGGCGTGGGGCTCGACTTCAAAGATCACGGCAATCATGGCGGGCCTGCTAGCGGTGGCGTGGGTACGGATTAAACCACTTTTGCGGAGCCTTTCGGGGGGCGCGTGGCCGGACGTCAGGTGACCGCGGTGGCGCGCGACATGGTGGTTTCGCGGCGGATCAGGTGATCGACGTAGAGGAAGCCGAAGGGGACCACACCGAGAAACAGCACCAGCAGCCACTTCCACACCGGCCAGCCGCTTAGGTGGCTGGCGATCAGCGAGGCCGTGCCATAGAGGATGAACAGGATGCCGTGCACCCAACCGACATAGGTTACGGCCAGGGGCATGTCCGCGTAGGTGCGAAGCGGCATGGCGACGAACAGGAGGGTGATGAGCGACAGGCCCTCGAGGATGCTGATCAGGCGGAAGGGTTTCATGGGGAGAGGCCGCGAGACGGGGTAACGGCGCGCAGGGTAGCACGCGGCAGCGCCCGCGGCTGGTAAGCTGCGGCGGCCATCGAGATACGCCTTCAAAGGGAGCCTGCATGAGCGCCAAACCGCATTGGGAACATGTCTATCAGACCCGCGCCACCGACGCGGTGGGCTGGTATCAGGCCGAAGCGCGGACATCGCGGGCACTGATCGAGGCCATTGCGCCGGATCACGATGCGGCTATTGTGGATGTCGGGGGCGGTGCCTCGGTCCTGGTGGACGAGCTGCTGGAGGACGGGTATTGCAACCTGACGGTGCTCGATTGGTCCGCGGCGGCCCTGGCGAGGGCACGGGAGCGAGTCGGCGCGAACGCCGGGACCGTCGTCTGGCAGGAAGCGGACGTGCTGGAGCACGCGTTCCCGGAGGCCGGGTTCGATGTGTGGCACGACCGGGCGGTCTTCCACTTTCTGATCGACGCGGATGCGCGCGCCCGGTACGTGCGGCAGATGCGGCATGCCCTGTGCCCGGGTGGGCATGTGGTGATCGGCACTTTCGCGCCCGACGGCCCGGAAACGTGTTCCGGCCTGCCGGTCCAGCGCCACTCACCGGATACGCTCCAGGACGCGTTTGGCCCGGAGTTTGTGGGGGTCCAGTCGCAGCGGGAGGTGCACGTGACCCCGGGGGAGACCGAGCAGCCGTTCAACTGGTGCGTGTTCCGCAAGGACGCCTGACTCGGCGTTCGGCGCATTGGCGCGCGCCGCTCAGCGGCCTTTGGCCTCCGCGGCGTACGCTCTGGCCCGGGTCCGGATCTCCTCGAAGAACAGTGCCTCCCACCGGGTGTTGCGTTCATCCCGTGACAGTGTCCCAGTGTCCTGTTGCTCGCGCTCGAGGCGCGCGTCCGCCGCGGCCTCGGCCTCATCCAGAATCTGCTTGAAGCCCTCCCGCGCCGCGGCCGCCTTCGGATCGATCCCTTGGCGCTGCAGGACATCGGCCAGCAACGCCCCGCCTTTTTTCCATTTCGACCACAGCCTCATGCGATCCCTCTCCCGCAAACACGAATCGACGTACCCGCGCGGCCCCGCCTGCGAGCAAGACCCGTACCCGTGATGATGTCGTTCTGCCAAGGGAGTCGAACCACTCTCCACGAGCGAAAGCCGCCGGGGTCGGCCGGGTTGGGGCCGGTCCCGGCAGTTTCTGGCAGCCTTTATGTCGGGCTCAGCCGATGCGGTAGGTGGAGGCCAGGTCGCGTACCCGCGAGGCGATGTCGGCGACCTCCTGGCTGGCGGTCGCGGTCTGGCGGGAGCCATTGGCGGTATCGCCGGTGATGTCGTTGATCGCGTAGATGTTGCGGTTGATCTCCTCGGCCACCGCGTTCTGCTCTTCCGCCGCGCTGGCGATCTGCGTGGTCATGTCGCTGATCCGGCCGACGGCCTGGACAATGGATTCCAGCGCCTGGCCGGCGCGTTCGGCGTCGTTGCTGGTGGCCTCGGCCATCTCGCGCCCGCGGCCCATCGCGGTGACGGCGTCGCGGGTGCCTGCCTGCAGCGCCTCGATCATCGCCTGGATATCGGCGGTGGAGTCCTGGGTGCGCGAGGCGAGGGTGCGCACCTCGTCCGCCACCACGGCAAAGCCACGGCCCTGTTCGCCGGCGCGGGCGGCCTCGATCGCCGCGTTCAGGGCGAGCAGGTTGGTCTGCTCGGCGATCCCGCGGATCACGTCCAGCACGGTGCCGATCTGCTGGCCTTTCTCGTCCAGTTTGCGCACGGTCTCCTCGATGGTGGCGACCTCGCCCGACAGGCGCCCGATGTCGCTGACCACCGTGCGCACGACTTCGCCACCGGCGCGGGATTCCTGGTCGGCTTCCTGGCTGGAGGAGGCGGCATCGGAGGCATTGCGCGCGACCTCCTGCACCGTTGCCGCCATCTCGTTCATCGCGGTCGAGACCTGTTCGGTCTGCGAGCGCTGCTGGTCGATGTTGCCGTCGGTCTGGGCGCTTACAGCCGACAGCTGTTCGGCGGCCGAGGCCATCTGGTCCGTGAGGGTGCGCAGCTCGCGGATGGAGTCCTGGAACTGGTCGAGCATGCCGTTCAGCGCATTCGCGGTCGCACCGATCTCGTCGTTGCCGCTGACCTTTACCCGGCGCGACAGATCGTGGTTTTCGGCGATCTGGCCGAGGGTCTCGCGCATGTGTGCGATCGGGAGCGCCACGGAGCGGTACGTCCATACCCCGGTGATCACAACCCCGATCAGGACGAGCAGCATCAGGGCACCGCTGCGCACCAGGACCTGGGTGTAGAACTCCGACACCCGTTCCGCTTCGGCGCCGGCAACGTTGATCTGCAGGTCGACCAGCTCGGTGATCTGGTCGCTGATCGGGTCGATGCTGTCATACAGCGGGCCGTTGAACGCATCGAGTTCGCCCTGCACATCGCCGGACATCCCGCTTAGCGCCGCCTCCAGACGGTCCAGGTCCTGATTGGCCGCGCGGAACAGGGAGCGGGCTCCATCGGCGAGCTCCTGCTCGCGGGGCGTCAACGTGGTGGCCAGGTAGGCGTCCCAGATCTCGGCAATCTCCGCGCGCGCCTCGCGCACGTTGGCCAGCGCGTCTTCGGCCGTCATCCGTCCGGCATCCGCCTTGTTCACCGCATCAATGACCAGTACCGCGTAGTTGTCCGCGATGGTCTTCAGCTGCTGCAGGGGCACGACCCGGTCGTGATAGATGTTCTGCACGCCGTCCTCGATATTGGCCGTACCACGGGCGGCCAGGGCCGCGAGCAGCAACAGGGCAGCCACCGGCACCACGATGGTGATGACCAGTTTGGATCGAACGGAGAGCGAGCGGATATTCATGGGCAGTCCTTTTGTTGCCGCGAATGGGCGAGCCTGATGGATCCGGCTGGTGGCACTTTAAACGGCCTGGCGCGGAAAACCTTGAGGCACATCAACCGTCCCGAGGCCGTTCGGGGTGGGGTCCCCCCGTCCGTCGGGCGTCCACGGGTGCCTGGTGCGCGCTACTTTGCGCTGCGGGAGGCGAGGGTTTCGCGAATGCGCCGAACGTCGCGCACATACTCCAGCATCGCCGTCATGGCATCCGCGAAGAGATAGGCCCCGAGCAGGGCCATCCCGGCCGCGAACAGCCCGGCAAGGGGCCAGAGGATGGCCAGTAGCACGGCCAGTGTCCAGCTCGCTGGTTCGATCAGTTCGCTGTCCAGGTCCAGCGCCGCCACGGCATTGCTCGCGAGGGGCTCGACACTCGCCAGGGAGATGACCGCCAGCGCCAGCGAGGACAGCACGAAGCCGATGGCCAGCACCTCGCCAATGAGCCGGGTACAGACCACCACGCAGGTAATGGCCGGGTAGTCCCGTGTTTCCAGCGCCCCCAGAGCCCGGCCCCTTCGCCACAGCAGCACGGTCCAGGCCACGATCGCAATGGCGAAGAGGCCCTGCAGCAACAGCAGGGCAAGGGTCGGCCACGGCACTTCTGGCGTCTCCAGCGCCAGCACCCAGAAGGCCACTGATGCCAGCAAGCCGCCCAGAGCCGTCAGGAAGGCGAATGCGCGCAGCCCCCATGCTGCCAGCCGTTGCAGAGGCAGTACCCCCGCGCTCCCGCCGGTTCGTTCGTCGCTCACGCCCGCCTCCCTGTCGTCCGCCTGTGCCGACGATAGTGCCCGAAATCAGGCCTTGTCGGGTTGCGCAGGGCCGCCGGAAGGGCAAACGGGACGCCATCGTGCCTGAATGGCGTGGCTGCACCGCTCCACTCGGATCTTTCTGTCTGTGGGAGGGGACGCCGTAGATGCACGCCGCGGCGCCCGTAGTGCTTGCCCCCGAAGTAACGTACCGCACAGGACCCCAACAGCGCGGGTGGCACCGTGGAGTTCGCTGGCCGAAGGTGAAGACCCGTGGCATCGCTCCAGGCCCGCCGCCACCTGGAGTGGCGGTTCCCTGACCAGCCCGCTGGCCAATTGTCTGGCGCGGGGCCAGTGGCTACCGTGATGCCCTACGGACAAGAACCCGGCGCCCGGATGCCTGGCCACGGGGAAAGACTCGACGCAAAGGAGCGCTCATGGCAGATGATGCGAACACCCCGCAGCTGGAGATCAGCGTGAACTCGGCGCGGGAACTGGTGGATATCGGCCTGGCCGTGCTGCTGGATATCCGTCAGCCCTTCGAGCTGGAGCTGGAAGGGCAGGTAGAAGGCGCCATCCCCGTCCCCCTGTTTCGCCTGAAACAGTTGCTGGGGCGGGGCCTGTCGGAGGAAGAGCAGGAATTGCTGGATGCCGACGAGCCGGATGACCGGGATTTCCAGCACTTCATCTCCCTGATCAATCGCTACCACGTCACCCAGGACCAGATCCTGCTGTGCCTGTGCAACAGCGGCCGCCGCAGCCTGCGCGCCGCCGAACTCCTGCGGGATCTCGGGTATACCCGCTGCCTTTCCGTCCGCGAGGGATTCCGCGAGTGGCCCCGCAATGCAGACGCCGATTAGGGCACGTACTCGCCTCGCTGACGGCAATGCGCCGAGACCCGGCGCATTGCGCAAAGGCTTGCCATTCTGCCCGCCCGTGGGGACGAGCCCGGAGCGTCAAGCCCGGGTGCCAGGGAAAGAAGGGATCGGCTGCCTTCAGTGACCGTGTGTCTCGTGTGCGTCCACCGGTTCTTCGAACGCGATGAACAGGATGCAGTCCTCGTCCGAGATGCAGTGGGTGGTGTGCGCCAGGCGTGGCGGGCCGTAGGCGTAGGTCCCCGGCCGGAGCACCACCGGTTCCTGGTCGTCGTAGTCCACCTGCATCTCGCCCTGAACCAGCACCATGCGTTCGGCGCTGGTGTGCCAGTGGTGGGGCGCGGTGCTGTTGCCGGGCAGCCGGAAGAACACATCGGCGTTGGGTTCGGCCGGGTCGCCCTGGAGGATGGCCAGGCGGCAGTCGTCGGGCATGAAGGCCGGGCAGGGGTTCCATTCAAGATCCGGGGCGTCCGGCTCCCATATGAAGGCCTGGCCGTCGTCGGCCGCCATGCCCGCCAGGGGGATAGCCAGGGCAAGTGCGGCGGCGGTCGTGGCCAGGTGGCGAAGCGCTCCCGTGGGCCGGATCGAGTGGTCGTACATGATGCACCTCCGGTGGTCCATGGCTTGCGCGGCCGCCGGCCGGGCGTAGCCTTTTCTCTGGCATGGACCCCGCCACAGAGATTCGTGCGCGAGGCCTTTATCCAGGATTCTGGCTTGGCCCGGTCGGGGTCGCTTCCACAATCTTGCGGCGGGGGAGCGGATGTTGCGGTTACCACGTTGCCCCTTCGCTACTGCGGCAGTGGTTCCGTACGCGCGCACCGAAGGGGGCCGTACCGAAGGAGTCGGGCCATGCCTTTTGCCCGTCCCGTGTTGCGGGCACAAGAGCCAAGGTCTGCCCCCCGGCTGCCCGTGGGAGCCTGCTTGCAGGCGAAGCCCCTGCCCGTGCTGGACTGTAGCAGGGGCCAGGGCCTCAATGGGTTGGCATCAAGCGAAAGGCAAGGTTGGACCCGTTGATTCTGCGGATCGCGCCAGCCTCGAATAACGGTGGGGAATGAAGATGGGTGTCCCGTTCGCGCCTTCGCTTTAGCGCTGGACCCTCCCTGGTCCAGCCTCTGCCTTCGAGCAGACGGCGGCGTGTACCGCGGGCGCCGCCGTCGTATCACAACCGGGTCGCTTGCAAGGGGCGCGTTCACCCAGGCGCTGACGTCAGGCCGCCGACCGTCCGGCATGAGATACCCGCTCGATCCGGACGGGTACCGGTCGGCAAACCGTGTTGCAGACCGGCGAATGTTCCTGCGCAAACCCGAGCAGGTCGTCCAGTTCGTCCTCGCTGCAGTCCGCGTCGATCTGCATCTGGATGGTGATGTCCTGGTAGCCAGCAGGGACCTCGTCATTGAGCGCCAGGAGACCTTCCAGATTGATCATTCCTTTCAGCTCAGTCGAAAGCGAACGGATACGGATACCCCGGGCGGTGGCATGCAGCACGGTCGTCGTGGTGACGCATCCCGCCAGTGCATGGAGCAGGTATTCAACCGGGTTGGCGCCCTCGTTGTTGCCGAGTAGTACCGGCGGTTCGCCGTTGGTGAATTCCCACCCGGTACTCCGTGAGGTGTCTTCGGCACCTCCGCCATAGAAGTCCTTGATGGTCGATCGGTTCTCACCTCCGCTGATCCAGGTGTTGCGGGCGCGGAACTCGAACTGCGCGAGCTCGCGGTTGTCCTGCAGGGCCTGCACGGTCGTGGTCATCTGATCCACGTTCAGGCCGTTCATCGTGTTTTGCGTGTTCATGGCTGTGCTCCGCTTAAGAAGGGACCATTTCGCGCCATCGGATGGTGACGCAGCTTTAGGCTATAACCGGGGAATCGACCGCATAAGCGGCAGACGAGCCAGAAGCGTGGCGTTCGTGCCACCGGAGGACGCAGATGAGCCGCGCGGACATGCCTGTCGAGGTGCTGATCGTTGCCGTCCCCGAAACCGCTGGTTCCGCGCTGTACGGCATGGTGGACGTGCTGTCGGCGGCCGGGAATCTCTGGCAACGCCTTCGCCATGAGCCCGTCAGCCAGGCCGGGTTTCGGGTGCGCATCGTCGCCCGCGAACGCAAGCCTTTTCTGTGCGGAAACGACATTCCGGTACAGCCGCATTGCGCGATTCGCGACCAGCCGGAGGCCTCCATCGTGATCCTGCCCGAGCTATGGCTCGGCCCGGACGAATCCTTCCATGGTCGGTACCCGGAACTGATGCGCTGGGTTCGGGATTGTTACGAGGGCGGGAAATCCATCTACTCGGCCTGCTCCGGAACCATCATGCTGGCGGAAACGGGCCTCTTGGCCGGGTGTGCCGCCACCTCGCACTGGGGTTATCAGGACTTGTTCCGGCGCGACTATCCGGACGTACGATTCCTGCCCGAACCCAATCTGGTCCTGGCGGAGCCGTCAGGGCGGATCGTCAGCGCCGGGGGTACCACGTCCTGGCACGACCTGGCCTTGCATATCATCGCGCGCCATCTGGGCCCGGTGGAGGCCAATCGCATCGCCAAGGTGTATCTGCTCAAGTGGCACGATGAAGGCCAGGGGCCGTACACACCGCTGGTGCTGAAGTCCGACCATACCGACGCCCGAATGCGGCAGTGCGAGGACTGGCTGGGCCAGCATTTTGCCAAGCACTCCGCGATCCGCTTGCTGACCGAGGAATCGGGCCTTGCCGAACGCACCCTGAAGCGGCGTTTCAAGCAGGCCACCGGCGTATCCCTGGTGCATTACCTGCAGAACCTGCGTATCGAAAGGGCCAAACACCTGCTCGAGACTACGACGATGTCCATCGAGGAGATCAGCTTTGCTGTCGGATACGAGGATGTATCGTTTTTCCGTGAGCTGTTCCGGCGGCTGACGGGCACGACCCCGGGGCGTTATCGCAGGCTCTTCTTTGCCGGCACGGACCTGGATGCCCGGCAGGCCCATCCGGACAAGGCCGCGAGCTGAAGACTGGATAGGGTCAAGGCGGGTGTCCCCTTCACAGGCCGGCACCGTCATCGCGAGGCGTGCAACGCCGTGGCGATCGCTGACGGGATGGCCGGGCGCTGATCGAGGCGGACGTCCGGGGCGGCGTTTGGAGATGGCCACGGCCCCTGTGGGGCCTCGCCATGACGGGGCAGGGGGCGAGCTGGTCGGCCTCTGCTTGCTGCGCTTCGGCTGCCCGCGCTGGTGGACTAGCGCGAGCCCTCGGCCTTGCGCGCCTCGGCCTCGCGGCGTTGCTCCGGGGTGAGCTGCTGGTGGACGTAGTCGCGGGCCTCTGCGGCCGGCTTGTGGCCCTGATCGGCGGCGCGCGCGAACCAGACCCAGGCGCCGGGCAGGTCGGCCTCCACGCCACGGCCCTCGGCGAGCACGATGCCCATGTTGTACTGCGCCGGGGCCAGCCCCTGCCGCGCCGAGGCCAGGTACCAGGCGGCCGCGGCCGACTCGTCCTGAGCCACCCCAAGCCCCCGTTCCAGGAGGACGCCCAGGTTCGCCTGGGCCTGGGGATGGCCGGCTTCGGCCGCGGCGCGATACCAGTGGGCCGACGCCGTCAGGTCTTCCTGCGTGCCGTTGCCGTCGCGGCAGAGGTTGCCCAGGCGGGCGGCGGCGTCCGGGTCACCGGCCTCGGCGGCTTGCCGATACCAGTGGGCGGCCTTGGACATGTCCGTTGCTACGCCGTCGCCCTGTTCCAGGGCCAGGGCGAGGTTGAAGGCCGCGTCGCGGTGTCCCGCCTCGGCGGCCCGGGCGTAGTACTCGGCTGCCGCAGCCCGGTCGCGCGCGCACCCGCTGCCTTGCTGGTGCGCGACGCCGAGACTGTTCAGGGCGTCGGGGTCGCCGTGCTCCGCGGCGCGTTTCCACCACTGGATCGCCTCTTTGGCGGCCGCTTCACCGCCCCGGTTCAGCAGCAGCACTGCCAGATTGTTCTGCGCCACCACGTGCCCGGCCTCGGCCGCGCGGCCATACCAGTGTCGCGCCGTATCCGTATCCGCCGGGTCCGCCTTCTCGGCCATCACGCCCATGTTGAAGCTGGCATCGATCAGCCCCTGCTCCGCGGCCTGTGACCAGTACTCGCGCGCACGCCCCGCGTCCGCCTCCACCCCCAGTCCCTCGGCATAGAGGATGCCCATACCCAGCTGCGCCCAGGCCCATCCGGCCTCCGCGCGGGCCTCCCAGATCTCCCGGGCCGCCTGGTAGTCGCCCCGTTCGAAAGCGGCAAAACCGTCCTGGTCGGCGCCGCTCGGGCATTTTGGGTTCGCGGGGTTGTCGGGCTGGGTAGACGCGTTCATGAAAGCAGCACTCGGTGGGGGACACCGCCCGAGGATACAACCCCGGAAGCCCATCGCAAGGCTTACGCAGGACCATCCGTCAGGTTGGCCGTAAAAGTCCTTGGCGGCCCATTTTTAGCCCAAAAATGGCTGTTTAAGGCCGTATGAGGCGCTTGGTGTGGCTCTTACCGCACTATGTTCAGTGGTTTACCGAGGTCCGACCCCGTAACGCCCGCACGAATCAGTGTAGTCCTCACAGCCCAGGGTAGCCGTCGAAATCGAGACGGAAGATGGGTGTCCCCTTCGCTTGCCCGCTACGCGGCTGGCTGCCCGTTTTCTCTGTGCCCATCGAACCGCATCTTTTGCACGGCGTCCAGCTTCACGCTCTTCCGTGCGCACCAGAGGTCGTGCTGGTCCTGCATGGCCAGCCAGCTTTCCGGCGAACGGCCGAGCGTTTTGGAAAGACGCAGTGCCATCTCGGGGCTGACTCCGCTTCGTCCGTGCAGGACGCGCCCCAGGGTGGAAGGCGACACATCGAGCTTGCTGGCAAGCTGGCGGGCACTCAGTCCAAACGGCTCCAGGTAGACCTCGCGAATGAACTCGCCCGGGTGCGGAGGGTTGTGCATGGTCATCAGTGGTAATCCTCGTAGTCCAGGATATGGACATTCCCGTCATGGAATTCGAAGGTCAGGCGCCAGTTGCCGCTGACCCGGATGCTCCAGCGATCCTGTGCGGTGCCCTTGAGTCGGTGCAGGTGGAACCCGGGGATATCCATGTCTTCGATCGTGGACGCGGTATCCAGGGCGGCCAGTTGCATCCTCAGACGTCCTGCATGTCGAGGTTGGATGCCACTAACGCTGCCCGACTCGTAGAAGCGGCGCAGTCCCTTGTGCCGAAACGACTTGATCATGTCTTGAGTGTAGCGGATTGCGCAATACGCAACACCTGGCGCACGAACCCAGCATCGAAGAAAGTGGGTGTCCACTACTCGAGGAGCCCCTGGAGCCATCTTCGGCCAGCACCTGCTACGGTCTGATCACGCCGGACTACGGCGTCAGCATCGCCGCCGTGTACCAGTACCAAGACGGCGCCCAGGCGGCCGTCGAAGGCTCCGGTGACGTCAGTCCGCTGGGCCAGTCCTCGACCTTCCGCCGCCAGGAGGCCGAACACACCCGCGCCTGGTACGCCGGCATCACTCAGGACATTTGGGGCTAGGCCCCGGCCTTCTCCCTGCCACTTCGATCGGCGCCTCCGGGCGCCGAGTTCGTTTCCGGGCAGGTCCGAAGAAAGTGGGTGTCCCGTACTAATGCAGTGGTACGGAGGCAAAAGGCAAGGTTTGACCCCCGTGACCTGTCTCGCGTCCGCCTCCACCCCCAGTCCCTCGGCATAGAGGATGCCCATACCCAGCTGCGCCCAGGCCCATCCGGCCTCCGCGCGGGCCTCCCAGATCTCCCGGGCCGCCTGGTAGTCGCCCCGTTCGAAAGCGGCAAAACCGTCCTGGTCGGCGCCGCTCGGGCATTTGGGGTTCGCGGGGTTGTCGGGCTGGGTAGACGCGTTCATGAAAGCAGCACTCGGTGGGGGACACCGCCCGAGGATACAACCCCGGAAGCCCATCGCAAGGCTTACGCAGGACCATCCGTCAGGCTAGCCGCGAAAATCCTTGGCGGCCCGTTTTTCCCGAAAATTGGCTGTTTAGGGCCGTATGAGGCGCTTGGTTTGGCTCTTACCGCCCTATGTTCAGTGCCTTACCGGGGTCCGACCCCTTCAAGGCCTACCTGCGGCAGTCGTCGTCACCGGAAAGGGAGATGGCTGCCCCCTTCGTCCCGAAATCTTGGAGGCCCTTTTCCGTCCAAAAATGGGCCGTATAAGCCCCTCTAGAGGCCCGAACGACGAAACTAGACCTTAGCGTTCAACGGCGGCGTATCAAGGTCCGACCCCGTAATGCTCCGGGCGCAAAAATAAATCTGTCCCCTTTTTGGTTTCTCTACTCGACGTTAGCATGATTAGGGCGCGGACCCAGACGAACCTAGGAGCGCGGAGCCCCGACTTTTCTAACTCGTCGGGCCTTGGGGCCCTTTGGTGCGTGTTCTACTAAAAATTCGACTTGGTCTCCAGGTGATACGAGCTTGTCATCTCCTTCGATATCTGCGTAAAACACAAATACGTCCTTTCCTTTTTCGCGCCTAATAAAGCCAAACCCCTTAAGTGGGTCAAAGGTTTTGATCTCTCCGAACTCTGACTGATCGCCCATATCTATTTTATTTCCCAGTAGTCTTTTATCGTGGGTTTATTCGGGTAAGCGGCGACAACTTGACGCCGGAGTGATCGCGCAAGCCGCTTGTCAGTTCTGGATAAAAGGCCCACCTTGTGGATAGCTCTGTTTACCCTCAGGATATGCCCAATGCGGTCCGTGTTTCTTCTGCTCTTGTTTGCGAGCTTTTTGCACTCAAGGATCAGATTATCTTTTTCTTGGTCGCCGATCTGGGGGAGTATTTTTCGCATTCGGGCGCGAAGTGGTTGGGCTTGGCTGTGTCCAAGTCGTTTAAGCTTGGCGATCTTTCCTGATGCTTGGTTCCACATTGAATGGTATTCAGGTGACGCGGGGTCAGTTGTGAATCGATTCTCACAGTCGTGCACCATTTTTCGGATCGCTCTCCGTTCGTGGCGGGGGACTTTTGGAACGGAGTGTTTAGCCCACAGTCCTGTGACGATGTAATCAGAGTCTCTCTGGTGGACTCTGTCGACACGTGTCTTTTTGTTGTTGAGTTTCAATCCATGTTTTTTGCACATCGCTGCAACCGACCGAATGATTTCGGTGGTCTTGGCGGGCGTCAGCTGTTTTGGGCTTGAAATAGTTATGTCGTCCAGCAGCCGTGTGTACGCGATCGCCTGCCGCTCAAATGAGGCCGCGAGTTGATATTCGGCGTTAAAAAATATGAGATTCGCTAAGTAAGATGAGGTGCACGCCCCTTGTGGCAGGCGGTGATGCCGTACGCAAAGCGTGGTAAGGAGGTCGGAGACGGGTTCGGGAAACCGCAGTAGGTAGCGGAAAATATCATATACGTTCTGGCGCCGTATGTTCGGGTAGAAGTTCTTTATGTCGAGCTTAATGATGGTGGACGCACCCGCATGTGCGGACGCGTTCGAGACATAGTCTCGGGGCTCTTCGAGGTCGCGAATGCCGCCCATAAGGTAAAGTGGGTACTCCACTTTCTCCAAAATGGTACGATTGATTCGTTTTTGTATTTTCTTGAGTGTGAACTTGGGTTCAGAAACGTTTCGTTCTTTCCCGGAAGGTGTGGTGATGGTGAAGTCTGTGTAAGAATCATCTGTCCGGTTGGCGATGTCGGTCAGAATCTTAGGGTGAACGCCGAGCATCCTGGCGAGCGTTTCTACCGAGCCGATGGGCTTGTAAGGGTAATGCGGTTTTTTCGCGGATTTCTGAGGCATGAAAAATAAAAAAGCTAGGAGTCGATCATTACAATAGCAGGTGCGAAGACCATACTGTAAGTTTTATGATCAGAAGTAGGAAAGCCGTAATACCGGTCAATCCGCCCTTCTTGCCTGATCCAACCTGCGTTTCGGAATCGTGGCTCTCTCGAGCGGTACGTTCCGCGCTATCTGTGTCCTCTTGTCGAAAAAGGACGGTCACTGACACATGCACGATTGCTCGTTTCATTTGTTACTCCTTATGTTTTTGGCTAAACGACGGATTTCGTTTAGCGCCAGACCAAACATTCAGAGCATCGGGAATTGGTGTATTGGAATCAGGCAGACTCCGTAGCATGTGCGCCAGACAAGAGTCGCCCCTCATTGCGTAGCACGGCGTGCGGCGCGGGTGGGGGGTCCTGTTGGCCGGTCATGATCCCGCAAGGGGATCGCCTAGGGCGTCGTTTTCCCGAGGGTCGAAACGGCATGTGTCAGTGTTGTCAAAGAGCGAAGCAGCTTGGCGGTGTCACCAAGTGTGGTCATCTTCGCACAGGATCCCCTGCAATGGGAAGGGGTGCTTGCGGATTAGTGAGGGCGTGGTGTTCAGCTGGGCTGACTGGTCGCTCCCGCTGAAGGGTTGGAAGGGCATGGGATTCCTGTACGGTTTCGAAGCGTAGCTCGCGTCATTGTCATGCGGCGTTAATCGAGAAGGGCTATAGATTTGACGAGCGCATGCACACGAATGCCGGGGCGGAGACCGAGGCGCTCGGTAGATAACTGCGTCAACTCCGCCATTAACGTCTGCCCATCGTCCTGCCGGCAAACGGCGAGCACACGAGCGGGTCCGTGATGCCCAGGCGCCTCATCCAGCGACTCAATGGTGACGGGGATGATATTGAGGATGGAGACGTCCTGGGGCGGGGACAGGGCGATGGAGACGTCGCGGGCGTCGATGCGCAGGCGGGCCGGGCGGCCGGCGCCGTTGGCGGCGCCGGGGGTGGACGGTACGCGGTAGCGGGCCTCGGGCGGGCCGAACGGGTGCAGGCCGTGGGCGTCGGCCGGGCCCAGTTCGCCTTGCAGGACGGAGACGGCGCCTTCGTCGCGGAACAGCGGGGAGTCGGCGCGGGCGAGGGCGTCGCGCAGGGGTTCCAGGCGTTCGAGCTGGCCGTCGTGCATGAAGGCGACGCGGTGGGCCAGGCGTTCGACTTCTTCCGGGGCGTGGGTCACCAGCAGCGTGGGGATGCCGGTTTTGTCCGACAGGCGGGCGAGGAAGGGCATGATCTCGCGCTTGGTCTGGGTGTCCAGGGCGTTCAGGGGTTCGTCGAGCAGCAGCTGGTCGGGGCTGGTGAGCAGGGCGCGGCCGAGGGCGACGCGCTGGCGCTGGCCGCCGGAGAGCTGGTCGGCGCGGCGCCCCAGCAGTTCGGTGATGCCGAGCAGGTCGGCGACCTCGTCCAGGTGCAGGCGGCGCAGGGGTTCCGGCGTGCGTTTGTAACCATAGAGCAGGTTGCCGCGCACGGAGAGGTGCGGGAGCAGGGTGGATTCCTGGAACACCAGGCCGACGCGGCGGCGGTGCAGCGGGACGAAGGTCTTGCCGGACTGCCAGGCGGTGTCGCCGAAGTGCAGCTCGGCGCCGGGTGGGTGTTCCAGGCCGGCGATGATGCGCAACAGCGTGGTCTTGCCGCAGCCGGAGCGGCCGAACAGGGCGGTCACGCCGTCCAGCGGGAAGGCGGTGTCCACGTCCAGGGTGAAGCCTGCGCGCTCCAGCCGCGCCTTGATCCGCAGGGTCTCGGTCATGGGGCCTGTCACAGGCGCACCGTGTCGAAGCGGCGGTTGATCGCGTAGACGATGAACAGGACGGCGAAGGCGAAGATCAGCAGGCCCAGCGACAGGCGGTGGGCGGAGGCGAAGTCCATCGCCTCGGCGTGGTCGTAGATCAGGATGGATAGTACCTGGGTCTCGCCGGGGATGGCGCCGCCGAGCATCAGGATCACGCCGAACTCGCCGAGGGTGTGGGCGAAGGCGAGCGTGGCGGCGACGATGAAGCCGCCGCGCGACATCGGCAGGATCACGGTGAAGAAGCGGTCCATGCGCCCCGCGCCCAGCGAGCCGGCGATCTCGGTCGGCCGGCGGCCGAGGTTGGCGAAGGCCTGCTGCAGCGGCTGCACCGCGAACGGCAGCGAGTAGATCACCGAGGCGATCAGGATGCCCTCGAAGGTGAAGGCCAGGTGGTGGAGCCCCAGGTTTTCCAGGGTGGCGCCCACCGGACCCGCCGGGCCCAGCAGCACCAGCAGGTAGAAGCCGAGCACGGTGGGGGGCAGCACCAGCGGCAGGGCGACCAGTGCCTGCACCGCGGTGCGTACGCCGCCGGGGGCACGGCCATTGGCCAGCCACCAGGCAATGGGCGTGGCGATCACCAGCAGGATCAGCGTGGTGTACAGCGCGAGCTTGAGGGTAACCTCGATCGCCATCCAGTCCGTGGGGCTCAGCTCAAACATGTCGGGTTACGGGGTGGCGTTGTCGGGCAGCTCTTCGCCGGGCATCACGAAGCCGTAGCGGCGCATGATGTCGCGGGCGGTGTCGCCGTTCATGTAGTCGGCGAAGCGGTGTGCGGTCGCGTTGTGCTCGCCACGTCGGGTGATGATGAAGCCCTGGGTCAGCGGTTCGTGCAAGGCGTCGTCGATCAGGTGGTGCGGGTGCTCGGCGAGATCGGGGAACTCGGCCAGCGACAGCGCGATGATGCCGATCTCGGCACCGCCGGCCTGCACCATCCGTGCGGTCTGGGCGATGTTGTCGCCGTTGACGATCTTCGGCTGCAGGTCGTCCCAGACGCCCACGGACTGGAGCGCCTCCATCGCGCGCACGCCGTAGGGCGCGTGGGTGGGCGAGGCGATGGCGACGCGGCGGATGTCGTCGCGCAGCAGGTCTTCCAGCGTCATCGTGGAGGCATCCATGCGGTTGCTCCACAGCACGATGCGGCCGATGGCGTAGACCTCCGGTTCGGTGGCCGCGTGGCCCTCGGCACGCAGCTTCTGCGGGTAGGCGATGTCGGCGGAGAAGAAGACGTCGTAGGGAGCGCCGTTCATGATCTGCGTGGTCATGCGGCCGGAGGAGCCGTAGGTGACGCGTACCGCGTCGTCCGGGTGTACCTCGCGGTAGGCGTCCAGGATCTCGTCCAGTGCGAAGCGCAGGTCCGAGGCGGCGGCAATGGTCAGCGGGCCGTTGGCGGCGGCCAGGCCGGGCAGCAGGAGGAGCAGGATCAGGAGGAGGGCGCGCAGGTGCATCGTTTGGGGTGTTCCCTGTGGCTGGGTTTTGGTGGGCTCGGGTGGTTCCGTTGGGGATTACTCGCTGCGCTCGCCCTTCGGGCCGGCCTTTGGCCGTTCAACGCAGCTTCGCTGCTTTTGTGCTTCGTCGCGGTGCTCCTCGCAGTGACGAGCACTTTTTTGCGCTGTGCGATTCGTTATATTTCAGTTTGCATATCGACTGGCGCAATGATGCGGGGCCGGGGGATGGCCGTCAAGGCTCGGGTGGTGGTTACGGCTTGTGGTCTTCGGCGAGGAAGTCGGCGAAGGCGTGCAGTTCGTCGCGCAGGGCCTCGCAGGCCTGGCGTTCCATGTCGCGGTAGCGGGCCAGGACCGTCTCGCCGAATTCGGTGACCTGTGCGCCCCCGCCGCCGGAGCCGCCCTTGGCCGTGGCCACCACCGGTTCGCGGAAGCTCTGGTTCATGGTCTCGACCAGGTCCCAGGCGCGGCGGTAGGACATGCCCACACTGCGCGCGGCCGCGGAGATCGAGCCTTTGTCGCGGATCGCCTCTAGCAGCATGGCCTTGCCCGGGCCCATGGCCGTGACCTCGCCCAGCAACACGCGCAGGCGCGGGGCCTGGGGCGGGTCCTTGGGATTGTCGGAATGGTGGGTGCTCATGCGTGGGATGGCCTGGGGTTTACGTATAGTGGTGCGAGGAAGGGCACGTGATGACGAATGATACCCCCGAATTGTAGGAGCCCAGCCTCTGGGCGATGGGGTGCTGGACAGGCCCGATCGCCCAGAGGCTGGGCTCCTACGGTGGGGACGAGGAAGGCCGGGGTGCGATACCCCGGCCTCCGGTTCAGGCCTTGCCCTGGAGCTGCGGGATCACGGCTTCGTTTTCCAGCGTGGAGGTGTCGGAGGTGATCTCCTCGCCCTTGGCAATGGAGCGCAACAGGCGGCGCATGATCTTGCCGGAGCGGGTCTTGGGCAGGCCGTCGGCAAAGCGGATGTCGTCCGGCTTGGCGATCGGGCCGATCTGGTCGGCGACCCAGTTGCGCAGTTCCTTGACCATCTCCTCGGCCTCCTCGCCGGTCAGGCGGTCGCCCTGCAGGATCACGAACGCCACGATGGCCTCGCCCTTTACGTCGTGCGGGCGGCCGACTACGGCGGCCTCGGCCACCTCCTTGTGCGCGACCAGGGCGGATTCGACCTCCATGGTGCCCAGGCGGTGGCCGGAGACGTTCAGCACATCGTCGATGCGGCCCATGATCCAGAAGTTGCCTTCGGAGTCACGGCGCGCGGAGTCGCCGGCCAGGTAGTACTTGCCACCGAACTTGGGCCAGTAGGTGTCCTTGTAGCGCTGGTCATCGCCCCAGACGGTGCGCAGCATGTGCGGCCACGGCTTCTTGATGACCAGGTAGCCGCCCTGGTCGGCGCCCAGGCTCTTGCCGTCCTCGTCCACCACGTCCGCGGCGACGCCGGGCAGGGCCTGGGTGCAGGAGCCGGGGACCAGGGTGGTCGCGCCCGGGATCGGGGCGATCATGTTGGCGCCGGTCTCGGTCTGCCACCAGGTGTCGACGATCGGGCAGCGTTCCTGGCCGACCGTGGTGTAGTACCACATCCAGGCCTCGGGGTTGATCGGCTCGCCCACGGTGCCCAGCAGGCGCAGTTTGGACAGGTCGTACTGCTTGGGCAGGTCCGGGCCGGCCTTCATCAGCGCGCGGATCGCGGTGGGGGCGGTGTAGAACACGGTCACGCCGTGGTCCTGGCACATCTTCCACCAGCGCCCCGCGTCGGGGACGGTCGGGGTGCCTTCGTAGACCACCTGGGTGGCACCCACGGCCAGCGGGCCATAGGCGACATAGGTGTGGCCGGTGATCCAGCCGACATCCGCGGTACACCAGTAGACGTCGTCGCCCTGCAGGTCGAACACCCACTGGTTGGTGACGATCGCGCCCAGCAGGTAGCCGGCGCTGGAGTGCTGGATGCCCTTGGGTTTGCCGGTGGAGCCGGAGGTGTAGAGCAGGAACAGCGGGTGCTCGGATTCCACCCACTCGGGCTCGCAGTCGACGGATTCGCCATCCACCGCGTCTTCCCACCAGACGTCGCGGCCATCCTGCATGGTCACGTCGTTGCCGGCGCGCTTGCACACCACGACCTTCTCGACATCGCCCGGGTTGGAGTCCAGGGCCTTGTCGACGTTGGCCTTCAGCCCCACGACCTTGCCGCCGCGCTCGCCGCCGTCGGCGGTGATGACGACCTTGGCGCCGGAATCCACCACGCGGTCACGCAGGGCGTCCGCGGAGAAGCCGCCGAATACCACCGAGTGGATCGCGCCGATGCGGGCGCAGGCCTGCATGGCGATCACGGCCTCGGCGTTCATTGGCATGTAGATGATGACGCGGTCGCCCTTCTCCACGCCCATGCCCTTGAGGGCGTTGGCGAGCTTGCCGACCTCGTTGTAGAGATCGCGGTAGGTGAGGTGGCGGCTGTCACCGTTCTCCGCCTCGAAGATCAGCGCGGTCTTGTTGCCGCGCACCTCCAGGTGGCGGTCGATGCAGTTGTAGGACACGTTCATGCGCCCGTCGGCGAACCACTTGTAGTGCGGTGCGTTCGACTCGTCGAGGCCTTCGGTGAACTCGGTCTGCCAGTCGATCTGCTCGCGCGCGAGATCGCACCAGAAGCCCTCGTAGTCGGCCTCGGCCTTCTGGTGCAGGGCCTCCAGATCGGCCGGCTTCAGGCGCGCGTTTTCGGTGAATTCCGCCGGCGGCGCAAAGTGGCGCGTCTCGGTGAGGGTGGACTCGATGTTGTCACTCATCAGGGCCTCCAGATCGATTGTTTATACAGAGTTCGGGAGTGGCCAACCGCCAGCCCCATCCGGGTTTGTTTGGTGGGTGCGAGGATAGCATGCGAACCGCCCGCTGGCCGCGCTTACCAGAGCCACGCGGGGCGGAACAGCACCCGCCCCAGGGGCAGTTGTCCGTCCGGCGATTGCCGGCTCAGCAGGGCGGCGAACAGCTCGCCCGCGGCGATGGCATCGAACAGCGCGTCGTGCGCGCGATACGCCGGCAGGTTGTAGCGCGCCCGCAGGGTGTGCAGGCGCAGTCCGTGGGCCGGGATCGGCTGTCCGGCGCGCCGCAGGGCCGTTTCCGCCAGGCGCAGGGTGTCCACGATCGCCAGCGGGGGGCGGATGCCGTAGAGCCGCTGGCAGGCCTGTTCCAGGAAGCCGATCTCCAGCGCCGCGTGGTGCGCGACCATCACGCGCCCGGCGAGCGCCCGGAACAGGGCGTCCAGGGCCTCGTCAAGCGGTACCCCAGTGGCAGCGTGCTGATCGGTGATGCGGTGGATCACGGCGCTGGCCTCTGGTACCGGCCCTTCGGCGCGCACCAGGCGGTGGTCCGCGGTGGCCAGGTCGATCCGCGTCCCGTCCATCGCGACCCAGCCCATGCTCAGGATGCGGTCCTGCTCCGGATCGAGCCCGGTGGTCTCCAGGTCCACCGCGAGAAAGCGACTGGCGGCCACCGGCTGACCGGCCGGCGCCATGGGGGCTTCGAGGAACGCGCGCAACGCGCCCGGCGGGGCGCTGCGCGCGGCGCGCCGCCGGGCGTGGCAGAAGCGCCAGTGGCCGGGCGGGCGGAGCCATTCGGCAGCAGGCACGGGGCAGACCATCAGAGGGCCGTCTTGCGGGCGTCGTTCACCAGGCGGAAGGCCGTTTTCAGGTGACTGCGCTCCAGGGTGGACAGGCCGGCCGGGTCCAGCGCGTTGTCCGGGGACTGGCCCTTGCGGATCTGGCGGGCCTGGTGGCGGGCGCGCAGGTTCGCGATGTACAGCCAGGCATCGACCAGGTTGTCGGCCGTGGTGTCGTTGATGACGCCGGATCGGGCTGCCGCGCGCAGCCGTTCCACCGTGCCGCGCGCCTCGCTGCCGGCGTGCAGGGCAAAGACCCGGGCCATGGCCACGATCGGCAGCAGGCCGCGCATTTTCAGGTCCAGGGTGTCGGCGTGCTCGCCGCTGTCCTCCAGTACGAACTGGCGGAAGAAGCCGAGCGGCGCCGGGAGGTCGCGCGCCTGGCCCGCCAGGGCGTTCAGCAGGGCTTCGTGCCGGGCCCCGGTCTCCAGCGCGCGCTGGCGCAGCGGTTCGAACAACGCGGCATCCCCGTGGATCACGCGCATGTCGAGGTAGTGGGTGGCCAGCATGGCATCGCGCGGGGCGGGGTGCTGCAGTACGCGGTCCATCTCGCGCGCCCAGTCGGCGGCGGGGCGGCGCCAGTCCGGATGGGTGGGATCGACATCGCCGGGGCAGGCGCGGATGCCGCAGGCGTCGAGGCCGGCCGTCACTTTTTGCGCCAGCGCCGCGAACCAGTCGTCGGCGCCTTCCGGCGCGTCGTCGGCAATGATGAGTGCGGTGTCCTGGTCGGTGAACACGGTCTGTTCGTGGCGCCCCTGACTGCCGCTGGCCAGCCAGGCGTAGGCGCAGGGTGGCGAACCCTGGTCGCGTTCGCAGATTTCGATCAGGCGCTGGGTAAGGGTGTCGATCACGGTGGTGATGGTCTGCGTGATCTGCATGGCGTCGGCGCCGGAGTCCACGAGCTGGACTTGCAGTCGCGGCAGGGCCTGCATGATGTCCTTGAGGTCGGCGAGATCGTCGGCCCGACGCAGGTCGCGCACCAGGTAGATCGCGCTGGTGCCCTGATGCCGGATCAGATCGGTGCTGGAGAGGATACCGGCCAGGCTCCCGTCGGCCTCGTGGACCACCGGGAGGTGGTGGATGTCGTGGCGCGCCATGCGCAGCAACGCCTCGAAGGCGGGTGTGCCGCGGTGCACGGTGGTCAGCGGATGGGCCATGGACCGGGACGCGGGCTGCTCGGGGTCGACCCCGTTCGCGATCGCGCGGCGCAGGTCGGTGTCGGTGAGGATCCCGCAGGGTTCGCCCGGCCGGTCCGGGGTGTGCAGCAGCAGCGCGGAGATATCCGACCGGTCCATCAGGCGCGCGGCCTCGCGCAGGCTGAGGGTGCTCGCGGCCAGCACCGGGTTGGAGGTCATCAGGGCGCGCACCGGCGTGGTCAGCAGCCGGTTGTGGTCCGGGGCTTCGTGTGCCCCGTGTTCGCTAGCCAGAGGCCTTGGGGCATCATCGGCCAGGAACTGGGCAATGGCCCCGTCGCGGGCGGCGAGTTCCCGCACGCGGTCCAGGGGCAGGTGGTAGACCAGGGCGTCTTCCGTGACCGGCCCGAGGGACTGTTCCGGGGCGGCGGGGATGTGCACCAGATCGCCTTCGCCCAGCCGGTCGCGCAGGGTGTCGTGTACGTCGCGGATCTCCAGCGTGCCGGTGCGCACGATCCACAGTCCGGGTTCGGTATCCGGCGGAAAACGGCTGCCCTCGCGCAGGTAGCGCAGGGTGAGCTGGCGCACGAAGGCGTCCCGGCTGGCCGCGGGCAGCGGGGCCAGATCGGGGCAGCGATCGAGAAACTCGCGGATCTCTTCGAGTTCGCCGTTCATGCCGGGGTCCGTGCGAGTGTGCAGGGTCTCCAGGAGAGACGTGGAGTCATGTACGCGTTCGTGTTCGAAGGGTGGGGCAACCGGCAATCGACCGGTACGGGGGCGATTGCCGCTTGGCCCGAAGACCGTATAACAGATAAAAGGGGCCGACCCGGTGTATCCGAGCCGACCCCGTCTTTTTTACAGCAGAATGAACATCCAGTCATGGTGACGGGGACCCCGCCAGGCCGATGAAGCTTGGCATGACGGGGCCGTCCATCAGGTTTCGGTACGCGGTACGCGCACGCTTTCCACCAGGTCCTGGATGTCCTTCGGCGGCTCGGCCGTCAGCTTCATCACGATGTAGGCGGTGACGAAGTTGAAGACCGCACCGATGGCGCCGAAGCCGGTCGGGTTCACGCCCAGCAGCCAGCCTTCCGGGGTGTCCGGAAGCATGGCGGTGGCGGGGAAGAAGAACCAGCCCTTGTACATGAAGATGTACACGAGGGTGGTCCCCAGACCGACCAGCATGCCGGCGATGGCGCCTTCCTTGTTCATCTTCTTCATGAAGATGCCCATCATCAGGGTCGGGAACAGCGAGGCCGCGGCCAGACCGAACGCCAGCGCTACCACCTCGGCCGCGAAGCCGGGTGGATTGAGCCCCAGATACCCTGCGAAGAGGATGGCGACCGCCATGGCGATACGTCCGGCCAGTAGCTCCCTCTTCTCGCTGATCCTCGGCATGAACACGCCCTTCAGCAAGTCATGCGAGATGGCCGAGGATATGGCGAGCAGCAGCCCCGCCGCGGTCGACAGTGCGGCGGCGATACCACCCGCTGCGACCAGTGCGATCACCCAGCCCGGAAGCCCGGCGATCTCGGGGTTGGCCAGCACCATGATGTCGCGGTCGAGGGTCACGATCTCGGAGCCTTCCCAGCCGTATTCCTCTTCCGCCATCGCGGCGAACTCTTCGTTGCCATCGTTGTAGTACTGGATGACGCCGTCGTTGTTCTTGTCCTCGAACGCCAGCAGTCCAGTCTGTTCCCAGCGCTCCATCCAGGCCGGCTTGTCCGCGTGGGCCAGGTGACCCTCCTCGGTGCCGATCTCGCCCGGGTGGACGGTGTTCACCAGGTTCCAGATGGCCATCGCACCGACCGCCGGGGCGGTGGTGTAGAGGATGCCGATGAACACCAGCGCCCAGCCGGCGGACTTGCGGGCATCCCGCACGCGCGGAACGGTGAAGAAGCGGATGATCACGTGCGGCAGACCCGCGGTACCGATCATCAGCGCCAGGGTCAGCAGGAACATGTTCATCAGGCTCATGCCGCCCACTGCGGTGTAGGCATGGAAACCCAGATCGATCATGGTCTGATCCAGTGCATCCAGCAGGTAGGTGTCCGTCCCCTGGAGGGTCGAACCCAGGCCCAGCTGGGGCAGCGGGTTGCCGGTCAGGGTGATGGCAATGAAGACCGCCGGCACCGTGTAGGCAAAGATCATGATCACGTACTGTGCGATCTGGGTGTAGGTGATGCCTTTCATCCCGCCGAGCACGGCGTAGATGAACACCACCGCCATCCCGGCGAACAGTCCGGTGGCCAGCGGGACCTCCAGGATGTTGGAGAAGGCGATGCCAACCCCGCGCATCTGCCCGATCACGTAGGTCACGGAAATCACGATCAGGGCGATCACGGCGATGACGCGCGCGAGCTTCGAGTAATAGCGATCCCCGATGAACTCGGGCACCGTGAACTTACCGAACTTGCGCAGGTACGGGGCCAGCAGCAGGGCCATCAGCACATAGCCGCCGGTCCAGCCCATCAGGAATGCACCCCCGGTAAAGCCGAGGAATGCGATCAGGCCGGCCATGGAGATGAACGATGCGGCGGACATCCAGTCCGCGGCGGTGGCCATCCCGTTGGCGATCGGGTTGATGCCGCGCCCGGCGACATAGAACTCGCTGGTCGAACCGGCACGCGCCCAGATGGCGATGCCGATGTACAGGACGAAGGTCGCCCCGACCACGAGCAGGCTTAGAGTCTGTTGATCCATGACAGGCTTACTCCTCGTGGACGTTGAACTTGCGATCCAGGACGTTCATGCGCCAGGCATAAACGAAGATCAGGATGATGAAGGTGTAGATCGAGCCCTGCTGGGCGAACCAGAAGCCCAGCGGATACCCCCCCAGCTGGATCGCGTTCAGGGGCTGGGCGACCAGAATGCCCAGCACGAACGACACCAGGAACCAGATGGCCAGGCAGATGCCCAGCAGGCGCAGGTGCGCCCGCCAGTACGCCTGCCGGCTCAGGTCTTCTTGTGACATGACGATGCTCCTCTCGTAAGGTTTTGTTGTTTGCCGTGATCCCTCACAGCTGGTACTGCACCTCAAGCTGTCCCTGCAGCTTGCGGGCCTGCCGGAAACTCTCCTTGAGCACCCGTCCCTCCAGGGCACCCAGCTCTTCCGGCCGGATTCGGTTGTCGTCGTCGCGGTTTTCACGCAAGGCCTTCTGCTGGGCCCTCAGGCGCAGCATCTGGAGATACCGCAGCGCCGCGTGGTAGTCGCGGGCGTCGGTGCCGCGCATCACGTCCGCGGTGACCGCCTGGTCCAGGCGGTCGTGGGTGCGCGTCGCCGGCAGTTCGGCGGCCAGCGCGATGATCCGCGCCCCGTCGACAAACGGGGTCAGCCCCTGCTTCTTGATGTCGATGCCCTCGGCGCCGCTCTTGATCTCGCCGAACAGGCCGAGCGGCGGGCGGAACATCTGCTGGTTGGCCGCCATCTGGCGGCGGAAACGACTGTTGAACGCGGTCTGCTGCAACAGGCGGGTGCGCAGGGCCTCGACCGGGCCGGCCTCGCCGTCCACCGCGCGCAGGTCGAAGAAGATGGCGCTCTTGAGCAGGTGCTCGGGCGTGCCCTGCTCGATCCAGCGGGTGAAGCGCTGATCCCACTCCGGACCGCTCAGGCAGCACTCCGGGTTGCCGGCCATGATGTTGCCGGGGCACAGCATGAAGCCGCATTCGGCCAGGGCCTGGTTCACGGCCTTTGCGTAGGGCAGCAGGCGTTCGCGGATCGCGTCCGTGTCGCCGGCCTCGGCATCGAACAGGATGCCGTTGTCCTGGTCGGTCACCAGCGCCTGCTCTTCGCGGGCCTGCGAGCCGAACGCGAGCCAGGTGAAGTCGATGCCCTCGATGGCCGGGTGTTCGCTGCGCAGCAGGGCCAGCACACGGCGCGTGGCGTGTTCGTTGAGGCGGGTGATCAGGCGCAGGACCTGATCGGCCTCCGCTCCCTGGCCGACCACGGCCTCGATCAGCTGCGGTACCTGGCGCAGGCGCTCGGCGATGGCTGCAACCGAGTCCGCGCGGCGGATCTCGCGCACCAGGCCATCCAGGGTCAGCGGCTGGCTGGTCAGCAGATCACGCTCGCCCAGCACGCCGACCAGCCGCCCGTCGCGCACCACGCACAGGTGGGTCATGCCGTGCTCGGTCATGGCCTCGATCCCCTCGAAGCCCGGGGCGCTTTCCGCCAGCGCGACCGGATCACGGGTCATTACGGCCTCGACCGGCGTGTCCAGGTCCACATCCGCCAGCGCCACGCGCGCGAGCAGGTCATGCAGGGTGAAGATCCCCACCGGCCGCTGGTCGCCGTCGATGGCCACGACGGAGCCCACGCGTTCGTCCCGCATGGAGGTCAGGACATCGCGCAGGTGCGAGTCAGGCCGGCAGGTGACCGGCTCGCGGGCGATACGCAGGGCCAGCGGCGTGTTCAGCTGACCCGCGGATCCGCCGTCACGGGCGGACAGGGTATCCAGGCCCTGTTGCAGGCGGTCCAGCAGATTGGCCAGTCGGCGGGTGCAGAAGTCGTTGAACACCTTCGAGCGCGCCCGCAGTCGGTCGAAGTCCTCCAGGCTCAGTTCGAGGCAGACGGTGTCCTCGGCCGCGCGATGCACGGTGTGTACGGCACGGCGGCCGAGCAGAGCGCCGATAGGGAAGCATTCGCCGGGGATCAGCTCCCAGGCCTTGCCGGAGAGCTGCTCGTCCTCGCTGGGCGTCTCGCCCCGGATGCGGCCCTGGCGAATGATGTGGAAGCGCTGCGCCGGCCCGCCCTCGGGATCGGTGATGCGTGCACCGCGGGCGTAGAACCGACTCTCCAGACGCGGCAGCAGGAACTCCAGCGCATCCGCCTCGAGCTGGTCGAACGGCGCGTGGGCGCCGAGGAACTCCCGGGTGCTGTCGAGCGCGTCGGACATGGCGGTGGCGGTGCCCCCAGAGTGATGGTGTTCACGATTTCGGGGGTTAATGCAAATTGCGCGCCAAACACCTGTCCTACGCGAAACAGGGGGTTGCGGCCGTGGCGAGGGTTTGGGTGTTACGTTGCGTAACAAGCGTGTTTCTAGGCGTTACATCCCTCCACAGCCCCGCCTCGCCCAGGCGGGGCCTGTATTACGCCAAGCGCCGGGGGACGTGGATTCAGCCGCGTGAGTGAGATTCAACCCGCGTTTGTGCGCAACACCTGCCTACAACGGGGGACGCCGACCCGTAACGAAAAAGACCACCGCCAGGATGAGCCCGACGACAAACAGGATCCATGCGATTTGCGTGGCTGCGCCAGCGACCCCGCTCAGACCGAGGGCGCCCGCGACGATCGCGACGATCAGAAATAACAATGCCCATCCCAGCATGGATTCTCTCCTTGCGAATAGTTTGAAATCCCAAGTGTAGGCCAGATTTCGTCGGTCGGTTCCTCACTTTGCTTCCGTGTGTCGTGCTCGTTGTCGATTTTGAGTTCTGGTTCGCGGCTATACTGCCTGGGGCAGTACACACTGTTTGTGCTGCTCGAGGAAATGTGAATCCGTTCGGGTTTCGGCTGGGCGGTCCGTAGCGATGTATTTCGCTCGTGGCGGATTTTCTTCCGGCCCTGGTAGCGCGAAATTCGTCGATTCGAAAGAATTGCTGGAGGAGCTCACATGAATGGCACATCACGAAAGACTCGGAACGCCCTGAACCGTTTCGCGGGGTTTCCGTTGCACTCGGCGGCCTTGTTGCTCGCAGGCGCCGGACTTCTGGCGGGCTGCTCCGACCCGGGGCCGGCGGAGGAGGCGGCCGAGTCCACGGACGAGGCCGTAGAGGAGGTTGAGGAGGTTGAGGAGGATCTTCGGGGCTGGGTCGAGGACCTGCGCGAAGAACCGGGGGTTGCGGACG
This sequence comes from Thioalkalivibrio sp. ALE14, assembly GCF_000376845.1. Taxonomy (GTDB): domain Bacteria; phylum Pseudomonadota; class Gammaproteobacteria; order Ectothiorhodospirales; family Ectothiorhodospiraceae; genus Thioalkalivibrio. The sequence continues at coordinate 64,703 of NZ_AQXY01000025.1, forward strand.
AGATGTCGCCGGAAGAGGACCCGGAACGCAACATGGATTGAGCCGTGGCGTTGGCGTATTCGGTCGGTGTGAACCGGAGCCGGGTTGTGGGTGATGTCGATCGAAGAATAAAAGACTGGTGGGTCGGTCGCCATGAGCGGATGGTGTACTGGCTCATCAGTCTTTTTCTTTTTTTGCGTGTGCGCGGCGCCACGAATTGAGTTTCGAACTCGGGGTGCTTCGCGAATTTATTGGCAAGGATCACGCATCGGGCGTTTTATGGTCGCGGGAGTTTGATGAAAATCGTCGGCGTCTTTGGCTGGACCGGACAGTGATTGTTTCGACCACTATCTGCAAGGAGACGTAACGATGAAGAAGATCTTGATGGCAACCGCGGTGATCGCCGCGGCCGGAATGCTGATGCCCCAGACGGTGCTGGCGGATTCTCGGGATCGCGGGGAAGGGGTGTACATGGGGCTGGGCACGGGCTTCAGTTCCCTGAAGAACGACCGGGACGAGGTCGCGGACTTTATCGGTTCCGGGGCCTCGGATTACCGACTGGATGACGACGACAATGTCTGGCGCGGGTTTGTCGGGTACAACTTCAACCCGTATGTAGGGGTCGAGGGGTTCTACTCGGATCTCGGAAAGGTGAAGCTGCGCGGAGACGAGTCCGGTGCGCATACCGACATCAAGTCTCGAGCCTATGGCGCGAGCGTCCTCGGCAAACTGCCGATCGGGCAGCATTTCGAGTTTTTTGCCGAGGGAAACACTGGGTAATGTACACGCTCGCGTTGGTACCCCAGGTTTTCCGAGACAAGGCGCGGCGCGCAGCGGGTAGTGGTTCTACCCGCAAGCGGCGCAACGCAGAATCGGGGGACCTGGGGTACCAACCCCGAGGGGGCTCGGCCGCTTTTGCGCGCGCACGGCGTTGCGGCTCCCTTGTGCAGAATGACTGCACGGCGGTCACCGCGCCTTGTTCGCACGCAAAAGCGACTCGAGCGCGAGCGTGTACATTATCCAGTGTTTCCCTTGGCGGGCCTCGCCAAGTGGGATGCCGACGTGCGCGGCAACCTGGGCGACGAGAGCGTGGTCCTGCGCGACAACGATGGCGTGGATCCGGTCTACGGACTCGGTGCGCAGGTGAATCTGGACAGCTTCCTGATTCGCGCCGAGTACGAACGCTATGACTTCGACAACGACTACAAGCTCGACGCCTTCACGGCCTCGGTGGGCTGGCGCTTCTAGCCCCGAGTATGAATGCGGGCATGGACCGTCCGCGAAAGCAGGTTCGGAAGCCGCCCCGGCTCAACGAGTCGGGGCGGTTTTCTGTTTACTGCGGCGGGCAGGGGAGCCCTCAGGCGGCCTGGGCCAAGCCCTCCTGGCGGCCCGGGCGACCTTCCTTGAGGGTGACCAGCTCCTCGGCGCTGGTCGGGTGCAGCGGAATGGTCAGGTCCAGGTCGCGCTTGGTCGCGCCCATGCGGACCGCCACGGCAAAGCCCTGCAGCATCTCGTCGACGTTCGCGCCGATCATGTGGATGCCGACGACCTTTTCGTCGTCCCCGGCGCAGACCAGCTTCATCGCCACCGGCGGCACCTCGCCCTCGGCGAAGGCGCGGTTCAGGCCACCGAACTGGGTCTCGTAGATGCGCACCGTGTCCCCGTACTTCTCCACCGCCTGCGGCTCGGTCAGGCCGACCATGCCGGCGGTCGGGTGGGTAAAGGTGACCGTGGGGATCTGGTCGTAGTCCACCGGGACGGGATTTGTCTCCGGGGCATACCAGTGGGCGGCCAGGCGGCGACCGGCGGCGATGGCCACCGGGGTCAGCGGGCCCTTGCCGATGATATCGCCCAGGGCGTAGATGCCCTCCACATTGGTCGCCTGCCATTCGTCTACCGGGATGGTGCCGCCACGGGCGATCTCGACACCGGCCTCTTCCAGGCCCATGTCGCTGGTGGCCGGCTTGCGGCCCACAGCCCACAACACCTTTTCATAGGGCCCCAGCTCCTTGCCGCCTTCCAGTTTGACGGTGACCGCGCCGGGCTTGCCGCCCAGGCCCGCGACCTTCACGCCCAGGTGGCGGTCGATGCCCTGGTACTCCATGTGCTGATCCAGCGCCTGCGAGATCATCGGGTCGAACATCTCCAGCACGCGGTCCTCCATCGCGACCACGTCGGTCTTCACGCCCATGGAGCGCAGCATGCCGGCCATCTCCAGGCCGATGTAGCCGGCGCCGATCACGGCGATGGATTCCGGCAGCTCGGTCCATTCGAAGAAGTCGTCGGAGGTCGCGCCCAGCTCGGCGCCCTCCAGCGGCGGCACGATGGGGGCGCCGCCCATCGCCAGCACGATGCGCTCGGCGGTGTACTCGGTGCCGCTGTCACTGACTACCTTGTTCTTCTCGGCCAGGCGGGCACGTTCCGGGATGTGGGTCACGCCCAGCTTCTCCAGGTACCCGGACCAGAACTGGTTGAGGTCCTTCAGCATCGCCTGGCGCTTGTGCGCCAGGTCGGCGTAGCGGATGCCCTGGATCTCGACATCCACGCCGAACTCGCCGGCCTCGCGGGCATGCGACATATGCTCGGCGGCGTACCAGGTCAGCTTCTTGGGTACGCAGCCCTCGTTCACGCAGGTGCCGCCCAGCGGCTTGGGGTCGAACACGGCGACGCGGGCGCCGTGCGGGGCGGTGCGTTCCGCCACGGCCAGGCCGCCGCTGCCGCCGCCGATCACGATGATGTCGTAGTGTTCCATGTCGATTCCTCGAAGGGTTCGGTGAAAGTGTTACATAGCGACTGCGTTCCGCGCTGTCGCCAGGGTCTGCCATTCGTGTCCGGACGTCCGGACACGGGCGGGGTCCGGACACGAATGGCCACCCGGTCGGGATGACCACCGGGGACGGGTCGCGAGGACCCGTCCCGGCAGGCAGGGTTTACGCCGCCTTTTTCTCGCGGGAGATCCACTCCTGCAGATCTTCCGAGCCGCCGATGCGGTGGCCGCCCACGAACACCTGAGGGACGGTCATCGCGCCGGTGGCGGCGCGCAGGCTGCGCAGGCTGGCGTCGCGGCCCAGGATGATCTCTTCGTAATCCAGGCCGGCGCTCTCCAGCATCTCCTTGGCGCTGGCGCAGTACGGGCAGCCCGGCTTGGTGAAGACGACCACGTCTTCGGGGCAGGCCGCATCCGGGGCGACGTGGGCGAGCATGGTGTCGGCGTCGGAGACCACGAAGGGGTCGCCCGGCTCGTCCGGCTCGATGAACTGCTTCTCGATCACGCCGTCGCGCACCAGCATGGAGTAGCGCCAGGAGCGGTGGCCGAAGCCGAGGTCGCTCTTGTCGACCAGCATGCCCATCTGCTCGGTGAACTCGCCGTTGCCGTCGGCGATGAAGGTCACGCGGTCGGCCTGCTGGTCAGCCTGCCAGGCCTCCATCACGAAGCCGTCGTTGACCGAGATGCAGACGATCTCGTCGATGCCGTGTTTCTTGAACACCGGCGCCAGCTCGTTGTAACGCGGCACGTGGGCGGAGGAGCAGGTCGGGGTGAACGCGCCCGGCAGGGCGAAGACGATCACGTTGCGACCCTTGAACAGGTCTTCCGAGCGCACGTCGTTCCAGTCGTTGTCCTTGCGGCAGCGGAAGGTGACTTCCGGTACGCGCTGACCTTCGCGATTTTCGAGTTCCATGAGTTGTACTCCTTCAGTTGAGTGTTGATTGCCAGAGAGAAGATTTTGATTTCGGCCGGGCCGATGCCCGACTACGGGACTCAAGATAAGGCCTGGCTAATGATTGATCCAGTGTTTCTTTTCTATTTGATCGTTAGTTTTAGGCTATCGGTGTGCCGGTCGCGGTGGTTACACCGATTCCATAGCATGGCCCCAAGGTTGACGCGTTCGCCGGAAATGCGGAAGCTTGCCGCCCCGATTCGGAAACGCCGAATCGCGGACCGCGTTATGGTGGTCCGTATCAGTCCCCTCGCGACGACAGGCTGTGAACCCCGCCAGGCCCGGAAGGGAGCAACGGTAGCAGCTGCGTCGGGCGCCGGGGTGTGGCGGGTGCGGGCCACCACCCTATTTCCCTGCGGCCCGGATCCCTGCGGTGATGCCCGCACCCGGGCGCGCGCATGACTCGATCGACGGGGGAGGCATGAGTCACCAGGTTCTGGCCCGCAAGTGGCGTCCCTCGCGCTTCGAGGACCTGGTCGGGCAGCCGCATGTGGTGCGCGCCCTGGCCAATGCCCTCAGCGGCGATCGGCTGCATCATGCCTACCTGTTTGCCGGGACCCGCGGGGTGGGCAAGACCACCATCGCCCGCATCCTCGCGCGCTGCCTGAATTGCGAGACCGGCGTGACCGCCACGCCCTGCGGCGAGTGCCGCTCCTGCGTCGAGATTGCCGAGGGTCGCCATCTGGACCTGATCGAGGTGGATGCCGCGTCGCGCACCCGGGTGGACGACACCCGCGAGCTGCTGGACAACGTCTCCTATGCGCCGACCACCGGGCGTTTCAAGGTGTACCTGATCGACGAGGTACACATGCTCTCCGAGAAGAGCTTCAACGCCCTGTTGAAGACGCTGGAAGAGCCGCCGGACCATGTGAAGTTCCTGCTGGCGACGACCGATCCGCAGAAGCTTCCGGTCACCGTGCTGTCGCGCTGCCTGCAGTTCAATCTGAAGCCGATGCCGCCGGCGATGATCGCCGAGCACCTGACGCGCATCCTCGCCGCCGAGGGCGTGGAGGCGGAGCCGGGCGCGCTGCTGCGCCTGGGCGAGGCGGCCGAGGGCTCGATGCGCGATGCCCTGAGCCTGACCGACCAGGCGATTGCCTATGGCGGTGAACGCCTGAGCGAATCCGATGCCTGCGACATGCTGGGGCTGTTGCCGCGCACGCGTCTGGCCGGGTTGCTGGATGCGGTGTTTGCCGGGGATGGCCCGGGCCTGCTGGCGGGGCTGACGGAGCTGGAGGCACTGGGACCTGACTGGTCGCGCCTGCTCGACGAGCTGGCGGCACTGGTGCATCAGGTGGCGGTGCAGCAAGTGGCGGGAAGCGCACCGGAAAGCGGGGAGGAGGCCCTGGTCTGGGCCCACGAGGCCGCTGGCCGGGTTGATCCGGAAACCATTCAGCTGGCCTATCAGATCCTGGTGCACGGGGTACGCGATCTGCCCTATGCACCGGATGCGCGCATGGGTGTGGAGATGACCCTGCTGCGTCTGCTGGCGTTTCGTCCGGAGCCTGCCCCGGGGCGTGCGGGTGGAGCCAGCGGTGGCGATGCCTCGGGGCGTCCGGCTGCGGCTGGTGGCGCCGCGCCATCCGAACCCCCCGCATCCCGGGCGCCCTCTGCGGCCTCGCCTGCAGGGCGTCCAGAACCGGCCACGGCGGACACCGCTGCCGCAGAGCCAGAGCCGCCGCACCCCCTGGAGCAAGTGCGCGAGCCGGCTGCTCCGCCTCAGGCACCCGACCCCAATCCGGACGCCGGGCCGTCAGCGCAACACGAAGCGAGTGCGCCGCCTGCGCCGGCGGCGGACGCCGCCGTGCCGGAACCGGCCGCACTGAGCGTGGCGGCGGACGGCCTGTTCGACTGGCACCGCTTTGCCGAAGGCCTGCCCATGGGGACGGTGCGCGAACTCGCGCTGCACGCCGAGTTGCGCAAGCATGACGACGAGCGCGTGGTCATTGCGGTGGCCCCGGGCGCGCTGTGCACCGATCGCGCGAAGGCGCGCTTGAAGGATGCGCTGGAGAAGGCGCTGGGCCACGCCCTGCGCCTGGAGATCGTCAATCAGTCCGAACCATCCGAGGCGACGCCCGCGGCGCGGCTTGCGGCCGAATCGGCGGAACGTCAGGCTAGCGCCGAGACGACCATGCGCGAGGATCCCGTGGTGCAGGCCCTGGGCCAGGAATTCGGCGCCGAACTGGGCGCCGTGCGGATTCGTGAAACAAACAACGACGCTCCCGCGGGCGACGCACCGTCGTCTCCGCGCTAGTGATTAATGTTTCCCTAATGAATTGCACATGCAGAACCGCCACGATGCGGGTCAGGAGATCGAAGCGATGATGAAAGGTGGCATGGGCGGCCTGATGAAGCAGGCCCAGAAGATGCAGGAAGACATGCAGAAGGTGCAGGCCGAGCTCGCCGAGATGGAGATCGAGGGCCAGGCCGGCGGCGGGCTGGTCAGCGTGGTGCTGACCGGGAAGTACGCGGCACGTCGGGTGAAGATCGATCCCAGCCTGTTCGAGGACGACCGCGACATGATCGAGGATCTGGTCGCCGCCGCGATCAACGACGCGGTGCAAAAGGTCGAGTCCACGACGCAGGAGCGCATGGGCAGCCTGACCGAAGGCATGGGCCTGCCGGCCGGCATGAAGCTGCCGTTCTGACGCGCCGGACCGGACGCGTCTGATGGAGGCGGAACTGGACGAGCTGGTCCAGGCGCTGCGTTGCCTTCCCGGAGTCGGGGCGAAATCGGCGCGGCGTATGGCGCTGCACCTGCTGGAGCGTGACCGCGAGGGTGCGCGGCGTCTGTCGCGCGCGGTCGACGAAGCGGTGACTCGCATCGGGCATTGCTCGGTGTGCCGCACGCTGACCTCGTCCGAGACCTGCAGCCGCTGTGCGGACCCGGAGCGCGATTCTCGGGTGGTCTGCGTGGTGGAGAGCCCGGGCGACGTACTGGCGATCGAATCGGCCACCGATTTCGGCGGGCGCTTCCACGTGCTGCTGGGCCGGTTGTCGCCGCTGGACGGCATTGGCCCGGAGGAACTCGGGCTGAATCGACTGGAGGCGCGCCTCCAGGCCGAGGGGGTGGAAGAGCTGATCCTGGCCACCAACACGTCGGTGGAGGGCGAAGTCACGGCCCATTACCTGGCGGAGATGGCGGCACGCCACGGCGTGCGCACGACCCGGATTGCCCAGGGCATCCCCAGTGGGGGCGAACTGGAGTACATCGACGCCGGCACCCTGGCGCATGCCCTGTCGGGTCGGCGAGAATATTGATGCGTGGTAATATTTCGATAGATGCGGGGGTGACGGCATGACCGATTGCGTGTTCTGCAAGATCGTGGCGGGCGAGATCCCGGCCAAGGTGGTGTTCGAGGACGAAGCCGTGCTGGCCTTTGAAGACCTGAACCCGCAGGCACCCGAACATGTGCTGATCATCCCGAAAAAGCACATCGCCACGCTGAATGCTCTGGACGATGCGGATGCCCCCGTGATCGGGCAGATGACCCGGGTGGCGGCGCAGATTGCACGCGATCGCGGATTTGCGGAAAACGGTTATCGAACCGTGATGAATTGCAACGAACACGGTGGGCAGACGGTCTACCATATACACATGCACGTCCTCGCCGGGCGTGCGCTGAGCTGGCCCCCAGGCTAGACCGATAACAACAATACGGACGACTGGTGTGACGCGACACGGTTTCAACGGTGCAGCCCCGAACCCGCCGCAGGTGCAAGACCTGCGGCGGGTTCGCGCATGCGTGCCGCGGGGATCCCTGTTGGCGGTTGCGCTGCTCGCGGGCGCGTTCGCGTTCGCCGCTGCGCCGGCGGGTGCGGATGATCGCTACTCGTTGCTGGCGACGCCGCAGGCCGAAGCCCTTGTGGGGCCGGGCCTGGGTGCTTCGGCGCTGCGTGCGGAACCCGAAGCCGACCGCGACGGTGCATCCCGTTATCGCCTGTCGGTGCGTAACACCGCCGATGCCGCGGCGCTGGACGATGCGGACAATGCCTTCGCCGGCCCGCGCCTTTTCGAGGCGGTGGGCGGCTATCACCAGGAGCTGGGCGGCGGCTTCGGCTACGGCCTGAATCTCGGCTTCGGCATGGAAACTCGTCCGGACTGGAACGATCTCGGCCCGGCCAGCGAGTCCACCGCGTATTTCACCGACTTCAGCTTTGGGCCGACCTTTGCCTCCGGCCGCTTTGACAGCCAGTTCCGAGTGGGGGTGCGTCAGCCCCTGTCCAGCGACGACCGGGACCAGGGCTTTGGCTATGGCACGCGCTATCGCGAGACGGGCCGTACCGCGGGCTACCTGAGCCTGGACGGTCGGCTGCGTCTGCAGAACCAGTCCGAGCTCTCCCTGAGCCTGTACTACGATGACTATTCGCTGAACTCCGCGGATGACTGGCTGGCCGATCGCCTCGAATTCGAGGGCGTTACTCGCGAACCGACCTCCTCGGTCATCGGCGTCGAGATGGGTCTGACCTTCTGATCCCGGCCCCCGCCGCGACACCTCCCACCGCTAGTTCGAAAAAACACTTCAAGAGCGTTAACAGGAAGTTGGGGAGGCTGGAAGAAATGCCCGTTTTAATGCGCTGAGCGGCGCCGGGGTCGTTCGCAGGGCTTAATCGAACAAGCGGTTTTCAATCCCTTTCCCTTCCAGTCTTCCCTTCTTCCTGTAAACCGATTTCTAGGTTTTCTTGTGCGCTCCGTGGTGGAACCGTTACCCGCGGGCGCGGGTTTGGGCGGGGATCTCGCTGGCCAGTTCGTGCCAGGCCTGCAGGCGAGCGGCGGGGAGTTCGCCGGCCTCGATGGCGGCGCGAACTGCACAGCCCGGCTCGGTCTGGTGGCGGCAGTCGCGGAAGCGGCATTGATCGCCGCGCTTGGCGATGTCCGGGAAGCCGCGCTCCAGGGTGTCCAGCGACGGGATCTCGGGCGTGAAGTCGCGCACACCGGGCGAGTCGATCCAGGCACCCCCGTTGGCCAGTGGATACCACTGCGCGGTGACCGTGGTGTGGCGGCCCTCGCCCGAGGCGGCCAGGTCGCCGGTGGCTGGTGCGATCGCGTCGGCGATCCCGTATTGATCGAGCAGGGCCGCCACCAGCGAGGACTTTCCGACGCCGGACTGACCGACCAGGACATTGGTTTGCCCGGCCGCGGCTGCCGCAAGGTCATCCAGACCGTAGCCGGTTTTCGCGCTGACGAATAGTGGGTCCAGATCCAGCCCCCGGTAGGCGGCCAACCAGGCGGGCGGTTCCGCGGGGCCGGTATCCTGCTTGTTGATTAGTAGCCGGGGACGGGCGGGCAGGTTCAGGATGGCGACCAGAAAGCGGTCGATCAGGTTGCGCGAGGGGGCCGGCTCCGGCGCGATCACGATCCACACGCAGTCGATGTTGGCCGCGATCACCTTGCGTCGCCCGAACCCGTCGCGCCGCACCAGAACGTTGTCGCGGTCGAGCTGGCGTGCGATTTGTTCCCCCGAGGCGTCCAGCTCCACGCGGTCACCACAGGCAATCTCCCGGAACCGGCGGTGCAGGCGCAGACGTCGCGGAGGGTGATGATCCACCGCGACGTCGGCCATCTGGTTGTGACGGGCGAAGACCCGGGCGATCTGGCTCAAGCCGGGGCTCCGGGGCGAGGGTTACTCGAACAGCGCATCGATGCGCGCGGCGCAGATGAAGTCGTTCTCGCTCAGGCCGCCGATGGCGTGGGTCGAGAACTCCACGGCACAGCGATTGAAGCCGACGGCCATGTCGGGGTGGTGATCCTCGACATGGGCGATCCAGGCCACGGCGTTCACGAACGCCATGGTTTCGTGGAAGTTCTTGAACTTGAAACTGCGCTGGATGCTCTTGCCGGCTTCGTCGATACCCCAGGAATCGTGTACCTGTTCCAGGGCGCGTTCCGCGTCTGCGCGAGGCATCGGGGCGGTCATGCCCTCGCAGGACTGGCAGTGTCGGGTCTTGAGATCACTCATCGAACTGGTAGTACTCCGCATTGAGGTAGGCAACCACGGCGTTCACCTCGTCGTCGAACCAGTTGGTCCCGAGGTTCACGTTGCAGTTGTTGACCTGGGCGACCAGTTCGTCGTGCGAGCCGACCATACGGTTGTCACGGGTGTAGAGTCCGGAGCCGTCGCCTCCGACCATGTCGGCATGGCAGCTGATGCAGTTGTCGCTGTGCAGTTCCTGTCCCACGCGGATGTCGTCGGCCAGCGCGGTGCTTGCGCCGCCAAGGGTCAAGGCCAGCACGGCCGTGCCGGCGGCGAGATGTGCATTGGTATGTCGCATGGTTCCCTCCTCGTTACGGGGGTTTGCGCCCGTGTCACGGGCGTTGCAACCATGATGATAGACTCCCGCGACATATGAAAGGGCAGCCGTCATGAAGGCGTGGCCTGTCCGCCAAGGAGGCACCCCATGGCCATCAACGCCGAAAACCTGATCTGGATCGATCTCGAGATGACCGGTCTGGAGCCGCAGACCGACCGGATCCTGGAGGTGGCGACCATCGTCACCGACAAGGAGCTGAACACCCTGGCCGAGGGGCCGGTCATTGCCATCTACCAGCCGGCCGAGGTGCTGGAGGCGATGGATGAATGGAACCAGCGCACCCACGGCACCTCGGGTCTGATCGAGCGGGTGCGTAACAGCTCGTCGGAGACCCGCGACGCCGAGCAGGCGACGCTGGAATTCCTGGCGCAGTACGTGCCGAAAGGCGCCTCGCCGATGTGCGGAAATTCCATTTGCCAGGATCGGCGGTTCATGGCGCGGCTGATGCCGGAGCTCGAGCAGTACTTCCACTACCGCAACCTGGATGTTTCGACGCTGAAGGAGCTGGCGCGACGCTGGGCGCCGGACGTGATCGCGCAGTTGCGCAAGAATGCATCGCATCAGGCGTTGCAGGATATCCGCGATTCCATCGACGAACTGCGCCTGTATCGCGAGCGGTTTATCCGGATGCCGCCGGCCTCGCAGCACTGATCTGCGACGTTGACAGGGGCTTCGTTCGGCCGCCTGCCTTGTAGTGGCTGGTCCTGGTTCGGCATCGGGTGTTTACGGTGGCTTCGGTCCGCCGCCTGCCCGGCGCTGACTCGCCAGCGCGCCCCGAGTTACTTCTTTGCTCGTGCAAAGAAGTAACCAAGAAACACGCCCGACTGCCGCGACCCCGGCCCGCTGTGCGGGCCGGGGTTTCCCTCGCTCCGAGGCTTTTCGCGGGCGGCGCTGAACTCGCTACGCCTGCGGCTCCGCTCAGACATCCAGCGCCTCTGATCCCGCGAAAACCCTCTCCACTCGGCGCGACGACAACGGGGGGATCAAGGTCAAGACAACGGCCGTCCCGATGGTCTTGCCAGTGGATGAAGGCTGGGTCTTCCGACATCCTGGGCACGCTCGGCCTTTGGCCGTTGCGTGCCGCGCCCGCGAGCGGGCGCCGGGGGGCTGTCGGACGGCAAGGCCGTTGTTGTGTCGTGGGGTCGGAGTGCCTTCTGTCTTGACCTTACTCCCCCGTATGGAGCCCCTCGCGGAGGGCGTGGTGGGCCGGGAGAAGGCGCTGGATGTCTGAGCGGAGCCGCAGGCGCAGCGAGTTCAGCGCCGCCGGCCCAGCACGTCCGGAGCGAGGTTCCCGGGCGGAATCCGGGTGCCCTTCTTTGGGTCCTTTCTTGGGCAAGCAAGAAAGGACCTCGCGGCGCGCTGGCGAGTCAGCGCACGGCAGTATGTGGACCGAAGGCACGTAAACACCGGAGGACGAACGAGGCCCAGCCAACACTAGGCAGGTGGCCGAACGAAGCCCCCGTTACCAACGAACGACGAACCAGGCCCGGATCTCCGTGGGCCCCGCGCTTGGCGGATTAGCCGCGCGGCTTGAAGCCGGGCGGGTGGCGCGCGATCCAGGCGACGAAGTCGCGGATCACCGGCTCGGCCAGCAGCGCCTCGCGCGTGTTCAGGCGCTCGGCCAGGGTCTGCTCGTCGAAGTGCTTGTGGATGTGATTGTGGCAGGGACGGCAGACCCAGAGAATGCGACGCTCGCGCTCGGCGCGGCTGAAGCGCCGCCGGATACGCTTGCGCCGATGCTGCTTGCGCGGGATCAGGTGGTGCCGGGTCAGGTCCTCCATCGCACGTCCGCACAGTTCGCAGGCCGCCCCGGGTTTTGATTCTGAAGGGCCGGCTGGGATCACGGCATCCTCATGCGGCAGCGCGGTGGCGGCCGGGTGACGGCGTAGTCGGGTTCGGCCAGGTCCATCAGGCAGGGCGCGCCCTCCGGATCGATGATGCGCGTGGCGATGGCACGGATCGCGTCTCCACGCGGACCCGTCTCGCGGACCTGGCGGCTGGTGATCGGCTCCCAGTCGCCGTCGCGTTCCTCGGCGATCTCGAAGCCAAAGGGAAAGTAGCCAGGAGCACCCAGCCGCAGGTCGGTGACGACCAGACGATCGGGCCTGTCCTCGTGCTCGGCGCGATGGAAGCGGAGGAAGTCGCCGGCGAACCATTGCAGGCGCTGCCCGTCTTCCAGAGCGAGTGCGGCGTCCGCCAGGTGTGCGCCGCGCACGAAGGCCTCGAAGTCCGGGCGGATGGGCTGGTCGAGGATGCCGACCCAAGCCTCGAGGAAGCGGTCGTCATCCATTACGGTGACGCGCCACAGGAGCAGGTTGAACGGGGTGGGCTGGATCATGCGCGGCTGGTCCTGCAGGTCCATCGCGATCAGCGCGGGCTGGATGCGATGGTCGAGCCAGGCTTTTAATGCGAGGCCGGATCCGGCGTAGGCGGTGGACAGCACCAGTCCGGCAACCAGCAGGCGTGGCGCGAAGCGATAGAACAGGGCGCCGATGGCGGCCACCAGCAGGGGCAGGGTGTAGAGCGGGTCGATCACGAAGATCGAGGCGGTCCCGACCGGCCCCATGAAGGGCCACAGGATCTGGGTGCCGTAGGTGGTCAGGGCATCCAGCAGGACATGGGTGGACAGCACCAGGAACAGGAACCACCACCAGCGCCCGAAGCCGATGTCGCGCGTAGCCGGCACGCGCGCGAGCAGGCCGGCCATGCCGGTTGCGATCAGCAGGTGCAGCAACAGGGAGTGGCTGAAGCCGCGGTGATGGATGAAATCGGAGACGTCATCGCCGTAGGCTATGAGCGTGTCGAGGTCCGGGACGATGGCGACGGCGGCCCCCAGCAGGACGGCCTTGCGGCCCAGGCGTGATCCGAGGGTCAGGCCGCCGACGACGGCGCCCAGACTGGCTTGAGTGACGGGATCCATGCGGGACCTTTCCTTTGCGTTGACGCGCTTGCGACGGGTGCGCGGCGCGCGAGTTCACGAGATCAGACCAGAGCGGCAGAGATGACTCAAGCCGGAAGCAGACAGCAGTGGCAGTTCTGGGTGGACCGGGGCGGGACCTTTACCGACCTGGTTGCCCGGGATCCGGAGGGCGAGCTGCACACGCGCAAGCTGCTGTCCGAGAACCCGCAGGCCTATGCCGATGCCGCGGTACAGGGGGTTCGTGACCTGCTCGGTCTGGCCGGGGACGATCCGATTCCGGCCGGGCTGATCCACGAGGTGCGCATGGGTACCACGGTGGCGACCAACGCGCTGCTGGAGCGCAAGGGCGAGCCGACCCTGCTGGTGATCACCGAGGGGCTGGAGGACGCCCTGGCGATCGGGCACCAGGCGCGGCCGGAGCTCTTCGCGCGGGCCATTCGGCTGCCGTCGCCGGTGTATGCCCGCGTGGAACCGGTGCGCGAGCGGGTGAACGCGGCCGGCGAGGTCCTCCAGGCGGTGGATCTCGAGGCCCTGCGGCCGCGCCTGCAGGCGGCCCTGAATGACGGGATTCGCGCCGTGGCCGTGGTCTGTGTGCATGGCTATCGCTATCCGGCGCACGAGCAGGCCGTCGCGGCGCTCGCCCGCGAGATGGGCTTTGCCGAGGTGGCGACCAGCCACGCGACCAGCCCGCTGATCAAGCTGGTGCCGCGCGGCGAGACCACGGTGGTGGATGCCTATCTGTCACCGGTGCTGGGCCGTTACGTGGAGCAGGTCAGCTCGGAACTGGGCGATGTGCCGCTGCGCTTCATGCAGTCGCATGGCGGGCTGGTGGACGCGGCGCGCTTCCGGGGCCGCGACGCGATCCTGTCCGGACCGGCCGGCGGTATTGTCGGGGCGCTGAAGACCGCCGCGCCGCTCGGTTTCGAGCGCCTGATTACCTTCGACATGGGTGGGACTTCCACGGACGTTGCTCACCTGGCCGGCGAACTGGAACGGCGCCAGGAGAGCGAGGTGGCCGGTGCCCGCCTGCGCGTGCCGATGCTGGACATCCACACGGTGGCCGCCGGGGGCGGATCGGTCTGCCGCTTCGACGGAATCCGCCTGCGGGTGGGACCGGAATCCGCCGGGGCGCAGCCCGGTCCGGCCTGCTACGGCCAGGGCGGGCCGCTGACGGTGACCGACTGCAACGTGCTGCTGGGGCGACTGCGTCCCGAATATTTCCCGGCGGTATTCGGACCCGGGCGTGACCGCCCGCTGGACCCGGATCCGGTCCGGCAACAGTTCGAGGTGCTGGCGAGCGAGGTGCGGTCGGCGACGGGTGATGCGGTGACGCCGGTGGGGCTGGCCGAGGGGTTGTTGCAGATCGCGGTGGAACACATGGCGCAGGCGATCAAGACCATCTCCGTACAGCGCGGCCACGACGTGTCGCGCTATGCGCTGGTCTGCTTTGGCGGGGCGGGGGGGCAGCATGCCTGCCGGGTCGCGGAGCAACTGGGCATGCACCATATCCTGTTCCATCCGCTGGGCGGGGTGCTGTCGGCCTATGGCATGGGGCTGGGCGAGCTGCGCGCCCTGCGCGAGCGCAGCCTGGAATGGCTGCTGGACGCGGCGCATGCCGAGGCGATCGAGTCTGCACTGGAGGATCAGGCCAGGGCCGCGGCCGCGGCCCTGGCCGAGCAGGGCGTGGCCGAGGAGGCCATGCGTATCGAGCGGCGCCTGCACCTGCGGCTGGCGGGCTCGGATACCGCGCTGGAGGTGCCGCATGGGTCGGTCGACGCGCTGATGGAGGCCTTCGCCGCGGCCTGGCGCGGGCGTTACGGTTTCGCGCCGCCGGATCGCGAGCTGGTGGTGGCGGTCGCGGTGGCCGAGGCGATCGCCACTGGAGACGAGGCATCGGACATGTCGGTCCCGACACAGGGGTCGCGCGAGATGCCCGCTCCCGAGGCGGATACGGTTACGATGGTGGTAGCGGGCGAGCGGCGCGACGTGCCGCTGTACCGGCGCGAGGACTTGCGCCCCGGGATGACCCTGGCGGGGCCGGCGTTGGTGATCGAGGCCACCGCGACACTGGTGCTGGAGCCGGGCTGGTCCGGGTGCATCGAGCACGAGGGCACGCTGCGCCTGGAGCGCGAGGCCGACGCTGACCGGCGCGTGCAGCCGGCGGCCAGCGATCCGGCCTCGATCCCGCGCGATCCGGTCCTGCTGGAGGTCTTCAACAACCGCTTCATGGCGATTGCCGACCAGATGGGCTTTACCCTGCGCAACACTGCGCACTCGGTGAACATCAAGGAGCGCCTGGACTTCTCCTGCGCGTTGTTCGACGCCCGGGGCCAGCTGGTGGCCAACGCCCCGCACATGCCGGTGCACCTGGGCTCGATGGGTGCCAGCGTGCGCGCGGTGGTCGCGGCCGCCGGCGCCGACCTGCGCCCGGGGGATGCCTGGGTGCTGAACGATCCCTACAACGGCGGGACCCATCTGCCGGACATCACGGTGGTCACGCCGGTGTTCGTGGGGCCCGGCGGCGTGGTGACCGAAGACCCGGAGGCCGATGTGGCTGCTCCGGCGTTCTTCGTGGCCTCGCGCGGGCATCACGCGGACGTCGGCGGCATCACGCCGGGCTCCATGCCGGCCTTCTCCCGCCGGCTGGAGGAGGAGGGGGTGCTAATCGCCCCGACCCGGCTGGTCCGTGACGGGCGCTTTGCCACGTCGCGCCTGCGGGACCTCCTGGTCTCGGGCGACTGGCCGGCCCGCAACCCCGACCAGAACCTGGCGGACCTGGAGGCCCAGGTGGCGGCCAATCGCAAGGGGCTGGAGGAGCTGGGCCGGCTGCTGGATGAGTACGGTGCGGCCACCGTCACGGCCTACATGCGGCACGTCCAGGACAATGCCACCGAGGCGGTCGAACGGCTGATCCCGGGCCTGGAGGGCGGTACGTTCCGCTATGCACTGGACAACGGCGCCGAGATCCGGGTGGCCGTAACCCCCGATCCGGGCGCGCGCCGCCTGCGGATCGACTTCGCGGGGACCTCGCCGGCCCGCGAGGATAATTTCAATGCCCCGGGTTCCATCGTGCGGGCGGCGGTGCTGTACGTGCTGCGCACGCTGCTGGAGGACGCGATCCCGCTGAACGATGGCTGCCTGAAGCCGGTGGAGCTGGCGATCCCGGAGGGCTGCCTGCTGAACCCGCTGCCGCCGGCCGCGGTGGTGGCCGGCAACGTCGAGACCTCGCAGGTGGTGACCGATGCGCTGTTCGGTGCGCTCGGGGTGCAGGCCGCGGCCCAGGGCACGATGAACAACCTGACGTTTGGCGATGCCGGGAGGCAGTACTACGAGACCATCGCCGGCGGCGCCGGGGCCGGGCCCGGTTATGACGGGGCCAGCGCCGTGCAGACGCACATGACCAACTCGCGCCTGACCGACCCCGAGGTCCTGGAGAGTCGTTTCCCGGTGCGGGTGGAGCGGTTCGGCTATCGCCGGGGTTCCGGTGGTGGCGGCGAGTATCGTGGCGGCGACGGCGTGATTCGCCGGCTGGGCTTTGACGCGCCGATGGAGGTGGTGTTGCTGGCCAACCGGCGCCGCGTGCCGCCGTTCGGCATGGCCGGGGGCGAGCCCGGGGCTCTCGGCGAGGATGTCATCCTGCGCGCCGATGGCCGCCGTGAACCGATGGCGGGCTGCGATCGCCGCGCGGTGGGCCCGGGGGATGCGGTGGAGATCCATACGCCCGGCGGGGGCGGCTATGGTCGCGGCTAGCCCGGATGTTTCATGACTTCGCGTGATGATTGCGCAGGCTATTGGCCTGTCGCCGGCCCTGGCGTCCGGTGCTCCCTCCGCCTTCGGCCCCCTGGAGATCGCCACGGCGCGGCGCGCCTCGTGCTGACGGGAAACCGGCCGGTGGGTCATTGCGAGGCGCCGCAGGCGCCGTGGCAATCTCCCGTTTCTTGCGCGGCGTCAGCGCAGGGTCAGTCCCAGCGCTGAGGGACGCGCTGGATCTCCTCGGTGTCGTAGCCGAGTTCGTCGAGGCGGGAGAGGATGGCCTGATAGTCGTCCTCGGACATCTGTGGCTCGCGCGCCATGATCCAGACGTAGTCTCGCTTGCTGCGGCCGATGACCGTCTGGCTGTAATCCTCGTCGAGGTAGACGATCAGGAACTCGGCCTTGAACGGCCACAGGAAGCGCATGCCCCATTCCGCGTTGTCCTCGCTTTTCACGAAACCGGTGGGGTTGTATTCGCGGCGCGGGCCGTCGAATCCGCCCTTGTTGAACGAGAAGGTGGTGGCAATGGTGCCGTCCTCGTTCAGGGCGTACTGCTCCAGGGCGTTGTAGGCATCGCGTTCGAGGAAGGTGGGGATGTTGGCGATTACGTACCAGTCACCCATGTAGCGGTCGAGGTCCACGTGATCCACGGTGGGCATCTTCTGCGGGG
This sequence comes from Thioalkalivibrio sp. ALE14, assembly GCF_000376845.1. Taxonomy (GTDB): domain Bacteria; phylum Pseudomonadota; class Gammaproteobacteria; order Ectothiorhodospirales; family Ectothiorhodospiraceae; genus Thioalkalivibrio. Next base: position 82,056 of record NZ_AQXY01000025.1, read on the forward strand.
TGCTGCATCCGGTCATCAGGATCCCCAGTATCAGGCCCGCGCAAAGGGCTGCCAGTGAGCGTGTCATCGGTTGTTTTCCCGGGTGGTGTCGGGAGATGGACCGCGGGCGGGGGGAAAAGGTCCGGGCCGGTGTTCGAATTCCCCGGTGGACCGGGCCTCAGGTGGTCTGGCCGAGGCGCTGGTCCATCAGGTGGTCGAACAGCGAGTCCTCGGGGATGATCTGCGCGCGCCCGCTGCGGAATTCGTGGGCCAGGCCCTGGATGCTGTGCTGGCGCTTGGACCGCCCGGCGGCATCGGTGAACAGCAACCGCCCGGCATGCATGCCGCGCCAGACCAGCTTCATCCGGGTGACCCTGGTTCCGGCAGGGGAGGTGAACTGGATCCAGGTGCCGGAGATGAGGTTGTCGGCCTGCTCGACATGCTCGTCGTCGTGGTCGCGCATCAGTGACGGATCGTCGTCGGGATGGCGCGGCGAGGTGCCGAACATGGAACTCGAACGGCTGCCGGCTCGCTTTCGGGCCTTGTCCGTGCGCTCTTCTGCGGAACCCGCCTCGTCGCTAGACGCCGCGGCGGGACCGGTATCGGACGAGGGGCTTTCGGCCGGTGCAGAGCGGCGCTTCCCGGCGGCGACCAGGTGGGCGCTGACCAGGTCTTGCTTGATGCGGGCGCGTTCCTCCTTGGACAGAGGGGCCCGATCGAGAAAGCCACGGATGCGCGCCAGCAACGGGGCCGAGGCCTGAAAGTCCGGTTCCGCCTGCATCAGTGCCAGGAGTTCGTGCAGCAGAGCCATACCGTCGTTGTCGCTGGTGCTCTCGGTCCCGGGGGCGGCCTCTGCCGCTTCGGTCTCTTTTTCGGGGTCACCGCTTTGTGCCTCGGCGGTCTTCTGGGCGGTCATCAGGGGCACCCAGGCATCCATCAGCTGCTCGCGGGCCTCGTCCGGGATGTCCTGGCCCATGGAGATCACGGTTCGCTCCACCGTGGATTCCACGTTGTAGGTGATCTCGAGCGTGCGTTCTTCCTGCTGTGCCTCGGCCTGTTCGCTGGCCGCCTGATGGGCGATCTGCTCCTCGACTTCGGCAAGGTCGTCCTGCAGTCGGCTCAGTGCCTGGTCGAAGGCGTCGCTGTCGCTGAGGCCTTCGTTGCGCACCCGTTCCACGTTCTCGAAGACCAGACGGCTGAGCGGCAGCTGACGGGCGTCCTCCAGTGGCAGATCGGGATCAATGCGCAGCGCGATATTCAGCAGCAGACCGGTCATTTGCCGGGCCGGGTGGCTGCGGTCGCGGAAGAAATGTGTCTCGCGCATGGCGATGCGCACCAGGGGGAGCTGCAGGTCGGACAGGGGTTCGCGCAACGCGGGGTTGAGGTCGTCGCGCTTCAGGATCATGTCGAACAGACCCTGCAGCAGATCCATGACGAAGGGCTCCAGTGTGCTGGGCGAGGCACTGTTGAGCACGGTCGTGACCGCCTCGGCCGCCGAGCCGTATCCGGCGGCACCGGCCGCGCCCGGAGCGGTGCCGGCGTTCGCGATAACCTGACCAGCGACGGGGACCTGATAGCCAAACTGCCCCCAGTTGCCCGTGGCGCCGGCCGGACCGGCACCGCCGGCGGGAGGTGGTCCACCGCTTCCGGCCGGGCCTTGCGGTGCCGCACTGGCCACGGCGGCGGCACCCCGCTGGGCGCGAGCGCCCGGACCGGCCTCGGGCACCGTGAACCCCGCATCCCGGAAGGCCTGCAGCAGGGCCTGCATCTCCGGCTGCAGTTCGCGGATCACGTCGCGATCGAACCAGTGCAACAGCATCAGGCAGTCTTCCGGCGGCAGGGGCACGGCCTCCAGTGCCTCGAGGAAGGCCTCGCCCAGTGCATGCGGGTGCCAGGGGGCGTCTTCGGGTGTGGAGGCCAGCTTGTAGTCGCGAGTGACCGTCTCCAGGGCATCGATCTCGGCCGACATGACCGAGCGAGCACCGGTGACCAGCTTGCGCAGGGCTACCTCGCGCTCGGTGTCCGCCGCGTCCATCAGGCTCAGTTCGTGTTCGATCTCGCCAGCGGCTTCGCCGGGCGCCTCTTCAGGTGTGACGGCATTGTGAAGTCGGTCACGAAAATGCTGGAGGATGGCGGCGCTGGCCATCCGGATCTGACGTGAAAGGGCGAGATTCTGGGCCGCCCGCTGGGAGTCGATCGCGCGCTCGGAGGCATCCATCAGGCGGTCGTCGAGTTCGCCCAGGAAGGTTTCAAGACGCGTCTGGACGCCCTTGGAGAAGGGCGCCCAGACGCGATGCAGGGTTCGGGCCGGAATTCGGTGACGTTGCGCCATGATGGGTCAAAAGCGGGTCCAGCCCACAATCTAGCACCTCCGGGAGCCGGCGTGTCACCGGATCCTGGAGGGGCGTGACCGCGGCGAGCGTGGAACCGCTCGTGTATCCCCGGGTCAACGAAGCATCTAGAGCGAGGGACGCACGGCATGCAGCGGATGATCGAGTGGGCGGAACAGGGGCACATGCCGGATGCACTCGTCCGGGCGGGTATCCGGCGGCTGCTGGCGGAGCGGCTGCGCGAAAGCGGCGCCCCGGCCGAGGAGGCAATGGAGCGGCGCTATGCGTTGATCGAGGCGATGCGGTCCGCGCCCGTGGCGCTGTCCACCGAGGTGGCGAACGAGCAGCACTACGAAGTGCCCACCGCGTATTTCGAACGCTGCCTGGGCCCGTGGCTGAAATATTCCTGTGCCTGGTGGCCGGAGGGGGTGGACGATCTGCGCGGTGCCGAGGCCGCGATGCTGGAGTTGACCTGCCAGCGCGCGGGGCTCGAGAACGGGCAGCAGGTGCTGGAGCTGGGATGCGGCTGGGGGTCGCTGTCGCTGTGGATGGCGGAGCAGTATCCGCAGTCGCGCATCGTCTCGGTATCGAATTCCGCGACCCAGCGAGCGTCGATCGAGGCCCGCCGGGATGCGCGCGGCCTGGATAACCTGACGATCGTCACGGCGGACATGAACAGCTTCGCGCCGGAAGAGACCGGGTTCGACCGGGTGGTGTCGGTGGAAATGTTCGAGCACATGCGCAACTGGCCCGAGCTGCTGCGCCGCATTTCGACCTGGCTGCGACCGGGCGGGCAGTTCTTCATGCATGTCTTCGCCCATCGCGAGTTCGCCTACTTCTTCGAGAGCGAGGGCGCCCACGACTGGATGGGACAGTATTTCTTCCGTGACGGCCTGATGCCGGCGGACGACCTGGCGCGGCACTTCCAGGAGGATCTGCGGGTGGTGCGCCAGTGGCGGGTCAATGGCCAGCACTACGCGCGCACCCTGAATGCCTGGCTGGAACGCCAGGACCGTGCGCGGGACGAGTTGATGCCGCTGTTCGAACAGACCTACGGCGAGCAGGCCGCCGCACTGTGGTTCCAGCGCTGGCGCATGTTCTACATGGCCTGTGCCGAGTTGTTCGACTATCGCGGCGGCAACGAATGGTTTGTGTCGCACATCCTGTTCCGTCGACCGGAGGCCTGACGCGTGGGCGGCGGATTCCTGTTTCTTGCCGGACTGGGCGCGGCCCTGGCCCTGATGACGGCGGTCTGGGCGGCCAGTGTCGTGCGCCGCGACGCGAGCCTGGTGGACCGCTTCTGGGGTGTTGGCTTCGTGCTCGTCACGCTGGTGTGGTGGGGGTTGTCCGGCGGGCCCCTGCAGGCGCTGTGGATCGTGATCCCGGTACTGCTGTGGGGCCTGCGCCTTTCGGCCTTCATCACCTGGCGCAACTGGGGCCACGGCGAGGACGGGCGCTATACCGACATGCGCGCCGGACGCAGCGACGGCGCCTTCGCTGCGCGCAGTCTGGTGACGATCTTCTGGCTGCAGGGCGCGCTGGTGGCCGTGATCGGCCTGCCCATGCTGGCCGTGATTCAGGCCGACGGCCTGTGGTGGCCACTGGCCGCCGTTGGGCTGCTGGCCTGGGCGACCGGGCTGTTCTTCGAGGCGGTGGCCGATGCACAGATGGCGCGCTTTCGCGCCGACCCCGCGAGCCGCGGGCAGGTGATGGACCGCGGCCTGTGGCGCTACAGCCGTCACCCGAACTACTTCGGCGAGATCGTCGTCTGGATCGGGTTCGGGCTGCTGGCCCTGGCCGCGGGCGGCTGGTGGGCCGTCCCCTCGGCGGTGCTGATGATCCTGCTGATCCTGCGTGTGTCCGGCGTCACGTTGCTGGAACGCCGTCTGCACGAATCGCGTCCGGGCTATGCCGACTACGTGCGCCGCACCAACACGCTGATTCCGGGCCCGCCGCGCGGCTGATCAAGGGGCGGCTGGCGCCGCGTTTCCCTTGCTGCGCTTTCCCCGTCCGCGCTATAAAGCGCACGTCCCGCCCGGCCGCTCAATGGCCGGACCTTTCCACCGTCGAGCTGTAACCGCGAGCGAGTCGATTGATCCGATGAGTGCGACCCCGAGTTCCGTCCAGGCCATTGAACTGAAAGGGCGCATGATGCTGGTCTCGGTGCTGCGCGTGTACCGGACCGACCCCGAGGTCCTCGGCGGCGAGCTGGCAGCTCGCCGCGAGGCGGCCCCGGATCTGATGCGCGACATGCCCATCGTGCTCGATCTGGAGGCGGTGGCCGAGAGCCCGGAGTCGGACTTGCAGGCGACGATCGAGCGCGTGCGCGCCGAGGGTTTCAAGCTGATCGGGCTGCAGGCGGGCGAGGCCGCCGAGCGGCTGCAGAGCTATGCCGAACTGTTCGATGTCCTGCCGGTGCTGCAACTGGGCGGGCGCGGCGGCGCGCCCACCGGCGAGGTGCCGCTGGAGGACGAGTCCCCGGCGTCCGACCGGGCGGCCGATGCGCAGGAGAAGAGTGCGCCGGCCGAGGTGGCGGCCGTTCACAGCGCGACCCGCATCGTCGACCAGCCGGTGCGCTCCGGGCAGCAGATCTATGCCCGTGGTGGCGATCTGATCGTGACCGGCGCGGTCTCGCCCGGAGCCGAACTGCTGGCCGACGGGCATATCCACGTGCTGGGGCCGTTAAGAGGGCGTGCGCTGGCCGGGGTGCGCGGCCTGGTGACGGCGCGTATCTTCTGTCGTCGGCTGGACGCCGAGCTGCTGTCCATCGCCGGGCACTACCGGATCGCCGAGGACATCACGGAAGCCGAACGCGGCGAAAATCGGCTGGTGACACTGGACGGCGAAAGCCTCAAGATCGCGGAGATCTGACCGGCGGCCCGCGGGGCGGCCGATCACGACATGACAGGAACCCGTCCGTCTGTCCCCGGCGCCGCCGGGTACCGGCAAGACGACAAGGAGCTGCAGCCAACATGGCACGTATCGTAGTGATTACCTCGGGCAAGGGCGGGGTGGGCAAGACCACCACCTCGGCCGCGATTGCCACCGGCCTGGCCCTGCGCGGTCACAAGACCGCCGTGATCGACTTTGACGTGGGCCTGCGTAATCTCGACCTGATCATGGGTTGCGAGCGGCGCGTGGTGTACGACTTCGTCAACGTGATCAATGGCGACGCGAATCTGAAGCAGGCGCTGATCCGCGACAAGCGGGTGGACAACCTGTACATCCTTCCGGCCTCCCAGACCCGCGACAAGGACGCCCTGACCCAGGATGGCGTGGAGCGCGTGCTGAACGAATTGTCCGAGGACTTCGAGTACATCGTCTGCGACAGCCCGGCCGGCATCGAGCGTGGCGCGCTGATGGCCGCGTACTTCGCCGACGAGGCGATCGTGGTGACCAACCCCGAGGTCTCCTCGGTGCGGGACTCCGACCGGATCCTCGGCATCCTGGCGAGCAAGACGCGCAAGGTGGAGCAGGGCGGCGAGCCGATCGAGGGCAAGCTCCTGCTGACGCGTTACTCCGCCGAACGCGCCGAACGCGGAGAGATGCTGAGCATCGAGGATGTGGGCGAGATTCTCGCGATCGAGCTGCTCGGCGTAATCCCCGAATCGCAGGCGGTGCTGAATGCCTCCAACGCCGGCCAGCCGGTGGTGCTGGACGAGGAATCCGACGCCGGGCAGGCCTACCAGGATGCCGTGGATCGGTTCCTGGGCGAGGAACGCCCGCTGCGCTTTGTCGATGTACCGAAGAAGGGCTTCTTCGGGCGCCTGTTCAAGGGGTGATCATGGGGATCTTCGATTACTTTCGCCAGCCGCGGCAGAAGAGCGCCAGTGTCGCCAAGGAGCGCCTGCAGATCATTGTCGCGCGCGAACGCGCGGCGCGTTCCGGGCCCGACTACCTCCCGGCGATGCAGCAGGAGCTGCTGCAGGTGATTCGCAAGTATGTGCAGGTGGACGACGACGCGGTGCAGATGAATGTGGATCGCGAGGGGGACTGCGAGGTCCTCGAACTGAACATTACCCTGCCGGACGACAAGGAATAGTGCGATGAAAGTGCTCATCACCGGCTCGGCCGGCTTTATCGGCAGCGCGCTCAGCCTGCGCCTGCTGGAGCGGGGCGACGAGGTGATCGGCGTCGACAACCTGAACGATTACTACGACGTGTCGCTCAAGGAGGCGCGCCTGGCGCGCACCCAGGACCACCCGAACTTCACCGAGGTGCGCGAGGACATCGCCGACCGCGCCGCCATGGAGCGGGTGTTCCGCGAGCACCGTCCGCAGCGGGTGGTGAACCTGGCGGCCCAGGCCGGGGTGCGCTATTCGCTGGAGAACCCGGCGGCCTATGTCGACACCAACCTGGTCGGCTTCGGCAACATCCTCGAGGGCTGTCGCCATAACGGCGTCGAGCACCTGGTCTATGCCAGCTCGAGCTCGGTCTACGGCGCGAACACCACCATGCCGTTCTCGGTGCACGACAACGTCGACCACCCGCTCAGCCTCTACGCCGCCAGCAAGAAGGCCAACGAGCTGATGGCGCATACCTACAGCCATCTCTACGACCTGCCGGTCACGGGGCTGCGCTTCTTCACTGTCTATGGCCCCTGGGGCCGCCCGGACATGGCGCTGTTCCTGTTCACCAAGAAGATCCTGGCGGGCGAGCCGATCGACGTCTTCAACTACGGTCACCACCGGCGCGACTTCACCTACATCGACGACATCGTCGAGGGCGTGATCCGCACCCTGGATCACGTGGCCCCGCGCAACCCCGACTGGAGCGGGGCCGAGCCCGACTCGGCCACCAGTGCGGCCCCCTACCGGCTGTACAACATCGGCAACCACGAGCCGGTGGAGCTGATGCACTACATCGAGGTGCTGGAGGACTGCCTGGGCCGGAAGGCCGAGAAGAACCTGCTGCCGCTGCAGCCGGGCGATGTGCCGGACACCTACGCCGACGTCGAGGCCCTGCGCGAGGATGTCGGCTATGCCCCGGCCACGCGGGTGGAAGACGGCATCGCCCGCTTCGTGGAGTGGTATCGCGAGTACTACCGGGTCTGACTGGCCGAGTCGCGCGGCCGCCGCAAGGGTGCGCGGCTTGTCGCAGCTCTTGTCATCGAATCCCTTCCTGACCTTCATCCGCCCGCGCAGATGGTGGGTGACAGGAACCTGTAGCCGGCGGGCGAGTCCACCGGAGACATGGATGCAAAGGAGGTATCGGGATGAGCCAGACCATTTTGATGGTGGTGACCAGTCACGGCGAGATCGGCCCCGGTCAGGCCACCGGCGTGTGGTTCGACGAGTTCGCCGAGCCGTATGATCGCTTCCGCAAGGCCGGTTTCGAGGTCAAGGTGGCGAGCCCGAAGGGCGGCCCGGTGCCGCTGGATCCGAAGAGCCTGGAGGCCAGTCATCCGGGCCCGGCGGCGGTGGCCGCGCAGGAGGCTCTGGACGATACCATTCCCCTGGGTGCGGACATGAACCACGGGGCCTATGCCGCGATCTTCTTCCCTGGCGGTCACGGGACCATGTTCGACCTGCCGGAAAACCCGCACGTTCAGCGCCTGGTCGCGGAGTTCATGGAAAACGAGAAGGTCATGGGGGCGGTCTGCCACGGGCCCGCCTGTCTGGTGGGCGCGATGCTGGCGGACGGCAGTTCCGCGGTGAAGGGGCGCAAGGTCGCGGCCTTCACCAACAGCGAGGAAAAGGCCGTGCAGCTCGACAGTGCGATGCCGTTCCTGTTGCAGGACAAGCTGCAGGAGCTGGGCGGCGAGGTCGATACCGCGGATGACTGGGCCGACCACGTAGTGGTCGACGGCAAGCTGGTGACCGGCCAGAACCCGCAGTCCAGCAAGAGTGTCGCCGACGCCATCGTGCGATTGCTGCGCGAGACGGGCTGAGCCGACCGGGCCGGGGCCGAGTCCCCGGCCCTTTTTGGTTGTGGGCTTGAATCGGGTTCAAAAAGCGGAACGGGTTCGCTATGCTGCCGGTCATGAGTACCGAGGATCGCAAGAGGCGCGAGCGCGAGGCGCGCGAGGCGCTTTTTATCGAGCGGGCGCACGAGCGCATCCGCGAGGACGGGCTGCTGGGCCTGCAGATGTCGAAGCTGGCGGCGGACTGCGAGTACGCGACGGGGACCCTGTACCAGCACTTCGAGTCGCGCGAGGACCTGCTCGCGGCCGTGGCGGCGCGCACGACGCGCGAGCGGGCGGGGCGTTTTCGGGCCATCCCGGGGCTCGCCCTGGGCACGCGCTCGCGGATGCTGGCGATCGTGCTGACCGACATCGACTTTGCCGCCAACAACCCGGACTACTATCGCCTCACCCAGTATCTGGTAACCGAGGTGGTCTGGGCGAATGTGTCGGCGCCGCGTCGCGCGGACCTGCTGGAGGCCGGGCGGCCGATCAGCGAGGCGGTGCATGCGGTGGTGGCCGAGGCTCGCGATCAGGGCGATCTGCCCCCGGCGCGCGAGATATCCGAGGAGGAGATGGGGCTGGGGCCTTGGGCCCTGAACGTGGGGATGCAGAGCCTGGCCAATGCGCAGGGCCTGCTGGATGCCTATGACATCCACCGTCCCTATGACCACCTGATCCGGCACTTTCATGCGCTGATGACCGGCTGGCGCTGGGAGCCGCGTCTGGACCCGGACGATCCTTCGGTGGTGCGCGGGGAGACCGAACGCGTGCGCGCCGTGCTGCGCTCGGCGGGGATCGGTGTTGAACCGCCCGAGCGTGGCAGGACCACGGCGGAGTAGCCCGCCGATTTCGATGCAATTCGTCGGCGGGCATGGCCCTGTCGACCCCGGGAGACTTTGATGAAGCGCTTCATCCTGATGCTGGTGGCGGTCGCCGTCGTACTCGGCGGTATCTTCGGCTTCAAGGCCTTCGTCGATCAGCAGATCGCGGAGTACTTCGAGGACATGCCGGAGCCGGTGGTGACCATCAATGCGGCCGAGGTCGCGACCGATACCTGGACCCCGCGGGTGCGCGCGATCGGCAGCCTGGAGGCGGTGCAGGGCGCGACCCTGAGCTTCGAGGCGCAGGGCATCGTGCAGGCCATCCATTTCGAGAATGGTGCCCGGGTCGAGGCGGGCGAGCGCCTGGTGGACCTGGACACCACCCTGGACGAGGCCGAGCTGGAGAACCTGCGCGCGGCCGAGCGCCTGGCGCAGCGCGAGCTGCAGCGGGCGCGCGGGCTGATCGAGCGCAACGATATCTCGGACTCGGAGTTCCAGCGTCGGATGGCGGAGGCCGAGCAGGCGGCGGCCTCGGTGAAGGCCCAGGAGGCCCGTGTTCGCCAGAAGAGCCTGCGGGCGCCGTTTGCCGGGGAGCTGGGTATCCGCGAGGTAAACGTCGGGCAGTTCGTCGGTCCGGGCGAGCCGATCGTGGTGCTGGAGGCGCTGCAGCCGCTGTACGTGAATTTCACCCTGCCGGAGCGCCGGCTGGGCGAGATCGCCCTCGGCCAGGAGGTCAGCGTGGAAGTGGATGCCTTCGGCGAGGCGTTCAGCGGCGAGGTGACCGCCATCGAGCCGCGGGTCCGCGCGGCCTCGCGCATGTTCCGGGTGCAGGCCGTGCTCGCCAACGAGCAGGGCCGACTGCGCCCCGGTCAGTTTGCCCGTGTGACCCTGGATCGCGGGGATGCGGAGGAGGCCGTGGTGGCGCCGCAGACCGCGATCCGCTTTGCCCCCTGGGGGCAGTCGGTATTCGTGATCGAGGCGGACGAGGAGGGCCAGCTGCGGGTGGAACAGCGTCTGATCGAGACCGGCGAGCGCCGCGGTGACCTGGTCCGCGTCCTCGACGGGCTGGAGCCGGGTGAGCGCATAGCCGCCAGCGGGCTGCTGAAGCTGCAGAACGACACGCCGGTGGAGATTACCGAGGACGCTCAGCCCGACGCCGAGCGCGATCCGCGCCCGGCCAACCGCTGAGCGGGCCTGGATATGCGCTTTACCGATATCTTTATCCAGAAGCCGGTGCTCGCCACCGTGGTCAGCCTGTTCATCCTGCTGTTCGGGGTGCGCGCGGTGTTCGATCTGAACGTGCGCCAGTTCCCCGAGGTGCAGAACGCCGTGGTGACCATCAGCACCGCGTACATCGGGGCCGATGCGGACCTGGTGCAGGGGTTTATTACCACGCCGATGGAGCGCGAGGTGGCCGAGGCCGAGGGGATCGACTACCTGGTCTCCACCAGCCGCGCGGGGATCAGCATCGTCGAGGCCCACCTGGAACTGGACTATGCCCCCAACGAGGCGCTGACCCAGATCTCGGCGCAGGTCGACAAGATCCGCAGCGACCTGCCGGCCGAGGCCGAGGATCCCGTCGTGGACCTGTCGGTGGGGCAGGACGTGGCGGCGATGTACATGTCGTTCTACTCCGCACGGCTGTCCAACAACCAGACCACCGACTACCTGATCCGCGAGGTCCAGCCGGAGTTGGCCACGGTCAACGGCGTGCAGCGCGCCGAGATCCTGGGCGCCCAGAGCTTTGCCATGCGTGCCTGGCTGGATGCCGACCGCATGGCCTCGTTCGGGGTGACCGGGCGCGATGTGCGCGCGGCGCTGGAGCGCAACAACGTGCTCTCGGCCGTGGGCCAGACGCGCGGTTCCATGGTCGGGCTGGACCTCACCGCCGACACCGATCTCAACCGGCCGGAGGCGTTCGAGCAGCTGATTCTGTTCGAGGCCGACGGTGACCTGGTCCGCCTCGGCGATGTCGCCGAGATCGAGCTGGGCTCGGAAAGCTACGACACCTCGGTGCGTTTCAATGGTCAGGCCGCGACGTTTGTCGGTATCGAACTGGCGCCGGATGCCAACGCCCTGGATGTGATCGCGGAGGTACGTGACGTATTCGACGAGCGCATCCTGCCGCGGCTGCCGTCGGGGCTGGAGGGCGAGATCGTCTACGACTCCACCGACTACATCCAGAGCGCGATCGACGAGGTCTTGCTCACGATCGGGCTCGCCCTGGCCATCGTGCTGGTGGTGATCTACCTGTTCCTCGGCTCGCTGCGCAGTGTGCTGATCCCGGCGGTGGCAGTGCCGCTGTCGCTGGTGGGGACCTTCATGCTGATGCTGCTGATGGGGTTCTCGCTGAACCTGCTGACGCTGCTGGCGATGGTGCTGGCGATCGGGATCGTGGTGGATGACGCGATCATCATGCTGGAGAACATCTCGCGGCATATCGAGGAGGGGATGTCGCGCATGGATGCGGCGATCCAGGGCGCGCGCGAACTGGCCTGGCCGATCGTCGCGATGTCGACCACGCTGGTGGCCGTGTTCCTGCCGCTGGGCTTTATCGGCGGGCTGACCGGGACCCTGTTCATCGAGTTCGCCTTCACCCTGGCGGCGACCGTCGTGATCTCGGGCATTGTCGCGATCACGCTGTCGCCGATGATGTGTTCGAAGATCCTGCGCGATGGCGCTAACGAGAAGCGCGGACGGATCGAAGGCTGGCTGGATGCACGCTTCGAGGGGCTTCAGCAGCGTTACCGGCGGCGGCTTCACGGCGCCTTGAACGACCGTTTCACTATCGCCGTATTCGGCGCGATCGTGCTGATGTCCTGCTACTTCCTGTTCGTCACCTCGCAGAGCGAGCTCGAGCCGCCGGAGGACCAGGGCTTTGCGTTTTCCATCATGGAGGGTGACGCCTACATGGGCCTGGACTGGCTGGAGCGCAACACCGCGCTGACGGATCGCTTCTTTGACGAGATCCCGGAGCTGGAGAATATCTTCATCGTGAACGGCTTCGGTGGCGGTCCGGGCATCGCCGGTGCCAGCAACCAGGCCCTGGGCGGCTTCGTGCTCGCGCCCTGGGATCAGCGCGAGCGGGATACCGAGACCATCCTGCAGGAGGACCTGCAGCCGCGTCTGGACCGGATCCCGGCGCTGGAGGTGTTCGCCATCCAGCCGCCGCAGTTGCCCACCCCGGGCGATGGCGCGCCGGTGAGCGTGGTCCTCGGGTCCACCGGTTCGTTCGAGGAGCTGGAGCAGTTTGCCGACGAGATCGTTGGTCGGGCGATGGAGACCGGGCGCTTCATCTTCATGGATACCGATCTCGACTTCGACCAGCCCCAGGTGGACCTGAAGATCGACCGCGAGCGGGCGGCGCAGCTCGGCATCGACATGGCCACGCTCAACGCCGACCTGGCGACCATGCTGTCCGGCGGCTTTGCCGGGCGCTTCGCCATGGAGAACCGCAGCTACCGCGTGATCCCGCAGGTGCAGCGCAGCGAGCGCCTGAATCCGGAGCAGCTGGAGGAACTGTTCACCCGTACCCGCGACGGCGAGCCGATCCCACTGTCCAGCATCGTCACCCTGGAGGAGACGGTCACGCCGCGCTCGCTGAAGCGCTTCCAGCAACTCAACGCCGTTACCCTGTCCGGCGTGCCGCGCCCGGGCGTAACCCTGGGCGAGGCGCTGGACATCATCGACCGGATCGCCGCGGAGGTCCTGCCGCCGGACGTCAATGTCGACTACGCCGGCCAGTCGCGCCAACTGAAGGCGGAGGGGGGCGCGCTGGTGGTCACCTTCTTCTTTGCACTGCTGGTGATCTTCCTGGTGCTGGCGGCGCAGTTCGAGTCGTTGCGCGACCCGCTGATCATCCTGACCACGGTGCCGATGTCGATCGCCGGGGCGCTGATCTTCATTAGCCTCGGGGTGACCTCGCTGAACATCTATACCCAGGTCGGCCTGCTGACGCTCATTGGCCTGATCGCCAAGCACGGCATTCTGATCGTGGAGTTCGCCAATCAGCTCCAGCGCCAGGGGCGTACGCTGCGCGAGGCGATCGAGGAGGCCGCGTCCCTGCGTCTGCGCCCGATCCTGATGACCACCACCGCGACGGTGGTGGCGATGGTGCCGCTGCTGGTGGCGTCCGGGGCGGGCGCCGGCTCGCGCTTTGCAATGGGTCTGGTGATCGCCAGCGGCATGGCCATCGGCACCCTGTTCACGCTGTTCGTGGTGCCGGCCATCTACCTCTACCTAGCGCGTGATCACCAGGCGGCCGGCCGCGCCGAGCCCGCCACGGACGCCGCTTCCTGAAACCGCCCGTCCCGACCCGCGCGCCGGGGGCGGGGCGATCGGTGAAGCTGTCTGCGCAATCCGTCGCGACAAAGGCATGCACGGACTACGGTCTTGGACTACAATCGCAATCCGCATTTCGGCGCGAGCGACGGATTCAGGCCTGGCCGCGCCACTGCGAACCGAACCCCTGCCGGTCAGCGGCCCTCCCGCTGCCCGGCTTTTATATAAACGATAGTCTATTGGTCGTATCTAGATTATTTATTTGTTATTAGTGATTGCCCTCCCTAATCTAGGCGACCGTCACGATTAACCAACGCGTAGGAGAAAGCCACATGGCCGCCAAGAAGTACTCCGCGGGTGTCAAGGATTACCGCGAAACATACTGGATGCCGGAATACATGCCGCTGGATACCGATCTGCTGGCATGTTTCAAGATCACCCCGCAGCCGGGCATCGACCGCGAAGAAGCGGCAGCCGCTGTGGCGGCCGAGTCGTCCACCGGTACCTGGACCACGGTGTGGACCGACCTCCTGACCGACATGGATTACTACAAGGGTCGGGCGTACATGATCGAGGACGTCCCGGGTGACGACGAGTCCTTCTACGCGTTCATCGCCTACCCGATCGACCTGTTCGAAGAAGGCTCGATGGTGAACGTGTTCACCTCGCTGGTCGGCAACGTGTTCGGCTTCAAGGCCATCCGTGCCCTGCGTCTGGAAGACGTGCGCTTCCCGATTGCCTACGTGAAGACCTGCGGTGGTCCGCCCTCCGGTATCCAGGTCGAGCGCGACAAGCTGAACAAGTATGGCCGCCCGATGCTGGGTTGCACCATCAAGCCGAAGCTGGGTCTGTCCGCGAAGAACTACGGCCGTGCCGTGTACGAGTGCCTGCGTGGCGGTCTCGACTTCACCAAGGACGACGAGAACATCAACTCGCAGCCGTTCATGCGCTGGCGTGACCGCTTCGAGTTCGTGCAGGAAGCGACCGAAAAGGCCGAAGCCGAAACCGGCGAGCGCAAGGGTCACTACCTGAACGTCACCGCGCCGACCCCGGAAGAGATGTACAAGCGTGCCGAGTTCGCCAAGGAGATTGGCGCGCCGATCATCATGCACGACTACATCACCGGCGGTTTCTGCGCCAACACGGGTCTGGCCAACTGGTGCCGTGACAACGGCGTGCTGCTGCACATCCACCGTGCCATGCACGCGGTGCTCGACCGCCATCCGAAGCACGGGATCCACTTCCGCGTGCTGGCCAAGATCCTGCGTCTGTCCGGTGGTGACCACCTCCACACCGGTACCGTGGTCGGCAAGCTGGAAGGCGACCGCGCCGCGACCCTGGGCTGGATCGACCTGCTGCGCGAATCCTTCGTGCCGGAAGACCGCTCGCGCGGCATCTTCTTCGATCAGGACTGGGGCTCCATGCCGGGCGTGTTCGCCGTGGCCTCCGGTGGTATCCACGTCTGGCACATGCCGGCCCTGGTTTCCATCTTCGGCGACGACTCCGTGCTGCAGTTCGGCGGCGGTACGCTGGGCCACCCGTGGGGCAACGCCCCGGGCGCGGCGGCCAACCGTGTCGCGCTGGAAGCCTGTGTGCAGGCGCGCAACGAAGGTCGCGAGATCGAAAAGGAAGGCAAGGAGATCCTCACCCAGGCCGCCCAGCACAGCCCCGAGCTGAAGGTGGCGATGGAGACCTGGAAGGAGATCAAGTTCGAGTTCGATACCGTCGACAAGCTGGACACCCAGCACAAGTGATCGCCCGAGCGCGGGCGGCCTGAACGGTCGCTCGCGCCCTGACAGAACAAGAGCACAGGATTACCGACATGACTGATATCCAGAACTTCAAGCAGTCGCAGAAGTACGAGACCTTCTCCTACCTCCCGGAGATGAACGCCGACCAGGTGCGCAAGCAGATCGAATACTGCCTCGCCCAGGGCTGGAACCCGGCGATCGAGTACAGCGAGAAGGAAAACGCCATGGCCCACTACTGGTACATGTGGAAGCTGCCGTTCTTCGGCGAGCAGTCCGTGGAAGCCGTCCTTCAGGAAGTCGAAGAATGCCGCCGTGCCAATCCGGGCATGATGGTGCGCTTCATTGCCTACGATAACTACGCCCAGAGCCAGGGCATGGCCTTCGTGGTCGACCGCGGTCGCTAAAAGGCCCCGGTACCTGCCGGGCCCGGTTGTGGGCCCGGCAGTTCAGTACAGCGTTATTTACCGTTGCTGCCGCCAACTGTAAGGAAGTGCCATGAGTAATCCGACATCTGCGTCTGAAGGTCTCTCGGGGCGTGAACGTGCCCTGGAACGGCGCAAGGCCATGTCTCGCAATGGCAAGGCTGCCGTGAAGTCGACCGGCCAAAACAAGGGGAACAGCCGTTCCGCCGCGGCCGCGCAACAGGCGCGCCAGGCGAAAGCGGAACCCGCCCCGGCAACCCAGGCGCGGGAGCCGGAGACGCACTCCAGTGAATCGACGTCGCCGGTCTCTGTCGAGACCCGCGACACCACCCCCGAGCGGCGTCCGGAACCGGGCGCGCACGCGGGTGCTTCCAATGGCCGCCAGGCGGCCCTCGAGCGCCGCCAGCAGATGGCGCGCCAGGGCAAGAAGGCGGTGGGCCGTACCAATACACGAGCGCAGGTCTCCGGCGGCATGGCCCGCGCCGGCGCCGATCGCTCGCGCCAGCTCGACGCGCTGGCCCAGTCGCAGAACGTCGAGGTCGACTGCTCGAACATGAGCGGTCGCGAGATCTGCCGCCTGCGGCGTCAGGCCCTGTCCACCGACGGGAAGAAGGCCATGGCGCCCGAGCCCCGTCGCGAAGATCGCCTCAAGGGGACCGAGCCGGTCGCGGCCGGCCGCGAGGAAGCGAAGAAGGATTGTGGCTGTGGCTGCAAGGGCGACAAGTCCGGGCGTGACGATGCCGTCGATACGGCCCCGACCCAGGGGGATCCGGTGGTCGAGAGCGGCCTGGACCAGCTGTGTGACAAGGTCGAGTCCGGGGGCGAGGCCGCCGGTCCGCACCCGATGATCTCCGAGGTTCGGGCGATCTGCATGGCCCGCCGCGATGCGATGGCGCAGAACGGCAAGCAGGCCCTGCGCCGCCGCTTCAAGAGCGGGCAGGCCCGCGGCACGCTGCCGCAGGAAGGCGCCTGGAAGGCCGCCAAGCGCAAGGGCATGTCCACGCGCGAAGTGGCCCGCCAGCGGCGCGAAGAGCTTTGCAAGCTGGGCCGTGGCTCCTCCGAGCCGGGCCGTCCCTGCGGTCGTCCGCGTCCGGCCGAGGGCGATGCACCGCCCAAGGTCGAGGAAGGCACCACGCTGGCGGGCAGCCATGTCAGTGGCACGCAGGTAGAACGCACCTCCAGCGTGACCGGCACCGAGGCGGGCAGCTGCTCGTCCATTACCGGAACCGAATATCTGGGCGCCGAGCATTACGATCGGTACTGCGGCGTTCGCCCCGCGGGCAACCCGCCCAAGGTGGGTGCCTCGCACACTGCGCACGGCCAGTCCGTCAGCGGAACCGAAGTGGGCCGTTCGTCCCGCGTGACCGGTGACGAACGCGGGTCCTGCGAGACGATCACTGGCACGGAATACCTGAGTACCGAACAGTACGAAGGCTTCTGCGGCACCCGTCCGCAGGCGGGTCCGGCACGCACCAGCGTCATGGTGACGCGGCAGGGCGAAGGGGTCTCGGGCACCTCGGTCGGGCGCAGCCCGAAGGTGACCGGCGACGAATCGGGCTCCTGCCGTGACGTGACGGGTACCGAGTACCTGAACACGGCCACCAGCGAGGTCCCCTGCAACTCGGGAAAGTCCAACGGAGCGCCGATGAAGGTCGGCGTGATGCACACGCTTCGCGGTCGTGAACTGACCGGTACCGAAGTCGGGCGCTCCGTCCATGTCACCGGTGACGAGTACGGCAGCTGCAAGCCGGTCACCGGGACCGAATATCTCGGCACGGAACAGTTCCAGGGCTTTTGCGGTACCCGCCCGGAGCCGACGCCGGCCAAGGTCCAGGAATCCCATACGATGGAAGACCAGACCATTACGGGCGTGGCCGTGGGCCGCAGCTCGAAGGTGACCGGCAACGAGAGCGGTTCCTGCAAGTCGCTGACCGGGACCCCGTACTACAACAAGTCGGACTTCGGCGATCTGTGTGAGCAGCCCGCCGCCGGCGGCGTGCCCAAGGTCGGGGTGATGCACACCCTGCGTGGCCGGGAAGTTTCGGGGACCCAGGTGGATCATTCCATCCACGTCACCGGCGACGAGTACGGCGGCTGCAAGCCGATTACCGGAACCGAATACGCCGGTTCCGAGCACTACGACGCGTTCTGCGGTGGCCAGCGCCCGGAAGCGGCGCCCGAGAAGGTCACCGTGGGCCGCACCTGGAACCACCAGTCCGTCTCCGGTACGGCAGTCGGCCGGTCGACCCGGGTGACGGGTGACGAGTACGGCGCCTGCAAACCGGTTAGCGGCACCGCCTACATCGGCCCGGATCAGTACGATCAGTTCTGCGAAACGCAGGATTCCCGGGTGGCGGAGACCCGCGTGGCCGAGCGCCATTCGACACCGGGCCATGCGATCTCCGGTAGCCAGCCGGGCTACGACGAGCGTGTGACTGGTACCGAACGAGGTGCCTGTCAGGACGTCTCCGGTGCCCCGTATGTCGGCGCGAACGAGTTCGCCCAGTCCTGCGCCAGTGCCGCCAGTAACCTTCATCCGCGTCTGCGGCCGGAAGGGATGCAGGCCGCCCCGGCTCAGGTGGCGCCGCCGGCCCCGGAGCGCCCGATGCCGAACGCTGGATTCAGCGTGGCGACGCCGGCGCGGTCGGCGGCTGAACGCCGCGAACGCGTCACCGGGACCGCCTATGGCACGAGTGGCCGGCTGACGGGTTCGATCAACAAGGCGATGGGCCTGGTCTCCGGTACCGAGGAGTTCCGCTACAACGGCGGTCAGCAGCAGGTCGCTGCCGCTCCGGTCGACGAAAGCCAGAAGGTCGGCGCGGACCGCGTGACGGTCAATGGCAGCAGCAATGGCATTTCCATTACCGGCGACGACTGGGGACGTGGGGACCGGGTGACCGGTACCGAAGGGATGTCCACCCGGCGCAATGCGACGCAGAAGGGGAATCCGCGTGGCGAAGGCCGTAGCGCCTATGTGAACCGCGAACTCGAGCGCAAGGATGTGCCCCCGAGCCGAATCACGGGTTCCTCCGGGAACAGCGACGCCGGTTCTCTGGTTACGCTGTCCGGCGGGGCGCGCGGCTAAGGCCGGGAGAGGACACTGGACGCCATGGTGCGAGGTCGCCGCAAGAACAGTCCCCTGGGCTCGCGTTTCGCGAAGTCCCGGGCCGTGGCTGCGCGCGCGGCGAGCCCGGCGCCGTCGGCGCCCGTGTCCGCGGTCCCGCCGGCCAAGAGTGGCGCTTCCGATTCGGACCTGACGCGGGAGCTGCAACCCGGGCATCCGCTGGCCGATGTCGCGATGAACGAGCGCCTGCATGCCTTCGAACGCGGGTTCCGGGAGCGTTTCGCGCAGCTGGTGCCGGTGTTGAAGGAAGTGCACGCGCTGCAGCACGAACGCGACTTCGAGGAGCGGGCGCAGGCGATCGTCCAGGAGCAACTGGGGTACCGGCTGCCGGAGAAGGCCCTCGAGGACGCCTGGATCAATGATCTGGACACGCGCGAGCTGTACCTGCACGGGACGTTCGAGCTGTTCGATCAGGTGGTCAACGAGTACTGGGCGGGGCGTGATGACCTGGTGGCGGAAGCGGAAAGCGCGATCGCGTATTTCCTCGACTGTGACTTCCACGAGGTGGACATCTCGCCCTGCTCGGACGGGCGGCTGCTTGGGTTGCGACGTTTCATCCTGCGGCTGCCGGACCTCGCGGTCCGGGTGAAGAGCTACGCGGGTGCGCAGTTCGACATCGAGGAGGACGTGCGCCACTGGACCAAGCGGGAGCTGCTGCGGTTCCGCGAGGGTCGGCCGACGACGGCCGATGTCCCGAGCCGCTATCTGAAGATCGCGGCGTACCACTACAGCGGCGCGGATCCGCTGCACCAGGGCTGCGCGGCACACGGCAACAACGAACGCGACGCGGCGGACGGTGCCTTGCACCAGTTGCGCGCGTTCCGGCAGGCGATCGAGAACACCTACTGCTGTGGGGCCTCGGTCGACACGCTGCTGATCGGCGTGGATACGGACACGGATGCGGTGAAGATCCACATCCCGGACGCCGATACGCGGATGAGCCTGTACCGCTTCGTGGACAGCGCGGAGTTGTATCGCGCGACGCAGGGCCTGGACGAACAGGCCGCGTCGTTGCGGGTATACCAGGCGATCCAGGACGCCATCCACCAGCAGGGCTGGGGACGCGGCAACGGGGCGCCGCACGAAGGGATGCTGCGACTGATCTCGCGGCTGCTGCTGAACAATATTTCGCAGCTGGATTACGTGGCGCGCTACCACGGGGGGCATTACGCCGATGTGGGCCACCGGGAGCGCGTGATTATCGTGGGTCAGGAGATCGAGGAGATGCAGGTGCGCAACTTCGCGTACTTCGCGCACCTCGAGACGATGGAAGAGGGCTCCGAAGGGACGGACGTCGGGGTCAACAAGATTTTTCGGAAGTTGAATGTCGAGCGCGGCCTGCCGGTGCCGGTGGTGATCCATTACCGCTATGACCGCAAGGTGCCGGGATCGCGGGAACGGGTGGAGGCGCGTTGCCGCCGCATCCGCGACCAGATCATGGATCGCTATCGCGACCTGGCAGAGAAGGGCCTGATCGGTTGCCACATGGTGATCCGCGACAAGCGTAGCGGAAGCCGTCTGGAACCGCTGGCCGCCTGACGCACACGGGAACGGGAATGAAGATCTGCAAGGTTGAGAAGACGCTGGTTTCGACCAACCGCATCCGCGATCTGGGGCATCGGCCGTTGCTGGTGGTCCAGGAGAAGGCGGGTGGCCCGCGGACCGTCGCGGTGGACGCGGTTGGCTGCGTGCCCGGGGACTGGGTGATCGTGGTGGGCAGTTCGGCGGCGCGCGAAGCGGCCGGGGACAAGTCCTACCCCAGTGACGCGACGATCGTGGGGATCATCGATTACTGGGAGGAGCAGTAGCTCCATGGAAATCATGCAGGTGCAGGACGAACTGGTGGTGACCCGTCGCGTCGACGGGCTGAAGACCATGTCGCTGCGCGTGCTGGTGGACCAGAAGGGGGCGCTGAACGTCGCCGTCGATACGGTCGGGGCCCATCCGGGTAACTGGGTGTTCACGATCAGTGGCTCGGCGGCACGGTACGCGCTCGACGACAACAGCATTCAGACCGATCTTACGATCGGCGGCATCATCGACCACTGGGACGATGGTGGAAAGAAGACGGAAGGGTCGAAGGACGAAGCAGGACGAGACC
This sequence comes from Thioalkalivibrio sp. ALE14, assembly GCF_000376845.1. Taxonomy (GTDB): domain Bacteria; phylum Pseudomonadota; class Gammaproteobacteria; order Ectothiorhodospirales; family Ectothiorhodospiraceae; genus Thioalkalivibrio. The sequence goes on from NZ_AQXY01000025.1 coordinate 102,770, forward strand.
AGACCGATGCACAGCGCTCTGCTGGTTCCCGCAAGGCGGCGTGAGCGTCATTTTTTGAAAAACTGTAAATCCAGGAGAGAAGACAATGGCAACTGAACGTTTTGGTGTGGCGCTGGGCATGATCGAGACCCGTGGTCTGGTGCCGGCGATTGAAGCGGCCGACGCGATGACCAAGGCCTCCGAAGTGCGCCTGATCGGTCGTCAGTTCGTCGGTGGCGGCTACGTGACCGTGCTGGTCCGTGGCGAAACCGGTGCCGTGAACGCCGCTGTGCGTGCCGGTGCGGATTCCTGCGAGCGCGTGGGTGACGGCCTGGTGGCCGCGCACATCATCGCCCGCGTGCATTCCGAAGTGGAAAGCATCCTGCCCGAGCAGGTTGAAAAGTAATTCATCTGTAACGCTTGATAGGAGTTGAGTAATGGCTAGCGAAAACTTTGGTGTGGCCCTCGGCATGATCGAGACCCGTGGTCTGGTGCCGGCGATCGAAGCCGCCGATGCGATGACCAAGGCCTCCGAGGTGCGCCTGATTGGTCGTCAGTTCGTGGGTGGCGGCTACGTGACCGTGCTGGTCCGTGGCGAAACCGGTGCCGTGAACGCCGCCGTGCGTGCCGGTGCGGATTCCTGCGAACGGGTGGGTGACGGCCTGGTGGCCGCGCACATCATTGCTCGCGTCCATTCCGAGGTGGAAAACATCCTCCCGGAAAAGCCGTAACTCGCGGTAGTCGAACGCCGTCGGGTCCCAACGGGCCCGGCGGCTTTTTTCAAGAAGAGGTAGATGATGGCTAGCGAAATTTCTGGTGTGGCCCTCGGCATGATCGAGACCCGCGGTCTGGTCCCGGCGATCGAAGCCGCGGATGCGATGACCAAGGCCTCCGAAGTGCGCCTGATCGGTCGTCAGTTCGTGGGTGGCGGCTACGTGACCGTGCTGGTCCGTGGCGAAACCGGTGCCGTGAACGCCGCCGTGCGTGCCGGTGCGGATTCCTGCGAGCGTGTGGGTGACGGCCTGGTGGCCGCGCACATCATTGCGCGTGTGCATTCCGAAGTGGAAGGCATCCTGCCGACGGCCCCGACCGCCAGCGGTTCGGCCAGCTGAGGCGACATCCATGTCCGATCCACGGATCGTGGGCTACCTGAACCGCGCGGTGGCGCACGAGCTTTCGGCGGTTCAGCAGTACCTGGCCCAGGCGCGGTTGACCGCGATGTGGGGCATGAATGACGTGAGCGACTGCCTGCGTCGCGATGCCCAGGAAGAACTGGACCATGCGGACCGGTTCATGACCCGCATGTTCCACTATGGGGTGGCTCCGAACGGGAGCCAGCTGGCCCCGGTCCGGCTCGGGCGCTCCATGGCCGAGCTCCTGGCGCGCAATCGCGAGCTGGAGATGGAGGCGGTTCGCCTGTATGACGAGGCGGCCGTCTACTGCCGGCGTGTGGGTGCGGTGGACGACGCAGCGCTGTTCGAGAGCATTCTCGAGGACGAGCTGGAACACGTGCGCGAGATCGATGCCCAGGGCAATCCCGCGTGACGAACGCGGATGCGGCAATACGAGCGGAGTAGGCAATGGCGGATACCGATCTGGTGGTGCCGGCCGGCTGGGAACCCGGGAAGGGGTCCTCGGCGTCCATGAGCAAGCAGTTCACGTTTGACCGCTACGGGATCACGCGGGAGTTTCTAGACCGGGTGGCCGAGCTGTCGGAGCAGGACGGGTATCACCCGAACATCAGCTTCGGGACGACATACGTGAACATCACGATCGACGCCCGTGACGGCGAGCAGCTCGGGGAGGGCGACAAGGCCTTTGCCCTGGAGGTCGACCGCCTGGCCGATGCCACAACCGGCTGAGCCGGAGGCATACTTGACGGGCCGGGGCGACCCCGGCCCCATTCCGCAGGAGGCTGTTGCGTGGGTTCGAGGGTAATCGCGGTAGTCAATCAGAAGGGCGGTACCGGCAAGACCACCCTGACCATGAATCTCGCGGCGGGGCTCGCGCGGCGCGGGCGGACCCTGGTGGTGGACGCCGATCCGCAGGGCTCGGCGGCCCAGTGGGCCCGTATGGCCTCCGAGGATCGTCCCTTCCCGGCCTCGGTGTTCGCAGTGGCGGGGCCGCTGGATCGCGAGCTCAAGGCGCTGCGCAAGGACTACGAGCACATCGTGGTCGACTGCCCGCCCACCCTGGAGGGCGGAGCAGTCAACGGCGCGCTGGCCGCGTCCGACGAGGTCCTGATCCCCGTGTTGCCGTCCCCCGTCGATCTCTGGGGCAGTGTCCGCATGGGGCGCGGGCTGGAAGAGGCCCGGCTCAAGAATCCCAGCCTGCGTCCGTTCATCGTCGTCAATCAGCTCGAGGTCCGCAGTGCGCTGTCGCGCGCGATGAAGCACGCACTGATGGAGATCGACATCCCCGCCCTGGAGCAGACACTGCGCCGGCGGGCTATCTATCGGCGCTCGGCGCTCGAGGGCTGTTCCGTCTTTGATCTCGGCAAGCCCGGGGAGGCCGCGGCGGCGGAGATCGAAGCCATCATCGAGGAGGTGTCGCAATGAGCAATCTGCAAGACAAGCTGGCAGCCGGCGTGCGCAGCGCGCGCGAGGACCAGGACAAGGACCAGAGCCAGGACACGGCGGCCAAGCCCGACGCGCAGGCCGAGGCTCAGAAGGACACGAGCCAGGAGCCGGCGAGCAGTCAACCGCGGGCCGCGGCAAGCACCAAGGCCGCCGCGACCAAGAAGGCTGCGACGACGACCCGCAAGGCGCCGGCGCGCAAGCGCACGACCACACGCAAGAAGCCGGCCGCCAGCCAAAAGGCCAGCACGACCGCGGCGTCCTCCCAGGCAAAGAAGACCTCGTCTGCGAAGAAGCCGGCGGCGAAGAAGTCGTCCAAGGCGGACAATACCGGGAACGAGCTGCATCCGGAACGGATCTGGCCCGACTGAGGGCAGCGCGCCGGTGGCCGGGGCTTGCCCCGGCCTTTCTGATTGAGGAGTCGAAAAGATGCAGGACGAACTACGCGATCACCTGATCACCGAAGAGCCCTACTACCAGCCGACCGCCGACGAGGTGGAGCTGTACGAGGCGGCCTACTCGGTACGTATGCCGATGATGCTCAAGGGGCCGACCGGGTGCGGGAAGACGCGCTTTGTCGAGCACATGGCCTGGAAGCTGGGCAAGCCCCTGATCACCGTGGCCTGCAACGAGGACATGACCGCCTCGGATCTGGTCGGGCGCTACCTGCTGGATGCCAACGGGACCCGCTGGCAGGACGGTCCGCTGACCCAGGCGGCCCGCCACGGGGCCATCTGCTATCTCGACGAGATCGTCGAGGCGCGCCAGGACACGACGGTGGTGATCCACCCGCTGACGGACAACCGTCGCGTGCTGCCGCTGGAGAAAAAGGGCGAGATGGTCGAGGCGCACCCGGATTTCCAGGTGGTGATCTCCTACAACCCCGGCTACCAGAGCCTGATGAAGGACCTCAAGGAATCCACCAAGCAGCGCTTCGGCGCGCTGGACTTCAACTACCCGGACCACGAGACGGAGGCCCGGATCGTCGCCCACGAGGGCGGGGTCAACGAGGACATGGCCGGCAAGCTGGTCAGCGTGGCGGAGCGCGCGCGCAACCTGAAGGGCCATGGCCTCGACGAGGGGATCTCGACCCGCATGCTGGTGTACGCCGCCTCGCTGATTGCCAAGGGTGTGGCACCCCTGGCGGCCTGCCGCATGACCCTGGTTCGTCCGATCACGGACGATCCGGATATGCGTGACGCCCTCGACTCCGCCGTGACCACGTTCTTCTAGGCGTCTGCGCCGGATCACGATGAGCATCCATCTGGAGGACTATCAGGACCTCCTCGAGGACCTCGGGGGGCAGGCCGCAGGGGTCCTCGAGGCCTCGTGGCAGGAGGCGTCGCGGGCGTTCAGTGCGGCGGGCCTGAAGCGTTACTACCTGGAAGGGGCGCGCAGCCTGCATTCCCTGGGGCGCGGGTCGGAGATGGTCATCGCCTTCGTCCAGGAGACGCCGGACGTGGCCCAGGAACTGGGCGAGGACGCGGTCGGCGAGCTGGTCAGCTCGGCGATCAAGATGTACTCCAAGACCAGCGCCGCGGTCATCACGCTGTTGATCTCCACCAGCCCCATCGCGGCCCGCCGGCTCGGCGACCAGGGACTGTTCTCGGGGTATCTGCGCCTGGTGGATAACCTGCTGGGCCAGGCGCCCCGCGGCGTGCGCCCGATGCTGGAACACCTCGACGAACTGCTTGCCCATCTGACCCTGGGCGGCCTGCGCCGCTGGGCCAGCTGGGGGGCACAGGCGCACCGGACGGATCTCGAGGCGCAGATCGCGTATTTCGGACTGGAATCGCCCGAGTCGCGCTCGGTCTTCCAGAAGGAACGCCGGGGCACGCTGTTCGTGGACGTCCAGCGCCGGATAAATCTCTACCTGCGTTCCCTATGGGCGCGCGACTTCTTCATGAGGCCCACCAGCGGCGACTTCGAGTCCCGCGAGGGCTACAAGCCCTACATCGAGGGCTTCACGATCTTCCTGCCGGATGCCTTCGATGACTGGGAGGGCCTGACCGGTCTGGATCTCTACCGGGCCGCGGCGGCCCATGCGGCCGCCCATGTGGTCTATACCCGCGAGATGCAGCCGGAGGAGGCGCCGCGCGGCGTGACCGGTGTGCTGACCGAGTTGTTCGAGGACGCCCGCGTGGAGGCCCTGGCCAGCCGGGGTTTCCCGGGGTTGCGCAACCTCTGGACACCCCTGCATACCGCGACCCCGGACGAAGGCGACGCGCCGCAGGCCCTGCTGGCCCGCACCGCACGGGCTCTGCTGGACCCGGACTACCGCGACGACCATCCCTTCGTGACCAGGGCCCGTGCGGCGCTGGGCGAACGGATGGAAGATCTCGAGGCTCCCGGCCTGGCGCGCGACCTCGCCGAGGCACTGGCGCCGGAGTTTCCGGAACAGGGCTACATGAACCCGCGGCAGGTGGCGCCGGACGTGCTCTACCGCGACGACAATCGCTACATGTGGGCGTTCGGGCGTGAGGAAGACGACTTCGAGACGCTGATGGCCAGCGGTTCGAATCAGGAGCGCGTCTACGTAACGCCGATGGAGATGATCAATACCCTGGATGTCCCCGGGGCCGGGGATGACGCCCAGATGATCATGGTGCTGGCGACCGAGTGGTTCCGCGACGGCGAAGACGAAAGCATCAACCAGCAGGAGGGCAAGGAGCCGCTGTCCTTGCCGTACCATTACCACGAGTGGGACTACCAGATGCAGCTGGAGCGTCCGCACTGGGTCACCCTGCTGGAGCGGCGCCCGAAGAAGGGCGACATGGAAGAGATTGACGCGATCAACGAAAAGCACAAGCCGCTGATCTCGCGCCTGAAGTTCCTGATCGAGGCGATGCAGCCGCAGGGCGTGCAGCGGATGCGCAAGCAGGCGGAAGGCGACGAACTGGACGTGAACGCGCTGGTCGAGGCGCAGATCGACCTGCGCATGCGGCGCCAGCCGGACGAGCGCATCTACGTGCGCAATATCCGCCAGGTGCGCGACCTCTCGGTGCTGGTGCTGCTGGACCTGTCGGAGTCGACCAACGAGACCCTGGCCGACGGCGAGACGACCGTGGTGCAGCTGGCGCGTGAGGCGACCGCTCTGCTGGGCGGGGCGATCTCGAAGATCGGCGACCCCTTCGCCATCCATGGCTTCGCCTCGGACGGCCGCCACGACGTCGAGTACTACCGCTTCAAGGACTTCGATGCTCCGTATGACGATCACGCCCGGGCGCGCCTGGCGGGGATGAAAGGGCAGCTGTCCACCCGCATGGGGGCGGCCATCCGGCATGCCGGCCACCTGCTGCACCAGCAGGGCACGCAGAAGAAGCTGCTGCTGATCGTGACCGACGGCGAGCCGGCCGACACCGATGTGCGGGACCCGCAGTACCTGCGCCAGGATGCCAAGCGGGCGGTGGAAGAGGTTGGCAAGAACGGCGTCTACAGTTTCTGCATCAGCCTGGACCCGCAGGCCGACGAGTACGTGGAACGCATCTTCGGCGCGCAGCACTATATGGTGCTGGACCACATCGAGCGGCTGCCGGAAAAGCTGCCCATGCTGTACGCCGGCCTGACGCGTTAGGGAAACACTGATTAATGTACACACTCGCGTTGGCACCCCAGGTTTTCCGAGACAAGGCGCGTCGTGCAGCGGGTAGTGGATCTACCCGCCCGTTTTTGATGACTTCGGGGCGCAACGCAGGATCGGGGAACCTGGGGTGCCAACCCCGCAAACGATTGAAAGCATGGGCTCGGCCGCCCGTTGTTATCAAAAACGGGCGCGCGCACGGCGTTGCGGCTCCCTTGTGCCGAATGACTGCACGGCAGTCACCGCGCCTTGTTCGCACGCAAAAGCGACTCGAGCGCGAGCGTGTACATTAATCAGCGTTTCCCTGGGGAGCACGGTACTCGCATGGCCAAGACGGGAGGCAGCTCGACACCACCGAAGGAGTCCAGCCTTCCACACGTGATGCTGAAATCCGAGCTGCCGGCGCATCTGATCCGGCACGCGACCCTGCGTCAGTTGCAGGTCTTCGAGGCGATCGTTCGCCTGGGCAGCTTCACCCGCGCGGCGGAGGAGCTCTACCTCACCCAGCCGACCGTCTCCATCCAGATCAAGAAGCTCTCCGGCGCCCTCGGCCTCCCGCTGTTCGAGTACGTCGGGCGCAAGGCCTTCCCCACCGAGGTCGGGTTGCTGCTGTACGACACCTGCCGCGAGATGCTGGGGGCGCTGACCAACCTGGAGATGAAGCTGGCGGAGATGCACGGGCTGAAGCGCGGGCGCCTGCGCCTGGCGGTGATCACCACGGCGCAGTACTTCGCGCCGACCATCCTCGGGCAGTTCGCCAAGCGCTATCCGGATATCGAGCTGTCGCTGGAGGTCAGCAACTTCGACCGTGTGCTGCATCGCCTGGCCAACAACGACGATGACCTGTACATCATCGGGCACGTGCCGGAGCGGCTGACCGACATCGCGGTGTACCCGTTCGCGCCGAACCCGCTGGTAGTAATGGCCAGCCGGGATCACCCGCTGGCGGGGCAGCGCAACATTCCGATCGAGCGCCTGGAGCAGGAGACCTTCCTGATGCGCGAGCCGGGCTCGGGCATCCGCGAGGCGACCCTGAAGCTGTTCCAGGAACACGGCATCAACCCGACCGTGCGCATGGAGCTCGGCTCGAACGAGGCGATCAAGCAGGCGGTCATCGGGGGGCTCGGGATCGCGGTGCTGTCGCTGCATACCCTCAGCGCCGAAGGCGCGGGTGGCCCGGTGGCCCTGCTGGACGTGGAGCACTTCCCGATCCACCGCCAGTGGCACATCGTCCATCCCAAACAGAAGGTGTTGTCGGTGGTCGCCCAGACCTTCCTCGACTTTGCCATCCAGGACGAGGCGCGGGTGCGCGGGCAGGTCGAGGATCTGCTGGCGGCGTTCAAGGCGCAGGCGACGTGAGCCTGGGCCGGATGTGCCGTCATTGCGAGCGCCGCGAAGCGATCTCCGGGATGGATTGAAAGGATCGGGATCGCGATCCAACCCGGCATGACAGGCCGGAGGGGGTCCCTTACAATTCAGGTCGTAATCGGTACTGAAGCGCCGCGGAGGGCCTTTCGCCTGCAAGCAGGCTCCTACAGGTCTTTGTCCTTGTAGGAGCCTGCTTGCAGGCGAACTCCGATGGCTTCCTTCGATACGCCCGGCGGGTTTTTCCTGCCCGAGGAGGATTTGTGCGAACCAGGATTCATAATTTCGAGGGCCGGCGACGGCCGAACGCGGAGATCAGTCAGTGACCACGAGCAGCCGGCCGCGCATCAGCGGCACCCAGTTCATCAATGCCGACGAGTCGCCGCGCTCGCGCCTGAGCCTGAGCGCCTCGCATCGCGACCAGCATCACCCGGTGACCGGGACGGGCGGCGACCCGGCGTTCGGCGCCATCGATACCCCGCCGAACGAGAGCTGCGTGGTCTGCGCCCCGGCGACCCGCCGCCTGGCCGAGGAACTGTTCGAGGGCTGGAACGATGCCCTGCAGACCGGAGACGCGCGCAAGGTCGCCGAACGCTATGCCGAGGACGCCGTGCTGCTGCCGACCGTCTCCAACGTCCCGCGGACCACGCATGCCGAGATCCAGGACTACTTCGAGCACTTCCTCGAGAAGAAGCCCTTCGGGACGATCAACACTCGCAACGTGAAGCTCGGTTGCAACAAGCTGACCGACGCCGGCACCTACACCTTCCGCGTCACCGACGGTGGCGAGACGAAGGACGTCCCGGCGCGCTACACCTTCGTGTACGAAAACCGCGACGGGGAGTGGAAGATCGTCCACCATCACTCGTCGATGATGCCGACCGACTGAACACGCCGAAAGCGACGGTTCGAACCTCCTTCGGATCGGGGGCTCCCGCGGGGGGCGGCCCTCAGCCCTCCTTGTCTCGCTTCAGCGCCCGACCCAACTTGATGCCCGAGGCGATCAGCCCCACGTGGCTGAACGCCTGCGGGAAGTTGCCGAGGAATGCCCCGTTGGCCGGATCGATCTGTTCCGGCAGCAGGCCGAGGGGGTTGGTGCGTGCGCACAGGGACTCATACAGGGCCTCGGCCTCGTCCAGGCGGCCCTGCCCGACCAGATTGTCGACCAGCCAGAAGCTGCACAGTACAAACGCACCCTCGTGCCCGGGCAGTCCGTCCGGGGATTCTTCTGGAAGATAGCGGTAGAGCAGGCCGTTGCCGGCACCCAGGCGGCGGACGACGGCCTCGGTGGTGGCGACCATCTTCGGGTGATCCGCGGGGATGACGCCGCGTCCGGGCAGGGCCAGCAGGCTCGCGTCGATGCCGCCGCCGCCCAGGTGTTCGGTCAGGCTCTGGAGCTCGGGGTCCCAGGCCTGTTCCAGGATCGCCTCGTGGATCTGCCGCGCCTCGGCGCGCCAGAGGGCACTGTCCCCTTCCATGCCATTGTGCTCGGCCAGCGCGGCACCGCGCTCCAGCGCCACCGCGCAGAGCGCGGCGGAGTAGGTAAAGGGCCGTCCGGCGGTGCGCACTTCCCAGATCCCGTGGTCGGGGTTTTTCCACTCCGTGTTGGCGGATTCCACCAGGCGCCGCAGGCGCCCCCACAGGTGATCGTCCAGCGTGCCGCCCCAGCGGACCCAGCGCCAGGCGCAGTCGAGGATCTCCCCGAACACGTCGTGCTGACGCTGCTCGACCGCGCCGTTGCCCCAGCGCACGGGACCCGAGCCGCGGTAGCCCTCCAGGTCCGGGTCGCTGCGTTCCGGTTGCGGCAGGTGGCCGTCCACGTCGTACAGCACCCGGGGCCAGCCCGCGCGGTCGACGGCGTCCAGGGCCCAGCCAATGAATCCGGCGGCCTCGTGGGTCATCCCGATATCGCTCATCGCGTACACGGAAAAGGCCGCATCGCGGATCCAGGCGTAGCGATAATCCCAGTTGCGCGGGCCACCGATCGCCTCGGGCAGGGAGGATGTCGGCGCGGCGATCATCGCCCCGGTCGCGGTGTAGTCCATCAGCTTGAGGGTGACGGCCGAGCGGCGGACGAGGTCTTCCTGCGGCCCGGCATAGTCGAAATGCCGCATCCACCGTCTCCAGACCAAAAGCGTGGCCTCGAGCAGTTCGTCGGGGGTGCGGGCCTGGAACCGGTGCGTATGCGGGCCCCAGCCGAGGACGAGGTGATGCTGTGCACCCGCCTCGAGCTCGTGCAGGCTGTCCGCCGCCTCCAGTGGCAGGGACGAGCTCAGGGCGAGTTCCAGTTCCGGCTGGCGGTGCAGTGCCAGTCCCAGTCCCGCCCCGTGCGGATATACGTTCGCGCCACCCCGGGGGTCGACGCGGACCCGCAGGTGGACCCGGCCCTCCAGCACCTCGATCCGGCGCAGCAATTCGTTGCGTCCGGCGGGCGCGTCCTCGGAGAGGTCTGCCCCTGCACGCAGGGGCAGACAATCGGTGATGCGGACGCGTCCTTCCGGGCCGGTCATCTCGGTAATCAGCACGGCGGTATCCGGGATGTAGCGCTGGTGCGAGGCGACCAGGGGCTCCGGGGCCACGGTGAAGGCCCCGCCGCGCTGGTGATCCAGAAGGGCGCAGAACAAGGGCTCGGAGTCGAAGCGGGGAACGCACATCCAGGGGATGGCGCCGTCGCGACCGACCAGGGCGGCGGTTGTGCAATTCCCGATCAGGCCGTGCTCCTCGATCGGCAGGTAGCCCTCGATACGGTGTACGGGGCGGTCGGATACGGTCACTGGATCACTCCCTCGACATGGACGGTTGGCCGGGCAGGCAGGAGAGGGCAGGCGCGTCCAGGATCACGACGGACTCGCCGGGCATCTCCAGGCTGTCCGGACCCACCACGATACCTGCATCGGACTGGAGCAGGAGGCGACCGGCCGCAGCACCCGGGCACGCCAGCCGTTGCGGGGCAGGGTGCAGGTTGCATGCCACCCGCAGTCCCGGCCGGTGCACGATCAACCAGCGAGCCGCCTCGTCGAAACGCGCCTCGATCCCCTCCAGACGGTCATCGGCGAACGCCGGGTGGGCGTGCCTCAGGGCGATCAGGGCCCGGTACCACTCCAGGATTCCGGCATGCGGTTCGTGTGCGACTTCGTCCCAGTCCAGCCGGGATCGTTCAAAGGTCTCGCGGGATTGTGGGTCCGGGATGCTGCCGGCATCGGTGTCCCGCCGGAAGGCGGCGAACTCGCGCTGGCGGCCTTCGGTTACCGCATGCCCCAGGTCGGCGTCGCTGTGATCGGTAAAATACAAAAACGGCGTCGCGGCCGCCCATTCCTCCCCCTGGAACAGCATGGGCACGAAGGGACTGGTCATCACCAGGGCCGCCCCGATCTTCAGCAGGCCCGGCGAGACGCCCTCGCTGATTCGGTCCCCCAGAGCCCGATTGCCGACCTGGTCGTGGTTCTGCAGGCAGCCGATGAAACGCCGGCCGGGCAGGTCGGAGGCCGGTCGCCCGTGGGTACGCCGACGGTAACGGGAGTAGCGCCCGTCATAGACGAGGCCTCGCGTCAGCGCCCGGGCGACATCCGCGAGGCGACCGAAGTCCGCGTAGTACCCGTCGGCTTCCCCGGTCAGCAGGGCATGCAGTGCGTGATGGAAGTCCTCGTTCCACTGCGCGTCCAGCCCGTAGCCGCCGGCCTCGACCGGCCGTGCCACGCGCGGGTCGTTGCGGTCGTTCTCCGCGATCACCACCAGGTGCCGCCCGAGCTCACGTCCGAGGCGCTGCACCTCGGCGGCGAGCTGTTCGAGGAAATGGGTGGCCGAGGTATCGACGATCGCGTGCACCGCGTCGAGGCGCAGGCCGTCGATGTGATAGTCGCGCAGCCACATCAGGGCGTTGTCGACGAAGAAGCGGCGCACAGGGTCACTGTCCGGGCCGTCGAGGTTCACCGCGTCGCCCCAGGGGGTTTGGTAGTGGTCAGTGAAATAGGGGCCGAACTGCGCCAGGTAGTTGCCGTCCGGCCCGAGGTGGTTGTAGACCACGTCCAGCACCACCGCGATGCCGCGGCGGTGGCAGGCATCCACCAGCCGTTTTAGGCCATCGGGGCCCCCGTAGGCGTGGTGCGGTGCGTACAGGTCGACCCCGTCGTAGCCCCAGCCGCGCTCGCCGGGGAATGCCGCCACCGGCATCAGCTCCAGGTGGGTGATGCCGAGGTCGACCAGGTGATCGAGGTGATCGATCACGCCGTCGAAGCTACCTTCCGGGGAAAAAGTGCCGACATGGATCTCCTGGATCACCGCCGCGGCCAGCGGCGGCGCCTGCCAGCCGGCGTCGTTCCAGACGAAGCGGGAATGCTCCAGCCAGCGCGACGGGCCGTGCACGCCCTGCGGCTGCCAGGCGGAGCGCGGATCGGGGTACGGGCCGTGGCCGTCGACGCGGAAGGCATAGTCGCTTCCGTGCACTAGCTGTTCCGTCTCCAGCGCCCACCAGCCGTCCGCGCGGCGGTCCATTGGCATGCGCGGGCCACCGCACTCCAGTTCGACCTGATTGGCCCTGGGGGCCCACACGCGCACGGTCGTCATGGGGTCGTCTCTTCGCGTTCGAGCAGGGCTACCGGGAACGCATCGAGGATCTCGGCGACCGGGCAGTTGCCGCCTTGCAGCGTCTCGCCGGACAGGCGGTTGTGCCAGGTGCCGGGTGGCAGGTGGAGTCGCGTGTCGCGCCAGTCGCCCGCCAGGCCGAGCGTCAGGCGCGGCACCAGCACCAGCGCCCCTTCGCCGCGTAGGTAGGCGACCGCGTGCCCGGCGCGTTCGCCACTGGCGCGCAGCGGGGTGTAGGCCGCATCCGGGCGAAACCACTCCGGGTGGCGGCGGCGCAGGGCCAGGGCCTGGTACACCACCCACTGCTTGGGCAGGCCCTCGTCGGCGCGGGTGCGGATCTGTGCCGGCGAGAGGTGCGCGAGTTCTTCGAGCAGCCGGGCGCGCGTGTCGAAGTCCACCGGGCGGCGGTTGTCTGGATCGACCAGGCTCAGGTCCCACAGCTCGCTGCCCTGGTAGATGTCGGGGACTCCTGGCGCGGTGAGCTTGATCAGGGTCTGCGCCAGGCTGTTGGTGCGGCCGGGAGCGACCAGCGGCTGCAGGAATGACTCCAGCGATTCGCGAAACCCCGGGTCGTCCAGGGTGCCGGCCACGAAATCGCGCAGGGCCTGCTCGTAGCCTTCCTGCGGATGGGTCCAGCTGGTGTGCTGCTTGGCCTCGCGGGCGGCCTTTTCCATGTAGGCCATGATGCGCTCGGCGTCGATCGGCCAGGCACCGACCAGCGTCTGGTAGTACAGGTACTCGGTGGCCGGATCCGGCCATCCGCCCGATCGGTGACGGGTGTTGTGGCGCATCCAGCGACGCACGTTTTGCCCCCACGCCCCCGGAATCTCGGAGAGCAGCAGCAGGCGGGCGCGCACGTCCCCGCTGCGCTTGGTGTCATGGGTCGAGGTGGCCAGCATCGCCTCGGGGTGGCGGGCGTGGGCCCGGGCACTGGCCGCGTGGAATTCGTCCACTGATATCCCGAAGCGCTCGGGGTCGCCGCCGACCTCGTTGAGGGCCGTCAGGCGGTGGAAGCGGTACAGCGCGGTATCCTCCACGCCCTTGGCCATCGCCGGGCCTGTCAGCTGCTGGAAGCGCAGGGCGAGCTCGGCCTCGCGCTCGCCGGGGATGCGCAGCAGGAGCAGGTTGCGCAGGAACTGCAGCAGCTCGCTGTCCAGCTCCGGGCGGCGCTCGGCGGCCCGTTTGATGGCGGTCTCCACGCAGCCGACGTCGGCCGCCGTCACGCCGCCTTCGCGGGGGGTCAAGTAGGTTCGGTAGACCGGGAAGCAGGCGGCTGCCTCCAGCAAGACGAGGTGCAGTTCGTGGCGGGTGTAGTCGCGGTGACGGCGGTGGCGTTCGCAGATATCCACGAACAGCGAGCTCAGGCGGTTGAGCTCGCTGCCGAGCAGGTCGCTGAGTACCTGTCGCTTGGATTCGTAGACCAGTCCCGGGTAGTCGGCCAACTCGCCGGTGAGCTCCTCGAAGAGCCGCGTCAGCGGGGCCTCGCCTGCCGGATCCGCGAACAGCCCCTGCACGCGGTTGAGGAAATCGTAGCCGGTGGTGCCGGCGATCGGCCAGTCGTCCGGCAGCTGTTCCCCGGGTTCGAGGATCTTCTCGGCGACGATCCAGGTGTCGGGGCAGGCGTGGCTCAGCTCGCTAAAGTACTGGCCGGGGTCGCGCAGGCCGTCCGGATGGTCGACCCGCAGGCCGTGCACCGAGCCTTCCGCCACCCAGCGCACCGGCAACGCATGCACGGCCTGGAATACCTCCTCCTTCTCCTGACGCAGCCCGGCCAGGTCGTTGATGTCGAAAAACCGCCGGTAGCCAAGGTCGCGTCCGGCGGTGCGCCACCAGGCCAGCCGGTAGTTCTGCTTCTCGATCAGCGCGTCCAGGGTATCGGGGTCGGCGTTGATCCGTTCGACCTCGGCCGCGATTGCCTCGGCGGCTGCCGGGTCCTGGCGGGTCGTGTCGTCCAGAAGCTGGCGGATCACGTCCTGGTCGCGGTGGCGCCGTGCCACCGAATGGTGGGCGGTCAGATGCGGCTGTGGCAGGCGGGCACAGGATTCCGCGAGAAAGCCCAGCAGCTCGATACCGGTGGCGCGACAGGCGCGGTCGAGCAGCTCGTTGAGCGAAGAGGGGTCCAGCGGGAAGCGGTGTTCGTAATGGGCGAGGTCGAACAGCCCGGCGCCATATTGCAGCCGGATCTCGCCGGCCTCGAGGACACGGCCGTAATGATCGCCCAGCACCGGGAGCAGGACCTTGTTCGGCCAGCGCTCCTCCGAGGACTCCCAGTCCACGTCGAAGTACATCGCGAATCGGCTGGACGGGCCGTTCTCCAGGACATCCCACCACCATGGGTTCTGGTCTCCGGCCACGGCCATGTGGTTGGGGACGATGTCCAGCACCAGCCCCATCCCGGCGGCCTCCAGCGCCGCGCACAGGCGCTGGCGTGCCGGTTCGCCGCCAAGCTCTTCGTTGACGCGCGAGGGGTCGACCACGTCGTAGCCGTGGCTGCTGCCGCGCACCGCCTGCAGGATTGGCGAAAGATAGACATGCGAAACGCCCAGCCGCGCGAGATAGGGAACAACCGCGGCGGCGGCGTCGAGAGTGAATCCCGGGTGCAACTGCAGGCGACACGTCGCGATGCGCTCGGGTTGGGTCTGTTGCGCCTCGCCGCCGTCCCCGGAACCCGCGCGTCCTGTACTGTCGAAGGATCCCTGCATGGACCTCCGTCCCGAAGGCAGCCCGGCCGGGCAATCCGGCCGCTAACCCGAATATGGACCACTTCCCGAACGAAGGGAATCCGCATCGTCGGCTCGTGTCCAGAACCCGGGGCACCGCCGTCGGGACGGACCGCATGGCAGGAGGCAGGAGCCTCGCGGGGTAACGGGTAACCTCCGGCATGCTCACCCATGCGAAGGAGCTCCCGTATGCGTCGAGCGGGGGTCCTGCTCGCCTGTCTGGTCTCGTTGATTTTCCGTTGCGCCGGTTTCCGGGAATGCACGCGCAGCCGGAGCCGCGACCCGGTCTCCGGACGACTGACGGCGACCTGCGAGCGTCGACAAGGTTGGCTGGACAATCGCTTCCGCTGCATCATTTTCGGCCTGTTGAGCCCACACCCGCTTGACCACCTTGGGTGTCGAATTTCAGGAGGCCGTTGGAATGATCAAGGAATCGGACTGGAAACGGTTCAGCCGGCTGAAGGAGACCGCGCTGGAACGTTACTGCGAGCGAGCCCTGGCCAATTGCCAGGCGACGATGGAACAGGAAGACCGGTCGCATCACGAACGCTTTCTGGATCTCTATCAGCAGTTGAACGAAGCGAACGAGCGGCTTGCGTTCATCTTCGATGGCCATGCCCGCTCGAAGGCCCTGTATCAGTTCACGTGCATGCGGCGTGAAGGGCTGATCGAAGATGCGGAGCTGGAAGCGTTTACCACGGAATTCGTGGAGCAGACCCGCCCGCAGGGCCCGTAGTCTCGAGTCCAGCCGCGCGCCAATGAAATGGGTCCTGCCTGTGCACGGATAGAGGTCTTCCGGGACGCGGAAAGGCGAAGGCCCGGCGGGTGCCGGGCCTTCGGGGGGTAGGTCAGGAGGCGAGTCGCTTGTATTTGACCCGGTGCGGCTGGTCGGCCGCGGCGCCCAGGCGCTTGTGGCGGTCTTCCTCGTACTCCTGATAGTTGCCGTCGAAGAACACCACGTTGCCGTCTTCCTCGAACGCGAGGATGTGCGTGGCGATGCGGTCGAGGAACCAGCGATCATGCGAGATCACGATCGCGGAGCCGGGGAAGTCCAGCAGGGCCTCTTCCAGGGCGCGCAGGGTCTCCACGTCCAGGTCGTTGGTCGGTTCGTCGAGCAGCAGGAAGTTGCCGCCGCTTTGCAGCAGCTTGGCGAGATGCACGCGGTTGCGTTCCCCGCCGGAGAGCTCCTTCATGCGCTTTTGCTGATCGGTGCCCTTGAAGTTGAAGCGGCCGACGTAGGCGCGTGACGGCATCTGGAAATTGCCGACCTGGATGATGTCCTGGCCGTTGGAGATCTCTTCCCAGACGGTCTTCTCGTCCTGCAGCGCGTCGCGGCTCTGGTCGACATAGGCCAGCTGCACGGTCTCGCCCAGCTCGATGGAGCCATCGTCCGGCTGGTCCTGCCCGGCGATCATGCGGAACAGCGTGGTCTTGCCGACGCCGTTCGGGCCGATCACGCCGATCAGCGCGCCGCGCGGCACGGAAAACGACAGGCCCTGGTAGAGCACGCGGTCGCCGAAGTGCTTGGAGAGGTTCTCGACCTCCAGCACCTTGTCGCCCAGTCGCGGGCCCGGCGGGATGTAGATTTCCTTGGTCTCGGAGCGTTTCTGGTAGTCGGTGGAGGCGATCTCTTCGAAGCGCTTCAGGCGGGCCTTGCTCTTGGCGCCGCGGCCCTTCGGGTTGGAGCGCACCCACTCGAGCTCGGATTCCATCGCCTTCACGCGGGCGGCCTCGGCCTTTTCTTCCTGCTTCAGGCGCTTTTCCTTCTGCTCCAGCCACTCGGAGTAGTTGCCCTGGAACGGGATGCCCTGGCCACGGTCCAGCTCGAGGATCCAGCCGGCGACGTTGTCGAGGAAGTAGCGATCGTGGGTGACCGCGACCACGGTGCCCTGGAACTCCTGCAGGAAGCGCTCCAGCCAGGCCACGGACTCGGCGTCCAGGTGGTTGGTCGGCTCGTCGAGGATCAGCATGTCCGGGCTGGACAGCAGCAGCCGGCACAGCGCCACGCGGCGGCGTTCACCGCCGGAGAGGGTCTTCACGTCGGCATCCCAGGCCGGCAGGCGCAGGGCATCGGCGGCCACCTCCAGCTTGCGCTCCAGGTTGTGGCCGTCGGCGGCCTCGATCTTCGCCTCCAGCTCGCCTTGCTTGGCGGCCAGCGCGTCGAAATCGGCCTCCGGTTCGGCATAGGCGGCGTATACCTGATCCAGTTCGGCCAGGGCCTCCTTGACTGGCGCCACGGCCTCTTCCACGTTGCCGCGCACGTCCTTGCTCTCGTCGAGCTGCGGCTCCTGCGGCAGGTAGCCGATGTTGATGCCCGGCTGTGGACGCGCCTCGCCGACGATCTCGGTGTCCACCCCGGCCATGATGCGCAGCAGGGTGGATTTCCCCGCGCCGTTGTAGCCCAGCACGCCGATCTTGGCGCCCGGGAAGAAGTTCAGATTGATGTCCTTGAGGATGTACTTCTTCGGCGGGACGATCTTGCCCACGCCGTTCATGGTGAAGATGTACTGCGCCATGATGCTCCTGCGACCAATGCGGTTTGAATGAGGGAAGGCCCTTTACGGCCCTTGCTGGGCTCGCACTTTACCACCCCGGCAATCCGGAGGCGCATGTCCCCGGTGATCCCGGACCTTGTGAAGGCCTCCGGCGCGTCAGGTTGCCGGGGTTGCATCGATGAACACGGAACAGGGCGGGCGCCGCGATGGCCGCCCGCCCCGATAGCTCATGGCTCATGGCTCACGCGTTGCGCGCGAAGTAGCTGGTCATCAGGTTGCGGTAGTTGGGGATGTGCTCGGAGAGCAGCGATCCCAGGCCTTCGACATCATTGCGCCAGTCGCGGTGCAGTTCGCAGGCCATCGCAAACCAGCCCATCAGCTGCACGCCGGCGGCCTCCATGCGGGACCAGGCGGAATCGCGGGTGGTCTTGTTGAAGGTGCCCGAGGCGTCGGTCACGACGAATACGTCGTAGCCCTCCTCGATGGCGGACAGCGCCGGGAAGGCCACGCAGACCTCCGTGACGACCCCGGCGATGATCAGCTGCTTCTTGCCGGTGGCCTTCACTGCAGCCAGGAATTCCTCGTTGTCCCAGGCGTTGATGTTGCCCGGGCGCGCGATATAGGGGGCGTCGGGGAACATCTCCTGCAGTTCCGGCACCAGAGGTCCATTGGGGCCGGCCTCGAAGCTGGTGGTCAGGATGGTGGGCAACCCGAAGTACCGGCCGCAGGCAGCCGTGGCCAGCACGTTGTTCTTGAATTCGCTGGGTTCGAAGTCCTGGACCAGCGAGATCAGACCGGACTGGTGATCGACCAGCAGCAGCGCGGCATCGTCCTTGTCGAGGCGGCGGTAGGTGTAGTCGTGATTCATGTCGTTCTCCTTGTGAAGGCCTGCCGGGCAGGCATGAAATGCCGCGACGCGGGTGCGCCGCGGGGTTGGGTCAAGTGGATGGGGCGGAATGCTGCAGGCGGCCCTCGCGATAGTCGCGGATGGCCTGGCGGATCTCGTCCGGCGTGTTCATGACGAAGGGCCCCTGGCCGACGATGGGCTCGTCGATGGGTTCGCCGGACAGGACCAGCACGGTGGCCTCGTTATTGGATTCGACGATCACGCCCTCGTGCTCCGCACTCAGCATCACGAGCTGGCCGCCGCGCGCGATCTCGCTGCCGTTCACCTGAACGGTGCCGTGCAGTACCACCAGCATGGAGTTCCAGCCGTGCGGCAGGTCCAGACGGACCTCGCCATCGCGCTCCAGGCGCAGGTCCCACACCTGCATGGGGCTGAAGGTGCGGGCCGGCCCTGGCTGCCCGGCATACTCGCCGGCAATGACTCTTAGCCGCCCCGCGGTGTCCGGCAGTGCGATCTCCGGGATGTGGGTGACGCCCAGGTGCTGATAGCCCGGTGCGGTCATCTTGTATCGGGACGGCAGGTTGACCCAGAGCTGCACCATCTCCAGCCGCCCGCCGGTGCGGGTGAAGCGCCGGGAATGGAACTCCTCGTGCAGGATGCCGGCACCGGCGGTCATCCACTGCACATCGCCCGGTCCGATAACGCCGCCGGCCCCGGTGGAGTCGGCATGTTCCACCTCGCCATCCAGCACGATGGTGACGGTCTCGAACCCCCGGTGCGGATGTTCTCCCACTCCGCGCGGCCGGGCCGCGGGTTCGAAATCCATGGGTCCGGCATGGTCGAGCAGCAGGAACGGGCTCACGTGGCGGCCGTGAGTCTGGTAGGAAAACAGCGAACGCACGGGAAAGCCGTTGCCGACCCAGTGGCGGGGCGGAGCGCTGTAGATACCCAGGATGGTCTTCATGTCGTCCTCCTCGAAAGGCCGTGGGTTGTGACCTGACGAGAATCCTGACAGCGGGACGATGGCGCGGGTAGTACATAGAAATTACACTCACCGTTCCATAATCGGAACGATGAAGATGCAGGACCTCAACGATCTCTACTATTTCGCCCGCGTGGTCGAGCACGGCGGGTTTGCCCCGGCTGCACGGGCACTGGGCGAGCCCAAGTCCAAGCTCAGCCGCCGGATCGCCGCGCTGGAAGAACGTCTGGGGGTGCGCCTGTTGCAGCGCTCCACCCGGCATGTCGGCGTCACCGAGATCGGGCGCATCTACCATGGTTTCTGCAAGGCCATGCTGGTGCAGGCGGAGGCCGCGCAGGACGCCATCGACGGCCTGCGCGACGAGCCCTGTGGCACGGTCAAGCTGAGCTGTCCGGTCGCGCTGCTGGATGCCCGGGTGGCGACCATGCTGGCGGAATACCAGCGCCGTTACCCGCGGGTGCAGCTGCACCTGGACGCGACCAACCGCCGCGTGGATGTCATCGAGGAAGGCTTCGATATCGCCATCCGCGTGGAGCCGCCGCCGCTGGAGGACAGCGACCTTGTCCTGCGCGTCCTGGCCGACCGGGCCCAGCGGCTGGTGGCGAGCCCCGACCTGCTTCAGCGCGAGGGCTCGCCGCAGGTGCCGGCGGATCTCGCAGACCTCCCCAGCCTCGCACTGAGCCGGCCGCAGGCACGCTATCAGTGGCACCTTGTCGGGCCCGACGGTGGCGAGGCCTGGATTGCCCACCAGCCGCGGCTGGTCACGCGCAGCATGACGGCCCTGCGGATTGCCGCCTGCCACGGGGTCGGCATCGTGCAGTTGCCGACCATGATGATGACCACCGAGCTGGCGGAGGGCCGTCTGCTTCCGGTGCTGGAGGACTGGGCCCCGCCGCGCGAGATCGTGCATGCGGTGTTCCCGTCGCGGCGCGGTCAGCTGCCGGCCGTGCGCGGCCTGATCGATCATCTGGCCGAAGGCTTTGCCGCTCTCGATGAGGATTGATTTCTGCGGCGCGTGTGTCTGGACGTGCGCTCAGTCGCTATCGCGCCTCAGTCGACGGGGTATTGCTTCGGATGGCGGTTCTGGACCCGCAGCGACCGCGACGGGTGGCCCCCAGGCGTCTGCGCTGTAACGTTGTCGCGCGAATGGTAAGCGGGCGGGTTCATGAGTCAGTGTTGCCCTGACCCCGATGCTCGACAGCTTGGGCGGTGCCGCTGACAATGGCGCCATGATCGCGTGGTGGGAGGGCCTGTTGCTGGTGGGAGCCGGGGGTGCGCTGGGGGGGCTGGCGCGCTTCTGGCTGTCGCAGTGGATCGACAACCGCACCGGGGGCGGCCGCTTCCCGTGGGGGACGCTGGCGGTGAATGCCTCCGGTGCGCTGCTGATCGGGCTGGCACTGGGCTGGGCCTCGGGGCCAGCGTGGACCTCCTGGCTCTGGCTGTTGCTGGTGGTGGGTGTGCTCGGCAGCTTCACCACGGTCTCTTCGTTCAGCCTGCAGGTGGTCGGGGTCGCGGAACAGGACGGGCTGCGCCCGGCGCTCGTCTACGTCCTGCTGACCCTGGGCGGGGGGCTGGCGCTGGTGTCCATCGGGCACGCGCTGGGCCGCCTGGCAGGGGGCGCGGCGTGACCGGGTATTCGCTGCGTCTCTCGCTGTTCGTGGCGCTGGGGGCGGCCCTTGGCAGCATGGCGCGCTACGGCGTCTCCTGGACCGGGTTGCACCTGGCCGGCACCGGCTTCCCCTGGGACACGCTGGCCGTGAACGTGGCCGGATCGTGGCTGATCGGGCTGTATGCGGTGATCAGTGCCGCCGAGGGCTGCCGCCCGGCCGACCCGGTGTTTCGTCATTTCATGCTGGCCGGGGTTTGCGGCGGCTTTACGACCTTCTCGGTGTTCAGTCTCGAGAGCCTGTGGCTGATGCAGTCGGGTGCTGCAGGCCGCGCCGGGCTTTATGTGGGCGTGTCCCTGGTGCTGTGGATCGCCGGGGTGTGGCTGGGTAGCCGCATGGGGCGGCGCTGGAACGCCGCCGCGGCACGAGACTGACCGTCAAGCGGCGCTACTGGTGGGGGTTGAAACCACGCCGGCGCAGCAGCGTCTTTTCGAGTTCGACCAGGGTGAACAGGATCAGGCCGAAGGCGAGGATGCGGGCCCATTCCT
Organism: Thioalkalivibrio sp. ALE14; assembly: GCF_000376845.1. Classification (GTDB taxonomy): domain Bacteria; phylum Pseudomonadota; class Gammaproteobacteria; order Ectothiorhodospirales; family Ectothiorhodospiraceae; genus Thioalkalivibrio. Next base: position 124,050 of record NZ_AQXY01000025.1, read on the forward strand.
CGAGGCCGATGGCGGTGGTGCCGAACAGCAGCTGCAGTGGCGGGGCGTAGGTAAAGAGGCTCTGCAGTACGATCAGGATCCCGATTGCGACCAGGGCCGGTCGGCTGGCGACGAGGCTTGCATGGCTGAGAGCAGGCGCCAGAAGAGAACGGCTGGTAAGCATGAAGAACAGCTGCCCCATCACCAGGGTGTTGATGGCCACCGTGCGGGCGAACTCGTGTTCCGCCCCCTGCTGCTCCAGCCACAGGAAGTGGCCAAAGGCGCCGGCGACCAGCAGGGTGGACACGAAACTGACGCGCCAGAGCAGGAAGCCGGACAAGATAGGCGAATTGGGCGGGCGAGGAGGGCGTTGCATGACGCCCGGCTCGGTAGGTTCGAAGGCCAGCGCCAAGCCGAGGGTAACTGCGCTGACCATGTTGACCCATAGCACCTGCACCGGAGTTAGCGGCAGGGTCAGACCCAGCAAAATGGCAGCGACGATCGTGAAGGCCAGCCCCCCGTTGCTGGGCAGCAGGAACATGATCGCCTTTTTCAGGTTGTCGTAGACAGTTCGGCCTTCTTCGACCGCATTGGCGATGGAGACGAAGTTGTCGTCGGCCAGTACCATTGCGGAGGCCTCGCGTGCGGCCTCGGTGCCCTTCAGCCCCATGGCCACACCAACATCGGCGCGTTTGAGTGCAGGGGAGTCGTTTACGCCGTCACCGGTCATGGCCACCACGTCGCCGTGGCTCTGAATCGCGCGCACGAGGCGTAGTTTGTGCTCCGGTGTGGTACGGGCGAATACGTCGACGCGCTGGACTATCGCCTTGAGGTCATCGTCCGAGGTGTTGTCCAGTTCGTGGCCGACCACCACACCGCCTTTGGTGTTGATGCCCAGTTCGTCGGCGATCGCCCGTGCGGTGACGCCGTGATCGCCGGTGATCATCTTCACGCGGATCCCGGCTCCCTGACAGTGAGCCACCGCTTCGATCGCCTCTTCACGCGGCGGGTCGATGATTCCGCAGACAGCGACCAGGGTGAGCCCCCCGTTCTCGATGTCGCCAAACTCGAGCTCTCGACGGTGCCCTTCCATGCGCCGGGTAGCGAGAGCGAGCAGGCGCTGACCACGGGCGGCGACATCATCCATCCACTGTTGCCAGTGTTCGGAGTCCAGCGGTTCATCCTCATCTTTAGTGCGCTGGTGGCTGCACAGGGACAGCACGCGTTCTGGCGCGCCCTTGAGGAAGAGGAAGGCGTGACCCTCATGATCGTGGTGCAGGGTGGCCATGAACTTGTAGGACGATTCGAACGGGATCACGTCGTCGCGCACAAATTCCTTGTTCACGAGCTTCGGGTCCAGCCCGCCCTTCATCGCCGCGGTGATCAGGGCCCCCTCGGTGGGGTCACCCTCCATGGTCCAGGCGTCGTCCTTCGGGTAGACCTCGGCATCGTTGCACAGGAGGATGCCGCGCAGGACCTCCGCGAGCAGCGGGTCGGATTCCGGATCGGCCTCCTGGCCGTCGCGGGTAATCCCGCCGTGCGGCTCGTAGCCCACCCCGGTCAGCTCGTACTCCGCCGCGGTGGTGACGATGCTCTTCACCGTCATCTCGTTGCGGGTCAGGGTGCCGGTCTTGTCCGAGCAGATGGTGGTGACCGAGCCGAGGGTCTCCACCGCGGGCAGGCGGCGGATAATCGCGTGGCGCGCGGCCATGCGCTGTACCCCGATCGCCAGGGTGATGGTCATGATCGCCGGCAGGCCCTCGGGGATCGCCGCGACTGCGAGGCTGACCGCCGCGAGGAAGGTCTCCACCAGGTCGTAGTCGCGCACCCAGAAGCCAAAGGCGAAGGTGGCCGCGGCCAGTATGCCGATCGCCACCGACAGCCAGCGGCCGAACTGCGCGATCTGGCGCAGCAGCGGCGTCGTCAGGGTCTCCACCTCGCCGATCATGGTGGAGATGCGGCCGATCTCGGTATCGGCCCCGGTGCCGACCACCACGCCGCGCCCCTGGCCGAAGGCGACCAGGGTGCCGGAGTAGGCCATGCACCGCCGATCGCCCAGGTCGGCCTCGGCCTGCACCGGGTCGGTCTGCTTGTCGCTGGCGACCGATTCGCCGGTCAGCGCAGCCTCGTCGATGCGCATGTTGTGCGCGCCAGTCAGGCGCAGGTCCGCCGGGACGCGATCCCCCGCCTGCAGATAGACGATGTCGCCGGGGACCAGCTCTTCCGCCGGGATGCTGCGGCGCTGGCCGTCGCGCAGCACCTGGGCGCGGGGCGAGAGCATCTGGCGGATGGCGTCCAGGGCCTTCTCGGCCTTGCCTTCCTGGATGTAGCCGATGATGGCGTTGATCAGCACCACCCCGAGGATCACGCCGGTATCCAGCCAGTGCCCGAGAAACGCCGTGCCGACGGCCGCGGCGATCAGCACATAGATCAACACGTTGTGGAACTGCAGCAGGAAGCGCTTCAGCGGGCCAGTACGCGCGGTCTCCGGCAGACGGTTGGGGCCTACCTGCTGCAGCCGTTCCTGCGCATCGCTGGATGCGAGCCCGCGATCACTCGCCTCCAGGTGCCGGAGCACCGCGTCGGTCTTCAGTGCGTGCCAGTCGCGTGACGGGTCGCGATCGCTCATGCGTCTCCCGGGGAGGTGATGGCCAGGCAGTCGGTCCGGATGGTCCTATCATGCGCCGAGGCGCCGGCGCTGTCAGGCCGGTCTTCGGTCGCGTGGTGGAATTTTCCCAACACGAACGAGTCTATTTCCGGACCAACAGTCACAGGAGGAATGCCCATGTCCCGCTGGATTGCACTGACCGCCGTCGCGTTCGCCGGAATGTTTACCACCTCGGCGATGGCCGCGGAGAAGGTCACGCTGGAACACGATGATCTGACCCTGGTCGGGCATATGAAGGAAGGCATGGGGGCGAGCCCCTCCGACGGTGTGGTGCTGATGCTGCACGGCACCCTGGCGCACGGTCGCATGGAGGTGATGGCGGGGGCCAGGACCTGCTGGCCGAGCACGGACTGAACTCCCTGTCGATCAACCTGAGCTATGGGATCGATGCACGTGAAGGGATGTTCGAGTGTGACGCCCCGGTGCGTCACGGGGTCGACGATCACCTGCAGGAGGTCAGCCTGTGGCACGAGTGGCTGCAGGACGAGGGCTATGGCCCCGTCACCCTGTTCGGCCACTCGCGTGGCGGCAACCAGATCGCCCGTTACCTCACCGAGCACGACCCGGACGGTATTCGCGCCCTGGTGCTGGTGGCCGCATCCACCTATGACGAGGACGAGGCCGCGGCCGAGTTCGAGGAGGACAGCGGCCTGCCGCTGCAGGTCATGCTGGATCGTGCCCGCGAGCTGCAGCGCATGAATCAGGAAGAGACCCTGATGGAGGACGTGCGCTTCCTCTACTGCGAGGAACTGGACGTGACCCCGCGCGCCTTCCTTGGCTACTACGAGCCGACCCGCCAGAACGACACCCCCACGGTGATCCGCGGGATGCAGATCCCGACCCTGGTGATCGTCGGCTCCGAGGATGACGTGGTGCCGGACCTGCCGCAGAAGATCGAGGCGGTGAAGGACAGCGGCGACATCACCCTGATGACCGTGGACGGTGCCGATCACTTCTTCCGCGACTTCTTCGCGGATGACGTGGCCGATTTCACCGCGGACTTCATCGATCAGAACTGATCGGCACGGGACCTAGAGGCTAACGAGCGTCTACGGGTCCGAAGCACCTTGAGGCCGGCCCGGGGTTTCCCGGGCCGGCCTTTTCCGTTTCTGGCGTGGCGGAGGACTACCGCGCGAGCAACGTCAGGTAGAGCCCGAGCATCGCTGCGGAAAACAGCAGCCCGATGGTCTCCCAGCGGGTCAGCACGCGTTCGGCGTCTTCCAGGCGCTGGCGCAGTTGCAGGCGCAGCACCCGGAGGCGTGCCGGCATCCGGCGCGGCTGGGGCGGTGGCAGCCTCAGGCGGCGCTCGGCGCGACAAGCACGCCTCCAGGCGGCCTCGGCCAGGACGGCCAGATCGCCCTCCGGTACGCGCGGCGTCTCGCGGTCATGAATCCAGCGCCAGGTGATGCCGGCGAGCACCAGTCCGAGGAGGACCGGCCACAGCAGGGCCAGGCCGTAGAGGTCACCCGCGGTGACGGGAAGGCCGTCGGGACCGGCCAGCCAGACCCCGAGCGGGAGCAGGACCGCCATAGCGGCCAGGCTGCCCCAGGCCCACCAGCGTCGGCGGTCGGGCGCGCCGTCGGCGGGGGTAGACAGCCCGGTCCGCCAGCGCCACAGGAAGCGCAGCAGCAGCGCGGTGGTGCCGGCCGCGGCGAGGCTCAGCAACAGTTCCGTGTGGGACAGCCAGCCGGGCAGGGCCTCGGCCGCCAGAGGCCCCTTGAGGACGTTCTTGGCCAGCGCGCCGCTGGTGAACGGCAGGCCGGCCAGAGCCAGGGCAGGCAACAGGGTGAACAGGCCGAACAGGGCCCGGCCCGGAATACTGGCCGGCCACTGCCCCGCCATGCCGGCGGTGAGAAAAAGGGCCCCCTTGGCCAGCCCGTGGTGTACGGCGTACAGCGTGACGGCGGCCAGCAGCCCGCCGCGGGCCTCCGGCAGCAGCAGGGCCAGGCCGATGCCGGCCGTCATCAGTCCCATCTGGGAGATGCTGGAGTAGGCGAGGATGGTCTTCGGGCGCACCTGCACCACCCCGATCAGCACCCCAAGGAAGGCGGCGGCCAGGCCCAGCAGCATGAGCATCTCGCCCAGCACCGCGTGGCCGGCGGCGTCGATCGGCAGCAGTCGCATCCAGCCGAGCAGACCGGCCTTGATCATCGCCCCGGACAACACGGCGCTGGCGGGCACCGGGGCCGCCGGATGGGCCAGGGGCAGCCAGAAGTGAAGCGGCAGCATGCCGGCCTTGATGCCCAGGCCCAGCACCAGCAGCACCAGCGCCCAGCCGTCGGGGCGTGCCGCCGCCACCGCCGCCAGGCCGGACTGCCCCGCCGAATGCACGGCAAGGACCAGCCCCGCGAAGAGCAGTACCTCGCCCAGCACCGCAAGGATCAGGTACACCCGCCCGGCCCGCCACGCCTCCGGCTTCCCGGAGTGGACCACCAGCCCGTAGGCGGAGAGGCTCATCAGAGCAAAGAACAGGTAGAAGGCGAGCGCGTCCTGGGCCAGGATCAGCCCCAGGTTGCCGGCCAGCGCAAGCAACCAGAACACGTAGAATCGGTGGCGACGCGGGTCGTCGCGGCGTTCGGACAGGGCGAACAGCCCGGCGGCCAGCCACAGGCCCGCGGTCAGGGCCAGGAACGCCCGGCCGGTCGGATCGAGCGCCAGGTGGGTGCCCATCAGCAGGCTGTCGAAGGTCGCCTCGAGCCCAGTCGGGGCCAGTGCGGCGAGCAGCAGCCCGGGCAGGGCGGTCCAGGGCACCATGCGGTTTAGCCGTGCCCGTCCCGGGCGCAGTCCGACGAACACCGCGAGTACCAGCGGCAGCAGCGGGACCGCGAGCAGCAGGGCGCCGTTCACAGCCCGAACCCCGGCAGTGAATAATCACGCTGCACGATCAGGCTGACCCAGCCGAGCGGGCTGAGCCCCAGCCCGGCGAACAGCCCCACCAGCAGGCCCAGCGCGGCGGTGAAGACCACCGGGAACAGCAGCATCCAGTGGGTCTCGAAGCGGGTCGGCCCGGCATGTGCTTGCAGCGGTTCGTGCCATGGCTCGCGGCGCTCACCGAGCCAGCCACGGATCACCGGCGGCAGGAAATAGGCGGCGTTCAGCAGGCTGCTGAGCACGAGCACGCCCAGCACCCAGGGCATGCCGGACTCCAGCGCCCCCAGCCCGAGGTGCCACTTGGTCACGAACCCCGCGAGCGGCGGCAAGCCGATCATGCCCAGCGCCCCCAGGGTGAAGGCGAGCATGGTCAGCGGCATGCGTCGGCCAATACCGTTGAGCTCGCTGATGCGGTGGATGCCCAGGGTCTCGGCGAAGTTGCCGGCGCAGAAGAACAGGGTGATCTTGGTGATGCCCTGATGCACCAGGTGCACCAGTCCGCCGATGATCCCCAGCGGCCCGGCCAGCGCCACGCCAAGGATGATGTAGGAGACCTGGCTGACGGTGGAGAAGGCCAGGCGTTGCTTCAGGTCATCGGTGCGCAGGGCCTGAATGGAGCTGTAGAGGATGGTGACCGCCGCCACCACCAGCAGCCCGGCGGTCAGGCCCAGCTCGATCGCCAGCTCGGCACCGTATACATCGTTGACCACGCGGATGATGCCGAAGGCCCCGGCCTTGACCACGGCCACGGCGTGCAGCAGCGCGCTGACCGGGGCCGGCGCGACCATCGCGATGGGCAGCCAGGAGTGCAGCGGCACCAGCGCGGCCTTCACCCCGAAGCCGATCATCAGGAGCACGAACAGGACCTGCAGGGTGGTCGCGTGGGTTTCCGCCAGGCCGTCCAGATAGCCGCCCGGGGTGAAGCCCTCGGCTCCGGCCAGGAGCGTGAGCCAGACAATCGCCGTGAACAGCACTAGCCCGCTGGTCAGCGTGTAGGCGAGATAGAGCCGCCCGGCCCGCAGCGCTGCCGGCGTACCTCGATGGACCACCAGTGGCCAGGTCGCGAGTGTCAGAATCTCGTAGAAGATCAGGAAGGTGATCAGGTTGCCGGACAGGGCAATGCCGACCGTCGCACTGACGCACAAGGAGAAGAACCCAAAGAAGCGACTGCGCCGGGGCGAACCCTCCAGGTAGCCGATCGCGTAGACGGTGGTCACGAACCACAGCACGGCCGAAAGACTGGCGAATAGCAGCGATAATGCATCGGCGGCCAGGACCAGTTCGATGCCCGGCATTAGCGGCAGGCTGAAGCGGTATTCGTCGCCGCGCAGCACCCCGGCCAGCAGGACTCCGACCAGTGCCAGCTTGGTGCCGGCACCGCCCAGGTTGAGCGCGGTACGCAGGCCCTGGCGATGCTCGGGCAGGAAAAAGATCGCGATCCCTGGCCCGAGGGAGCTGAACAGGATCGCGAGCAGCAGCCAGCCGCCGTCCATCAGGGGGCCCCCGGCGTCAGCGCGAGCGTGTTGAGGGTCAGCGTCCCGGCCAGCCCGGCCAGCGCCGCGACAGTCGCCAGGCCCAGTGGTACCCAGTCCATCCACAGTGAGACCGTCTCGCCGGCGTCCGCGCGTCCGCGCTGGAAGGACGGGGCCACCATGCGCAGCACGTAGGCCGCTGCGAGCAGGCCGCCGCCGGCGATCGCCAGCACCCACAGCACGCCGATCACGCTACCGGCCAGTACCGTGCCCAGGCCGGCCTCCAGGAGCAGGTACTTGGCGATGAAGCCACCGGTGAACGGCAGCCCCATCAGGCTGACGCCGGCCAGCCCCAGGGCGAAGACCATGCGCGGCCGCGCCCGCAGTACATCGCCGAGATCGGCCAGCCGATCATGCCCGGCGGCGTGCTGCAGCGTGCCCGCCGCGAGGAAGACCGAGGCCTTGGCCAGCGCGTGGACGACGGTGAAGAACACCACCACCCGCCAGGTGCCCGGATCGACCAGCATTAGCGGGAAGGCCACCAGCAGATAACCGAACTGGGCCACGGTGGAGTAGGCGACGATGGACTTGAGCCGCCCCGCGCGCAGCGCCTGCAGCGACCCCCAGACCAGTGCCCCCACCCCGAGCAGCCCGACCAGGATGCCGAAGGCCGGCGTCGCAAGCGGGGCGAACACCCCCAGCCACAGGCGCAGGATCAGGTAGAACGACCCGGTGACCACCAGCCCGGAGAGCACCGCGCTGACCGGCGCCGGGGCCGAGCCGTGGGCCGGTGCCAGCCAGACATGCAGCGGGAACAGTGCGGCCTTGAGCATCAGACCGGCGGTCATCAGCACGGCCGCCATGCGCTCGGTCGGGCCCGCCTCGGTGCGTGCCTCCAGCAGCACCAGATCGAGGACCCCGTGCTCCCCGAACAGCAGCACCACGCCCATCAGGAAGCTCAGCGAGCCGAGGATGTTGACCAGCAGGTAGCGCACCGCGCCGGAGACCGCGGCGGCCGTTCCAGTGAAGGCGACCAGCGCCACTGCGGATAGCGAGACCACCTCCAGCGTGATGTACAGGTTGAAGGCATCGCCGGAGAGAAACAGCATGTTGAGACCGGCCCACAGCCACAGCCAGAGCGGCCAGAACTGGCGCCGCTCGATGCGATCATGCACATAGCCCAGGCTGTAGAGGCTGGTCGCCAGACCCACCACGGCAGTGAGCACCAGCAGGGTCACGGACAGCCCGTCCAGATGCAGCATCAGGCCCAGTGGCGCCTCCCAGCCACCCAGCGCCACCCGCGTCGCGGCGGTCTCCGGATCCGGCCCGGCGTTCAGGAACACTGCGCTCAGGACCAGTACCCAGGCCGTGACCGCGAGCGCCCCCAGCAGGCCGATGCGATGGGCCTGGCGCGGCCAGGCCGTCGCCAGGACCGCCACGGCCAGCGACAGCCCCACCAACCCGGCGATCCCCGCCGGGAGCCATTCCGCGCCTGGCGGGCTCATGCGGGCCGGTCCTCGCTGGAGGCGCGATCGGCCGGGCCGCCATCGGCGTGGTGTTCCTCGCGCGAGATGTCCTCCACCGGGGCGTCGTCATCGGGCGGCCCGGGCAGCATCACCGCGTGGCCGGTCAGGCGCGTCAGATGCACCACCAGGGCCAGGGCGAAGGCGGTTGCGCTGACCGCGACCACAATGCCGGTCAGGGTCAGCGCCTGGGCCACCGGGTCCGGCGGGCCCTCGCCACGGGCCGCCACACCCAGCAGCACCATGAATACGCCCGAGCCCATGATGTTCAGGGCCAGGATGCGCAGCACCAGATGGTGGCGGCGGATCAGCCCGTACAGGCCCAGGGCGAACAGGATCGCTCCCCCGGTGGGATACAGCAGGCCCGGGGCCAGGGTGTGGGCAACCGTCTCGAGTAAGCCGTTCATGCGTCGTCCCCGGCCGGGCGTCCGGCCACGAACAGGGCCACCAGGGTCAGGGCGATGGAGAGCGTCGCCGCGACCTCGATCAGGATGATCAGGGGATAGGCCCAGGCCTCCGCGTAGCCGAGGAAGCCATGCCCGGCGGCAAGACCGTACAGCCCCACCAGCAGGAACAGGGCGACCCCGGCGGAGATGCCCAGGCGCAGCGGCCCGCCCGGCGCCATCGGCAGCTGGCGCGGCCGTGCCAGGACCAGCAGGATGCCGGCCGCGCCGAGGATTGCCCCGGCCTGAAAGGCCCCGCCGGGGGCGTGACTCCCGGCCCACAGCACATACACCCCGGTGACGACCGCGACCGGGACCAGCAGCCGCAACGTGCCGGGCAGGATCGGCCCCGGGGCCGGGCGGGCCGGGATCAGGTCATGTCGCCCCAGCGACCATGCACCCAGCAATGCGATCAGTACGATCGCCAGTTCCAGGAAGGTGTCGTAGGCACGGAAGTTCAGCAGCACCGCCGTGATCGGATGATCGACGCCGGAGACGTCCATGTGGGCATCCACCACCGGCTCGAGGCCCACGGACTGCGGCTGGTGCCACAGCGCCGTGACCAGCAGGCCGCCGACCACCAGGGCAAAGGTCAAAGCGGGCAGGAAGGTCCGGTGTTCGGGCAGCGGGTCGTGCAGGGCCCGCAGCAGGGCATGCGGCCCGGTGGGGTCGGGCGGGGGTGAATGCGGGCGGCCGCTGCGCCGCTCGGCCATGATGCTGCGCAGGCGTTCCAGCGTGACCAGAAGCAGCGCCCCGGTGATGCCCGCGCCGATCGCGGCCTCGGCGAGCGCGATGTCCGGGGCCTCCAGCCGCACCCAGGCCAGCGCCAGCAGTAACCCGAAGGTAATGAACAGCACCACGGCCCGGAACAGGTCGGTACTCGCCAGACAGCGCCAGGCCACCCCGACGATGCCGGCCAGCAGGACCAGATCGAAGAGGACCAGCAGCCCGTTCATCGATCCGACTCGAACTCCCCGTGGGTCCAGGTCCGTTGCGCCACCATGTGCGCGGCGGTGGTCCCCGCCGCCAGCACCAGTACCCAGATCAGCAGCAGCTTGAGGATGTCCGCCGGACCGCTGGCCTGGAACATCAGCCCGAGTACCACCAGCCCGAGCCCGACGTTGTCGGCCTTGGTCAACGCATGCAGGCGCGAGTAGACGTCCGGAAAGCGCAGCAGCCCGGCGGTGCCGGCGGCGAAGAACACAAGCCCGGCCAGGACCAGGAGTACGGTCAGGGTATTAGCGATCATCGTTCGGCTCCCTTGATTCCGTGGACTCGGGATGCTGGCGGTGGGTCGGGGTATCCGGCGGTTCCGGCAGGCCGTGCTGGCGGACGAAGGCCACGGCCGCGACCACCGCCAGCAGCGCAAAGACCAGCGCCACATCCACCAGGGCGGATTCCTCCAGTGCCAGCGACAGCAACAGCAGGATCGTCACCCCGGTGGTGCCGAACAACTGGGCGGCCAGCATGCGGTCGCCGGAGCCCGGGCCGCGCAGCACGCGGATCAGCCCCAGAAGGATGGTGCCGAGCAGGAACAGGGCAGCGGCCAGGTAGAAGACACTCATGAGGTCGCCCCGTTGTCATCGGCGTGGCGGTCACGCGGGTCGCGGAATGCCGCACGGATCCGTTGTTCCAGGGTCATCAGCGCCCCGTGGGTGTCGGCGTCGCAGTCCAGTACGTGCAGGGTCAGCAGGCGACCCTCCAGGCGCACGCTGAGCGTGCCGGGCAGCAGGCTGACCACCGCCATGAACAGGGTCAGGGGCGGGCCGTGGGCCAGTTCCGTGCGGTAGGTCAGGAAGTCCGGCTGGATCGGCAAGCGCGGGTCCAGGGCGCGGCGGGCGACGTCCAGTCCGCCGAGGAACGAGCTCCGCAGGAAGAACCCCAGCAGGCCCGGAAGCGCGGAGGGTCGCAACGGCAGTGGCCGCCCGGCCGGCAGCAGCAGGCTCGCGACCGCGGCCAGGACGATGGCGAGCAGGGCCAGGGGTTCCAGCAGTGCGGCGCTGCCGGCCAGGATCCACCAGAGCAGTGCGGCGGCGACCGCGGTGGCCAGTGCCCGGCGGGCCCGCGACCGACCGCGACCGGCGAACGTTCGGCGGGCCGGGGTCGGAGTCGAGGCGCGCGCCATCGCGTGATCGCCGGGCGGGTCGTTGGCGGAGGTTATTGCAGTTGGTTGCTGGCGTCGGTGAAGCCCATCAGGGATACGTCAAAGACGAAGGGCTGTTCCTGATGCAGGGCACGGAAGGCGACGGTCAGGGCCTGGCCGCCGCGCAGCTCGCTCATCTGGTTGCTGTTCAGTTCGCGCCCGGCGACGCAGCCCTGCTGCACGCAGGTCACGTAGCCCGCGTCCATCTCCTCGCCCGCATCGTCCACCTGCATGCGGATACCGGGGCGCAGGTCCACGCCCAGCGGCACCAGGATCTCGATGATGTGCTGGTCGCCCTCGCGGCGCACGGTGGCCTGCAGGAACAGCCCCTGCGCCTGCTCGTCCTGGATCTCCAGCGTCTGCTGCATCCGGCAGCGCTCGCCCTGTGGCGTCTCGATACAGGCGACCTCCCAGTCCTGGTGGATTGTGGTCTCCGGCTCCTGCTGCTGCATTTGTTGCTGCATCTGCGGGTCGGCCTGCTGGGCGAGCGCCAGGCCGGGCAGGAGGAGAAACAGGGCCGGGGTCAGGCCCGCGCGCAGGGGGCGGATAGTCATTCGGTGTGCTCCGGAACATGTATTCAGCCGTACAGAATGGCTAATGGCGGCCCTCGGTGGCAACCGTGGCCGGGGACAATAGAGACCGTGCTGGCTGATGCATGTTCCCCATGCAGGGGCTTGAGAAGTGTCTCGTAGCCCTCGATGTCAGCGCGGTGGGTTGTGCATTGCAAACAGTTCCTCCAGGGGCTGCGGGCGGTGCAGCCCGTAGCCCTGGGCGAAGTCCACGTTCAGCTCGCGCAGGCGGGCGATGGTTGATGCGTCTTCGGCAAACTCGGCGATCGTTTTCTTGTCGAGCAGGTGACCGATGTTGTTGATATTGCCCACCAGGGCATCGTTGACCGGGTCGGTGGCGATGTTGCGCACGAAGCTTCCGTCGATCTTCAGGTAGTCCACCGGCAGGGTCTTCAGATAGGCGAACGACGACAGCCCGGAGCCGAAGTCGTCCAGCGCGAAGCGACAGCCCATGCCGCGCAACTCGCGGATGAAGCGCATCGCCGCCTGCAGGTTGGAGATCGCTGCGGTTTCGGTGACCTCGAAGCAGAAGATCTCGCCGGGCAGCTGGTGCAGGCTCAGCTGGTTGCGGATGAATGGCAGCAGGGTCTCGTCACTCAGGGTCGCGCCGGAGAGGTTGACTGCGCAGTGCTCGATGCTTGCGGGGCCGTGCACGCGGATGTGGTCAGCCACCATGGAGAAGGTCCGGGTGATGATCCAGCGGTCGACGATGGAGATCAGGTCAAAGCGTTCGGCGGCCGGCAGGAAGACCCCGGGGGGGATCAACTCGTCGTCCTGGCTCCGCAGGCGCACGAGCACCTCGAAGGAGAGTCCCGCGGGCGGTGCGCCGGAGTCGGGCTCGGCCAGTGGGTGAATCATCTGGGCAAACAGCACCAGGCGCCCCTGTTCGACGGCGTCGGAGATCTGTGTGGCCCAGTCCATCTCGCGCCGGTGCTGCTGCAGGTCCTGATCCTCCGGGCGGAAGATATGCGAGCGCCGTCGGCCGGCGTTCTTGGCCGCGTAGACCGCGATGTCGGCATCGGCGAGCAGCTGGTTCATGCTGCGCTCGCCGGGTTGGAACTCGATGATGCCGATGGAGGCGCTGATGCGGAACACGCGGTCTTCCCAGGCAAAGCGCAGTTCGTCCAGGACCGTATGGATGGCGTTGGCGATGCGGTCGGCGTGGGCGATGTCGCAGTGCGTGAGGATGATGCCGAACTCGTCGCCCCCAAGGCGGGCGAGCAGGTCGGTTTCGCGCACCTGATCCAGCATCAGTTCGCCGACCTGGCGGATCATCTGATCCCCGGCGACGTGGCCGGCGACATCGTTCACGACCTTGAACTGGTCGAGGTCGATGTACAGCAGGGTATGGTTTTCGTGCCCCTTCTGGCTTTCCGGGTAGCGCGCCAGCTGTTCCAGGCGCTGCTCGAAGGCGTGGCGGTTGGGCAGCCCGGTCAGGGCATCGTGGGTGGCCTGCCAGCTGAGCTGGTTGGCCAGCTCGCGCGCCTGGGTCACGTCATGGAACACCAGCACCACACCCACGATCTCGCCGTCCCGGTCGCGGATCGGCGCGGCCGAGTCCTCGATCGCGAATTCCTGCCCGTCCTTGCGCAGCAGCATGGTGTGGTTGGCCAGTCCGACGATCCGACCTTCCTTGAGGCAACGCTCGACCGGGTTGACCGCCGGTTTGCGGGTGATCTCGTTGAGGATGTTGAATACTCGCGTCAGCGGTTCACCGGTGGCGGCATCGGTGGTCCAGCCGGTCAGGTACTCCGCGATCGGGTTCAGGAACGTGACTCGGCCCCGGGTATCGGTGGTGATGACGCCGTCGCCGATGGAGGCGAGCGTGACCTGGGCGTATTCCTTTTCGCGGAACAGGGCCGCCTCGGCGCGCTTGGTCGCGGTGATGTCCTGCACGATGCCGTACATGCGCCGGGGCTGGCCGTCCGCGTCGCGCAGCACGTCGCCGCTCCCGAGCAGCCAGCGTTCGTCGCCATCGCGTGTGAGCACGCGGTGCTCGATGCTGTAGGCGGTACCCTGCTCGAGGGACTGCTCCACCGCGGCCTGGACCCGCGCACGGTCGTCGGGATGGACCCGCTCCAGGTAATGCTCGAAAGTGACCTCCGTCGTGTCCTCCGGCAGATCGAACAGCTGGTAGGTCGGACGGGTCCAGACCAGTTCGCCGCTGGCGATATCCCATTCCCAGGTGCCAACGCCGGAGAAGGCCTGGGCCAGATACAGCCGCTGCTCGCTTTCGCGCAGGCGCGCCTGTTCCTGCACCAGGCCATCGGCCATACGGTCGAAGGCGCGTGCCAGTCGGCCGATCTCGTCGCGCCCGGTGACCCCGGCACGCTGGTGGTGCTCGCCGCCGGCGATCTGCTCCGCGGTCCGGCTCAGGCGGCTCAGGCGCCGCCCCAGTGCCTGGTAGATCAACCACCACAGCGCGGCGAGTGCTGCGATAAGGATCGGCGCGAGCAGCAGCGCCGAGTTCAGGGCCGCGGTGCGCGCCTGCCGGAAAGGCAGCGACAGATCCCATGCGAGGATGACCGCGCCCGAGGGGCTGCGCCCCAGGTCCACCAGAGGCCCGGTGAACTGCAGCGGCGCCACCGCGATCAGGGTGTTCTCGCCCGCGACATGGCGCACCTTGGCGGCGCGGCGGTCGCGGGCGTCGGTCAGCAGAGTGCGCAGCGGGTCGGCCAGCGCGGCCATGGGTTCGGCGTCCAGGGTCTCCGCGAGCGGGCGTTCGCGCATGCCGCGATTCAGGGCGGCGAGGTAGTGCTCGCGTTCATCGACCACCCCGGCCAGGCGGACCCGGATATCGACATTGAGCGCCGCGATCTCGTCCTGAATGGCCTGCGTGCCGTTGTCTGCCAGGTGGTTCTGGACGATGCGCTGCATGCGGCTGATCTCGGTCGCCAGTTCGCGTTCGGCGTTCTCGAGGATGCCGCGCTGCTGGTTGTGGATCAGGGTCAGGGTGTAGAGGGTGCCGAGGACGAGTGCCACCACCAGCAGGAAAAGCGGCAGCGTGGTGTTGATCGGATAGCGGAACAGGCCCTGCCACATCAGCCGTCTTCCGATGGCGGGCAGCCCGCCGCCTGCAGAATGCGGTCATCGAACAGTCGTTCCAGCTCCACCTCGCGCTCCAGCAGGCCCTGCTGCTGCATCAGGGTGGCCAGGCGCTTGCTGCTGGTGCGCAGGGATTCACCGTCGTCGGCCAGGGCTGTGCAGTTTTCCGCGCGCGAGGGAAAGCGGACCCCGGCCAGTGCACCCGCCAGTTCCTCCGCGCTGAGGTCGCTGTACCGGGCCATGGCGGCCTTTGCGGGTTCCGGGTCGGTATGCAGATATTCGAGCGTTCCAAACCAGGCATCCACCAGCTGCCGGAGATGTCGCGGGTGGTCGTCGAGCGCTTGGCGCTGGATCACCAGGACATCGATAATCTCGCCCGGGATCCGGGTGCTGTCGAACAGCTCCTCGGCACCGGCATTCAGCAGCCGGGTGCGGATCGGCTCGAAGGTCGCCAGGGCGTCGACCTCTCCGCCGTGGAAGGCCTCCTCGTGGCGCCCCGCATCTACGCGCACGATATTGACTCTCTCGCGGTCGATGCCGCCGTGGTCCAGGCCGCGAGCGAGCAGGTAGGCGGTGGCGGCATCATTCTCGACCCCGATGCGGCGGCCCTCCAGGTCGGCCATGCGGGTGATGCCCGGCTGCGCCAGGATGGTGTCGCCGCCATGGGAATAGTCCAGCAGCAGGATGACGCGGATATCGTGGCCCTCGGCGCGCAGCAGCAAAGCCTCGTCCAGGGTCAGGGCGGCGGCGTCGACATTGCCGTTGCGAAAGGCGCGCAGGGACTCCACGTTCGAGCTGAAGCGGGCGAGGCGAATCTCGTCGCTGGGAAGCCTGCCCTCGGAGGCGGCCAGGTGGAGGGGCTGGTAGCCGATCCACTCGATGGTGGCCACTCGCAGCGGGGTCTCCTGGGAGCCACCACAGCCGAGCAGCAACAGCGGCAGCAGCAGAACGAGCACGGCGAGACCACAGCGCCAGCGGGTGCGTGCGCTCGCTCTACGCTGGCGGGCAGGGATCGCCGCTCCGGGTGCGATCATCGCTCGCCCCTCCCTGGATGAAGTCGATGGCTCACGGACAACAGTATCCGGGGGGACGATTCCCTGGTCAACGCAGGGTCTTATTCCCGGTTCGTGTAGCGGTCGGTGAAGGCGCAGCGGCCCTCGGGCAGCCAGTCCGGGAAGTCGTAGTAGCGCGCGAGCACCGGCTGCAAGACCTGGTCGTGGTAGGCGGCGTAGTTGAAGCCGCGGCCTTCGGCGAGGGTCCAGTCGACGCCGCGGATGGTGACTTCGCGCACGCGCACCTCGTCGAAGAAGGGCTCCACATGCGCCGGGTCCAGCTCGCCGCGGGTGGGGACGTAGAGCAGGTTGGCGCCGTCCAGGGCGCGGAAGTCGGTCAGCAGGTCGTCCTGGCGGCCATAGTGCGAGCCGGGCCCGAACACGCCGACCTCGCGGCCGGCGTAGTAGCCCAGTACCGCGGAGCGCGAGTAGCTGCGGGTGAAGACGTGCCAGTCCGCGTCGTATTCGCCCACCACCCCGGCCACCGATTCCGGGGCCAGGTAGAACACGGCGTCGGCGTAGCGGTCCTGGCCCTTCAGCCATTCCACCGGCATCAGCGCGAGGGTCAGGATCGCGACGGCGTGCAGCACCGCGAGGGCCCCGGAGAGCCAGACGCCGAGCGTCAGCGAGCGTCGGGCCAGGAACAGCGCGGGCAGCAGCAGGAAGGGCGCGAAGGCGGCGAGCCAGTGCAGCCCGATGCTCTTGAACGGGGCGAGGAGGGCAAACAGGATCAGCGGGATCAGCCCGGCGGAGAGGAACACGCCCAGCTGGTGCTCGCGGATGCCGGCGGCCAGGGCGCGCCACTGGCGGGCGTAGAACCACAGCAGCCAGGGCGTGAACAGGTAGACGAGCAGGATCGCGTAGGTGAGCCAGTTGCCGGGGTCGAAGCCGCCGTCGCCGTGCCGGTTCACGATGTTGAACATCACGTTGTACCAGCAGTTGCCCCAATTCCAGTACAGATTGAGCGCCACCGCCGGCACCACGCCGAGGAGGATCAGCAGGAGGCCGCGCCAGTGCTGCCGCGCGAACAGCAGGATGTGCAGCCCCAGCGCGATGCCCAGGAGCACCGCGAAGTACTTGGACAGGAACGCCAGCCCCAGGGCCAGCCCGGCGAGCAGGAAATAGGCCGCGCGCCCGGTGCGCAGCGCCCGCCAGGCGAGGCCGGTGGCGAGCAGGGCGAACAGGATCAGCGGGGTGTCCGTTGCGGTAATGACCGCGATGAAGAACAGCGGCATGAACAGCGCCAGCAGCGAGACCAGGCGCGCCCGGACCGGATCGGTATGTCGCCACCAGAGAAAGACCGCAAGCGCCGGGGCCATGGAGGCGAAGATGCCCAGCGCGCGGATCGCCAGCGGGTGCTCGGTCAGCGCCAGCACCGCGGTCAGCCCCCAGCCGATCATCGGGGGGTGGTCGTAATAGCCGAGATCCGGGTTGTGGCCCCAGATCAGGAAGTAGGCCTCGTCGCCGGTGATCGGCAGGGCCCAGGCCATGCCGATCTTGACCAGCAGCACGGCCAGCAGGATCGCGCCGTAGTGACGGGCGAGCCAGGGCCAGGAGGGGGTCGCCGTGTTCACTCGGGGGCGCCCTCGAGGGCGGGCCCGTGGACACGCCGGAAACGGCCCCGACGCAGCCGGTAGCCGCTGCGAGCCAGCTCCAGCATCGGCTGGTCGGCGTCCCTGTCGCCGTAGGCCGCGACCAGGTCCACCGGCTCTTCCGGGGGCAGCGTCGCGCGCCAGGCGGCGATGGCGGCCGGCTTGGCCGCGCCCCGGCAGTTGGTACCGTCGAGGCGCCCGGTCACGCGTTCGCTGTCATCGACCGCCAGGCGCGAGCTGACTACGCCGGCAAGGCCGTGGCGCTCGGCCCAGGGCTGCAGCCAGAGATCCAGCGAGGCGGACACCAGCACGCAGTCATGGCCCGCAGCCTGGTGGGCCTGGAGCGCGCGCATGCCCGCCGGGCGCAGCAGACGGTCCAGGCGGCCCTCGGCGAACTCGCGGCCCTTGGCCTGCAGGTGGGCGAGGGTCTCGCCGGCCAGCATGCGGGTCAGCACGGCCTCCTTCGCGTCCTGGTTGGAGAGGCGCTTCAGCGCCAGGCCGGTCAGGGCGGGGAGGCAGTCCGGCAGGCGGCGCAGGAATTCCACTGTCCCCAGTGCGTGGCGCAGGAAGGGGAACAGGCTGTCGCGCCGGGTCAGGGTGCCATCAAAGTCGAACAGCACGATCTGCCGCGCGGGGCCGGGCCGGGTGGGGGCGGACATGGCTAGGGAAACACTGATCCATGTACACGCTCGCGCTCGAGTCGCTTTTGCGTGCGAACAAGGCGCGGTGACTGCCGTGCAGTCATTCTGCACAAGGGAACCGCAACGCCGTTCCCACGCAAAAGCGGCCGAGCCCCTGCATTCAATCGCTTGTGGGGTTGGCACCCCAGGTTCCCCGATCCTGCGTTGCGGCGCGAAATCATCAAAAACGGGCCGGTAGAACTACTACCGGCTGCGCACCGCGCCTTGTCTCGGAAAACCTGGGGTTCCAACGCGAGTGTGTACATGGATCAGTGTTTCCCTAGAGTTTGAGGCGCTTGAACAGGTATTCGGGGATCAGGCGGATGATGGTCATGATGACCCACCACTTGCCGGGCAGGTAGGCCACGTCGCGGCCACGGCGCATGGCGCGGACGATGCCCCGGGCGACCGTTTCCGGTTCGGCCCACAGGGCGCCGGCGCGGTTGAAGCCCTCGGTCATCGGGGTGCGCACGAAGCCGGGCTTGAGCGTGACCACGTCCACGCCGCTGAAGAACAGCCGGTTGCGCAAACCCTGCAGGTAGATCGCAAGCATGCCCTTCGCCGTGCCATAGGCGTAGTTGCTCTGGCGCCCGCGGTCGCCGGCGACCGAGCCGATGGCGGCGATCACGCCCCGGCCGCGGGCCTCGAAGTCCGGCGCGATGCGGGCAAGCAGGGCGATGGCGCTGGTGCCGTTCACGTGGATCGCTTGCAGGGTCTCGTCCACCGAGGCGTTGCAGGCCGCCTGGTCGGGCAGGGTGCCCCAGGCCAGCAGCACGCTGTCCACCTCGCCCAGGGCCTCCTGCGCCTGTTGCCAGATCGCCGCGTGGCCGTCGGTGTCCGCGAGATCGGCCGTGGCGCCGAGGATGCGGGTGCCGTCCGGGTCGTCGGCGCGCACCCGCAGGTCGGCCAGCAGGGCCTCCAGGGCCTCGCCGTCGCGGGCCACGCAGAAGAGTCGGGCACCGGTGTCCACCAGTTCCCGCGCCACTGCGGAGGCAATGGCCGAGGTGGCACCAAAGAGGACAACGTTTTTCATCGGGTTCATGCAGTCACCCTGCGCCAGAAGCCGGAGGAGAATTCGGGGTCCACATACGCGGCGAAGGCCTCCCAGCGGGGGAACCCCTGGCGGAAGACGTCGGCCGGCATGCGTGCGTCCTTCGCAGGGTACAGGGCACCGCCGGCCTCCTGCACGATCGCGTCCAGGCGCGCGAACAGGCGTTCGGTGTCGCGGCCCTTTTCCGGGAAGTCCAGCGCGAGCGTGGCACCCGGGCGCGGGAAGGACAGCAGGCCCGGCGCGGCGCGGTCGCCGAAGGTCTTGAGCACCGCGAGGAACGACCCCTGGCCACTGGCGGCGATGGCATCCAGCAGGGCCTGCACGCCGTCCTTTGAAGCCGCCGGCGGCAGCACGCACTGGTACTGGTAGAACCCGTTGTGACCGTAGATCCGGTTCCAGTGCCGGATGGCGTCCAGCGGGAACAGCCAGGGCCGGTGGTGGACCGCGCGCGGCGTGGCATGCACCGGCTGGCGGTAATAGAGGTGGTTGAACGCCCGCAGGGTCAGACGGTTGACCAGCGACACCGGCGGGTCCAGCGGGATGCTGCGGCGGCGTTCGTGCCAGGCGTCCTTGCGCGGCGCGGTGGTCGCATGGCGCCCGCCGCTGTAGATGCCGCGACCGACCCGGCCGCCCGCTCCCGGGTTCAGGCAGTCGATCCAGGCGACGGTGTAGGGCCACTCGCGCTCGGCCTGCGCATTCAGCTCCCAGAACGCCTCCAGAGACTCGAAGCGCTGCGACCAGGCGCGCATCCAGGCGCTGCGGACCGGGCTCAGCTGCAGCGTCACGGTCTCGATCAGGCCGGTCAGGCCCAGGCCGCCGACGGTCGCGGCGAACCATTCGGGAGTGTTCTCGGGAGTGACCTCCAGCACTTGACCGTCGGAACGGCGCAGGGTCAGGGCCCGCACGTGGTCGCCGAAGCTGCCGGCCTGGTGATGGTTCTTGCCGTGCACGTCATTGGCGACCGCGCCGCCGAGGGTCACAAAGCGCGTGCCCGGCACCACTGGCGGAAACCAGCCGCGCGGCACCGCGAAGCGCAGCAGCGCATCCAGCGATACCCCGGCCTCGGCGGTGAGCTCTCCGGTGGCCGCGTCGAAGGCCACGAAGCGATCCAGCCCCGGGGTGTGCAGCAGCGAGGCCTCCGGGTTCAGGCAGACATCCCCATAGCTGCGCCCCAGGCCGTGGGCGAGCACAGGCCGCGGCACATCGGGCAAGGCCCGACCGCGCCAGCCCAGCGCGACCTCGGCGGCGTGTTCGACCCGCGGGATACGGTTCCAGCTGGCGGTCATGCAAGGCCTCCGGCGCCTTTCCCGTACCCGTCATTGCGAGGCCCCGCAGGGGCCGCGGCAATCTCCAGAAGCTGTTCCCGGCATCGGGGGATAACTCGCTGCACTCGCCCTTCGGGCCGGCCTGCGGCCGTTCGACGCGCTACGCGCTTTTGTACCCCGGCCCCTGCGGGGCCTCGCAATGACGGGGTTGTGGAATGTCGGTTGCGCACGACGATGTCGGGATGGCACCAGGAGAATCTTGCGGACCCTGCGGCTCTGTGGCTTCGAACCTGTAGGAGCCCGGCCCTCCGGGCGATTGGGGCATTGGTTGCACCCCATCGGCCAGGGGGCTGGCCTCCTACAGGGCTTCGCCATGACGTGGTGAGAGCGAGGCGCCTACGCATGGTGCTCGTCCGGGTGTTCGCGGCCGTGGGCCTCGGGGTTGGTAGCGAGCGCGATCAGGCCGAGGATCACCGCGAACCACAGGGTGGTGAAGCGGATCAGCATCGTCGCCGCGACCGCGTCGGCTGGCGGCATGTCGGCCCACAGCAGCAGGGCGACCATCACCGCCTCGGTGCCGCCCAGTCCCCCTGGCAGGAAGCTCAGCGCGCCGGCCAGCATGGCCAGGGCGAAGACGAAGGCGGCAAAGGCGAAGCCGGCCTCGAAGCCCATGGAGTTGAGGATCCACCAGAAGGCCAGGGACTCCGCGCTCCAGGCGATCACGCTGAGGGTCGTTGCGCCGGCCAGCAGGGCGGGGCGGTGACAGCGCCGCGCCTGCAGCAGCACAGTGACCAGGTGGTGCAGGGTGCGCCACAGGCGCCGGCCGGGCCGGTCGCTCAGGGTCTGCAGCCACACCAGCGGCCGGCGCCAGGCGAGCACCACCAGTGCAGCGAGGATGCAGGCCGCGCCGACCAGGATCAGCCAGGTGCCCTGTGCGACCAGCGTCAGGCCCAGCATGGACAGCAGCACCACCGCGATCAGGTCGGACAGGCGTTCGGAGACGAACGCGGCGAAGCTGTCCGGGTAGGGCACCCGGCGGCGCTTCAGGAGCACGCCGCGCAGGGCCTCGCCGGCCTTGCCCGGGGTGGTGGTCAGGGCAAACCCGGCCACGTAGATATGCAGGCTGGCGCGGGCCGGGACGGCATGGCCGAGGGTGCGCAGGTACAACTGCCAGCGGGTGAAGCGCAGGCTGTAGTTCACCAGTGACAGGCCCAGCGCCAGCAGGAGTCCGCCGATGCCCACCAGCTTCAGGGCGCGCCACACCTCGTCCGCCCCGGCCCACAGGGCGACCCCGAGATACAGCGCAACGGCGACGATGATCGAGAGCACCACCGCGCGCAGGCGCCAGCCCGAGAGATGTACCGCGCTCATGCGAGCACGAGGATGGTGACCCCCAGCCACACCGCGACGGTGGCCAGCAGGTGGGGGTCGGTGACCAGGTCGCGCGAGGTGTCGTTGCCGCCGCCGCGGGCGTGCAGGAGGAACAGGTAGCGGAAGATGCCGTAGATCACGAACGGCAGGGTGTAGATCAGCCCGTCGGTGCCGTGCAGTGCGATGGTCTGCGCGCTGACGGTGTAGAGCCCGTAGGCGAGCACGGTGCAGGCGGCGCTGATGGAGATGAACTGGTCCAGCAGGCTCACGCTGTAGTCATCGAGCACGCGCCGCGGCCCCTCGGTCGTTTCGCTGCGCTCGATGCGGTCATCGGCCAGCTCGGCGCGGCGCTTGGCGAAGCCCAGGAACAGCGTCAGCATCAGGCCGCACAGCAGCAGCCACTGCGAGGGCTCGATCCCCAGGCCCAGGGTGCCGGCCAGGATGCGCAGCATGAAGCCGGCGGCGATGCTGAACACGTCGAGGATCACGATGTGCTTGAGCGACCAGGAATAGGCCACGTTCAGCACCAGGTAGGTCAGGATCAGCGCGATCACCCAGGTGCTGACCATCGCCGCGAGGACCAGCGCGATAATCACTGCCGTGGCAAAGATTGCCCAGGCGGTGGATACCGGGATCGCGCCACTGGCGATCGGCCGCTCGCGCTTGGTCGGGTGGCGGCGGTCGGCCTCGACATCGACGATGTCGTTCAGTACGTACACCGCGCTGGCAATCGCGCAGAATGCGAGAAAGGTGGTGCTGGCTGCGAGCACGGTGCCGGGCTCGCCCCATTCGTGCGCGAACACCACGCCGAGGAACACAAACCCGTTCTTGATGTACTGGTGCGGGCGCAGCAGCTTGATCAGCGAATACAGCATGCAGGTGTCGGTCGTGGAGGTCGTTGCAGTCTACTGACGCACTCGATGCGTTACCATCGGCGCCGCTGTCGCGCACACCCGCGTGTGTTTCGATCCCATGTCTCGATCCGCAGGAGAACTGCCATGTCGCTTGTTGCCCGATCCCTTCTGCCCGCCGCCCTGCTGCTCACCGTCGGGCTGGTGGCCGGCTGCATGTCCGGGGGCGGTCCGGAGCCCGAGTTCGCCGAGGGTCAGCCGTTTCCCGAGCGCACCCTGAATGACCAGCACGGGAACCCGGTCGAGCTGCCGGGCAATGCCCGCGTGATCCTGAAGACCGTCGAGGCGGCCCCGGCCGGCGTCGCCAACGCGGTCCTGAGCGAGATGAGCCCCGCCGAGCGCGAGGGGATCGTCTACATCGCCGACATCCACGAGATGCCGCCGCAGCCGATGCAGAACGTGGTCCTGCCGCGCATGCAGGCGCGGGACTATTCCATCGTGGTGACCTCCAGCGCGGCCGATGCCGGCTTCCTGCCGCATGAGCGCGAGCAGGTGACCGTGATCCTGCTGGACACCGAGGGTGTGGTGACCGGCGTCGGCCATGCCGGTAGCGAAGAGGCCCTGAAGGACATGCTCGACGGCGCGCACGAGTAAGCTCGCGCATGATGGGTTCGAACCGCGGCAGGATCTGAGTTGGCGTTCTTTCTGGGCCTGCTGACGGCCCTGGGGTTTGGCGCCGGCGATTTCTTCGGCGGGCTGGCCTCGCGACGCATTCCGGCGCTGGTGGTGGCCTGCTATTCGCAGATCCTTGCGACCGCGGCTCTGTTGGTGATCGCCCTTCCGCTGGCGGGGCTGCCTGGAGCGCAGGCCTTGATCTGGGGTGGGGCCGCGGGGCTTGCTCTGGCGCTGGGCCTGCTGGCGTATTACCACGGCCTGGCCCAGGGTTCGATGGGGCTAGTCGCTGCGGTGACCGGGGTGATCTCGGCGCTGGTGCCGCTGTTGGTCGGACTCGCGCTGGGTGAACAGCCGGGGCTGCTGGCGTTGCTCGGGATCGCCGCGATCGTGATCGCGATCGGGATGATATCTGGCGGGGCGCGCAAGGCGAGTCCGCGCAACCTGGATGAACCGGTACGTGGCCTGATGGCGCTGGCGAGGGGGGAGCATCCGGTTCGTGGCCTGCTCGACGCGGTGATCGCGGGGGCCTGCTTCGGTCTGATATTCGTGTTCCTCAACGAGGCCGAGGTTGGCTCGCCGCTGTGGCCGGTAGTCGCGACCTCGGCAGTGGGTGCCCTGGCCCTTCTGGTGGTGATGCTGATCCGCCGTCCGCAGCTGGGGATGAACCGCTCGACCCTGGTGTTGCTGTCGCTGGCAGGTCTGTTACAGGCGGCGGCCACTCTGGCCTTCGTGGTCGCGGTGCGCATGGGCCTGTTGTCGATCATCGCGGTGGCCGGGGCGCTGTCCCCGGCGCCGACGGCGCTGATGGCGCGATTGTTCCAGGCCGAGCGCATGTCACGGGTGCAACTGGGCGGGTTCTTCTTTGCCCTTGTCGGTATCCTGCTCATCGTGCTGGGCGGGCCCGGATAGGCATCGGGCGAGTCTGATAAGTTGGGCCCCGTCATTCACGCCACAGGAGGTGCGAAGTGTCCGAAGATCCGAAACCGGAAGTTGTGCGCAGCGACGTGAGCGAGCCCACGCTCGGCCCGCGCAAGGACGTCACCATGGTCACCGTGGTCTACGTGCTGTATCTGGTCAGCTTCCTGACCGCGCTGACCGCCATCGCCGGCCTGATCATCGCCTATATCAAGCGCGGCGAGGCCGATACCGTCAGCGTCTCCCACTTCACCTACCAGATCCGCACGTTCTGGATCGGGCTGTTGTTTGCTGTGCTCGGGGTCATCACGACGCCGATCGGCATCGGCTTCCTGATCTTCCTGGCTCTGATCATCTGGCTGCTGGTGCGCTGCATCAAGGGCCTGCTGGCCAACAACGACAACCGCGCCATCGAGCAGCCCGAGACCTGGCTCTGGTAGTTCTTGTGCGCCGCCCTTGAGCGGCGTTGGCGAATGCGCGAGCGGCTGGAGCAATACCAGGTACTGATCTACCTGGTGGCGATTGCCCTGGGGCTCGGCCTGGGCCTGTCCGCGCCGGAGTTCGGGGCGATGCTGGATGCCGTGCTCTGGCCGGTGCTGGGGCTGCTGCTGTACGCCACGTTCACGCAGACGCCGCTAAACCATCTGGGCGCGGCGTTTCGCGAGCCGCGCTTGCTGGCGGCGGCGGTGATCGGCAACTTCGTGGTGATCCCGCTGCTGGTCTGGGCGATCCTTCAGGTCGCGCCGGGCGGTCCGGCGGTCCTGCTGGGTATCGCGCTGGTGCTGCTGGTGCCGTGCACCGACTGGTTCATCACTTTCACCCATCTGGGTGGGGGTGACACGCGCCGGGCGATCGCCTTTTCTCCCCTTTCGCTGTTGCTGCAGCTTTCCCTGTTGCCGCTGTATCTGTGGTGGCTCTTCGGTGGCGAGTTCACCCTGGTGCTGGCCGGCGGAGACGTGCTGAAGGCCTTTGCCGGCCTGATCCTGGTCCCGCTGATTCTGGCGTATCTGACTGAGCGCTGGGCCGACGATGATCCCGGGCGCGGTCGTCTGATCGCGGGCCTGGCCTGGCTGCCAGTCCCGCTGCTGGCCGGGGTGGTGTTCGTTATCGCGGCCTCGCAGGTTACGACGGTGCTCGACGGAGTCGGCGTGCTGTTGCCGCTGCTGCTGATCTTTGCCGGTTTTCTGGTGGTTGCGGCCCTGCTGGCGCGGGCGCTGGCCCGGGGGTTCGACCTGCCGGTGGCGCAGGGGCGGGTGCTGGCGTTCAGCCTCGGCTCGCGCAATTCCTTCGTGGTGCTCCCGATCGCGCTGGCCCTGCCGCAGGGCCTGGAGCTCGCGGTGGTCGTGGTGGTGTTCCAGTCCCTGGTCGAACTGGTCGGCATGGCGCTGTACCTGTGGTGGATTCCCCGCTACCTGTTCCCCGATCCTTCGGCTGCTTCCTGAGTACGGCGGGCCCTCCGGCACTGGCTTGATGTGAGCCCGGCGGACCCGCTGGCGGCGTCGGTCCTCATGCGCCGCCGATCGCCCCGGCGACCCCTTGGTGTCATTAATCCGACAGTACCCTGCCTGTGTAGCATTTTTGTCATCCCTGGAAACGGATTTTTGACGGAAGCGGCCTATACTCCAAAAGGTGAAAAGCGTCACCCGGGACCTGGGGCGCCAGGGATTTCTTCGGACAGACGGGGAAGAGCATGTCCGGATCAGGAAAGATCAACGGGGCCTTGTGGCCTGCGCTGCCCAGCGGAATTGTCGATTCGGCTGGCGCGCAGGCCGGCTTCGGTGCGGAGGTGTTCCGGGCCTGCTCCACGGGTGCACCCCGCGAGGTGGCCTGGCTGGATGCCGGTGGGCATGCCCGCGAGTCCGTGCTGCGCCTTTCGGGTGCCTGGCGATTGCGCCGCCTGAGCTTCCCGCTGGCGCGCGCCTGGCCCGACCTCGACGGGGTCCGGGTGGGTCTGCTGGATCTCGATCATCCCCTGCCGTCGCAGTTGATTGACTTCGTGAATGCCCACCAGCATGTCAAATGGATTGCGCTGGTCCATCCGGGGTTGCTGCCGAGTCCCGCATTGCGCGACCTGATCCGCGATAACTGCTATGACTTCCATACCCTGCCGCTGGATCAGGCCCGTCTGGAGGTCACGCTGGGCCGTGCCTGTGGCATGGCCGTGCTGGAGACCCCGTCCGAGCACACCGCGATGGTCCCGTCGCCCGCCGAGGGACGCCCGATTATTGGCCACAGCGCCCCCATGCAGTCCCTGGCGCGGCAGCTCACGCGCGTGGCCGGTTCGGAAGCGCCGGTCCTGTTCCTCGGGGAGAGCGGGACCGGGAAGGAACTGGCGGCGCGGACGGTACATCGTCTGTCGCGCCGCGCTGACGGTCCGTTTGTGGCGGTCAACTGCGGGGCGCTGCCGGCACCGCTGATCCAGTCCGAACTGTTCGGGCACGAGGCGGGGGCCTTTACCGGCGCGACGCGGCGCAAGATCGGGCAGCTGGAACTGGCTCATGACGGGACGCTGCTGCTGGACGAGATCGGGGATCTGGGCCTCGAGCTTCAGGTGAACCTGCTGCGCTTCCTGCAGGAGGGGACGCTGGTGCGTGTGGGTGGCCTGCAGCCCATCCAGGTCGATGTGCGGGTGCTGGCGGCCACCCACATGAATCTGTTCCGCGCCGTCGAGGCGGGGCGTTTCCGCGAGGATCTCTACTACCGCCTGAACGTGATTCAGCTCGATGTGCCGCCCCTGCGCGATCGCGGGAGCGACTTGATGGCGCTCGCGCAGTTCTATTTCGAGCGTTTCCGGTGCCAGAACCCGCGCCTGCGCGGCTTCACCCAGGCAGCGGTCCGGGCGCTCCATGGCCATCGCTGGCCGGGCAATGTCCGTGAACTGGTCAATCGCATCCAGCGGGCCGTGACCATGGCGGAGGGACGCCTGATACGGCCGGAGGATCTGGGATTCCCGGCGCAGGAGCGGGATGACAGCCAGGAGACGCTGGCGCAGGCGCGCGACCGCGCGGAACGCGAGACGGTCATACGGGCGCTGGGGCAGTGCGACAACAACGTGTCGCGTGCCGCACGCCAACTGGGAGTGGGGCGAGTGACGCTTTATCGCTTGCTCGACAAGTACGGGGTGCGGCCACAGAAGCACTGAACCGGCGGTTTGGTGTCGTGGAGGCGGTCCGATGGGGGACGCGCAAGGCCCGGTCGGCGTGACCGGGCTGTGGGTTCCTGTATTCGTTGCCCCCTTGCGGGGCCGGGAGAATGACCGTGGACGGGACTTGGATCGGGAGGAGGGGGGCGGGGCTGATGGTCGGCCCGTTGTTGCTGGGATTTTCGGCCACGGTGGTTGCGCAGGAGGGTCGCGAGGCGGTCGGTGATGCACCGCGCGACACCGGGCCACAGGTCACGGTTTTCGAGGAGCGCGGCATGCTGACGCCGCAGGGGCAATGGGTGATCGAGCCCTCGCTGTCCTACGTGCACAGCAGCGCGCTGGATGTCTCGATCGAGGGCTTCACGATTATCCCGGCCCTGGCGATCGGGCTGATCGATGTCAGCGAGACGGAGCGGGATACCCTGACGGCGGCGGTGGCATTGCGGTACGGGCTCACCGACCGACTGGAGGTCGGGCTGAAGATCCCCTGGGTCTACCGCGAGCAGCAGGTGCGGCGGCGTGACATCCTGGAGGGGACCGAGCTGGAGCGGGTCACCGGGTCCACGGGCAGTGGTCTCGGCGATATCGAGTTCGGATTGTCCTATCAGTTCAACACGGCGGACCGAGGACGACCGTTCTTTATCGGCAACCTGAAGGCCAAGAGCCGCACCGGGACCGACCCGTTCTCGGTGGATCGGCGCCGGATTGTGGACGAGGATGGCAATCGTCTCGGCGAGATCTTCCTGGAACAGCCAACCGGTTCCGGGTTCTGGGCGGTGCAGCCCAGCGTGACCATGATCTATCCGACCGATCCTGCGGTACTGTTCGCGAACGTCAGCTACCTGTGGAACATCGAGCGCGACGTGGGGCCGGATTACGGCACGGTCGATCCCGGGGATGCCTTCGGGGCCAGCCTCGGGATGGCCATCAGCCTGAACGATCGTACCTCGATGAGCTTGGGCTACGACCACAGCGTGGTGTTTCGTACCCGCGTGGAGAACGATCCGGGGCTGGAGCCGGTGTTCGGACGACGCCAGGTGGGGACTCTGCTGTGGGGGGTGTCGCACCGTCTGAGCGAACGCACCAGCCTGAACTTCTCCCTCGGTGTCGGGGTAACGGAATCGGCGCCCGACGTCCAGATGACGGTACGGGTTCCGATGCGTTTCTGAGGGGCGTGGCAGGGGCGGTTGTGGCGGGTGTTACTACCAGCCGCGGCCGCCGTCCAGAAGCTGCTGATTCAGGGCTCGCCCGAGGTCACTGCGCGGCATTTGCAGGTTGCGCAGTTCCAGTTGCATGATCGTCTGGTGGTGGATCGCCTGGCCGTCCAGTTGATTCTGAATGGTCGTGACCCAGCCCGTGCCGTCCAGCGAATCGGTGACCAGCGCCCGCGGCGGAAATGCATCCGGTCCACTGCGGATCATGATGCGACTGGCCGTGTGGGCATGGCTCGCCGCCTGGTTCAGGGGGCCGATCGGGAGCAGCGTGGTCTGGTGCAGGGTCTCGCCGTTCAGGGAGGTGATCTGGTCCAGCCCGATCGCGATTTGCAGGCCGTCGCGGCCAAAGAAGCCGCCACGCTGTTCGGCCAGGATCGTATCGGGGACCACGCGCGGGTCCTGTGCGCCGGGGAGGCTGTCCAGGGCGAATCCGGTGGCGGGCAGGGCGGCCAGTATGAAGCACAGCACCACTCGCAAGTACCTGCGCCTCTGACCCGTCCGCGGAGCATGCGGTTCGGCGAAGCCCGTTCGGTTCGTGGTTGTCGCAGGCATCACCATTCTCGGGCTCGCGGGAGGTTGAGGGTGAATCGGCCGAGGTCGTGCCGCACCACACCCTCGCCGACGGGCGCCCGGGTGATGGCCGCCCACGTTTGCGGGGCGTTGAAGCTTGCGCGGGCACGCTCCACGTCTTCGCGAATGACGAACAGGATGTCGTTGACCTGGACCGACTCGAACTCGGGGCGACGATAGCTCTTGAGTCCCAGGGCCGGATCTCCGACCAGCACTTCGCCATCGCGCAGCCCCTTGATGACCACGAAATGCCGGTATCCTCGCGTCTCGATCATCGCGATCGCGGGGACGCCAAGCCCCTCAAGGTCGTCCAGGCCGATGCGGAAGCCATCTGCTGCAAGGTGGGCCTCCGAGGCGAGGTAGGTCTTCATGTCCAGGAGCGAGAAGCCCTGGGCACGAATCAGATCCTGATCGCCGCGGCGGAACATGCCGTCGAAGGTGGTGGTTTCCTCGGTGGGACGGTCGTAGTGATAGCTCAGCAGGGTCGCCAGCGCCGCGGATCCACAGCTGAAGTCGTATTGCTGCGGCACCACCGAGCGGAAGCGCAGGGCCTTCATGCTGTCGACCGGTACGTTCATGCTCCCGATGACCCCCGGAAACTGGGCGCCACCCATCTGCGCCATCAGGGGCTGCGGGCCCTGCAGGGCCAGTAGCAGTGCGGCCAGTGCCAGACGAAGACCCCGGCGGGCCATGATTCAGGGGTTGATCGTGACGTTCACGATCATCGATTCCTGGATGGCCACGTTGTGGCCGGTGTTCTGGATGATCGTGGAGAATCCACGGGCATTGTCAAAGGCGCCGTTGGCAATCAGGTTGGTACCGCCATGGCCGCCCACGACGACATTGTCGTGCAGGGCAATCTGGGAATGGACCTGACCCAGCTGCACGTTGCTGACCCCCTGCCGGGCGCGTTGCTCATTCAGGGTATCCGTGCCCACAGGTGCCAGTGCCTGTATGTCCAGCTGGGATGGATGTGCATGAGAGGCGTGTCTCTCGATGGCGTCGTCCGCGGTGACTGTACCCGCCACTAGGCTCAGTGCGCCCAGCATTGCGGGCAGGAGGTATCGAGGGCGCTTTCGGGAAGGGAACATGACCGAATTCTCCAGTGGAGTACCAAGGCGCGACGGGTCCGGAGACCCGCCGCGTCGTACGGACTAGTTGCCCAGGTTCAAGTGCGCCTGCACCGAGACCTGCTGTTGCGTCAGGCTGTTGGCCCCGCTGTTCTGCGAGACCTGGGTGATGCCAGCCGGGGACACGAAGGAATCGGAACCGATCGTGTTGTACGCGGTGCTGCGCGCCCCTTCGGCGATATCCACGTAGTTCCCGGTGACCGTACCGGACAGGTCGTTCTGGCTGACCACGGCGTTGACCTGCAGCATGGTGTTGAAGCTGTCGGTTGCCGTGCTGTTGCCGGAATCCATGACCGCGAGGCTGTTGTCGGAGTTGTCGCTCTGATCGCGGGTCACGCTGGCGGTGGAGCCATTGTTGGCGGCGGCACTGTTGTCGTCGGCGCTGGCCGAGCTGTTGTCCGAGCTGTCGTTGCCCGAATCCGACACATTGAGGCTGTTGTCGGAGTTATCGTTGCCCGAGTCCGATACGTTCAGGCTGTTGTCGGAGTTGTCGTTACCGGAGTCGGCGACGTTCAGGCTGTTATCGGAGCTGTCATTCCCCGAGTCCGAGACCGTGGTGTTCCCCGAATCCGCGATGCTGGTGCTGTTGTCGGAACTGTCGTTACCGGAGTCGGCGACGTTCAGGCTATTGTCCGAGTTGTCGTTGCCCGAATCGGCGATGTTCAGACTGTTGTCCGAGCTGTCATTGCCCGAGTCGGCCACATTCAGACTGTTGTCGGAACTGTCGTTGCCCGAATCCGAGACCGTCGTGTTCCCCGAGTCCGCCACGCTGGTGCTGTTGTCGGAGCTATTGGACAGGTCGGAGTCATTGACCGTTACTGCCAGCGAATTTTCGTTGGCGGAGGAACCGCCATTGTCGGCGGTCGAGGAGGCCGTGGCATTCTGATCGCCCACCTCGCCTTCCGCCGTATTGGTCGGATTGGCCAGCGCGAGTCCGGAGCTCAGGCCGAAAGCGAGTGCGATCGCGGAAGCGATAAGTGTCTTTTTGAAGCTCATGATGAATCTCCTTTGGGTTGTGTCGACACGCCTCTAGGCGTCGTGGCCGCCATGACGCAACCGCCCTGGCGGCCACGACAAATCCGTTAGCAGGCGTCGGGCCAAATGGAGGATTCTTCGATTAATCAGGGCCTTGCGGATTCCCCTCGGATGTCCGTCGCGGGCGATCTGTACCGCTGGCGAAACAACAAATGATCGGTCTCCTGCGGATCCGCCTGTAAGTGGCGGAAATCCGAAAAGAATCACGCGGGACGCAAGCTGTCTTCCCGGGAGACAACCATCGCCCAGCATCCACGCGAGATGGGCAAACGGGGTCCAACTGGTTCTGGGCAGAGGCGTATTGGGGCCGCAAGGCTTCGAGTGCCCAGGACGTGCGGTATCGCAGATCGGCGTATGGCTACGTGCCCGTTCATGGCGCCCGGGCTGGCCGATGAGACGATTACCCCGGCGGCAGGTGTGGCGGTTGGTGGAGGCGGGGGATCGCACCACAGCCGCCGGGCGGCCCTGCGGGCCGGCCCGGTGTACTGCGGTTACGCGGACGGCCCGGGGTTCGGGATCCGCAGGGTATGTTGGGGTGGAGTCTCAGCGCTCCAGGTACTGCAGCTTGTTCTCGACGCCGTCCCATTCTTCGGCATCTTCCGGAGGGTCCTTGCGCGAGGTGATGACCGGCCAGGTGCGGGCGAGTTCGGCGTTCAGCTCTATGAAGTGCATCTGATCCTCTGGCACGTCGTCCTCTGGCAGTATGGCTTCGGCCGGGCATTCCGGTTCGCACAGGGTGCAGTCGATGCACTCGTCCGGATCGATGGCCAGGAAGTTCGGGCCTTCATGGAAGCAGTCGACCGGGCAGACCTCGACGCAGTCGGTGTACTTGCACTTGATGCAGTTATCGATAACGACGAACGTCATGGTGTTTCTCCCTTTTCATTCAGTCTTGTGACCGGTCGTTTCCGCTGACCGCCCTGGCCGAGCGTGAACCGGCCGTGGCACCGCCAGCCGGCAGGATTTCGCCGCATTGTAACGCCTCCCCTGCGGCTGTCGGGAATCCCGGGCGAACCCTGGCCACATTCGGCGGGCGCGCCAGCGGCGGGCCGATTGCCGCGGCCCCCGCGGGGCCTCGCAATGACTGGGCGCGAGGCATGCCCACCCCTCAACCCCTCATCGCAAGGCGCGGCCATCCCCTTAACCGTCATCGCGAGGAGCGAAGCGACGTGGCGATCTCTCGGAGCACCCCCGACGCTGGGCCCCTCGGGGAATTCCGATGGTTCCGAACGTGATGGCCACGGCCCCTTCGGGACCGCGCAACGAGCGCCTCAATCCGGGTTGCGCAGGGCCTCCTTCATCCGGTACAGCGCGTCCAGGGCCTCGCGCGGGGACATATCGTCGGGGTCCAGGGTGTCGAACAGCGCCTTCAGGGCGCGTTCTTCCGGAGCCGTTTGCGGTTCCGGGTCGCTCGTCACCTCGGGTGGCGCGGGGGTGAACAGGCCGAGCTGGGGCGAGTCGGCGGCGGCCGCACGATCCTCCAGCTCGCGCAGGTGGGTGCGCGCAAGCTTCAGCACGTCGGCTGGAACACCGGCGAGCTGGGCGACCTGCAGGCCGTAGCTCTGGTTGGCCGGCCCCTCGCGGACCTGGTGCAGGAACACGATGCTGTGTTCGTGCTCCATGGCGTCGGTGTGCACGTTGGCCACGGCCGCTTCGCGTTCGGCCAGCGCGGTCAGCTCGAAGTAATGCGTGGCGAACAGGGTCAGCGCGCGGTTGTGGCGCGCCAGGCGTTCGGCGCAGGCCAGCGCGAGCGCCAGCCCGTCGAAGGTGCTGGTGCCGCGCCCGATCTCGTCCATCAGCACCAGGCTTTCGGGACCGGCGTTGTGCAGGATATTCGCGGCCTCGGTCATCTCCACCATGAAGGTGGAGCGCCCGGAGGTCAGGTCGTCGGAGGCCCCGATGCGGGTGAAGATACGGTCCACCGGTCCGATCTGCGCGCGCGCCGCCGGGACGA
This sequence comes from Thioalkalivibrio sp. ALE14, assembly GCF_000376845.1. Taxonomy (GTDB): domain Bacteria; phylum Pseudomonadota; class Gammaproteobacteria; order Ectothiorhodospirales; family Ectothiorhodospiraceae; genus Thioalkalivibrio. The sequence continues at coordinate 157,260 of NZ_AQXY01000025.1, forward strand.
AGCTGCCCATGCAGGCCAGCAGTACGATCAGCGCGGTCTGGCGCATGTAGGTGGACTTGCCGCCCATGTTGGGGCCGGTGATCACGAGCAGGCGGCGTTCTTCGGGATCCAGGTCGGTGTCGTTGGCGACGAAGGGCGCATCGAGGCCGGCCTCCACCACTGGGTGGCGACCCTGTTCGATGCGGATGCCGGGGTTCTCCACCAGTTCCGGGCAGTGCCAGTCCAGCCGCTGGGCCCGCTCGGCCAGGCAGGCGAGGGCATCCAGCTCGGCGAGCGCGTCCGCGATCGCGCGCAGGCGCGGGGCGCGGCCCTGGAGTTCGGTGATCAGGCCGTCGAACAGCGCACGCTCGCGGGCCATCGCCTGCTCGCGGGCGGAGAGGATCTCGTCCTCGAAGCGCTTGAGTTCCTCGGTGGTGTAGCGCTCGGCGTTCTTCAGCGTCTGGCGACGCATGAAGCGCCCGGGCAGCTCGGCCGAGCGCGTGCGCGAGACCTCGATGTAGTACCCGTGCACGCGGTTGTAGGCGACCTTGAGCGTGGGGATGCCGGTGGCCTCGCGCTCGCGCGCCTCGATCTCGCGCAGGAACGAGTCGGCGTCGTGCTCCAGTGCGCGCAGGCGGTCCAGTTCGGCATCGAAGCCGGTGCGGATCATGCCGCCGTCGGTGACGCGCAGCGGTGGCTCCTCGACCAGGGCGGCGGCCAGGGTGGCGCTCAGCTCGTCTTCCGGGGCCAGGGCGTCGTGCAGCGCCTGCAGGGATGCCGCGCTGGCGGCCAGCGGGGTCAGGGCCTGGTGCAGGGGCGGCAGGCGCTCGAGGCTCGCGAGCAGGGCGGTCAGGTCGCGCGGCCGGGCGCTGCCGAGGACGATGCGCGACAGGATGCGTTCGACATCCGCGCTTCCAGCCAGGGCCTCGCGCAGGGGCGTGGTGGCACCCGATTCCAGCAGGGCGGTGATCGCGGTCTGGCGCTCGTGGATGATCGCGCGGTCACGCAGCGGCTGGTGCAGCCACTGCAGCAGCCGGCGCGAGCCCATCGCCGAGCGGGTGGTGTCCAGCAAGGCGAGCAGCGATCCGTGGCGTTCGCCGCCCAGGGTGCGGGTCAGCTCGAGGTTGCGGCGGGTGGCCGGGTCCAGCACCAGCATCTGGCTGCGCAGCTCGTGCGCCAGGCCGGTGATGTGCGCCAGATCGCCGCGATAGCGGTTCTGCACGTAGGCGAGCAGGGCGCCGGCCGCGGCGATGCCGAGGTCCAGGCCATCGCAGCCAAAGCCGGAGAGATCCCGGGTGCCAAAGTGGGTGGTCAGGACCCGGCGGGCGGAGACACCGTCGAAATGCCAGTCCGCGTGGCGCTGCGGGGCGAGGCTCTCGATCCCGGGGATGGGCGCGGCCTGGTCCGGGATCAGGCATTCCACCGGGTCCAGCCGTGCCAGCTCGGCGGCCAGTTCGGTCGCGTCGCGCACCTCCAGCAGGCGGAACTGGCCGGAGGCGAATTCCAGGCTGGCAATCCCGTAGCCCTCCTTGCGGCCCTTGATCGCGGCCGAGCCGGCGGGGCATACGGCGACCATCCGGTTGATGCTGCGCGCCTCCAACAGGGCCTCCTCGGTGACCGTGCCGGGGGTGACGATGCGCACGACCTCGCGCTTGACCGGGCCCTTCTGCTCGCCGACCGCGCCGGTCTGCTCGCAGATGGCGACGCTCTCGCCCAGCTTCAACAGGCGCGAGAGGTAGCTCTCCAGGGTGTGCACCGGGATGCCGGCCATGGGGATCGGCTGCCCGGCGGATTCGCCGCGCCGGGTCAGGGTGATGTCGAGCAGGCCGGCGGCGCGTTCGGCGTCGTCGTAGAACAGCTCGTAGAAGTCGCCCATGCGGTAGAGCAGCAGCGTGTCCGGGTACTCGGCCTTGATACCGAGGTACTGCTGCATCATCGGGGTGTGGGCGGAAAGGGGTTCGGCGGTGCTCATCGGTTCGGCTGCGCTCGATCCGGGCAAACGCGCAGTATACGGATGCCGGGCGCCACATGGCAGGTGGGGCTGTACCGGCAGTTGTGCCACACTCGGGGCAGCGCAATCGAGGCGACGTCAGGGAGGGGCGAGCATGATCGGGGAAGAAGACCGGCGCGATCACAGACGGATGCAGGTGAATGCCGAGGCGCGCATGACCTGGCGCTCCAGTGGCGAGTCCGTGTCCGTGCAGCTGGAAGATCTTTCGGCCACGGGCTGCGCGTTTGTGGTCCAGCGCGAGACCGATCCCGGGGTCGACGTCAGCGTGGTGGTGCCCAGCCCGGACGGCCGCCTGGCGGGCCTGGAGCGCCACGGCCGCGTGGTGCGCTGCGATGCCGCCGAAGGCGGTGGCTGGCGGGTTGCGGTCGCCTTTGATCCGGAGGGATGATCGCGCTATGACTGCCGAATCGAGCACGACCCTCCTGACCCTCCGCGAGGCCGACGCCCCCAGCCTGTCGGCCCTGGTGTACGACCTGGGCGAGCGCCTGATGGCGAAGGGCGAGCGTCTGTGTACCGTAGAGTCCTGTACCGGTGGCGGTATTGCCCAGGCGATGACCGACATCCCGGGCAGCTCGCAATGGTTCGAATGCGGCTGGGTGGCGTACTCCAATGCCGCCAAGACCGCGATGGTCGGCGTCCCGGCCGAACTGATCGAGGAACACGGTGCGGTCAGCGAGGCCGTGGCCCGCGCGATGGTCGAGGGCGGGCTGGCCCGCTGCGACGCGGATCACGCGCTTTCGGTCACCGGCATCGCCGGGCCGGGCGGCGGGACGCCCGAAAAGCCGGTGGGCACCGTCTGCTTTGGCTGGCAGACGCGCGGCGGTCCCGCCCGGGTTCAGACCTGTCATTTCGATGGTGAACGCCACGAGGTTCGCCTGCAGTCCATGCTCCACGCCCTGAGCGATCTGCTCGCCCACGAGGCGGCCTGACGCCGCTCGGGGCGGGTTTCGCGCGCGGCATTGATCCGCGCAGGATCCCGGGTTGGGTCGTTCCCCGCCCTGTGGGATACTGCGGCCCCGTATCCGGCCCGCAACGGGTCGGAAACCATCGCTGCAAGTATCGGGAGGCAAACCGTGGACGAGAATCGCAAGAAGGCCCTGACCGCCGCACTCGGGCAGATCGAACGCCAATTCGGCAAGGGCGCGGTGATGCGCATGGGCGATCAGGAGGCGGTCGACGTCCCCGCGATCTCCACGGGTTCCCTGGCGCTGGACATCGCCCTCGGGATCGGCGGTGTCCCGCGCGGGCGCGTCGTCGAGATCTACGGCCCGGAGTCCTCGGGCAAGACGACCCTGACCCTGCAGGTGGTGGCCGAGGCGCAGAAGGCGGGTGGTACCGCCGCTTTCGTCGATGCCGAGCACGCGCTGGACCCGACCTACGCCGAGAAGCTGGGCGTGAACGTCGACGACCTGCTGGTCTCGCAGCCGGATACCGGCGAGCAGGCGCTGGAGATCGCCGACATGCTGGTGCGCTCCGGTGCGGTGGACGTGGTGATCGTCGACTCGGTGGCCGCGCTCACGCCCAAGGCCGAGATCGAGGGCGAGATGGGCGACTCCCACGTCGGCCTGCAGGCGCGCCTGATGTCGCAGGCCCTGCGCAAGCTGACCGCCAACATCAAGCGTTCCAACACCCTGGTCATCTTCATCAACCAGATCCGCATGAAGATCGGCGTGATGTTCGGCAGCCCCGAGACCACCACCGGCGGCAACGCGCTCAAGTTCTACTCCTCCGTGCGCATGGACATCCGGCGCATCGGCGCGATCAAGAAGGGCGACGAGGTGATCGGTAACGAGACCCGCGTGAAGGTCGTCAAGAACAAGATGGCGCCCCCGTTCCGCGAGGCCTATTTCGAGATCCTCTACGGCGAAGGCATCTCGCGGGTCGGCGAGATCATCGAGATGGGCGTGAAGGAAGGCCTGATCGACAAGGCGGGCGCCTGGTACAGCTATAACGGCGAGCGCATCGGCCAGGGCAAGGAAAACGCCCGCCAGTACCTGAAGGACAATCCGCATATCGCCGAGGAAGTCGAAAAGACCCTGCGCGAACGCCTGCTGCCCAAGCGCAAGAAGGCCTCGGACGAGGAAGAACCGGTCGATGCCCCGGTCGAGGAGCAAGGCTGATCCGGCCGACCCGGAGGCCGCGCTGGAGGCGGGTCTGCGGTTGCTGGTCCGGCGTGAACACTCCGCGCTGGAGCTTTCTCGCAAGCTGGCCGAGCGCGGCTTCGAGCGGGATGCGGTCGACGCCGCGCTGGAACGCGCGCGGGAACTCGACTACCTGAGCGACACCCGTTACGCGGATTTCATGGCCCGCCACCGCACCGAACAGGGCTACGGCGAGCAGCGCATCCGCGCCGAACTTGCTCACAACGGTATCGGCAACGATACCGTCAACACCGCAATCGAGGCCCTGGAGATCGACTGGGTCGACCAGGCGCGCGGACAGCTCGAACGCCACTTCCGCCACCCCCCCGAGACCCGCGAGGACGAGGCCCGCATGCTCCGCCACCTGGCGGGGCGCGGCTTCCCCGGCGGCGTCGCCCACCAGGCCCTCGCCGCCTGGAAGGACGAGACCCCGTAGGACGCCGTGGCCCCCTGTAGGAGCGCAGCCCTCTGCGCGATGGGGCGCTGGACAGGCTCGATCGGCCAGAGGGCTGGCCTCCTGCATCATGGCCGGAAGGCGGGCCCGGCAATACGCGGGTGGGGCGCTCGCGTGATAGCATTCCGGGTTTGACCCCAACGCTCACCGGAACCGCATGAAAAGCGCCGACATTCGCCGGAGTTTCCTCGAATTCTTTGAAGGCCACGGGCACACGATCGTGCCGTCCAGCCCGCTCGTGCCGGGCAATGACCCCACGCTGTTGTTTACCAACGCGGGCATGGTGCAGTTCAAGGACGTGTTCCTGGGCCGCGAGAAGCGCCCGTACACGCGGGCGGTGTCCACGCAGCGCTGTGTGCGCGCGGGCGGCAAGCACAACGACCTCGAGAATGTCGGCTACACCGCGCGCCACCACACCTTCTTCGAGATGCTGGGCAACTTCAGCTTCGGCGATTACTTCAAGCGCGATGCGATCCACTACGCCTGGCAGTTCCTGACCGAGACCATCGGTCTGCCGCCGGAGAAGCTGTGGGTCACGGTCTACGAGACCGACGACGACGCCTACAGCGTCTGGGCGAACGAGATCAAGGTCCCGGCCGAGCGCATCATCCGCATCGGCGACGACCCCGATGGCGGTTCCGACAACTTCTGGCAGATGGGCGACACCGGCCCCTGCGGCCCGTGTACCGAGGTCTTCTACGACCACGGTCCGGAGGTCGCGGGCGGTCCGCCCGGCTCCCCGGACGAGGACGGCGATCGCTACATCGAGATCTGGAACCTCGTGTTCATGCAATACGACCGCGACGCGGATGGCACCCTGAACCCGCTGCCGCGCCCGTCGGTGGATACCGGCATGGGCCTGGAGCGCCTGGCGGCCGTGCTGCAGGGCGTGCATTCCAACTACGAGATCGACCTGTTCCAGGACCTGATCGCCGGTGCCGCGCGGGTGACCGGTGCCCGCGAGAAGGACTCCGCGTCGCTGCGCGTGATCGCGGACCACATCCGTTCCATCGCCTTCCTGATTACCGATGGCGTGCTGCCGTCGAACGAGGGGCGCGGCTACGTGCTGCGCCGTATCATTCGCCGCGCCGCGCGCCACGGCTTCAAGGTGGGGGCCCAGGATGCGTTCCTCTACCAGATGGTCGGCGATCTGGTGCATGCAATGGGCGAGGCCTTCCCGGAACTGGCCGAGGCACAGGCCCAGGTCGAGAAGGTGCTGGAGAAGGAAGAGCGCAAGTTCCTCGAGACCCTCGACAAGGGCATGAAGATCCTCGAGGACGACCTGCGCGACCTGAAGGGCACGGTCATCCCCGGCGAGACCATCTTCCTGCTTTACGACACCTACGGTTTCCCGGTGGACCTGACCGGCGACATCGCGCGCGAGCGCGGCCTGGAACTGGACATGGAGGGCTTCGAATCGGCCATGGCCGACCAGCGTGCCCGCGCCCGCGCGGCCAGCCACTTCTCCATGGAGGATGGCGGCCTGCCGCAGGTCGATGCCGAGACCGCGTTCTCCGGCTACGAGACCGTCGACGACGAGGGCCGCGTGGTCGCGCTGTACCAGAGCGGCGAGCCAGTCGACCGCCTCGAGGTCGGGGCCGAGGGCCTGGTGGTGCTGGACCGCACGCCGTTCTACGGCGAGTCCGGCGGTCAGGTGGGCGATGTCGGCACGCTCAGCGGCTCCGGCGTGCGCTTCCAGGTCTCCGATACGCGCAAGCAGGGTGCCGCGCATATCCACGTCGGCCAGGTCCGCGCCGGTACGCTGGAGGTGGGCCAGACCCTGCAGGCCGCGGTGGAAGGACCGCGCCGCGAGAACATCCGCCGCCATCACTCGGCGACCCACCTGCTGCACAAGGCCCTGCGTGACCAGCTGGGCGATCACGTGCAGCAGAAGGGCTCGCTGGTGGATCCGGACCGGCTGCGTTTCGACTTTACCCACATGGAACCGCTGACCGACGAACAGCTGCGCTCCATCGAGGCCCAGGTGAACGCCGAGATCCTGGCCAACGAGGCCACCGATACCCGCGTGATGGACATCGAGTCGGCGATGGAGTCCGGGGCGGTCGCGCTGTTCGGGGAGAAATACGGTGATCAGGTGCGGGTGCTGAAGATCGGTACCTCGGTAGAGTTGTGTGGCGGCACGCATGTGGACCGTACCGGCGATATCGGGTTGTTCCGCATCACCTCCGAGGGCGGCGTGGCCGCCGGCATCCGGCGCATCGAGGCCGTCGCGGGCGAGGTTGCACTGCGCTGGGTGGACGAACAGATCGGCTATCTCGACGCGATCGCCGACCGCCTGCGGGCCGGACGTGGCGAGGCGGCCGACAAGGTCGCGCAGCTGCAGGAACGCACCCGCGAGCTGGAAAAGCAGGTCACGCAGCTGAAGGGCAAACTGGCCAGTCAGGCTGGCGACGACCTCGGCTCCCAGGCCAGGGAGGTCGACGGCATCCAGGTGCTGGCCGCGAAGGTCGAGGGCGTCGAGCCCAAGGCCCTGCGCGACATGGTCGACCAGCTCAAGCAGAAGCTGGGCAAGGCCGTGGTGGTGCTGGGCACCGCCACGGGCGAGGGCAAGGTCAGCCTGGTGGCCGGCGTGACCAAGGCCGAGACCGGCCAGTTCAAGGCTGGGGATCTGGTCGGCCATGTCGCCGCGCAGGTCGACGGCAAGGGCGGCGGTCGCCCGGATATGGCCATGGCCGGCGGCCAGAGCCCGGACAAGCTGGATGCAGCCCTCGGTTCGGTCGAGGCGTGGGTGCGCGAACGCGCCTGATCGGCCCCGAGTCGGCGAAGCCCGTCATCGCGAGGCGCGCAGCGACGTGGCGACCTCCTTGGGGAGCCCCGGCGCATGAGCGCTTCGGCGGGCACCGCTGGGCCGCGAGGCAGGGCCTCGCAACGACGATGCAAATAGTGTTTAATGTTTACTCTTTAAGTAAACGCTAATGGATGGGGCGCGCCCTGTCCGGACGGCCGCAAGGGCCGGGCACGGAACGGAATCTTCAAATGGCGTTGCTGGTACTCAAATTTGGCGGCACTTCGGTGGGATCGCCCGAGCGCATCCAGGCGGTGGCGGAACGCGCCCTGAAGCTGCGCGAGGAAGGCCATCAGCTGGTGATCGTGGTCTCCGCGATGAGCGGCGAGACCGATCGTCTGCTGGGGCTGGCGCACGCGCTGAACCCGCGCGCGGACGGTCGCGAACTGGATGTGCTGCTGTCCACCGGGGAGCAGGTCACCATCGCGCTGCTGGCGATGGCGCTGGAGGCGCGCGGCTGTGACGCACGCTCCTACACCGGCGCGCAGGTGACCATCCGCACCGACAGTGCGCACAACAAGGCGCGCATCCGCAGCATCGACGATGCCCGCGTGCGCGGCGACCTGGACGCGGGACGTGTCGTGGTCGTGGCCGGTTTCCAGGGCGTGGACGAGGAAGGGGCGATCACCACCCTGGGGCGTGGCGGATCGGACACCACAGCCGTGGCGCTGGCCGCGGCGCTGAAGGCCGACGAGTGCCGAATCTACACCGATGTCGACGGCGTCTACACGACCGATCCGCGCCTGGTCCCGAATGCCCGGCGTTTGCACCGCATCACCTTCGAGGAGATGCTGGAGATGGCAAGCTTGGGCTCCAAGGTGCTGCAGATCCGGGCGGTGGAATTTGCCGGCAAGTACAACGTCCCCCTCAGAGTGCTGTCCTCGTTCGAGGAAGGACCGGGGACCCTGATTACCACGGAGGAGGATGCGCAGGTGGAACAGGCTCTGGTTGCGGGTATCGCGTTCAATCAGAACGAGGCCCAGCTGACGGTTCAGGGCGTCCCCGATCAGCCGGGGGTCGCGCATCGCATCCTCGGCCCGATCGCGGAGGCCAACATCGAGGTGGACATGATCGTGCAGAACGTGGGCGCGGATCAGACCACCGACTTCACCTTTACGGTTCATCGCAACGACTACGACAAGGCCCTGGAGATCCTGCAGGCGGCGGCCCGCGATCTGGGTGCCCGCGAGGTCGCGGGCGACACGCACATCGTGAAGATCTCGGTGGTCGGGGTGGGCATGCGTTCCCACGCCGGGATTGCCAGCAAGATGTTCCAGGCCCTGTCCCGCGAAACCATCAACATCCGGATGATCTCCACCTCGGAAATCAAGATCTCCGTGGTCGTGGATGAGAAGTACCTCGAACTTGCAGTACGTGCATTGCACGATGCCTTTGAACTCGAACACGACCCAGCCGGTCAACAGGAGGACGGTTAAGGATGACAGACCGTAAAACGGTTACCGGACGACCGACTCCGTCCGACACAGGCACTGCGGAGAAGAGCATGCTCATTTTGACTCGACGTGTGGGCGAGACCCTCATGATCGGCGAGGATGTGTCCGTCACCGTCCTGGGGGTCAAGGGCAATCAGGTCCGCATCGGCATCAATGCGCCCCAGGACGTCGCGGTCCATCGCGAGGAGATTTTCCAGCGCATCCAGCGCGAATCCAACGTCGCCGGCGGTGAAGGCGGCGGGGAGAACTCCAGTGGCGGTGGCACCGGGGCTGGGGGCGTCGCCGCAAGCGCACGCGACGACTGAGGTCCCCGTACGGAAGTGGGAAGGCCCGGAGGTGGCGATCCGCCTTTCGGGCCTTTCATTTGAAGGCCCGAGGCCTTATCCTGTGCCGCGTTTCCGGAGAGTTGGCCGAGTGGTCGAAGGCGCTCCCCTGCTAAGGGAGTATGGGTCAAAAGCCCATCGAGGGTTCGAATCCCTCACTCTCCGCCAAATCCTGCAAAGGGGCCCGAGTGGCCCCTTTCGCACGTCTGGCCCCCGAGATTTCCGGGATTCGAACCCGAGATATAAAAGCGATGGTTCGACCGGTGGCGCGTAGCGACACCGGAACGCCGCAGCGTAGCGAAGGCGGCCCGAAGGGCGACCGGCGCAGCCGGGCGTAATCCTCACTCTCCGCCAAATCCTGCAAAGGGGCCCGAGTGGCCCCTTTCGCATGTCTGGCTCCGGCGTTCGTCCCCCAGCCCGTCCCCCATTGCTTCGTGATCCGAACCTGTTTGTGCGGCCACCGAAAGTCGGATGCCGGCGTGTCGGGCGCGTTTCGCTGCGAGGGCCCGCGGCCGGCCTCAGCTCCGGCCGAGCGGTTTCGCGATCTCGAGGCGCGGCCAGCTGGCCGGCAGTTGTTCCGGGGCATGGGTGACGAGGATGCACTGACGGTCCTGCAGCCAGGGCAGCAGCCGTTCCACCACTCGTTGTTGCGTGGGGGTATCCAGACCGGAAAAGGGCTCGTCGAGCAGGACGACAGGCCGGTCCTGAAGGACGACCGCCGCCAGGGCCAGACGGCGCCGCTGGCCGCCGGAAAGATACGAGCCGCCCTCGCCGATGCGGTAGTCCAGACCTTCGTCGGTACTGCGCACGGCCTCTGCGAGATCGACCTGTTCCAGGGCCTCCCACAGTGCGGCATCGCTCAACGGCGTGTGATTCGGACTCAGTATGCTGCGGAGGGCCGTGTCCGGCAGTTGCAGGCCCTGGGGCAGGTAGCTGATGTGGCGGTACCGGCTATCGACCGTGATCCGTTGCAGATCGTCGTCGCCGAGCAATACGGTACCGCCCAGCGGTGGCATTTCGCCGGCGAGGGTATCCAGCAGCGTGCTCTTGCCGCGCCCGCTGGCCCCGCTGATTACCAGGGGATGGCCGCGCACGGGTTCGAGGTCCAGTGGCCCGAGTAACGGGCGCTCGCGGCGAAAGCCGATGATCATGCGGTGGGCGCGCAGCGCAGGGACCTCATCGGCCGGGGTCGGGTCCGGGCGCTCGACGGGTGCGGGGTTCTGGGCGGTCGTCTCCAGATGCTGCACGCGGCCGGCGGCCTCGAGACTCTCGCCGGCACGCCACCATGCGCCGGGCAGGCTGCCGAGGACCTCGCCCAGGCCCAGCGTCATCAGCGGGAGCAACACCGCGACAGGGGCGCTCAGCGCTCCGTCGCGATACCAGCCCAGTGCCAGCACCAGCATCAGCAGGGCGGCTGTGCCAACCACGGCCTGCACGAGCTGCTCGGACCCGACGCCAAATGCCTCCTGGGCACGTTGCCGGCGGGCATAGGCGTCGTTGTCCTGCCGCAAAACGGCCTCGTGTTCGCGGGCGCGGTCGTAGGCCAGCAGTTCGGCCAGGCCGCCGATGTAGTCGAACAGCCCGACGCGTTCCCGGGCCCGGGCCTGCACGAGTGCGTGGCTGCGCCGCTGTCCGGCAAGGGCGAGCAGACCGGAGACCGCGAGCGTCGCGACGCCCGAGGCCGCGAGTACGACCGCGGCGGGCCAGGGTGCCAGCCAGACGGCGATGACCAGCGTGACCACCAGGCTGATCGCCGCCGCGATCATGGGGCCAACCACCCGCAGGGGCATCGCATCGAGGGTGTCGATGTCGCCGGTCAGGCGCGTCTGCAGGTCGCCACTGCGGTAGGCGCGAATGCGTTCCATGGGCAGCGCGGCGAGGCCGCGGAAGCTGTGGCCGCGCAGGTCGGCCAGGCTGCGCAGCACCGCCTCGTGACTGACCAGGCGTTCGAAGTAGCGCGCTAGGGTGCGACTGATCGCGGCGGTGCGGATGCCACCGGACGGCACGTAGAGGTCCAGGGTGGCCAGAAGCCCGGCGCCGGCCAGGGCGGTCGCGGTGATGAACCAGCCGGACAGCGCCAGCAGCGCGATGCCGGCGATCCAGGTCAATGCCAGAAGGCCCCAGGCACCCCAGTACCAGGCCCGGCGTTGGCGGAATACGCGATGCAGAAAGGCCAGTTTGGCACGGGTCCCGTCACGCATCGTGTGTCTCCGGAGTGGCCGGCGTCAGTTCCAGGCGTTGCGGGCAGCGCTGGTGGATGGCGGCATGATGACTCGCGATCACCAGCGTCAGGCCCCGGGCCTCGGCCAGCTGAAACAGCGTGTCGAGCAAGGCCTGTTCGGTGTCCGGGTCGAGTGCACTGGTGGGTTCGTCGAGCAGCCAGAGTCGGTGCCCCGAGAGCAGGGCGCGTGCCACGGCGACCCGCTGGGCCTGACCGCCGGAAAGCCCGTGCCGGGCCTCGCCGATAGCGGTATCCAGGCCGTCGGGGAGCTCCGGGGCATCGAGCGGCAGCCCGGCCTGCTCCAGCGCCGTGGCCATCTCCGCATCGGCGATCGTTGCATGGCGGGCGAGCTGCAGGTTCTCGCGCAGGCTGCCGTGGAACAGATGGGCGTCCTGGTCGATCCAGGCGAAATGCCGGGCCAGGGGATGGCGCCGGACGCGGCCTTCGGCGGGCGGCAGGAAGCCGGCGCACACCGCGAGCAGGGTGGACTTGCCACTGCCACTGGGCCCGGTCAGCGCGAGATGCGCCCCGGTTTGAATCTCGAGGTCGAGAGACTTCAGGACGGGCGTGCGCTGCCCCGGGTAGTGCACCGTGACGCCTTCGAGCTGCAGCCAGGGGCCGGTCACGTCCTCGCGATTGAATTCGGTGGCCTCGGCCAGCCCCTCGGGGTCGGTGGGTGCCGCAAGCGCGGGGGCAAGGCTCTGCGCCGCCGCCAGGGCGCTCGCGCGGTCATGGTAGCTCTGGGCGAACTGGCGCAGGGGCAGGAAGTACTCCGGCGCCAGCAGCAGGACGAACAACCCGGTGAACAGGGTGATGTCGCCGGCGGGGCCGTAGTCGATGGCGCCGAACAGGGCGAAGCCGATGTAGATGGCGACCATGCCGATGGCAACCGCGCTGAAGAATTCCATGATCGCCGAGGACAGGAACGCGACCCGCAGGGTGCGCATGGTCAGCCGCCGTTGCTGGTGACTGCGCTCGACGACCTCCGTCTCGGTCGCGGCGATGGCGCGGGCTCGGCGCAGCCAGTCCAGGGTACGGATACGGTCGAGAAAGTGCCCCGCCAGGCGGTTCTCCTCCTCCTGCTGACGCCGGTGGATCTGTTCCGCGCCCATGCCGACGATCGCCATGAACGCCGGGATCAGCGGAGCGGCGAGCAGCAACAGCAGGGCGGCGAGCCAGTCCAGCCAGAGTGCCGCGACCAGGATCGCCAGTGGCGTCAGGATGACCGCCTGGCGCGCGGGCAGGTAGCGCGCGTAGTAGCCGGTCAGGTCATCCACCCGCGTCTGGAACTGCTCGGCCCAGGCACCCGCGGTGGTCTGCCCGGCCAGCCGCGCAGGTCCGGCCTCCCGGGCCTGTTGCAGGAGATCGGCGCGCAGCTGCTGCTTCACCGCGAAGGCGAGGCGGTGACCGGCCAGATCCCGCAGGGTCTGGGCGGCATAGCGCAGGGCGAGCAACACGAGGCCCGCGAGCAGGATGCCCGGCAGGTTCGGGGGATCATTGGCGAACAGCGTCCCGTGCACCGCCCAGGCCACCAGCCCCGCCAGCGCAATGGTGGCCAGCGTGGCCACCAGCGTGCCCGCGGCGCTGAGCGCCAGCCAGCGGCGGTGCGGCCGTTGCCGCACGCGCAGCCATTGCCCCGGCGAGGCACGGTCGTCCGTCGCCTGTGCGTCTGTTCCACCCGGTTGCGTCATCGACTAGCGCAGATAGCGCCCGCGCAGCATGTTGAAGTACAGCGGCTTGATCATGTGGACCTTCAGGCGCCACCACATCCAGCTGGGTTCCCCCTGATCGAGGAAGCTGAAGGTCGGCACCTCCTGCAGGCTGTAGTCGAACTCCACCAGGGCGGCCTTGCCCACCTCGGTGATCAGCGGACAGGAGGTGTAGCCGTCGAACTGCCGCGAGGGCTCCCGATCCTGGATCACGTCGACCAGGTTGTCCGGCATCACCGCGCCATGCGAACGCACGGTGGATGCGGTCTTGCCGATCGCGGTCGCGACCACGTCCCCGGCCCCGAAGATGTTCGGGTAGTCCGTGTGCTGCAGCGTGCGGTCATCCACCGCCAGCCAGCCACCGGCCGCCAGGGGCCCGTCATCCACCGCCAGGCCGGCGTCGCGAACAAAGTCGTGCGCGCGCATCGGCGGGGTCACGTGAAGATAGTCGTAGTCAACGGTCTCGCGCCCGCCGTCGCGGGTCTCGAACTGGGCCTGGCGGGCGGCGACATCCACCGCCACCAGGGCGCCGCCGTCGTTCACGCTCACGCCGCGTTCGGCATACAGGTCGCGCACCAGGTGGTCGAAGCGCTGCACGCTGAACAGGGTGTCCGATCCCGTGTGATAGTGGAAATCGGCCCCGTTACGCTGGCCGGCCGAGCGCAACAGGTCATCGGCGATGAAGGTCGCCTTGATCGGCGCACCGGCACACTTGATCGGTGTATTGGGGATGGTGAAACGCGCGACCCCGCCGTTCTCGCCGAACGCATGGATCTGCTCGTAGGCATCGCGTGCGGCCTCGGCGCTGGCGTACAGGCTGGTCAGGCCGGGGCGGCCAATATCCTCGCGGCGCAGCCCCTCGATCGCCTCGTAGTCCAGATGCAAACCGGTGGCGACCACCAGGAAGTCGTAGTCGAGCCGGTCGCCGTCGGTGGTCTCGACCCGCTGCGATTCGGGATCAATGGCCGCCACCGCCGAGCGGACCCATTCCACCCCGCGCGGGATGTAGCGTTCGTTGCGGCGCTGGACCTCGCCCACCGAATAGACGCCCGCGGCTACCAGCGTCCAGCCGGGCTGGTAATGATGGATCTCGCTCGGTTCGACAATCGTGATGCGCGCCCCGTCGAGCAGGTCGCGCAGGCGGGCGGCCATGGTCATCCCCGCGGCGCCCCCGCCGAGCACCACGATGCGGGCCTGGCTGGAGACCGCTGCGCGGGCCGGGGCGGCCTGTACGCCGGTCGCCGACACCAGGCCGGCGGCCCCGGCGATCTTCAGGAAATCGCGCCGGGAAATCCCCCGCAACGTCTCCTGCGCCTGACGGGCCAGGGCCTTTTCAATCTCGGGATGCTTCGGGTCTTCGGGATGATGCATGGCTCTCTCCGCGTATCCGTCTGCCGCGCCGGGGACCGGGCGGTCAGTTCTGAGGGGCGCGCCGTCTTGCGGGCGCTTCGTGTGACGGATTGCTTACAAGTTGCATGCCAACGCCGGCAGACCGCGCCACCGGGGCTTGTGTGCCGATATTGGCGCCATCAGGCTGCCATTTATGACAGTCATGCGCGACAAGACTGACAAATATGGCAGAACCGAGGCGGCGTTGGCTGGCGTCGGCCCGGTGGGAAAACACTGGTTTACAGCTTACAGCCCGTCGCCATGGTCCGGACAGGCAGTCTGGCACGGTACTTGTTAGGGATTCATCGATACGTCATTTCGGCGTGCCCCTGACGACGGAGGAAAGGCCATGGAGCTCGACCCCATACTGCTATCGCGAATCCAGTTCGCGTTTGTTGTTTCGTTTCACGCGATCTTCCCGGTCTTCACGATCGGGCTGGCTTCGTTTATCGCGTTTCTGGAATTTCGCGCCTGGAAGACCGGCGACACGCTCTATACCCAGATCTCGAAGTTCTGGATCAAGATCTTCGCGGTGGTGTTCGGCATGGGCGTGGTCTCCGGGCTGGTCATGTCGTTCCAGTTCGGCACCAACTGGAGTGCGTTCTCCTACGCCACGGCCAATTTCCTCGGGCCCGTGTTGTCCTACGAGGTGCTGACCGCGTTCTTCCTGGAGGCGGCCTTCCTCGGCGTGCTGCTGTTCGGGCGTGACCGGGTCCCGCAGGGCGTGCATCTGTTCTCCGCGCTGATGGTGGCGCTGGGCACGTTCATCTCGTCGTTCTGGATCCTGGTGGCCAACAGCTGGATGCAGACACCGGTCGGTTTCGAGCTGCAGGACGGTGTGTTCCACGTCACCTCCTGGATCACGGCGATCTTCAACCCGAGCTTCTGGCCGCGCTTCTTCCACATGGGCCTGGCCTCGCTGCTGACGGCGGGCTTCGTGGTCGCCGGGGTCTCGGCCTGGTACCTGCTGCGTCAGCGCGATGTGGTGATGAATCGCAAGGCCCTGGGCACCACCATGTGGGTGCTGCTGTTCGCGGCACCGGCGCAGCTGGTGGTCGGTGATATCCACGGCCTCAACACCTTCGAGCATCAGCCGACCAAGGTGGCGGCGATGGAAGGCGTGTGGGAGACCGAGCGCGGGGCGCCGCTGCTCTTGTTCGCGATCCCGGACTCGGCCAACGAGACCAATCACTTCGAGATCGGTATCCCGAAGATGGCGAGCTTCATCCTCACCCACGAGATGGACGGGGAAGTGCCTGGCCTGCTGGAGGTTCCGGCCGAGGAACGTCCGCCGGTGGGCATCACCTTCTGGTCGTTCCGCGTGATGGTGGCGATTGGCATGGTGATGATCCTGTTCGCGCTGGCGGGTGCCTGGCTGCGCTTCCGCCGCCGGATGTATGCCTCGCCGCTGTTCCTCAAGGGGCTGGCCTGGATGATCCCGGCGCCGTTCCTGGCGGTGGTCGCGGGCTGGTTCGTGACCGAGACCGGGCGCGCGCCCTGGCTGGTCTACGGCGTGATGAATCATGCCGAGGGCATTACCCCGGCCCTGACCGGTGGCATGGCCCTGTTCACCCTGATCGGCTATGTGGCGGTCTACGCGGCGGTGTTCACCGGGGGCGTCTACTACCTGGTGCGCATCGTGCGTCAGGGCCCGGAACCGGCCGATGCCGTGCATGCGCCGGCGCACGCCAAGCGTCCGCTGTCGGCCGCTGACACCTTCGTCGATGACGCCGCGGTCAGCGGTGCAAGGAGCTAAGTGATGGAAACCACGATCGATATCACGCTGATCTGGGTCGTCATCATTGCCGTGGGCGTGATCGCCTACGTGCTGATGGACGGGTTCGACCTCGGGGTGGGGATTCTCTTCCCCTTTGCGCCGGGGGAGACCTCGCGCGACGTGATGATGAACTCGGTCGCCCCGGTTTGGGACGGCAACGAGACCTGGCTGATCCTCGGCGGGGCCGGGCTGCTGGCGGCCTTCCCGCTGGTCTACTCGGTGTTCCTGCCGGCGCTCTATATCGGGGTATTCCTGATGCTGGCCGGGCTGATCTTCCGCGGCGTGGCCTTCGAGTTCCGCTTCAAGGCACATCGCTCCAAGGGGCTGTGGAATGCTGCCTTCGCGATCGGCTCGGCGGTGGCGGCCTTCGCCCAGGGCGCGGTCGTGGGTGCCTACATCCAGGGCTTCGAGATGGATGGGTTAAGTTTCGCCGGCGGACCGCTGGACTGGCTGACGCCGTTCACCGTGCTCACCGGGATCGGACTGCTGGCGGGCTATGCCTTGCTGGGCGCTACCTGGCTGATCGTCAAGACCGAGGGTGATACCCAGGCCTTTGCCTATCGGGTGGCGCCGTGGATGCTGGCGGTCGTGCTGCTGGTGTTCGGCGCGGTGAGCTTCATCACGCCGTTTATCGATCCGAAGGTCATGGAGCGCTGGATGGGGACCTGGCAGTACCTCTGGGTGCTCCCGGCGCTGGCGCTGTTCTCCGCCTGGGTGCTGATTCGTGCGGTGCGCCGCCGTGACGAGGGGATCCCGTTTGTCGCCACGATTGCCCTGTTCATCACCACCTATCTCGGATTGCTGGTGAGCAAGTGGCCGTACGTGGTGCCGCCGGACTACACCTTCTGGGATGCGGCCTCCTCGCCGGATGCGCAGCTGTTCATCCTGGTGGGGGCGCTGTTCGTGATCCCGATCATCCTGGGTTACACCGCGTGGACCTACTGGGTCTTCCGCGGGAAGGTGACCCCGGAGACCGGCTATCACTAGGCGGGATCGCCCATCGGTTGTCACAGGGCCTTTCCGGAATGTCCGAGTCCGCCATTCAGGGCATCGAGCCACGCGTCTGCAGGAAGTCGGCGCCGTGGCAGGACCCGGATGGCGGACCTTCCTCTCACGAGCTGCATACGGGGGTGATGGCATGCCGTTGAACATCGCTCGTCTGAACGTGTCTATCGGGCAGCGTGATGGCGTCGGTTCCGGTGTCGGATACGCCTTCCAGGACCCCTTTGTGCGAGGCGACGTGACGAGCATCCCGAAGAAGGAAACGGCACCCCTGGATCCCGATGCCGGGACCCTGCGTCAGGTGCTGGATGTATTCCGTGAACCGGCCATCCTGCTGTCCCCGGACTATCGCATCCTGGCGGCCAATGGCGCCTACCAGCGCATCTACGGGACCGACCGCGATGGCTCCGGCCGCACCTGCTTCGAGGCCTCGCACGGGTTCCGCCGCCCCTGCGACGAGGCGGGGGAGTCCTGCCCCCTGCGGGCCGCCCTGGGCAGTGGCCACCGCGAACGCGTGCTGCACGTGCATCACACCGAGGCCGGGCGCGAGCACGTGGACGTCGAGTTGCTGCCGATCCGGGGCGAGGGCGGGGAGATCCGCTACCTGATCGAACGGCTGCACCACCTGCCGGTATCGGCACCGCAGGCGGGCAGTGGCGGGCTGTTCGGTCGCTCGAAGGCCTTCAATGCCATGCTGGGGATGATCAGCCGGGTGGCGCCGAGCAATGCCTCGGCCCTTCTGCTCGGCGAGTCCGGCACGGGCAAGGAACTGATCGCACGCGCCATTCACGAAGCGAGCCCGCGGCAGAAGTTGCCGTTCGTGCCCGTGGAATGCTCCGGCCTCACCGAAACCCTGTTCGAAAGCGAGCTGTTCGGCCATGAACGGGGGGCGTTTACCGGGGCGACCTCGGCCAAGGCCGGGCTGGTGGAGGCGGCGGCCGGCGGCACCCTGTTTCTCGACGAGGTGGGGGATATCCCGCTGAGCCAGCAGGTCAAGTTGCTGCGGTTGCTGGAGACCCACGCCTATCGCCGTGTCGGGGGTGTCGAGTCGCGGCGGGCGGATTTCCGCCTGGTCTGTGCGACCCACCGCGATCTCGAATCCATGGTCCGGGCCGGCGAGTTTCGCGAGGACCTCTACTACCGCATCAACACCTTCCCGATCGAGGTGCCCCCGCTGCGCGCGCGGGCCGAGGATCTCCCGTTGCTGGTAGAAGCGCTCGGCGAGCGCCTGGATCTGGCCGTGCCGCCGCGCCTCGAAGAGGAGGCCCTGAAAATCCTCAAGCAGTATTCCTTCCCCGGCAACGTGCGCGAGCTGCGCAACATCCTCGAGCGTGCGGCATTGCTGGCGGACGGCGAGGCGATCCGGCCGGAACATCTTCCGGATCGCGTGCGGGAAGGAGGGCAGTCCCCGAGCGGGGCGGAGACCGGCGGACTGGACGGATTGCTGCATCCGCAGTCACTGCGCCCGCTGGACGAGATCGAGCGCGAATACCTGCGGCACGCGGCTGCGGTGTACCCCGGGGACCGCCGGGCGCTGGCGAAGACCCTGGGGATCAGCGAGCGCAGCTTGTACCGGCGCCTGAGCCAGCTCGAGGACGACGCCAACGAGCGGGACTGAAATCGCCCGTCCGGGCGGGCCTGGTAACGCGCCCCGCCCGGCTTGAAGCGGCGTCCGCCGCAGCGGTCGGACGCCCGGCACGGGCCCGTCACCAAGGATGGGGCTGCATGCATACCGCCAGACGAATCAGTAAATAGCGATAAACCGATACACCCGAAAGACTGGAGTCTCAGATGAAAAAGACCGCAATGACCCTCTCCCTGTCCGCCGCGCTGCTGGCCAGTCCGATGCTGGCCTCGGCCGAGCCGCTGTCGTTCGGCGAGCACCAGACCATCCGCTCGATGGCCAGTGCCGGCATCGGCCAGGCCATCGTGAACGAGATGGGGGCCGGTTCGATGGCCGTGATCAACAACCCGTCCGCGGTCTGCGGCGCCCTGGCCGGTGGGCTGGGTGCGTCGATGCTGTCGGCCGATCCGCAGGCCGGCTTCCGCATCGCCACCCTGCGCTCCGCTGACGACGCCGCGGCCGCGGTGCGCGTGACCGCGGACAAGGACGTGGCCTATCTCGCACTCGGGGGAAATCTCGCGCGTGACGAAAACGTTGCCCTGGCCCACGCCTATCTGCAGGAACTCGCGGCCTCCGAATGGGACGGCACGCTGGTGCTGCATATCTCCTCGTGGATGCAGAAGCAGGTCCAGGCCGTCGCGGAGGCAGACACGGCCGTGGCCGACTATCTTCAGGGGATCAACATGGTCGCGCTCCAGCCCGACCTGGATGCGGGTCAGGCGGTGATGCTGGGTGTGAACTTCGACGGCGAGCGCTTCACGACCGAGGAGATGGGTCGCCAGGACATGCGCCAGGACCTCGTGGAGCTGTTCCGCCGTATGTGAGTCGGCGCGCGGTGGGCCGGATGGGCGCAAACTCTGCCCGGCTCATCGTTAGGGTTAAACTATCGGTCCGTTAACGAATTAGTAATTCACTAAATTCGGAAGGGCGTATAAAGTAGAACGTACATGGAGGCAAGGCCCCATGAGCTTCCGAATCACTATCTAAACCGAAAGGAGTTACATCATGGCACTGCGTTTGGGCGATACCGCACCGAATTTCCAGATTGATACCACCAAGGGCAAGATCGATTTCCACGAATGGATCGGCGACTCCTGGTGCTTCTTCTTCAGCCACCCGGCCGACTTCACCCCGGTGTGCACCACCGAGATGGGCCGCACCGCGCAACTGGCCAAGCAGTTCGCGGACCGCAACACCAAGCCGCTGGGTCTGTCCACGGATACCGTCGAGGAACACAACAAGTGGATTGAAGACGTCAACGACACCCAGGACACCACGCTGGAGTTCCCGATCGTCGCGGATGCCGACAAGAAGATCTCGGAGCTCTACGAGATGATCCACCCGGGCGAGAGCGAGACCGCCGCCGTGCGTTCGGTCTACATCATCGACCCGAACAAGAAGATCCGTCTGATGATGACCTACCCGATGTCGGTGGGCCGCAACTTCGACGAGATCCTGCGCGTGATCGATGCGCTGCAGACCGGTGACAAGCACGGCATCGCTACCCCGGCCGACTGGACCCCGGGTGCCCGGGTGATCATCCCGCCGACCGTCAGCAACGAAGATGCGCAGAAGAAGTTCCCGCAGGGCTTCGAGGAGATCCGCTCCTACCTGCGCTACACCAAGGTCTGATCCGGACCAACCAGCCTCCTCGCCCGGTTACGGGCGGGGCCGTTCTCCCCAGGTGGGAGCAAGGGGCCGCAAGGCCCCTTTTTTGTGTCCGCCGATTGCGGGCGTGCGGGTGCCCGCGATAGCCGGGTTAGCTCCCGAGTCCGGTCAGGCGGGCGGGTTCGAGGATCTCGATCCAGTAGCCGTCGAGGTCCTTCACGAAGGCGATGTCCTTCAGGCCGCCCTCGTCGGGGCGCTTCACGAACTCCACGTTGTTCTGGTCGAACCAGCGCACCGCGGCGTCCAGGTCCGGGACCGAGAAGCAGATGTGGCCGAAGCCCTGCGGCTCGGCGTTGCCATCGTGGTAGTGGAAGTCGGCGTCCTTCTCGGTGCCGTAGTTGTAGGTCAGCTCCAGGATGCCGCGCTGGCTGAACATCCAGCGGGTGGCCTCGCCGGCGTCCTTCGGCGGCTGCGGTTCGTCCTCGCCGAGCCGCGCCAGGAAGTACAGCGTGAATTCGAACTCCGGGAAGTCCAGCGTCTTGACCAGCTGCATGCCGAAGACGCGCTGATAGAAGTCCAGCGCCTTCTGCGGATCCTTCACGCGCAGCATGGTGTGATTGAAGCGAAAGCCTGCGGTCGGGTTGTCGCTCATTGTGCGTCCTTGTATTCCGAAAGAGGGTACTCCGGAGACTGGAACACGGCGGCGCGGGTTCCCTCAAGTACCGTCGTCACGTCTCGTGGTGCCGCGCCTGGATGCCGTCACTGCGAGGAGGCAAAGCCGACGTGGCAGTCTGCGTGGGTGGCCCCGGCGCCGGGCCTGGGGCGGGAGATCCCGGCTCTCCGCTGCGGAGTTGCCGGGATAACCAATGCCCTGACTGCGGAGGTGTGCAGCGCCATGTAGGAGCCTGCTTGCAGGCGAACGGCTTGCGATGGACTCCGGCGCGGGCAGGGGCTTCGCGGGCGAGCCCGCTCCTACAAGCATCGTCGCCCCGGAAACCGCGCAGCGGTAATTCCGGATCTACCGGTCGGGAACCGGCGTTATCGACCGGGCTACCCTCGGCAGAAGGGCCAGATCTGATAGAAGCGGCGGCAGCGGAACTCGGATTCGCAGCTCGCCAGCTGGGACTCGTAGCGGTCCGCTCGCTGGGCGACCTGGCGCGCCGCGGCCCGCACCTGCGGCTTGTTCTGGTAGCTGCCGCGGCTGTAGCCGCCCTGGCCCTCGTGGTAGGCGAGGTAGAGGTGTTCCGCGTTGTACAGCGGCACGCCGGTCATGCGCCGGGTGCGGTCGTTGTACCAGCCGATGAAGTCGGTGGCGTGTTTCATGTGCGTGCGCCGCGCGAAGCGACTGCCGGCATCCTCCCGGTATTCGCCCCAGACCGGGTCCTGCGCCTGGGCGTAGCCGCGCGCGGAAGACGGCCGACTCCACGGGATAATGCCCAGCAGGCGTTCACGGTCCGGGCGGACGTGACTGCGGAACGACGACTCCTGCTGGATGAACGACATCTGCGTGGCGATGGGCGTGCCCCATTCCCGTTCGGAATCGCGCGCGTGGTCGTACCAGCGCGGCTGCTCGCGGAAGATCTCGCAGATGTTGCTCTGGTCCTCGGGCGGGGAGGGGGCCAGCGCGGCGCAGCCGGTGGTGATCGCCGCCAGCGCCAGCAGCAGCCCCATGCGCATGATGGCGACGAGTGTCCGCCGCGTCTTCCCTGATCCTGTCCCCTTCACCCGAATCTCCCGCCCGGTTCCCCAATGCCCCGCGAGTATAAAGCACCTGCAACGGGGGCCAAGGGTGCGCCATGCGCCGGGCCCGGTTGGGGAGGTTGCTGCGGCCCCTGTGGCACCTCGCAGTGACGGGATGCCTTGCCCGTTATCGCGAGCACCGCGACGCGATCTTCCCGGGATCCCCGGCGTTGGGGCAATCCCTGAGCGACTGCCACGTCGGCTTTGCCTCCTCGCAGTGACGGGGCGGGGATGGGCGGTACCGGCACGCCGACACGCTGTCATCGCGAGGCGCGCAGCGCCGTGGCGATCTCCGTCCGGGACCACCGAATCCAGCGTAAAAGCGCCAATTGTAGATACCGTCTTGCCCTACGGGGTGCAAGGGGTTTCATGGCGGGCTTGATACGGGGTTTGGGATTTGAGCACACCGAAGGCGATGTGCAGGAGTTTGCGCATGGCCGCCCCGATTGCCGACATCTTGGCCTTGCCGCGTGTCAGCAGACGTTGATGTTGGTGTCGCACGTCCGGGTTGTACCGGGTCGCCACCACCGCCGCCATGTAGAGCGCCTTGCGCAGTCGGCTGGAACCGATCTTTGCCAACCGTGAGGGCCGCCGGACCGTGGCCCCCGATTCTTCCAGGACCGGCGCCAGCCCATGGAACGCCGCCGCTTGTCGAGCGCTCGTGAACGCGCGGCTGCGCAGCGCTGCGGTCATCGAGGCCGACAGCACTCGGCCGATGCCGGGGATGCTCTCCAGCAAGGCCCGATCCCGCTTCAGGTGGTGATGAGCGTCGAAGTGATCGTCGATCTGCTGCTGGAGCCGACGGTGTTCCTCACGCAGGGCCTGCAGGACGTTGTCGATCGACGCCTGGGCTAGGGTGTCCTCGCTGAAACGCGCCTTCTCCAGGCGGTTCTCTTCGCGCCGCATGTCCTGTTCCAGAGCCCCCAGGCGGCTGAGCAGGCGCTTGAGTTCCCGCACCTCCGGCGGTTCGGGCTGCCAGCGCCGTGGTGCGCGTTCGATGCCGTAGCGGGCCAGCATCATGCTGTCCTTGCGGTCGGTCTTGTTGCGCACCCCCATGCCCTTGGCATGCGAACGCACCTGGGCCGGGTTCAGCACGTGGACCTGCACCCCCTGATCATGAAGCCAGTACGCCAGCGGCTCGTGGTAGATGCCGGTGGCCTCCAGATACACATGGAGCCCCTCGGGGGCCTCGCCGGTGTTGCGCTCGAGCCAGCGCAGCATCTCCGGATACTGGTCCCGACGGTTCGGGAACACCTTCGGCTTCACCTTGCCCGCTGCCAGGTCCCGGACCCACATGCAGTCGAGCTTGTTCTTGCTAACATCAATGCCAATATGAGCCATCTCGTCCTCTCGCCTTGTCCGTACAGCCTCACCCGTCCGTCACGGAGGGGGGTCTTGGATACCGTTCAAACTTCGAGATGAGAAAGGACTCGGGGGCCAATCTACAGAACAGGTTCGTGACCTCAGGAGCCTGACGGGTTACCCGAGCCCAATACGGTTCATGGTAGCGATCCGTGAACCGCAAGACACAAGGAGCCTGCTTGCAGGCGAAGCCCCTGCCCGCGTCCGACTTTGGCAGGGGCATTCGCCTGCCAGCAGGCTCCTACCGGGGCGTCCGGGGTCGCGTTACGAGGGGGTGTTCCAGCCAGGGTCGAGGGGGCTCAGGGTCGGGTCGGTGCGCCATGGGCCGGGTTCGACGGGTTCGTTTGCGATGTCGCGGATGCGGGCGATGAACTCGTGGCGGGGCAGGGTCACGGCCCCCAGGTTGAGAAGATGGGCGGTCTCCATCTGCACGTCCACCAGCGGCCAGCCCCAGGCGACCAGGTGGCGGCTGAGCCAGGCGAGCGCGATCTTGGATGCGTCGCGCTCGCGCGAGAACATGGACTCGCCGCAGAACAGCCGCCCCACGGCCACGCCATAGAGCCCGCCGATCAGGCGCGGGCCATCCCAGACCTCCACCGAGTGTGCGTGCCCCGTGCGGTGCAGGGCGATGTAGGCCTGCTGCATGCTGGCGGTGATCCAGGTTCCGTCGGCGTAGTCGCGCGGCGCGGCGCAGGCCTCGATCACGGCCTCGAAGGCGCGATCAAAGCTGACCGTGTAGCCACGGTTGCGGATCGCCTTCTTCAGGCTGCGGTGCAGGCGGAAGTGACCCGGCTCCAGCACCGCGCGCGGGTCCGGGCTCCACCACAGGATCGGCTGCCCGGCCTCGAACCAGGGGAAGATGCCGGAACGGTAGGCGTTGAGCAGGCGCGGCACGGAGAGATCGCCCCCGGCGGCCAGCAGGCCGTTCGGCTCGACCAGGGCATGGGCCGGGTCCGGGAACGGCGCCTCCGGATGCTCCGGGTCCAGCCAGGGCAGGGTGATCTGCGGCCCGCCGTTCATGCGGCACCCCCGTGCAAGACCTGAGACTGGCGGCACGCGTCTTGTAGGAGCCTGCTTGCAGGTGAACGGCCTGTGGCGGAGCCCCTCGCGGGCAGGGGCTTCGCGGGCGAGCCCGCTCCTACAGGGCGATCCGGGTTCTTTGTGCGCGGCCAGAGGGTCGAGCGCAGGGGTATCGGTGAGGTCTGGAGATCGCGGCTCTTCGCTGCGCTGCGTCCGGGATGACGGGGTGGGGCGCTGCGGTTGGGATGATGGATCTGGGTGCCCCGGCGGCATTGTAGGAGCCTGCTCGCAGGCGAACGGCCTGTGGCGGAGACCCGGGCGGGCAGGGGCTTCGCCTGCGAGCAGGCTCCTACGGGGGGTGGGGGCGCGGTGGTGGGTAGCGCGCGGGTCGGGTGGGTGTTCGTCTGCGCGCGGGCACCGGCGGACGGGTGTGGGGAGCGGTCAGCGGTCGGGTTCATCGTCGGGTTGGACCTGCCGGTAGGGCGAGTGTTCGTGCAGGCGTTCGCAGTGGGCCTGCATCATCTGGGCCTCGCGTTCGCAGAAGTCGCGCACCGGCTGGTCGAAGCCCTCGGTCAGGATCATGTGGGCGGAGTACGTGGGCGTGGGCAGGAAGCCGCGCGGGATCTTGTGTTCGCCCTGGGCGCCGGGCTCGAAGCGGGTCAGGCCTTCGCGGATGCAGAATTCGATGCCCTGGTAGTAGCAGGTCTCGAAGTGCAGGTCGGCCAGCTCCTCGGTGCAGCCCCAGAAGCGCCCGTAAAGGGTGTCGTGGCTGCGATAGCAAAGGGCGGCGGCGATGGTCTCGTCGTCGCCCACCGCGCCGGGTCGCCGGGCCTCGAACAGCACCACCTGATCGCCCAGCGCCGCTGCCGTCTCCACGAAGAAGGCCTCCGACAGCGTCGGGATGCCCATGTGCTTCTCGAAGGTGTCGACGTAGAAGCGGTGAAAGCGCGCCCAGTCCTCGGCCTCGCCGGTCGCGCCCGTCAGGGTGCGAAAGACGATCCCGGCCTCCTGCACGCGGCGGCGTTCGCGCTTGATGTTCTTGCGCTTCTTCGAGCTGAGCGCGCCGAGGAAGGCGTCGAAGTCCGCGTAGCCCCCGTTCGGGGCATTGGTCCAGTGGTACTGGCAGCCCATGCGCTCGGCCAGGCCCAGCTCGCGGGTCACGTCCAGGTCGTCGGCATTGGGGAACAGGATGTTCACGCCGGAGGCGTTCAGCTCGCGCCCGTGGGTGGCAAGGGCACGCACGAGCAGGGTGCGCAGGTGATCGAAGTCCGGCGCCTCCGGGTGCACCAGCAGGCGCGGCCCGGTGGCGGGGGTGTAGGGGACGGAGACGACCAGCTTGGGGTAGTAGTTGAGCCCGTGGCGGTTCCACGCGCCTTCCCAGGCGAAGTCGAACACGAACTCGCCGTAGTTGTTGGTCTTGGCATAGGCGGGTGCCGCCGCGACGAGCTGGTCGTCGCGGAAGATCAGCACATGCTGCGGGAACCAGCCGAACTGCCGGCCCAGACACTCGTGGCGCTCCAGGCCTTCCAGGAAGGCATGGCGCAGGAACGGCTCGGTGCCGCCAGTCAGGGCATCCCAGGCGGCCGGGTCCACCTCGGCCAGGCCGTCGCGCAGCTCGACGCGCTCGGTGGTGGCGCCCGAGTCGTCCTCCGGCGGGTGCGGTGCCTGGGTATCGCCCTCGGCGCTCACGCGATCAACCGAGCTTGTCCAGGTACTTCTCCGCGTCCAGTGCGGCCATGCAGCCGGTGCCGGCGGAGGTCACCGCCTGGCGGTACACGTGATCCATCACGTCGCCGGCGGCGAACACGCCCGGCACGGAGGTCGCGGTGGCATTGCCGTTCAGCCCGCTTTGCACCTTGATATAGCCGCCTTCCATGTCCAGCTGGCCCTGGAAGATGTCGGTGTTCGGCTTGTGGCCGATGGCGATGAACACGCCCATCAGTTCGACATCCTTGGTCTCGCCGCTCTGGGCGTGCTTGATGCGCATGCCGGTCACGCCGGTCTCGTCACCCAGGATCTCGTCCAGGTTGTGGTTCCACTCGATGGTGACGTTGCCGTTCTTCTCCTTCTCGAATAGCTTGTCCTGCAGGATCTTCTCCGCGCGCAGCGAATCGCGTCGGTGTACCAGGGTCACCTCGGAGGCGATGTTCGACAGGTACAGCGCCTCCTCGACCGCGGTGTTGCCGCCGCCGATCACCGCGACCTTCTGGTTGCGGTAGAAGAAGCCGTCGCAGGTGGCGCAGGCGGACACGCCCTTGCCGGCGAAGGTGGTCTCGGACTCCAGCCCCAGGTACTGGGCGGAGGCCCCGGTGCAGATGATCAGGGCATCACAGGTGTACTCCCCGGAGTCGCCGATCAGGCGGTAGGGCTTGTCCTTCAGCTGCACCGTGTGGATGTGGTCGAAGATCACCTCGGTGTCGAAGCGCTCGGCGTGCTTCTGCATGCGCTGCATCAGTTCGGGGCCCTGCACGCCCTCGTTGTCGCCCGGCCAGTTGTCCACGTCGGTGGTGGTCATCAGCTGGCCGCCCTGTTCCAGCCCGGTGATCACGACCGGGTTCAGGTTGGCGCGCGCGGCGTAGACCGCGGCGGTCCAGCCGGCCGGGCCGGAGCCCAGGATCAGCAGCGGGCAGTGGCGCGGTTCCTTCTCGCTGCCGCCCTTTTTCGGCTTGGATTCGCTGTCGCCGCCCAGCTGGACGGCCCCGGTGGCGGCCTGCACGGACCCGGTGGCGCTGGCCATCTTCGGGGTCTCGGTCTGGGCCTTGCCGGATTCGTTCTTCTTTTTGTCCTTCTTGGACTTCTTGGCGTCGCTCATGGCGCTCTCCGTCTCGCAACGTTGAATTCGGTGGCAGTGGCGGCGTGGCCGGCCCTGCGTGTCATGCACACGATACCGGATCGTCGGGCGGCGCCCGGGTTCCGTCTATCGGGTGGCGGGATCCCCAGGAGCCTGTCGACTTTGGGACGGATCTGCTGCGCGTGCGGGAGAGCGGTCCCTTTCTCCGCTCTTTCTCGTTACATAGCCCCACTATGCGCCTCGAAAGACCGAAAAAAGGGCCTCGCTCTCCCGCTACGCTCGCGACGATCGGCCAAACCCGACAGGCCCCTGGACGGCCCGCACGCGGCGGGGCGTCCGGATCGGGGATCGATATGGCGGGGATTATTGGGACGCCGGGCGGCTTTGTCCAACGAGGTCACGGGTGTCGCGGGAACGCCGCCGTGGACCGGACGCGGATCTGGTTCCAGTAATCGCGGACGATAAAACATTTTCATGATCGCGCCGCCCGCATGAGCGCCCGGGCAGTCACTACATCAGCGTTTGGTGGATAACCCGGGCGGCTCTTCGGGAATGGCGGCAGGACGGGGAATCGCCGTTTTTATCCACAGCTTGCCCACGGGTTGTGCGCGGCTTGTTCTTTCGCGAACCACTATATCTAGTGGCTATGCAGTTTCGGATCCCCGATCTATAGTACTTCACGTTCGATCCAACACCACCCGCGAGGCCGTCATGAACAGCGAACCCTACACCGCCGAAGCCCACGAGGGCACCCAGTACCCGCCGCAGGCCGAACCGTCGGCCGAGGTCCTGGCGACCAGCCCGGGCCAGCACCAGGTGATTCGCCGCAATGGCAAGGTGACCGGCTTCGATGCCTCCAAGATCGAGGTCGCGGTGACCAAGGCCTTCCTCGCGGTGGAGGGCGGCAATGCCGCGGCCAGCCGCCGCATCCACGAGGTGTCGAAGGAAGTCGCCGGGCAGGTGGTGGACAGCCTGTTCCGCCGCGCCGGCACCCAGGGCATGACCGTCCACATCGAGGATATCCAGGACCAGGTGGAACTGGCCCTGATGCGCGGCGGCCACCACAAGGTCGCGCGGGCCTACGTGATCTACCGCGAGCAGCAGGCGCAAAAGCGCGCCGCCGAAGCCGCCGAGCAGTCCCCGGAAGAGCAGGAAGCGGCCGCCACCCTGAACGTGACCCGTGCCGACGGCACCCAGGCCCCGCTGGACGAGGAGCGTCTGCAGGCGGTGGTCGCCGAGGCCTGCGCCGGCATCGACCAGGTGGACGGCGAGAAGATCCTGACCGAGGCCCGCCGCAACCTGTTCGACGGCGTGGCCGAGAAGGACGTCTCCACCGCGCTGGTGATGGCCGCGCGCGTGATGATCGAGAAGGAGCCGAACTACTCCGAGGTTACCGCGCGGTTGCTGATGGACGCGCTGCGCCGCGAGGCCCTGAGCTTCGTGCACGACCGTCCGGAAGAGGCCACCCAGGCGCAGCTGGCCGAGCGTTACGGCGAGTACTTCGGCGCCTACATCAAGCGCGCCGCCGAGCTGGAGCTGGTCGACAGCGAGCTGACCCGCTACGACCTCGAGCGCCTGGGCGCCGCGCTCAAGCCCGAGCGCGACCTGCAGTTCACCTACCTGGGCCTGCAGACCCTGTATGACCGCTACTTCATCCACTCGGACGGCACGCGCTTCGAGCTGCCGCAGGCGTTCTTCATGCGCGTGGCGATGGGCCTGGCGATCAACGAGATCGACCGCGAGGCGCGCGCGATCGAGTTCTACAACCTGCTGAGCTCGTTCGACTTCATGAGCTCCACGCCGACCCTGTTCAACTCCGGCACCCTGCGTCCGCAGCTCTCCAGCTGTTACCTGACCAGCGTCCCGGACGACCTCGACGGCATCTACAGCGCCATCCGCGACAACGCGCTGCTGTCCAAGTTTGCCGGCGGGCTCGGCAACGACTGGACCCGCGTGCGCGGCATGGGCGCCCACATCAAGGGCACCAACGGCAAGTCGCAGGGCGTGGTCCCGTTCCTCAAGGTCGCCAACGACACCGCGGTGGCGGTGAACCAGGGCGGCAAGCGCAAGGGGGCCGTGTGCGCCTACCTCGAGACCTGGCACATCGATGTCGAGGAGTTCATCGAGCTGCGCAAGAACACCGGCGACGACCGCCGCCGCACCCACGACATGAACAGCGCCAACTGGATCCCGGACCTGTTCATGAAGCGCGTGGCCGAGGACGGCGACTGGACCCTGTTCTCCCCGAACGAGACCCCGGACCTGCACGACCTGGTCGGCACTGACTTCGAGAAGCGCTACTGCGAATACGAAGAGAAGGCCGCGCGCGGCGAGCTGCGCGTGCACAAGACCATGAAGGCCGTGGACCTGTGGCGGAAGATGCTCGGCATGCTGTTCGAGACCGGCCATCCGTGGATGACCTTCAAGGACCCGTGCAACCTGCGCAGCCCGCAGCAACACACCGGCGTGGTCCACAGCTCGAACCTGTGCACCGAGATCACCCTGAACACCTCGGATGACGAGATCGCGGTGTGCAACCTGGGCTCGATCAACCTGGCCGCGCACGTGAACGAGGCCGGCGAGCTGGATCAGGACAAGCTCGAGCAGACCGTGAACACGGCCATGCGCATGCTCGACAACGTGATCGACTACAACTACTACTCCGTGCCGCAGGCGCGGCGCTCCAACCTGCGCCACCGCCCGGTGGGGCTGGGGATCATGGGTTTCCAGGATGCGCTGTACAAGCTGCGCATGCCGTATGCGTCCGAGGGCGCCGTGGAGTTCGCCGATACCTCCATGGAGGCGGTGTCCTACTACGCGATCAAGGCCTCGACCGACCTGGCCGAGGAGCGCGGGCGCTACGAGAGCTTCCCCGGCAGCCTGTGGAGCCAGGGCATCCTGCCGATCGACTCGGTGAAGAAGCTGGCCGACTCGCGCGGCGAGTACCTGCAGATGGACACCACCCAGCGCCTGGACTGGGACACCCTGCGCAAGCGGGTGAAGAAGATCGGCATGCGCAACTCCAACACCATGGCGATCGCCCCGACCGCGACCATCTCCAACATCTGCGGGGTCAGCCAGTCGATCGAGCCGACCTACCAGAACCTGTTCGTCAAATCGAACCTGTCGGGCGAGTTCACCGTGATCAACCCGTACCTGGTGCGCGACCTGAAAGACCGCGAGCTGTGGGACGAGGTGATGGTCAACGACCTCAAGTACTACGACGGCTCGGTGCAGCCGCTGGACCGCGTGCCGGAGGACATCAAGGCCCTGTACGCCACCGCGTTCGAGCTGGACACCCGCTGGCTGGTCGAGGCCGCCTCGCGCCGACAGAAGTGGATCGACCAGGCGCAGAGCCTGAACCTGTACATGGCCGAGCCCTCCGGGCCCAAGCTGGACGCCCTGTACAAGCTGGCCTGGGTGCGCGGGTTGAAGACGACCTACTACCTGCGCTCCATGGGCGCGACCCACGTGGAAAAGAGCACCGTGGCCGACTCCTCGCGCGCCAACAAGCTGAACGCCGTCTCCGGCGGCCAGCAGGCGTCCGAGCCCGAGGCGCCCAAGGCGTGCTCCATCCTCGACCCGGACTGCGAGGCCTGCCAGTAAGGCAGGCCCCGCGCGGGCACGCACCGACACCGAACGACGCACTGACACGACTCATTGAACAAAGGCCCGGCCACCGCGCCGGGCCGCCACCGAAAGAAGAGGGGACACTATGCTTTCCTGGGACGATCCGATCGCAGCCATCAAGGGCGAAGGCCAGCAAGAGCCCGCCGTACGCCCGGGCATGGGCTTTCAGGAGAACGAAGCCCTGATGAGCACCGCCGGCGCCGCACCGAGCGTCTCGCCGGAGCCGGAGAACGCCGGCCAGCCGCTGGCCGAGCCGAACGAAGAGGCCCTGACCGGCACCGGTCTGGAAGACATCGAGATGGGTGCCGAGCGCATCCGCGTGGATGACAAGAAGATCATCAACTGCCACGCGGACCTCAACCAGCTCGTGCCCTTCAAGTACAAGTGGGCCTGGCAGAAGTACCTGGATGGCTGCGCCAACCACTGGATGCCGCAGGAAATCAACATGAACGCGGACATCGCCCTGTGGAAGGACCCGAATGGTCTGACCGAGGACGAGCGCACCATCGTCAAGCGCAACCTGGGCTTCTTCTCCACCGCCGACTCGCTGGTGGCGAACAACCTGGTGCTGGCCGTGTACCGCCACATCACCAACCCCGAGTGCCGCCAGTACCTGCTGCGCCAGGCCTTCGAGGAGGCGCTGCACACCCACGCCTACCAGTACTGCGTGGAGTCGCTGGGCCTGGACGAAGGCGAGATCTTCAACATGTACCGCGAGGTGCCTTCCGTGGCCACCAAGGCCGAGTGGGCCCTGCCGTTCACCAAGCACCTGGCGGACCCGAACTTCCGCACCGGCACCCCGGATGCGGACCAGAAGCTGCTGCGCGAACTGATTGCCTTCTACGTGGTGTTCGAGGGCATCTTCTTCTACGTCGGCTTCGTGCAGATCCTCTCCATGGGCCGGCGCAACAAGATGACCGGCGTGGCCGAGCAGTTCCAGTACATCCTGCGCGACGAGTCCATGCACATGAACTTCGGCATCGACGTGATCAACCAGATCAAGGTCGAGAACCCGCACCTGTGGACCGAAGACTTCAAGAACGAGATGCGCACCCTGATCAGCGACGCAGTGGAGCTGGAGGCGCAGTACGCGCGCGACACCATGCCGCGTGGCGTGCTCGGCATGAACGCGCAGATGTTCGAGGAATACCTGCACTTCATCGCCAACCGCCGCTGCGCGCAGATCGGCCTGGCCGAGCTGTACCCGGGGGCCGACAACCCGTTCCCGTGGATGAGCGAAGTGCTCGATCTGAAGAAGGAGAAGAACTTCTTTGAGACGCGGGTTACCGAGTATCAGACGGGTGGGGCGTTGAGCTGGGATTGAGGCGGCGAAGCTGACCCGATGGAACGGAGCCAGGGAGATGGCACTCAGCAACAGAAAAGGGCGCCATGTGGCGCCCTTTTTTATGATCTCGTTTTGGCTGGCAATAGGTCAGGTCTGACCCCGAGATGTTGCGAGCAATCACTTCTAATCTAGGGAGATCGTAGAATATGGCGGCTCGCGAGAATCAATTTGAGAATCATGGCGTTCATACCGCTCTATCGCAGCTAGATGCAGCACTGCAGACGAAAGGTGACCAGGATCTTACTGAAGACGCGGTGGATAACCTTGACCGGCTACGACAAGCTACCGCATTTATTCAATCCAGACTAGACATCGCTAGCCCGAGTTTGACTCCAAAAAACCGTCTCGACCAGATCCAAAAATCCGTGCAAGCCAGCCTGGGCGAAATCAATCAGTTTCATAGTAACGACAATCAAGCGCACTTGGCTAATGCGTCGAACCACATTGACACAGCGATAAGTCACGCGGCCGCTGTGATCTCGTTGGAGCAGCCCGACCCATCCGTAAAAGCCGAAGACGCGGTAAGTTTCAAATCTCTTGCTGAAGAAGTAATCGCCTCACTTCGTGAAAAGGCAAATGACGTTAGGGAGCGGGTAGAGCGGGCTGAATCAAATGTTCACGAACTAGACGCGAAATATGAAGAACAAAACACAAAACTCGGTACTTTGCAGTCGACGTTAAATTCAAAAATGCAAGAACTGGAAGCGCAATTCGCGGCCGAGCAGGCCGAGCGATCGACCGAATTCGAGTCCCAAGCAGAGAAAATTCAGAGCGCAGCGGATGAGGAGCTATTATCTATCAAAAAATCCGCGGATGAGACGCTGACTGGATTGTCGGAAAAGAAAAGTGAAGCGGAACGAATAGTGAGTCTGATTGGAAATATTGGTCTGACAGGGAATTTCAAAGGTGCCGCATCACGCGAGAAGAAGTCGGCAGACCGTCTGCGCATAATTGCTCTCGCCTGTTTTCTTGGGATGGTGGTGGTTGTTTTAGCAACGTTGTTCGTGTCTGTTGAAAATGGATTCGATCCATGGCTCGCTCTTTTCCGCCTTGGGGCGGCTCTTAGCTTGATCGTTCCAGCCGCGTATGCAGCGCGAGAGTCATCGCGGCACCGCACGCGGGAAAATAAGAATCGCCAAGCCGAGCTTGAACTTGCCAGTATTGACGCTTATTTGGAGACGTTACCAGAAGATAAAAGAATGGAAATCAAGGCAGACCTTACGGGTAAGTTTTTCGGTCATGATACCGAAGATGAAAAAAATGAACGAGATGTAACATCTGATTCTCTAGCGGGTTTATTGAAAGAAGCAATAAATGCGCTCGGACGACGATGAGCGGGGGCAAAGAATAGCGCACCCATGATCTTCTTGACGGTCTGGGCTGGCCGCGCCAGGCTTCGGGGAAGGCGCGTTGACCAATAAAATGTAGTCGAGCTATGGGGTCAAACCTTGTCAATTTCCCGGCTGGGAACGTGCAGCGGAGAGAACGACAAGATTTGACGCCGTGATACCCAGTAGGAAGGAGCAGTGGTGGCAAAGTATATCGAACATATCATGGAAAGGGACCGTGAGTGGAGAAAAGCAGAAGAAAGTTCCTCTCAATTAATAAAAAACGCTTTGGAGGCGGTCGATGGCGCGATCTGGTTGGTTGCTGGTCGGAGGTACGCGCTCGCAGTGACGTCTCTTCATAATTCTGTTGAGCTTATATTTAAGGCCGAACTAGAGAAAATACATCGGATCCTGATCGCGGACAATAGGAGGCTAGATTATAAAACCCTTAAACGCCTTTTGCGGGATGCGTTCAAACAGCATCCTCAGGGGGCCGATATGGATATTGAAGAGTTCGATATCGACAGGACGATTACGTTTGCGGATTCGTTTGATCGTGTTATGGATCTCTATCCGAGGCTAAATGATTGGAAAACGGAGATAAAGCGTCTGCAGGCCGTTCGAAACGATATAGTGCATTACGGAGGTGATCTAAGTAAAAGGGAGGAGTACGAATATCTCATAGCGGCAGTGGCTATCCCGTTGCTGTCGGAATTCTTGTCTGACTCGAGCGATATCGACTTGTCGGCGTTTTTGGGAAGAGATGTTTCGAGGGAATTGGATGTGGCCAAGAAGGTCTGTCGATTAAGGGGAAACGTGGGCCGTTCTGTAGAGATCGATGCTTTGAAAACAGTTAGGGCGGTGGTGTTATTTCGTGAGGTGGATTTTCCAGAGCCAACAGATAGCGATGGTTGGATACAAGGGGCGGATGAGCGTGAGGCAGAGGCCGCGAGCTCGTTAAGGGCGGAACTTCGAAAAGAATTTAAAGGGAATTTAATTGAAAGTTCATGCAGGATCTGTGGTTCTGCGTATTGCTTAGTGGGGTTTGTGGATGCGGAAGAGACGGAGGGGGATGATAGTTGGCCTGTGGTAGTTGCCTGTCCAGGTTGCGGTTTGAGCCTGTCGCGCGATGAGAGTTTGTTAGTGCGAGAGCATTATGGCCCGCTTGACGAATGACGGGATCGAGGGGGCGCTACAAAAAAGGGAAGAAGAGGACACCCATGATTTCTTGACGGTCTGATGCGGTCTGTCTAGGTGTTGGGTAACGGCTGATTCTATACCGCACGAGAAGGCACCCCTGTTTCGTGGCCGGGAGTGGCTGAGTATCGTGTGCGACGACCCCACGCAGGAGGGATAGCATGGCGAGCACGATCCATTCGAACGCGCGCACCACCCCTCAGATCCGGCGAGAGCTGCAGGAGGCACCGCCTGGCGTGAGCGACCCCGAGCTGGCCCGGCGCTACGGCATTACCCGCATGACCGTGCGCAAGTGGCGCTACCGCCGGGACGTGGAGGACCACTCTCATTGCCCCAAGCGGCTGCACACGACCCTGACACCGGAGCAGGAAGCGATCGTGGTCCAGGTTCGGGAAATGGCCCTGCTGTCGCTGGACGACCTGCTGATCGTGGCGCGCGAGTTCCTGAACCCGGAGCTGAGCCGGGCAGCGCTGGCGCGCTGCCTGCGCCGGCACGGCGTGGCTGACGTGCGGGCCCTGCAGCGGGAACGCGACGGGGAACCCGAGGAACCGGCGCACAAGCCATTCAAGGACTACGTGCCGGGCTTTGTGCATGTCGACGTGAAGTACCTGCCGCAGATGGCGGACCAGGCCTCGAGGGGCTATCTGTTCGTCGCCATCGACCGGGCCAGCCGTTGGGTCTATCTGGAGGTACGGCGCACCAAGAGCGCCGAGGCCGCGCGCGGCTTCCTGAAGAAG
>NZ_AQXY01000026.1 GCF_000376845.1 Thioalkalivibrio sp. ALE14
AGGCCTGATGCCGACAGGCGTTGCACTGAAACATCTTGCGCGGGCTGCCGTGCAGGACGCAGTGGGCTTGGCACCCGCAACGCGGGCAGCGGAAGCCGTCCGGCCATCGGGCCCGTTCCAGCGCCGCCTCGCACTGGGCCTCGGTGCCGTACTGGGCGATGAATGCCGGCAACGACATCCCCGGCTGAAACTGAATCCGATTCTGCGCCATGGTGGCACCCTCCGCTCGCTGTGTAGCCTCAGCGTACGCCCGGGGGTGGCTCACCCAGTGAGCCTGGCTGACTCTCGTCGCTAATCAGGACAGGCCTTGGAGTCGGAATCCAGCTCGGGGCCCGGGGCGCAGAAAGACGCCACCGCGTTCTTCGACCTGCGGCCGTATGCTTTTCAGCAGGAGATCCTGGAGGACATCCAGCGCGAGCGCCGTTCGGGGATCGACCGCCACCTGGTGATCGCCGCCACCGGGACCGGCAAGACGATGATCGCCGCGTTCGACTATCGGCGCTTTGCGCGTGAGCAGGCGGATAAAGGGCGTCCGTCGTTGCTGTTCATCGCTCACCGCGAGGAGATCCTGCGTCAGGCGATGGCGAGCTTCCGGCAGGTACTACAGGACCACGAGTTTGGTGACTTGCTGGTGGGCGGGGCGCGCCCGAGTCAGGACCGCCATCTGTTCTGTACGGTGGCGAGCTGGAATGCACGGGACCTCGACCGGCTGGCCCCGGAGCATTTCGATTACGTGGTGCTGGATGAGGCGCACCACAGTACCGCCGGCAGCTACCAACGAATCCTCGAGCATGTGCGGCCCAAGTGCCTGCTGGGCCTGACGGCGACGCCGGAGCGCACGGATGCCGACGATATCCGCCAGCACTTCGGCCAGCGCTACACCCATGAGATCCGCCTGCCGGATGCGATTGAACGGCGCCTGCTGGTGCCGTTCCATTACTTTGGTGTGGCCGACCATGAGTCGGTGGATCTGAGCCGGGTGGGCTGGCGGCGCGGGGGCTATGACGCCGACGAACTAGAAGGGGTGTTCACCGGCAACAGGGCACGCGCCGATTGGGTCCTGCAGCAGGCCCATGAACACGCCACGGATCTCGGTTCGGTCAGGGGCTTGGGTTTCTGCATCAGTCGTGCCCATGCGCGATTCATGGCCGAACATTTCTCAGCCAAGCAGGTGCCTAGCGCGGTGCTGACTGGCGACAGCTCGGATCACGAGCGGCAGTCGGTACAGCGCGACCTGCGCGAGGGGCGCATCCGCTTCATCTTCACGGTGGACCTCTACAACGAGGGTGTGGACCTGCCGGAGGTGGACACCGTTTTGCTGCTGCGCCCGACCGAGAGCCTGACGGTCTACCTGCAGCAGATGGGTCGCGGCCTGCGGTTGCACGAGGGCAAGCCGCACCTAACCGTGCTGGATCTCGTCGCGCCGCAGGATCGGCGTTTTCGTTATGCCGATCGGTTCCGGGCCTTGAGCGCGCGGCCGGAGAAGCGGGTGGATCACCAGATCCAGGAGGGCTTCCCGTGGTTGCCCAGCGGCTGCCTGATCCACCTCGACCGCCTGGCCACCCAGCGCGTCCTCGACAACATCCGCGCACAGATCAACCGCCAGCGCCCGCAGATCGTGCGCGAGCTGAAGGACTGTTTCCGGGAGGACATCGACTCCGCCACCCTACCCAAGATGCTCGACTGCCTGCATATGGATGATGCGGAAGACCTGCTGCGCAAGGACCTTCCCTCCCGGCTGCGCGCGGACTGCGGAGGGGAATCGACGGAGGCGCTGGGGCCCTATGCCAGCGGCCTCAAACGCGGGCTGCAGCGCTTGGCGCGGTGTGACGATTACCAGTTGCTGGAAACCCTGCAGACCCATCTGGCGCAGCCGGCCGCGAACGTGGAGCAGCTTGCCGAAGAAGATCGGCTCCGGCTGGCCCTCGTCCACAGCACCCTATGGGGCAAGACGCGGCCGGGGGACGGGGACCTAACCGCCGTGGATGCCTTCGTCCGCGAACAGCGCCCCCTGTACCGGGATCTCCAGGAAGTCGCCGCCTGGCGACACGAGCGTATCGTCCCCGCCAGCGGCATCACCTTCCCGGAGCAGACGGGGCCGCTGGAACTGCACGCGTCCTACACCCGCGAGCAGATCCTGCTGGCGCTGGGACTTGGCAGCCTGGAGAAGCCGATCACCCAGCAGGAGGGTGTGCGGCACGTATCGGAGCGGCGGGTCGATGCGTTGTTCGTGACCCTGGAGAAATCCGAGCAGGAGTTCTCGCCCACCACCATGTACGAGGACTACGCCCTCAACGAGCGGCGGTTCCACTGGCAGTCACAGTCCGGCACCTCCCCCACCTCGGAAACCGGGCAGCGTTACATCCACCACGAGGCGTGTGGCTACACCCCCATGCTGTTCATTCGCCGGGCCAAGCGTGATGCGACGGGCCTCAGTGAGCCATTCACCTTCTGCGGCCCGGTGCGCTACCAGCACCACGAAGGCAGCAAGCCGATGAGCATCGTCTGGGAGCTGGATTACGAACTGCCCGCCCGGCTCCTGCACCTCGCCCGTCGGACGGTCCTGTAAAGGAAGAAGTACAGGCTTGCTTGAGTGCTGGTTGCCTGGGGATTTGCTCTCAGGTGGGTAGCGCGGCCTGGAGCTGCCGCAAGGCGGGCAGATATCCCGGCAGCCGGGAGTAGAGTTGCTCGGCCAGCTTCTCGTCGTAGGTGTGCGAGGCGCGGTTGCGGTCATCCAGCATGGCGAGCCAGATGGCCTCATCCGATATCCAGCTCTGGCTCAGAGCCAATCGCAGGCAGGATCGTGGCGACGCGCACTCCAGCCCTTCGGGCACCGCGGCTGCCTTTACGGATTTCCACGCCAGTTCGAAGGTGAATTCGAACCGCTGAATGCTGGCATCCCGGGCCAGGTCGCTGGTGGGCGCCTGCAGGGCTTCTTCAAGCCGGCCGAGGGCCTTGCCGAAACTGTCGCGGACGGTGGTCAAAGCGGGATTCCCTCGCTTTCGATTTCCTTGCGCAATTCATCGCTGACCTCGGTCATATCCACCAGGTCGAAGGTGTAGAGGGTGCGCAGGTCCTCGATGTGCCCGCGGAGTCGGCCCCAGTCGCTGATGGAAACCTCTCTGGCGGGGAGTACGGCGAGGTCGATGTCCGAGTTCCACCGTGCGGTGCCGCGCGGCCAGGACCCGCACCAGAACACCTGTGCGTCGTTGCCGAACTCTTCGCGCACGAGTTCCGCGGCCGCATGCGCGAGGTTGGTCACGCGTTCGCGGGGCGGGAGTACTTCTGCCGTGTTGCCGGTGCTGGCGTGGAGGGTCGATGCCATGTTTCGGACCGCCTGGGACTTTGGTTTGACTATAGCATTCGGCCCTCAATGCCTGGGAGGCGCGGATCAGGCGGTCTGCAGCGCGGTCTTCTGTTCCCAGGCGAGGGTCTGGCGGATGCGGCCGGCGTCGGCCATCAGGGCGGGCGGGTCGCCTTCGCGGCCCTCACCGTTGGAATCATCCAGCGCGGGGCTTTCAGGTTTCGGAAGCCCGGATGCCGTCAAGCACTTCTTCCAGCATTCGAAGGATGCCGGTGGCGTCCTCAGGATCATGTGGTGAGGTGGCGATCATGTCGCCAACAAGCTGAAGCCGCCCGTCCGGCGCTGTCTCCCGTTCCAGGATTTCGACGAGACTGGCCCGGGGCGTCGGCGCCATGAGGGAGGCCAAGTCTGCTCCGAGCATATGCGCCCCGGCTTCTCGATAGTCGAAGTCTTCGCGATCAAGCAGGTTGGCATGCTCCTCGAATAGGCGATCACGATTGCCGGCATCCAGGTACGTCTCCACAAGGTGCCGAAAGTCTTCCGCGTCACGTCGGCGGCGGCCGTCCAGCCGACCATCGTCCCAGGCAATGAGCTTGAGCAGGGCCAGGCCTGCAGGAGAGACGCAGCGAACGTCGGACGGTGGGTCGCTCCGGACCCGCACCAGGCGAGCCGTCTTGAAAGCGTCGCCGAAACCCAGGACGTTCATGCGAACCGTGTGGTCGGGTGGCCAGGTGATCTCGTGGTCCGAGTCCTCGATTTTGCCGTACGGGATCAAGTCGACAGGCAGGCGTTGGTCGCCATCGGTGAAAATCAGCCGCTGGGCGGCACGATCGGCGACGAAACGCCCGGTTGCCAGCAGGCTGTTCTCGAGATCCTGGAACGTATCCCAATGTGCGATCTCCAGCCCGAGGTCGATATCCCGGGTGGCCCGCCGCACCTCGAGGCCGAAACCATGGTGAAGCACCATATCCCGTGCGGTCGCACCGACCACTATAAACGGGATGCGGAGATCGGCGGCCAGGCGATCGATCTCGCCCAGCGCTTCGGCCAATAACGGGTCAATCCGGTTCGAGATGTCCAGCCAGACCCTGTTCATCAAGCATCCTTGCGGTTTCGATGTTCCGTTCGTGTCCGCTCGCCAGTAATTCGGCATAGACGAGCAGGCGGGGCGCCAGGTCCGGTGCGTCTGTGTTGCACTCCGGGGGCCAGAAGCTCTTGTGGAGCTCGATATTTCCTGTCGGGTCCTTGCGCAGGCCGAAGGTGGCCAGCAGAGGGGCTGGGGCCATTCGCGTGTGAATGGAGATGCGTTCCGGGACCAGGTAGCTGGTGAGCCGCGCGGCCGCCACTTCACCGCCCCAGGCCGCACGGTCGGGCTCCAGCGCGGCGTCCTGCCACCACTCCGGGTCGGCCGCGCGGTAACGCCCGAGGAAGGTTTTCGGCCGCAGTTGTTCGGGGTAGGCAAGGGTCCAGCGGTCGATCAGGGCCCGCACGTTATGCAGTCGCCGTGTGCGTCGGCCGGTTTCCAGGAGAAAGCCCTGATCCCGCAGTGCATGCAGCGTTCGGCTGGCGCTCCCCAGTGACACGCCGGCCGCCTCGGCGATTTCCCGATAGGTGGAGTTCACGAGATGTGGAGCGCAAAGCAGGGCGAACACGATGCGCAGCCCGGCGCCCTGAAAGGCGGCGTGCGCCGCGGGTCTGGGGTCCGGATATTCCATGGCCGCACGCTTGTTGCCCTTGATGAAGACATAGACTGGCGGGGCGTTGATGTACGCGTTGCCGGCGAGGTCCAGAAAGCCGATGTCCATGTCACGCAGGCGGTCGGCCATCTTCGGGTTCACGTATTCGCTGATGATCAGTGCGGGCCATTCGGGATCGAGCCGGTTGGCGGTCAGCCCCAGTTCGACTGGAGTGAGTCGGGGCAGGACGTGGACTTCAAAGCAATGGTTAGTGTGTTCCGGGGCGACGCGCAGGAATGCGGACGGCTCTCCCGCCCGAGCCGTGCTTCCGCGGGCGGGTGCGCGTTCCATTTGCGGCCGTAGTCCCGTCTCGCGCTCCAGGCGTTCGGATGCCTGCTGCAGAAGCGGAGGTGCCGCGAGGGTTTCGTCGGTCGGGCGCATTCGTTCAGTACTAGTCTGTGTTCAATACGGTTGAACATAGGCTTAAATGGAACAAAAATCAAAGTCCGGATTGTTTGTGCGGTGAGGAACGGGATGTTTCCCGGCGTGGAGTGATGGATTGGTGTTGCACCGGTGGCGAGAGCGTCGGGGTCTACCCGCGAATCTTCAGACCTTGCCTTTGCCCCGGCCGTTATCGGACGGGGCCGCGATCCTCAGGGAGAGGTTAGTGCTCAGGCGGTCTCTAGTGCGGTCTTCTGTTCCCAGGCGAGGGCGTGGCGGACGATGAGGTCGAGGTCGGCGTATTGCGGTTCCCAGGCGAGGGTCTGGCGGATGAGGCGGGCGTCGGCCATCAGGGCGGGCGGGTCGCCTTCGCGTCGCGGGCCGAGGGTGACGGGGAAGTCCACGCCGCTGGCGCGTTTCACGGCGTCGATGACCTCGAGCACGCTGTAGGCGTGGCCGTAGCCGCAGTTGAGTACCTGGGAGTCGCCGCCGCCGTCGAGGTGTTCCAGGGCGCGAACGTGGGCGGCGGCGAGGTCCTCGACGTGGATGTAATCGCGTTCGCAGGTGCCGTCGCGGGTGGCGTAGTCGGTGCCGAATACGGTCATGCCGTCACGCTGGCCGGTGGCGGCCTGGCAGGCGACCTTGATCAGGTGGGTGGCGTCCGGGGTGGCCTGGCCCAGCCGGCCTTCGGGGTCGGCGCCGGCGACGTTGAAGTAGCG
The DNA here is from genome assembly GCF_000376845.1 of Thioalkalivibrio sp. ALE14. Lineage (GTDB taxonomy): Bacteria > Pseudomonadota > Gammaproteobacteria > Ectothiorhodospirales > Ectothiorhodospiraceae > Thioalkalivibrio. The sequence goes on from NZ_AQXY01000026.1 coordinate 6,141, forward strand.
CAGGCTGACGTAGCGCAGGTCGGAGGCGGCGCCCAGGTCCATCAGCATCCGTTCGGACATCATCTTGGAGGCGCCGTAGGGGTTGATCGGTTGTAGCGGTGCGTCCTCCGCGACCGAGACGGTGTCGGGGATGCCGTAGACGGCGGCGGTGGAGGAGAACACGAAGTAGCGCACGCCGGTGGCGGCACAGGCCTCCAGGAGGTTGAAGGTGTTGCGGGTGTTGTTGCCGTAGTACTTGATCGGGTCGGTGACCGATTCCGGCACGATGATGTGCGCGGCAAAGTGGAGTACGCCGTCGAAGCCGCGTTCGAGCGTTTCTCGCAGGCGGCCGGTATCCGCCAGGTCGCCGACCACCAGCTCGGCATCCCCCACGGCCCATGCGTGCCCGGTGCTGAGGTTGTCGTACACGGTGACGTCGTGCCCCGCCTCGCGCAGGTGCCGCGTCACGTGGCTTCCGATGTAGCCGGCGCCGCCTGTTACGAGCATTTTCATCCGCCGCCCCCGGTGGTGATGGGTTGGGGCTGGCGGGGCGCGTCAGGTGCCCGGTGATGCCGGGTGACGGCCGTATTGCCAGCGATACCACAGAATACCGAGGTACTCGTGCATGGCGAGCCAGCTGGTGCGCATGGCGTTAGCCTGGGGTTTGAAGGCGCCTAACGACAGGCGCGTGTCGTGGGCCACGAAGGCACCGGTGGGGGCCGGGATGGGCTCCAGCCCGGCGCGCTCGAACGCGGCCATGGCGCGCGGGAGGTGGTGGGCATGGGTAACCAGCAGCACGCGCTGCATGCCCCGTTCGTGCAGCAGCGCGGCGGAGTGGCGGGCGTTGCCCTCGGTGTCGCATGCCCGGGTTTCCTGCCATACCGGGGTGACGCCGAACTCCTCGAGGACCTCGGCCATCCAGCGGGCCTCCGGTTCCCGGTCCTCCGGGCCGCCGCCGGTGGCGACGACCGGGAGCCCGGTGCGCCGATGCAGGGCGGCGGCATAGCGCAGGCGCACCAGGGCCAGGTCGTTGACCGTCTCGCCGGAGAATTCCACCGCCCCGCTGCGATAGCCGGCACCGAGCACGACGATCGCCTCGGCGCGTTCCAGCGCTGGGGCGTCGGGTGGCGACCAGGGCGCCTGCAGCGGGGCCATCAGGGCGTGGCTGACCGGCGGGAGGCTGAAGGCGTAGGTCAGTAGCAGCCCGCCGGTCAGCAGGGCCTTGCCCGTCAGGGTGCGATACAGCAGCAGGCCTGCCAGGGCCATCAGGAGTGGCCCGCTGGGCGGGAGCAGCAGCCAGTCAGCCAGAACACGAAGCGAAAGAAAATCCACGGGGCACCCTTGTTGGCGGCAGACGGACGGCCCGGCTGCGCCGTAACGAGAACGTTAGTCCGGAGGCGCCGGGAATGAAGACCTTACGTGGACTCTGTTCACAACCGGGGCCTAACATCAAGTCACTTGTGGAATCCGGTATTCCCGGTAAGCGTAGCCAGTTGCCGCAGCCTTCGGGACGCGGTGCGGGCCCGGTTCCCGGTCGGGTGAAGCCTCCAATAACCGCGAGAACGTCCAAGGGGGAGTCGCGATGTCCCTGATCAATGCTTCAAAGGTCGGGCGGAAGGCCGGGCCGAGGTTCGGCTTCGTCATCCTGCTGCCGGCTCTGCTGATGGCTGGCTGTGCCACGACGGATTATCCGGAGGCCCCGACCTCCATCGAGCGCACGGTGATCGAGCAGTACATCATCGGTCCCGGCGATTCCCTGCAGGTGGCCGTGCGCGGTAACCCGGATCTATCCACCGGCGTGGCCGTACGCCCCGACGGGCAGATCACGACCCCGCTGGTCGAGGATGTCCAGGCCAGCGGCCAGACGCCCACGGAACTGGCCCGCGCGATGGAGGAAGAGCTGTCCCGTTTCCTGCGCGATCCGATCGTGACCGTCATGGTGACCGGCTTTGCCGGGCCCTACAGCCGTCAGGTCCGTGTGATCGGGCAGGCTGCGGAGCCGCAGGCCCTGCAGTACCGCGAGGAGATGAGCGTGATGGACGTGATGATCGCCGTGGGCGGGATCACGGACTTCGCGGCGGGCAACCGCGCGGTGATCGTGCGCAACGAGAACGGCGAGCGCCGGCAATATCGCGTGCGCCTCGATGACCTCGTCAATGGCGGCGACATCTCGGCCAACGTGGACATGCTGCCCGGCGACACGCTGATCATTCCGGAACGACGCTTCTGACGAGCCCGGGGCGCGACGGGCGGCTTCCGGGCGCGCGGCGCTGAGGCGCCGCCGGGGAACCGTCGCCGCCACGCTGCGGGATCGGGGACGGTAGACATGGACCCCCTGACAAGGACGCACAACCCCGCTGCGCAAGCGCCTCGGCGAGAGGGCTAGTTGTGCGCATCTTCGGTCACTACATACGCCGCCGCGTGCTGATGCTCGCGACCGCGGAACTGCTGGTGGCGTATCTGTGCCTGTACCTGGTGCTGACCTTGCCACCCTTCCAGCCGGAGGCCCTCAGCCTGCTGGACCCGGAGCTGGTGGCGGCGACGCTGGTTGTCCTGCTGGTGCTCACCCTGGCGGGCCTGTACGAGTCGGACTATCTGGCCACCCGCAGCACGCTGCGCTCCCTGTTGCGCCTGGTGCCGGCGCTGTTGTTCGTGGGCGGACTGCTGCTCCTGTATGGGGCCCTGGTGCCGGCGGCGCTGTTTTCGCCAACGGCGGTCGGCGGCGGGGTGCTGCTGTTGCTGACCGGGCTGGTTGCCGAGCGCACCCTCTGGTGCAATTTCTCCGACGCCGACGCCTTCAAGCGCCGCATCCTGGTGCTGGGTACCGGAAGCCGGGCCCGCGCGATCGAGACGGTCCACCCGGACAAGGCCCCGGACGACCTGCCGTTCCGGGTGCTGGGCTACATCGCCACCGAGGGCGAGAAGGACTGTCCGCAGGATCCGGCGCGCCAGTTGCAGCTGGGCTGCGACGCGAGCCTGCTGGAGATGGCGCGCGACTTTCGGGCCCACGAGATCGTGGTCGCCATCCGCGACCGACGGGGCAACCTGCCCGTCCGGCAGTTGCTGGAGTGCAAGCTGAACGGGGTGGCTGTCACCGATGTGTCCAGTTTCTTCGAGCGCGAACAGCAACGGGTGCAACTGGACTCGCTGAATGCCAGCTGGCTGATCTTTGGCGAGGGGTTCCGCCAGCACTGGACCCGCAACGCCATCAAGCGGACGTTCGATGTGCTGGCCAGTTCGACGCTGCTGCTGATCACCCTGCCGGTGATGCTGGCGACGGCCCTGGCGATCAAGCTGGAGAGCCGCGGCCCGGTGTTCTACTGGCAGACGCGCGTCGGCCTGCGGAACGTACCGTTCGAGGTCTGCAAGTTCCGCAGCATGCGCGAGGACGCCGAAGTCGATGGTGTGGCGCGCTGGGCGGTGCGGGATGACGACCGCATTACCCGCGTCGGGCGCATCATCCGCAAGCTGCGCATCGACGAGCTGCCGCAGGTGATCAACGTGTTCCAGGGCAGCATGTCGTTCGTCGGGCCGCGCCCGGAGCGGCCCGTGTTCGTCGAGCAGCTGACCGAGCAGATCCCCTATTTCCCGGCGCGTCACACCATTCGCCCGGGCATTACGGGGTGGGCCCAGGTGCGCTATCCCTACGGGGCCTCGGTCGAGGATGCGCGTCAGAAGCTGCAGTACGACCTCTACTACGTGAAGAATCACACCCTGTTCCTGGACATCCTGGTCCTGTTCGAGACCGTCAAGGTCGTACTGTTCGGACGCGGCGCGCGCTGAAACCGCGATGACGATGCCCCTGGCCGCGACCAGCTATCTGACGGCGGCGCTTGCGTTCCTGATCCTCGCGGTCGTCACGCTGGTGCGCTGGCGCAACCGGCCTTCGGGCCTCTGGGTGGTGCTGGCCTCCCTGTTGTCGGTGGGCTGGGCCGGCTATCTGGCCTTTCTCGCCTGGCAGTACGGAACCAGTGCGGCAATCTCCGGCGGCGTAATGGAAGTGGCGCGCAATGCCGGATGGTTTGCGGTGCTGCTGGCGCTGCTCGCCGGCAGCAACAGTCGTCCGGGTGTCGATCCGCGTGCGCTGCGCTGGTGGGCCAGTGCCGTGGCGGCCTTTTTGTTGTTCATCCTGGTGCCGATGCTGTGGCCGCAGTTGCTGGGTGCTGTCTGGCCGGGGCTGGCCACCCTGTTGATGGCGATCGCCGGCCTTGTGCTGGTGGAGCAGGTGTACCGCAACACGCCGCCGCAGAATCGCTGGGAGATCAAGTTCCTGTGCCTGGGGCTGGGCGGCCTGTTCGCGTTCGACCTGTTCCTGTTCGCGGATCTGGTCCTGTTCCAGACGGTCGACAGCCCGTCGTGGCAGGCCCGCGGGTTCGTCAATGCACTGGTGGTGCCATTGCTGGCGGTTGCGGTGAGCCGGCGCCTGCCGCAGCGCGAGGGTCCCACGGTCTCCCGGCATCTCCTGTTCCACACCGCGTCACTGTTCGGGGCCGGCCTCTATCTGCTCGCGGTGGGGGGTGCGGGGTACTACCTGCGCCACCACGGGGGCGAGCTGGGCGCATTGCTGCAGGTCACCCTGCTGTTCGGGGCCGTGCTGTTGCTGGCGATTGTGCTCTTTTCCGGCAGTGTGCGCGCCCAGTTGCGCGTCTGGCTGGCGAAGCATTTCTTCAACTACCGCTACGACTACCGCCAGGAATGGCTGCGGTTCACCGGAACCCTGGCGCAGACGGACCATGAAACCCCGTTTCGGCAGCGGGCGATACAGGCCATCGGCGAACTGGTCGAGAGCCCCGGGGGGCTGCTCTGGGTCCACCGGGACGATGGCACCTTCGCCCTTGATGGTGTGCTGAATCTGGGCGAACCGGATTACCCGCCGCTGGAACCGGACGACGCTCTGGTGGTGTTTCTGATGCAGTCCGGCTGGGTCATCGACATCGAAGAGTTCCGCCGTGACCCGGCGTTCTACCAGGGACTGGAGTTGCCGGCGTGGCTGGTGGATAACCCGCGTCACTGGGCGGTGGTGCCGCTGCTGAAAAGCGATGGCCTGGAGGGGTTCGTCGTGCTCGCCCAGCCGCGCGCTCGGCATCGCATCGACTGGGAGGAGCGCGACCTGCTGAAGACCGCGGGCCGTCAGCTGGCGGTGTACGTGGCACTTGTTCAGACCGACGAGGCCCTGCTGGAGGCGCGCCAGTTCGAGACCTTCCACCGCCTGGCCGCGTTCCTCGTCCACGATCTCAAGAACGTCTCGGCCCAGCTGTCCCTGATCAGTGCCAACGCCGAGCGCCACCGCGACAACCCCGAGTTCGTGGCGGATGCCTTCCGCACCGTCGGCAATGCCCGCGAGCGCCTGGAACGCACCCTGGCCCAGTTGCGCAAGGCGCAGCCGAGTGCCGACAGCCCCCGTCAGGCCATCGATCTGGATGCCCTGCTGCACGAAGTCGCGCGCGACAGCCGCGAGGTCCAGCCGGTGCCTCGGGTGGCGATCGCGGCGCCCGCCGGTGTCCTCGGAAACCGCGACGCACTGCGGAATGTGCTGCTCCATCTAGTGCGGAATGCGCAGGAGGCCACACCGGATAACGGCGATATAACCATGACCCTGAAAACCCGGGATCAATGGGCCATCATCGAAATCGAGGATAACGGCGCGGGCATGGACGAGGATTTCGTGCGTCGGCGGCTGTTCCGCCCTTTCCAGACCACCAAGGGAAATGCCGGCATGGGCATCGGCCTGTACGAGGCCCGGGATCTGGTGGTCCGGATGGGTGGCCGGATCGATGTATCCAGCCGCGTTGGCGAGGGGACCGCCTTCACGCTGCGCCTTCCGCAATACGGCACATGAAGTCTCTTCGTGCCGTTCACCATCATGTCCTCGCGGGGGCCGGTGCAAAGTAATGGAGTCGATGCTCAAGCTTCTGATTGTCGAGGATGACGCCGGCCTGCAAAGCCAGTTGCGCTGGTGCCTGGACGGCTACGAGATCCTCCAGGCGCAGGATCGCGCGAGCGCGATGGCTCACATGCGTCGGCACGAGCCCGAGCTGGTCACGCTGGACCTGGGACTGCCCCCCGACCCCGCCAATGCCACCGAGGGCCTGGCGCTTCTGGAGGAGATCCTCGCGTTCAATCCCGGCACCAAGGTAATCGTGGTCACGGGGAACGATGATCGAGAGAACGCGCTGAAAGCCGTCGCACTCGGGGCCTACGACTTTTACATCAAGCCCGTGGACGCTGAACTGCTGCGGCTGATCGTGGATCGCGCCGCACGCCTGTACGAACTCGAGGAAGAGAATCGTCGCCTGGCGCGGGGCAGCACCTCGTCGCTGTCCGGGATCATTACCTCGGACCCGGGCATGCTGCAGGTCTGCCGCATGGTGGAGCGCGTGGCGCCCTCCGACGCGACGGTCCTGTTGCTGGGCGACAGTGGCACCGGCAAGGAGGTCCTGGCGCGCGCCGTCCATGACCTGAGCAACCGCGCAAAAGAACGGTTCGTCGCGATCAACTGCGCCGCGATCCCGGAAAACCTCCTGGAAAGCGAACTGTTCGGCTACGAGAAGGGCGCCTTCACCGGCGCGACGCGCCAGACCATCGGCAAGATCGAGCATGCCGACAAGGGCACGCTGTTCCTCGACGAGATCGGCGACCTGCCGCAGAGCCTGCAGGCCAAGCTGCTGCGCTTCCTGCAGGAGCGCACGGTCGAGCGCCTCGGCGGGCGCAACGAGATCCCGGTGGACGTGCGCATCATCGGTGCGACCAATCAGGATCTCCAGGCATTGATCCAGTCGGGGGATTTTCGCGAGGACCTGTTCTACCGCATCAGCGAGATCGCGATCGAGATCCCGCCGGTCCGAGAGCGTCAGGGCGACGCCACCCTGCTCGCGCACGCGCTGCTGGAACGCTTTGCGCGCGAGCAGGGCAAGCCGCGGCGTGGCTTTACCGCCGACGCGCTGCGGGCGATCGAAGGCCACAGCTGGCCCGGCAACGTGCGCGAGATGGAAAACCTCATCCGGCGCGCCGTGATCATGGCCGACGGCAATCTGGTGACGGCGGAGGACCTCGGCCTCCAGGACCGGGACCAGGAGGCGTCCCCCGAGCGTCTGCGCGAGGCCCGCGACCGCGCCGAATATCAATCCGTAATCAAGGCGATGGGCCGTTGCAACGGCAACATCGCCCAGGCAGCCGACACCCTCGGCATTACCCGTCCAACGCTCTACGGCCTGCTCGACAAGTACGGCCTTAGATGAGGAGCATCATGGTGACTACTCGATACACGACACAAGGCCCCGGGTTCTCCCGGCCCCGTCACAGCCGCATGCCGAATGGACGGTTGAAGCCGCTGGCGCTGGCGGTGGTGCTGGCCACGGGCGTGGGCCTGGCGGGTTGCGACCAGATCGGCTCGGCCAGCGAACAGGACTATCTCGAACGTGCCCAGGCCCTGCAGGAGCAGGGTGACTACCGTGGCGCGCGTATCGAATACCGCAATGCCCTGCAGCTGAACACCGATGCCCCCGCCACTCGGCGCAGCCTCGGGAAGGTGTACCTGGAACTGGAAAACCCCGAGGAGGCCCGCCGCCAGCTGGAGCGGGCGCAATCGCTCGGGATCCCGGAGGCCGAGGTGGCGCTGCCACTGGCCGAGGCCTGGTTCGCCCTCGATCGGTTTGCCCGTATCCGCGAGCAGGAGGTGCCGGAAGGTCTGCCCGTCGAAGAGCGGCCGCGGCTGCATGCGTTGCGGGCGGTTGCCTTCGCGGCCGTGGGGGATCGCGCCGCGGCGGAAGGCGAGCTGGCACAGATCGAGGCGGGCGAACAGGCGCCTCTGCAGGCCCTGGCACATGCCCATCTGTCGATGGCGGAGGGGGCTGCCGACGAGGCGATCGAATCCCTGGAAAAGGCCATCGATCTGGAACCCGGACTGGGACAGGCGTGGAGCCTTCTGGGCGAGTATCGCCGCATCACCGGTGACGCGGATGGTGCAGAAGAGGCCTTCAGCCGGGCCATCGAGGTGCGTCCGGCTTCCGGACGCGACCACATGGCGCGAGCGATGGTGCGCCTGAACCAGGGGGATTACGAGGGCGCACGGGCGGATGTTGACGGCCTGAAGCAAGGCGGCTCGTCCCATCCGGGCGTGCATTATCTGGATGGCATGCTCCTGATGGAGCAGGAGCGTTATGGCGAGGCGCGGGCGAGTTTCGAGCAGGCCGTGGCGGCCAATCGTGCCTACAGTCCGGCGCTGCTGGGCCTCGGGCTGGCGCATCGCAGCCTGGGCAACCTGGAGCAGGCCGAGCACAACCTCAACCGTCATGTTCAGGAGAGCCCGGGATCGCTGCAGGGCATCCGGACGCTGACGGCGATCTACCTGGAACAGGATCGCGTGGAGGATGCCCTGCAGTTCGTGGAGCGGGTCAGCCGCGAATACACCGGCGATCCGGCCGACATGGCTGAACTGCGCGGGCGACTGTTGCTGGTCGCTGGCGATTCCGATGCCGGGATCGAGGCCTTGCGTGACGCCGCGGCCTCGAGCCCGGGATCGCAGGGTCTGCAGGAACTCCTGGCGGTCGCACTGCTCCGGGGCGGCGAGACTGAAGAGGGTCTGGATACCCTGCGTGCCGCGGGAGGGGGCGAGGCCGGCGTCCAGCAGGTGGATACCACCATGGTGTTGTACTTGTTGCAGCAGGGGCGCTATGACGAGGCGCTGGAACGCGCGCAGCGGCTGCAGGAGTCGCAGCCCGAAGCGGCGGGCCCGCTGAGTCTGCAGGGTGCCGCCCTGATGGGCCTGGGGCGAATCGACGAGGCCCGCGCGGCCTTCCGCGAGGGTGTCGCGCTGGATCCGGATGACGTCTCCGTGGCGATGAACCTCGCCGGACTGGAGCTTCAGGTGGGCAATCGCGGGGCGGCACGCGAGGTCCTGGAAGGGATCCAGGAACGCCACCCCGGGCATGCCCGGTCCGCGCAGCGCCTGGCCAGCCTGAGCCTGCAGGACGGCGATCAGCAGGGAGCGGCTCGCTGGTTTCGGGTGGCGATCGACGCGCAGCCGGAAATGCTGCCTCCGCATCTTGCGCTGGCCCAGATCCAGCTCCAGGGTGGTCAGCCGGAGCAGGCGCTGGAGACGCTCCAGGCAGCGCGCGAACACCACCCGCGCAATCCGGACCTGCTGTATGCGCTGGCGGATGTCCAGCAGACGCTTAATCGTCCCGGTGCCGCAGTCGCGAGCCTCGCAGAGGCCGTCGAACAGGCGCCGGACAACGTGAACCTGCGCCTGGCCCTGGCCCGCGCGCATGCGCAGGCGGGCGACGAGGGCGCGACCGAGGCCACGCTTCGCGAGCTCCTGGACCAGCAGCCGGACCATTATCGGGCCCGCGTGCTGCTGGCCCGGGGTCTGCTCAACCAGGACCGCCCGGAGGATGCCCGGCCCCATCTGCAGCGGCTGGAGGAACGGTACGAGGATCGCAGCGAGGTCCAGGCCCTGCTGGGCCGGGCGGCCCTGCAGCGGGAGGATCCCGGATCCGCCGTGGCGCACTACCGGGCCGCCCTGGCGGATCCGGACGCCCAGCGTCGGGACTGGGTGCATGAACTGGCCCGCGCTCAGCGGGATTCAGGCGATGTCGAGGCCGGACAGGCCACGCTGGCCGACTGGCTGGACCAGAACCCGCAGGACCTGGCCACCCGGCACATCTATGCGGCGCAGCAAATGGCAACGGGCGACCCGTCCGGGGCGGTGGCTTCGTACCGCCGGATCGTCGAGCAGGATGCGGACGACGTGATCGCGCTCAACAACCTCGCATGGTCGCTGCGCGAGAGTGAAACCGAAGAGGCGCTGGGGCACGCCCGCCGGGCCGCGGAGCTGGCTCCGGAGGCCCCGCCGGTACTGGATACCCTCGCGGTGGTGCTGATCCATGCGGGCGAGCCGGCGGAGGCCGTGGACATCCTGGAGCGTGCCGGCGAGCTGGCACCGGACGATCCCGGCATCCAGTACCACCTGGCCTGGGCGGAAAGCGAACAGGGCGCACGCGACGCCGCCGCCGACCGCCTGCGGCAACTGCTGGACGCGCACGACGCCTTCCCGCAACGGGCCGACGCCGAGGCATTGCTCGAGCGCCTGTAGGCCCGAAGAGGCCGTGCTCCGAGGGGCTGCCTGTGGCAGCCCCTCTTTTGTATACCGGCCCTGCACGCCCGCACGCCCGGGGGCTTGCGCGGCGTCGGTGGCAGCGTCGGGAGACCCCGGCTCTCCGCTTCGCTACGGCCGGGATGACGGTGTGTGTGAGTATGCGGCCGGGAATCCGGATGTCCTGATCCGACCCCTGTGGGAGCCTGCTCGCAGGCGAATGCTCCTGCCCACGTCCGGCTCTGGCAGGGGCTTCGCCTGCAAGCAGGCTCCTACAAGAATGCTTCCACCGCGCACCCCCTCTGTCGTCATCCCGGAGACCGCGCAGCGGTTATCCGGGATCACCCGGGGGCTGGCCCGACGCCGGTGGCAGCGTCGGGAGATCCCGGCTCTCCGTTTCGCTACGGCCGGGATGACGGTGTGTGTGAGTATGTGGCCGGGAATCCGGATGTCCTGATCCGACCCCTGTGGGAGCCTGCTTGCAGGCGAATGCTCCTGCCCGCGTCCGGCCCTGGCAGGGGCTTCGCCTGCGAGCAGGCTCCCACAAGGCTGTTTCCACCGCGCACCCCCCCTTGTCGTCATCCTGGAAACCGCGTTGTGGTTATCCGGGATCTCCGGGGCTGGCGCGGCGTCGGTGGCAGCATCGGGAGATCCCGGCTCTCCGTTTCGCTACGGCCGGGATGACGGACTGTGTGGCGGTTATGTGGTCGGGAATCCGGATGTCCTGATCCGACCTCTGTAGGAGCCTGCTTGCAGGCGAATGCTCCGGCCCGCGTCCGGCTCTGGCAGGGGCTTCGCCTGCAAGCAGGCTCCTACAAGGATGTGTCCACCGCGCACCCCCCCTGTCGTCATCCTGGAAACCGCGCAGCGGTTCTCCGGGATATTCGGGGCTTGTGCGGCGGTGGTGGCAGAGTCGGGAGACCCCGACTCTCCGCTGCGCTGCGGCCGGGATGACGGTGTGTGTGAGTATGAGGCCGGGAATCCGGATGTCCTGATCCGACCCCTGTAGGAGCCTGCTTGCAGGCGAATGCTCCTGCCCGCGTCCGGCTCTGGCAGGGGCTTCGCCTGCAAGCAGGCTCCCACAAGGATGCTTCCACCGCGCACCCCCTGTCGTCATCCTGGAAACCGCGTTGTGGCTATCCGGGATCTCCGGGGCTGGCGCGGCGTCGGTGGCAGCGTTGGGAGATCGCGGCTCTTCGCTGCGCACCGGCCGGGATGACCGGGGGGAGCCTTGGGGGGAGGCATCCAGGGTTTTGGTCTGCGGTATGAGCCGGAGGGCGGGCACAAAAAAGGGCTCCACGGAGGGAGCCCTTAACTCGTTGGCCCCCAGGGGGGAGGGCCGCCAAGGTTGTCGTTTTGTTATCGGTCAGGCTGCCTGGCGGGAGGCGTTGCCGGAGCGGCGGCGCATGCCACCGACCCCGATGAAGCCCGCCAGGATCAGCAGGGACAGGCCCATCAGCGCCAGGGTACCCGGCTCCGGCACCGCGAAGCGCAGGCTGCCGTCGTGGGTGGACTGAGTTTCGCTGAAGAGGGTTTGCCCTTCGCGCTCGTCGCCGTAGACGTTGTTGGCGTCTTCGCCGAAGAAGGTCTCGGGGGGCGGTGTTTGGATCGTGCCGGCGCTGGCGAAGGCCGAGACGATGAACGTCGGGGCGCCTTCCTCGTCCTCGAGCAGATCGGCGAAGTCGATGCCGTCAGAGGTGAACCAGAAGCCCGGCAGGACGTTCACGACCTGAAATTCGAAGGTGAAGGCCCCTTCGATGAAGGCGCCGCCCGCGCTTTCAAACTCCAGGATGCTGTTCCCGGACTTCAGGGCCAGCTCCATCACCTGTTCGCCGGCACTGTAGTGGGCCTGCGCCGCTTCATAGTCCTGACCGAAACCGGGACTCGTCGAGTCGGACATGAAGAGCTGGAAGTTGTCGGTGCCCACCGAGGTGTAGTTGGCGTTGACCACGTAGTTGCCGCCGACAGTATCGGTCCCGGTGACCACCCCGCGCAGTTCATCCCAGAGGAGCCCCATGGAATATGTGGCGCCAATGAAGTCGGGCCCGGACTGGGGTGCTGACCCACCACCCGAGGTGCGGTAGGACGAGGCATCGCCGTAGCCACGGTCATAGAAGACATCGCCGACCTGAACCGGGTTGCCGGGGTTCTGAACGTACTGGAAGGTCTGGGTGTTCAGGTCGAACTGGATGCGGCGGACGTTTTCGACCGAACCGCTGTAGTCCGCGGTGGCGTCGAGGTTGATGTCGAAGTCGATGATCTCTGCCGCTGTCGCCGTGCTCGCGCCGGCGGCGAACATGCCGACAAAGAGCGAAGCGAGAAGTACTTTTTTCGCGTTCATGGGGCTCTCCTGATGCTCAATTTACAGCGATTCAACCATCGCCGGGGTCTGGCCTGGTGGCCGTGTCTGTTGCTTTCGGTTGAATACAAAGCAGGCTCCGTGCCAATTTCCCGGCTCGGGGTGGAGGCCTCTCAAGACATTGAAAATAAAGGAGGAAAGTGGGGGTCATGTGCTGGGCCATGGGCCGCGTGATCGCAGGAGGGTCTTGTGGCCGGGGAACTGTAAAGGGTGTCGACGAGCGGGCCGGCTGGATGAGGCCGTCAGGACGCCCGAAACCGGAGAAACCGGTAAAGAATGTGCAAAAACATAGGGTTGTGCGGATTACTTGGCTTGTAAAGCATCTCGACAGCCCGGTCGCCAGAGGCGCGGCCGGGGCTCGGTCAGGCCGTGCGGGCCCGCGCGAGCCGGTGCCCGACGACCAGCAGGGCCGGTAGTACCAGCAGGTCGAACAGTAGCGCCGCGATCAGCCCGAAGGCGGTCAACCAGCCAAAGGCGGCCGTGGGCTGGAAGTCGGACAGGGCCAGCAGCAGGAACTGGCCCACCAGCACGATGGTGGTGGCGGTGATCGCGCGCCCGCTGCGGCGGAAGCTGCGGGCGAGGGCCCAGGCGACCGGGCTGCCACGCCCGCGGCGCTGGCGATAGTTGTGCAGGATGTGGATGGTGTCGTCCACGGCGATCCCGATGGCGACACTGGCAATCATGGCCGTGGCCATGTCCAGCCAGATCCCCAGCAGGCCCATCAGGGCGAAGATCATCGCCACCGGTGCCAGGTTGGGGATCATGCTGAGGAGGGTCAGGGGGATCGAGCGCCACATCAGCAGCATCAGCAGCGTGATCATCGCGGCCACGGCATACAGGCTGTGGAGTTGCCCCTCGATCAGCAGGCGCTCCTGGTCCGCGAACAGTCGGGCCATGCCGGCCATGTCCCACTCGAGGTCGGCCGGTGGATTGGCGTCCAGATGGGCGCGCAGGTCGTTCATCAGCACGTTGATGGCGCGGGCGCCGTGGGCGTTCAGATTGAGCAGGATGCGGCTGCGTTCGAAGTCCCGGTCGACGGCATCGAACAGATCGCGGCCGTCGTAGATGAACAGGTACTGGGCGACCAGGTTGGGGTCGTCCGGGATCCGCCGGTATGCCGGGTCTTCCTCGTTGAAGGCCCAGTGCATCTCGGCGACGAGATCCGGCAGGGACAGGCTGTAGTCGACTTCGGGGCGCTGGTCCAGCCAGTGCTGCACCCGCTGGATGGCCTGCAGGCGTTCCGGGTCCTGGAGGCTGTCCCACTCCGGGCCGTCGAACACCACCTCCAGTGCCATCACCCCGGAGAGTTCGTTCTCCACCGCACGGGTCGCCTGGGTGATCGAGTGGTCGTCGTCGAAGAAGGCGTAGAGATCGGTTTCGACCTCGACATGCCGGATCTGCGGGATGGCCAGCGCCAGCAGGATGGCCGTGGCCAGCAGGACCCAGCCGGCCCGGCGGATCGCCAGGTGTGCCGCCAGCGCCGTCACGCGGTCCAGCAGGCGCAGCCCGCGCCGGGGCGCGAGCCAGTTGCCACGGTCCCAGCGCACCATGATCGCCGGCAGGATCAGCAGCACGACCGCTGCCGCGACGAGGACGCCAAAGGCCCCGATCAGGCCGAAGGTCTCGATCGGCCGGATGCTGCTGACCTGCAGCGAGGCGAGCCCCGCCGCCGTGGTCAGCGCCATGAACCACGTGGGCCGGGCCACGGCGGAAAGCGCCGCTTCCACTCGCGCGCGCCCCCGGTGGCCACGTTGCGCGGCGTGCAGCATGGCGTTGAAGAAGTGCATCAGCATCGCCACGGTGAGCGCGGTCAGTAGTGGCGGCAGGATGGCGGAGATCAGCGTGAACGGCCGGTCGAGCAGGATCAGCAGGGCGATCGCGGGCCCGGTGACCGCGCTGATGGTGGCCGCGGACAGCACGACCACCAGCGGGCGCCGGAACAGCCACCACAGGAGCAGGAGGCTCACGGTCATAGTGCCCGGAACCAGGAAGGCGAGGTCCTTGACCATCGCCCGGAGCTGGGCGACATCCAGGGCAATATGGCCGGCGATGGCGGCCAGCTCGCCTTCCAGTTCGTGTTCCCGGATCCGGTCGCGCAGCAGGCGTTCCAGCTGCAGGCGTTGCAGGCTGTTGTCCAGCGCGTGCGGCCGCACCACCACGGCCAGGGCCTCGCCCCCGGGACCGGCCACCAGGCCGGGCGCGAAGCGATCGCGCAGCACCCGCTCGCGCCATTGTTCCGGGGTGCGCTCGTCCAGCGCGCGACCGTCCACCAGGCGGTCCACGGTAAAGCCGTCCGTCGTCGCCCGGATGTGGTCCAGGGTGGTGACCGACAGCACCCGTTCGACGCTCGGGTCGGACTCCATGTCCTGTACCAGCGCGTCGATGCGTTGCAGGAAATCGGTCTCGAACAGGTGACTTCCGGTAAACAGGCCGACCAGCACCTGGTCCTGGGGGAAGCGCTCGCGCAGTTCGCGATCGAAGGTGACGGCCGGGGCGTCCTCGGGGAAGTACGACTCGGGTGCGTTGTCCAGATTGACCTGTAGCAGGACCGGGCCGGGCAGCAGGATCAGCAGGGCCAGGATGCCCAGGGCCAGGAGGGGGTGCCCCAGGAACCAGCGCATCAGAACTGCCCCCGCCAGCCGGTCACGAGCATGCGGTTATCGCGGTAGAAGCCCCCGGTTGTGCCCTCGGCCCCGTCCAGCCAGTGCAGGCCGATATAGAACTCCATGGGTTCGCGGGCAATCCAGGTCAACTCCGGGTTCAGGTAGATGTCGCGCCGGTTCAGGCCGAACGAATAGCGCAGGCGAGCCCGCCAGTTGTAGGCGGCAAACGGGCTTTCCAGTTCTCCGGTGAGGAAGTAGCTTTCGCGGGCGTCCAGCATGTCGCCGGCATCGATCAGGTGCTGGCCGGCCAGCTGGGTCGTCATGCGGAAGTCCCCGTCGCCGGGGAAGCCCTCGGCGCCGATCACCCAGTCGACGCCTTCCACCGTTGTCTGGCGCAGGTCGTCCGCGCGGGTGACCGGTACATCGCCCAGCCAGGCGGCCTCGGCGCGCCAGGTCCAGGCCCCCGCCGCAAAGGCGGTGTCACCGCCGACGACCCAGGTGCGCGGGTGTACGGCCTCCAGCGTCGGGTTGTCGGCCGGCTGGCCGGTCAGGATGGCCTGTCGGGTGTCGGTATCGAAGCGGTAGTAGGGCTGCGAGTGCCGGGCACGCTGAACGGTGACGGCGAAGTCGGCACCCCGCCCGGAACGCCCCAGCCGTACCCCGGCGCCGCCGTTGCCGGAGACGTCGTCGTCGAGCGCGGCCTGTTCGATCACCGGCGCCAGCGCCGGGTCCTGCGGCAGTCCCAGCAGGCGTCCGCGGTTGCGGTCCACCGGGTGCCAGAGGCTGTCACGGTCGGGGAGCTCCGCCGGGCGAAAGATGGGCAGGAACACCAGGTCGGCGTGCCAGGGCCCTTCGAAGAATTCCGCGCGAATGGCTGGGTTCGCGCGGCGGCGATCGGCGTAGGGGTCCAGCCCGAAGCGGGTCAGGTCCTTGGTGCTGAGCCGGTCGGTGGGCGGGATCTCGTCCACCCGTCCCCACAGGATGCGCTGGGTGCCCACGGTGACGCGCGTACGATCGCCGCGGTAGCGCAGGAAGTTTTCGTCGTAGTCGGCGCGTGCGCGGGTGGTGCTCGGGTAGTCGCCGCCCTGCTGGGCCTGGATGTCCGCGCGCGCGCCCAGGCGCAGCTCCCAGGCCTCGTTCAGGTCGCGGCGGGCACTGACCACGCCGCGGCCGTGCTGCACATGGTCCACGGGGCGCCCGGATGTGCCCAGCATGCCCAGTTCGATGCGGGCGTCCTCTACCCGCAGGTCCCAGGCGGCGGCGCCGGTCTGGGTGTCCGCGTCCGCATCCTCGGCCGACTCCTCGCCAAACACGAACGTGCGTTGCGCTTCGTCTTCGGCATCGTTCCTGGCGCCGTCGCGCTCCGGCGCCGGGGTGTCGGGCGCGGCGTCGCCCGCGGGGGCGGGGGATGCCTCCGCGACGGCCACGGGCTCAGCGGTGGGCCCAGGCCCAGCCGTGGGCATGTCCGGGACCTGCAGCACCGCGCCGGCGCGCAGGGTATGCACGTCGCCGTCGAAGGCGTGCGGATTGTGCTCGAACAGGCGCTGGACCATCTCCCGGGTGGGGATGCTCGGGTCCGGGCGCAGGCGCTCGGCCACGCTCCACAGGGTGTCGCTGGCGCGCACTGTGTAGTGGTTGCCGGCGTTCGGGATGGGCGAGGGTTCGGTGCGCGCAAGCTGCTCCGGCGCGGGCGGCAGGAGCGTGGCCCCGGCCTTCAGGCCCTCGGGTCCGCCGTCAAAGGCATCCGGGTTGCGGGCATACAGTGCCTGCGCCATGGCCTGGATGCGGACGGACGGGTCGGGGCGCAGGTCGCGGGCGATGCTCCAGAGGGTGTCGCCCGGCTGCACCGTGTAGGGGGCCGGCGACGCGGTGGCCAGCGGCAGCGGCGCCAGCACCAGCAGCCCGGCGAGCACCGCTACGCGGTAGCCCCCGGGCAGAAGGCCGCCGGCGTCATGGACGATGGGGGCGCGCAAGGCTCGGGTCCGACAGGCCGCGGAGGGTGAACAGTTCGTCCGGGAGACCGCTGTTGTAGGTCACGTCCTCGACCTCGAGGATGGTGGTGCGGCCGCTGGCGAGATGGGTCATGGAGCTGCGGGTGACCGTCCAGTAGCCCTGGATGTCCTCGATCCGTTGCACCTCCAGGCGTTTCGCTGGCTCGTCGCCCCCCTCGTAGAGGTCGATCCGCAACGGCAACCGGGTCTCCTCGTGGATCCAGCTGACGCGCTTGCTGTAGACGGAGTTGCCGCTGTCCACCGGGATGCTCTCGAGGACGGTGACGGGGGTCCCTTCGTAGGTGTCCTCACCCAGGATGCGATGGTGGTCCTTGTGCGGCTCGCGGTCTTCCAGGTCCTCGAAGTAGAGCTCGGACTGCACAAAGCTGCCGCCGCGGTTTTCGCTGCTGATGCGGCGTTCGCGCTGGATGGCGGGGAGATAGAGCCACTGGTCGACATCCCCGCCGGGGTGGTTGTGGATCAGGATGGCCGTGTCGGCGATGTTGCGTGGCGACGTGAAGCGGATGAGGTTGCGGCTGGCGCCGGGCTCCTCGCCTTCCAGGCGGTACTCGTAGCTTTCGCGCACGCGCTCGCGGCGTCCGCCGCCGGTGAGCGTCATGATCCCCCGGGTGACGGCATCGTCGCCTTCCGGGCGCTCGTGTACGGCGCGCGCCAGGTCGCGTGCGGTGGATTCCTCGGCCAGGGCCGCGGGGGGCAGCGTGCCGCCCGACAGCAGCAGGGCGACGGTACCGACGAACATGGCGATCCGGCTGATCATGGCGTCATTGTACTCCGGGGTTCGCGGCCCGCTGCCGGGCGCGCTGGGCATGCAGCCGTTTGCGGGCGATGCGGATCAGGAGGCGATGGAGCGGATTGCGGTTGCCCCCGGGGCGCCACGTTCGCGCGAGGCGCTGGCGGTAGGCGTCGAAGTGCACACCCCGCGGGGCCCAGGTGATCGAGCCACGGCCCAGTAGAAGCTTGAGCACCTCGGTCCCCATGACCCCGGCGCACAGGTCGCAGGCCATGGGGGTGGAGGGGCCGCGCCGCGCGGCCAGGTCGACGGCCGTCGGGTCGGCCAGGTAGCCCATCTGCAACATGGCGGGCGCGAGGCCGATCATGAAGCGGAGGGCCAGTTCTTCGTCGTCGAGGTCGTCGTGCAGGTCGAAGTAGGCATCGAAGCTCATCCCGCCGGGGCGGAAATTCAGGAGCGCCGCCCCCATTCCGAGCGGCGCGACCGTGACGGCGGGTATGCCGCGCTCCGCGCAGGCCGCGAATACCTGGCGGCGAATGTCGAAGGCGAAGAAATCGAGGCCATCGACATACACATCCACGCCCGCGAGAAAGGTGTCCAGGTTGTCCGGCTGGACACCCTGCGGGAAGGCGTCGATCTCGAGCTCCGGATTGATGTCGCGCGCCATCTCCTCCAGCACCTCGACCTTGGGGCGGTCCAGGCGCGAGAGTGCCGCGCCAACCTGGCGGTTCATGTTGTGCAGTTCGAAGATATCCGGATCGGCAATGCGGAAGCGGCCGATCCCGAGGCGGACGAGCGTGAGCAGGTGCGCCCCGCCGACGCCGCCAAGGCCGGCGATTGCGACCCGCGCCCCGCGTAGCTGCTGCAGCTCACCGGTCGTGACCCAGCCAACCGTGCGGGCGAAGGCGGTTTGGTAGTCGAAGCCCGAACTCAACGCATCAACCCGTGGTATCCATTTTCAGGTGCTGTTGGTGGCGGTATGCGGGTCCGGCCGGCCGGCAAGCCCGTGGCAGGCATCACGACGCCACGTGGCCAGGCCGTCTTCGCTGGCATGACGGCGGGTTGCGGAAGCGGTCCGCGCAACAGGGTCGACTCCACGTATCCGCACAGCTCGCTCAGGGCGCTCGACCGCCGGATGCTTTCGTGTGCCTCGCCGGAGTCGATGTAGAACGCGGCGCGCTTGCCATGATAGTGCACGACCTCGCCGACCTGGGTGAACTCCAGCCCGGTGTGTCGCAGGATCCGGGCAAGGGCCGGCTCCATCATCGCGAAGGCGTGTTGCTTGCGATAATGCACGCAAAGCAGGGTTGCGGCCACGAACAGGCTGACCGCCAGGATCGGGAATACGCGAATCTGGTCCTGCGAGAGCTTCAGGGCCTCGATGTCGCCGATCGGCGTGGCGGCCTCGCCATTCCGTCGCCGGAACATGCCGTGCACGGCCAGCCGGGAGACCTCGCAGATGCTGTCGCGGTCCAGGCGGTCGGGGCGCCAGGCACTGTCGAAGAAGCTGTCGGCGCAGTGGCGTTCCATGGGCAACTCGCCGATCGGGTCATGGGTGTCGACATGCACCACCCGCACGCAGCCGGCGGCCATACCGCTGGGCTTGTGTTCCAGCAGACAATGCCAGGCCTGGGTGTCGTATTCGTCGACCTCCTTGTGGCCCGGGCAGTCTTCCTCGCGTTCGAAGCCGAACTCCTTGCAGTACACCTGATAGCGAAGGTGCTGGATATCCTCCAGGTCCTGCCCCACGCGCTTGGAGAGCTCGAAGTACCGTTTGAATGCGCTGACCACCGAGTCGTTTTCCACGACTAGTTTCCTCCTGCTGCAAGCCCCGGAACGCCGGAGGGCGGGCCCCCGCGGTCGGGAAGGCCCGCCGGGTGCGGCGGATGTTCCGATCCGGGATCCTCCCATGCAGTGTAGTGGGGAACGTCCGATGGTGCCGGAAGCTGCAATCGCTGCCGCCAGGCCAGCAGTGCGGTTCCCGCCGCATCCGTGTATGCCAGGCACGGGATGCGCGTGCCGCGATGTCGGTGGGGTGAGCCGCACACCTCGATGGGCAGGCCGTGACGCTGCAGCAGCCGTGCGAGGGCCGGACGCACCAGAAAGAACATGCGCGAGTATGCGTGGCGTCGCGCGTATTCCTGCGCGGCCTGGCAGAGGTAATAAAGGATCTCGGACGAAGCCCCGCGTACGATCAACCGCGACACTTCCAGTGCCGCGGCATCGGCTTCGTCCGCCACTTCCGGGAAGAGTCGGCAGTTTGCGGTGGTGGGCAGGGGGCGCTGTCCCGGCAGGATCAGGCGCATGGTGCCCACCCAACGCGTTTCCGGAGGGCGGCCCTCGTGGCCGACCAGGAAATGTTCGGCGTGCTCGTCGAAGACATCGCGCTCGACGCCGTCCGGGTGCTGTTCCGGCGGTTCAAAGCCGGTCTCGCGGCAGTACACCTCGTAGCGCAGCCGGAAGTGGATGCGTCGGGCGGCCTCGGAGCGGGCGAGATAGGTGCGCAAACGGCCGGGGCTATGCACGCGACGGGGCCCGCCCGGTACCGCATGCAGTGAATGATCGTGGAGGCGCAATGGCGCCAGGGTTCAAGGCCAATACGGCCACTGGATGATGCATGTTCCTGCTCCCATGGTTGGGGCGGGGGGCATGCTTCAGGCCGCGGCGTTCGCGAACTGCAGCCCGACCCCCCTTGGACTGGAAAAGACAACGACGCCGTCGCGCACGCCGCCATCCGGGATCGCCACGCGAATGGCGGTGCCAGGGGGCAGCCGCGGCTGGTAGCGCAGTGGCATGACCCGCGCGCCGAAACGCGAGATGTCCACCAGCCGGCAGCGTGCCGGGTGCCCCTGAACCCACATCTCCGTGAACAGGTTGACCATCCTGCGCGGCCAGCGCCGCCGTTCCTCGCGCGCCGGTGCGGCCTCGCCGGCCTCCTGCCCCTCGCCGAATTGCCATACCATCGCCGCCCCCCAGTGGCGCTCTTCCGCGGAACCGGCATAAACCTCGGCCTGTGCCGGGTCAGTGACGGGTGGCGAGCCCAGGCGGTCGATCAATGCGGCGACGAAGCTGGCGGAGACCTGTTCGTACTCCTCCGCGGTTTCCAGATCCTGATAAAGCTGGCCATGGATCTCGTCGAGGAGGCGGAGGCGTTCCGCCCACGTCTCGTTCGCGATGGCCGGGAACCAGAAGTCCGCGAGCTCCAGTGCCAACTTTTCGTGACTCATCAGCGATCCTTGATGGTCGGTGCAGGGGCCGCTGCAGGCTTGAGACTCTACCCATTGGCGCTGAAGCAAACCCTGTACCAGTTCACAGAAGTGACCGGGATTCATTCATCTTCGCGCGATTGGCGGCTCCGTGATCCGCGCGTCAGTTAGCGGGATGTAAACAATCCCGACATCTGTGGACAGGCCTTCCCAAACCCACTTCAATGAACCTGGGATTTTTCCCAACCCGGGCGGCACCTGCGTGGCGCCGGGCCCGGGTGGTCCCGGTGCCACGCAGGTGCGTCCGGGGGACAGGTATTCGCTGCAGATCGGCCCGTCGGCGCTCCCTGCGCCGGTGCGGTCGGCGGGAAGCTGGGTCGTAATGGAAAAGATCGTTCAAGAGCTCTGGCAGCATGTCCGGGCCACCTGGCGCAAGCGCTGGTGGATCCTGCCCATCGCCTGGCTGGTCTGTCTGGGTGGCTGGGCCTACGCCCACAACCTGCCGGATACCTATCAGGCGGATGCCCGGGTCTACGTGAACACCCAGTCGGTTCTCGATCCGTTGCTGCGCGGCATGACGGTGCGTCCGAACACCGAGCAGCGCCTGCGCATGATCACCCGCACCCTGCTCAGCCGGGATAACCTCGAGGAGATTGCCCGCGAGAGCGATCTCGACGTCCTGACGGGCAATTCCAGTCTGGATGCCCAGGTGGCATTGCTGCGTTCCCGCCTGACCCTGGAAGGTGGCGAGCGCGACAACATCTACAGCGTACGCTTCCGCCACAGCAACCCGGAGGTGGCCTACCGGGTGGTGCGCGAGACGGTCGACCTGTTCATGGCCCGTGGCATGGGCGATTCGCGCCTTGATCTCACCACCTCGCAGCAGTTCATCGAGCGTCAGCTCGAGAACTACGAGCAACAGCTGCAGGAGAAGGAAGCCGAGATCGAACAGTTCAAGCGCGACAACGCGCGCTTCCTCAGTGGTGACGGAAACTTCTATTCACGCCTGGAGCGGACCCGCGATCAGCTGCAACAGGCGCGCCTGCAGCAGCGCGAGGCCCAGAGCCGGCTGCAGACCCTGCAGCGGCGTGCGCGTGAAGGCCGGGCCAATGGCCTGGGGGGCTACGAGAACTCGGAGCTGGATCGGCGCATTAGTGACCTGCAGCAAAACATCGATGCGATGCGGTTGAGCTACACCGACGAGCACCCGGACGTGGTGTCGTCCCGTCGTATCCTGGCCGAGCTGGAAGAACGCCGGGAACAGGAAGCGCGGGAGTTCGCACAGAACCCGCAGGCCATCCAGCGTCCGGGCAGCAGTAACGAGGCCCTGCAAAACGCCATCAGCGAAACCGAAAGCGAGGTTGCTTCGCTGAACACGCGCATTGCCGAATTCGAGGACCGGGTGGCGCGGCTGGAGGGCGACGTGGATCGCGCCCCGGCAGTGGAATCCGAACTGACTTCTCTGACACGCAATTACGACGTCATGCGCAACTCGTTCCGCCAGCTACAGGACCGCCGCGAGCAGGCCGTCATGTCCGGCGCCGTCGAGAGCCAGACCGATGCGGTCGATTTCCGCGTGCTCGAGCCGCCGCGTCAGCCCACGGCGCCGGCTTCGCCGGATCGTCCCATGCTGGCGACGGCGGTACTCCTGGTCGGCCTCGGAGCGGGTACCGGCTTCGCCTTCCTGCTCTCGCAACTGCGGCGGACGATCAGCAGCAGCCAGCAACTGGCGGCGGTGACCGGCCGGCCGGTCCTGGGTAGTGTATCGCGCGTGCGCACGCCAATGACCCGGCATCGGCGCCTGTCCGAACTGGCGGTGTTCGCGGCTGCCCTGGGAACGCTGGTGCTGGTATATGCCGTGGTGATGGGGCTCTATGCGACCGGGTCCGAGTTCCTTCTGGACGAACTCATGGGATTGGTTCGATGACGGCGCCGATCGGGTTCGCCGGGCACTGGCCCGGTAATCAACGCGCGGGCGGACTATCTTTCAGGAAACGGGCCGGCTCGCCGAAGCCGGTTGCCGACAGGGGGCTGACAGCGCGATGAGCATTATCGAGAAGGCACTGGACAAGAACCGGGCGCGTCAGCCGATCGCTGAAGCAAGGGCGGAACAGGCGCCGGCCCCCGAAACCGCGAAACCCGACCCCGAACCTCAACGGGCACCGGTATCACAGGAAGTCAGCATCGATTTCGCCTGGTTGCGCAAGCAGGGGATCATCGTACCCGGGGACCAGCGTTCCAGCGTCGCGGAAGAGTTCCGCATGATGAAGCGCCCGCTGCTGAACAACGCCTTCGGGCGCCACGCGGCAATGCGCGTGCCCCGCGGTCGGCTGATCATGATCACCAGTGCCCTGCCAGGGGAAGGCAAGACCTTCACCAGTGTGAACCTGGCCCTGAGCATGGCGATGGAGCTGGAGCGCACGGTGCTGCTGGTGGATGCCGACGTGGCGCGACCGGCGATCCCCCGCACGCTGGGTTTCAAGGCCGACCTAGGACTGATGGATGTCCTCAGCGAGCCGGATATCCAGATCCCCGATGTCCTGTTGCGCACCAACGTGGAGAACCTGACCGTTCTGCCCGCGGGCCGTCCGCACGGGCGTTCGACCGAGATCCTGGCGAGCGACGTGATGCGGGATCTGGTCGATGACCTGCACGATCGCTACGAGGACCGGATCATCCTGTTCGACTCCCCGCCCCTGCTGGCGACCAGCGAGCCGGGCGTGCTGGCGACCCACATGGGTCAGGTGGTGATGGTGGTCGAGGCCGATCGCACGCCGGCCAGCACGGTGGAGCGGGCCATGCATCAACTCGATTCCTGCGGGGTCGTGCTCACCTCTCTCAACCGCGCGACGCCCGGTATCGGCATGGGGGGGCAGTACTACGGGGGCAGCTACTATGGCAGCGAGCGTGATCATGTCGCCGGCGCCCCGTCCCGCTAGGCCCCGGGGCCCGGCGGTGGCCCGTCGGTGGTGGATCGGCGCGGCCGCGGTCGTGCTGGCGGTGCCCGGTAGTGCGCAGGCCGTCGACTGGACGTTCACCCCGCGGGTCACGGTATCCGCGGAGGTGACCGACAACGCCCGCCTGGCCCCGCGGGGGCAGGAGGAGGCGGACCTGATCGGCACGGTGAGCCCCGGCTTCACGTTGCGCGGGGAGGGTGCGCGCAGCGACACCCGCATTGACTACCGCATGAATTCGCGCTTTTATGCCGACGATACACGCCAGGACCGCACGACCCACACCCTGCGCGGCCGCACGAACTGGGAGCTGGTGGACGACACCTTTTTCGTCGATGCCGGGGCCTCGCGTACCGAGCAGGCGGCCTCGATCCTCGGGCCGGTCGGGATCGGGGGCAGTACCCCGCGCGAGAACCTGCAGGAGACCACCACCTACAGCGTCTCGCCGATGCTGCGCACCCGCTACGGCAGTTTCGCCACGCAGGAGATCCGCTACACCTACGGCGAGAATCTCTACCACCGCAGCAACCGCCAGGACAGCGACTACCACCGGGGTGAATACGTCCTCGACAGCGGGGCCGCGTTCAACCGGCCCTTCTGGCAGCTCGCCGGGTTCTACGAGAAGGAACGCTTCGAGGACGGCCTGGAGGGCGAGTTCGGGCAGGTCAGCGGGACGCTCGGCTACCGCTTCGGTCGCTCTCTGCGCCTGTTCGGCGTGGTCGGGGAGGACTTCAACGACTACGCCACGACCCGCGAGGACGACGACGGAAGCTTCTGGCAGGTCGGCGCAGGCTGGGCCCCCACCCGGGTGACCAACATCGAGGCGCGCTACGGCGAGCGCTACTTCGGCAAGAACCGCGCGCTGTCGGTGGACCATCGCAGCCGCCGCGCCACCTACCGCCTCAGCTACACCGAAGGGGTGAACTCGACCCGGCAGCGCCGCGAGGGGCCCTTTGCCCAGTTGGCGGAGGATATTCAGTTCATGACCTTCGGCGAGCTTCTGGAAAATTACAGTTTTGACGAGATTTTGTTGTTCCTCGATAACCCGGCACTGGCTGACGAGGCGTTCATCGAGGGCTTCTACCTGACCCGCACCTGGCGTGCGGGCTGGAGCTACGACACCGGCCGCAGCGTGTTCGGCGTCAATCTGATCCAGACCGAACGCGAATCCGAGACCCAGACCAACATTGGCCTGTTCGAGGACAACCGGACCCAGCGCGGGGCCAACGCCTTCTGGCAACGGCAGGTCGGCCCGCGCACCACCTCCCTGCTGAGCACCGGCATCAGCCGGACCGAGTTCGCCGACAGCGATCGCGAGGATGACCTCTGGTTCCTGCGGGCCAGCGTCACCCGTCAGTTGACCCCGGACACCAGCGCGAGCCTCGCCGTCCGCCACCAGCGCCGCGATTCGACCAGTGCGGCCAACGAGTACCGCGAGAACGCGGTCATCGGCACGCTGACCAAGGAGTTCTGAGTCATGTACGAGGAATTCTACGGGTTCACCGGCCGGCCCTTCGCGCTGAGCCCCGATCCGCGTTTCTTTTACGCGAGCAAGGGCCACAGCCGGGCGATGGCCTATCTCGAATACGGCGTGCAGCTGGAGGAGGGCTTCATCGTCATCACCGGCGAGGTCGGGGCGGGCAAGACGACCCTGGTGCGCAGCCTGTTCGAGACCCTGACCGACAAGCCCCTGGTGGCGGCCCAGCTGGTCAGTACCCAGCTGGATGCCGAGGACCTGCTGCGCTCGGTCTGCCTCGCCTTCGGTCTGGAGGATGCCCCGAATCACAAGGCCGGCCAGCTGCGGCGTCTCGAGACCTTCCTGCATGACACGCGTGCGCGGGGGCAGCGGGCGCTGCTGGTGGTCGACGAGGCGCAGAACCTGGGGCCCGACGCCGTGGAAGAACTGCGCATGCTGTCCAACTTCCAGGGCGAGGACGGGCCGCTGCTGCAGAGCTTCCTGCTCGGGCAGCCGGAGTTTCGGCGCCTGCTGCGCAGCGAAAACATGCAGCAGCTGCGGCAGCGCGTGATTGCGACCTACCACCTGGGGCCGATGGACGAGGACGATACACGCGCCTACGTCGAGCACCGGCTCGCCCGGGTCGGGTGGAGCGGGCGGCCGCATTTCGACGACGATATCTGGCCGCGTATCCACGACTACACCAGCGGCATCCCGCGCAAGGTGAATACCTTCTGCGACCGCCTGTTGCTGATGGGGTACCTGGAAGAGTGCGCCGATCTGGATGCGGCGCGGGCGCAGCAGGTCATCGACGAGATCGAGGAAGACCTCGAAGGGGTCCTGCTGGACGAAGGTCCAGCCGCCGCGCAGTCTTCCGAACGCCGCTCGGAGCCGGAGGACGTCGCCCGCGCCGATGACCAGGCCATTGCGAGCCAGGTCTCCATGCTGCGCATCGAACAGGACATCGAGGCGCTGGAAGAACGCCTGCAACGGATCGAGCGCAATCTCCTGGTCAACTTTCGGGTGACCCAGGAGGTGCTGAAGATCGTGCGTGACGAGGGCTACGAGCCGGAGTCTCTGGCGCCGGTTCCCAGCGCCGCGCGCTCGTAGCCACGGGCCCCTGCCATGCAGTCGCAAAGCGCCCAGCGTCCCAACGCCCTGACCGTCGATGTCGAGGACTACTTCCAGGTCTCGGCGCTGGCCCCGTGCATCCCGCGCGATACCTGGGATGCGCGCGAATGCCGGATCGAGCGGAACCTCGAGCGCATCCTTGAACTGTTCGATCAGAACGGTGCGCAGGCAACCTTCTTTACCCTCGGCTGGATCGCCGAGCGCTATCCGCACGCGATCCGCCGCATCGTCGACGCCGGCCACGAGCTGGCAAGCCATGGCTACGGCCACGAGCGGGTCACGGACCTGACGCCCGCCGCCTTCCGGTCCGATATCGAGCGCGCCCAGCGCATCATCGAGGACCTGTCCGGGGCCCCGGTTCGAGGTTATCGCGCGCCCAGCTTCTCCATCGGGGAGGGCAACCTCTGGGCGCTCGAGATTCTGCGCGAGGTCGGGCTGGAATACAGCTCGAGCATCTATCCCGTGCATCACGATCACTACGGTATGCCGGGGGCCCCGCGGCATCCGCATCGTCCGGTGTCCGCCGGGGTGCTGGAACTGCCGCCGGCGACCCTGCGCATGGGCGGGCGCAACCTGCCAGCCGCGGGCGGCGGGTATTTCCGGCTGCTGCCGTACGCCCTGTCACGCCGGGCACTCCGGCGAATCGGGGCGGTGGATGCGATGCCGGCGGTTTTCTACTTCCACCCCTGGGAGATCGATCCCGGGCAGCCGCGAGTCCCCGGGCTGGGCGCGCGCAGCCGGTTCCGGCATTACGTGAACCTGCACCGGATGGAGTCGCGCCTGGAGCGTTTGCTACAGGACTTTCGCTGGGGCCGAATGGATCGCGTATTCGCCGCGGAACTGGCGACACCCGAAGACCCGGTACGGGCAAATGGGGACGGCCATGTACGAACCGCCTGATCAGCGCGCCAGCGGCACCGGTGCCCTCCAGGTACGGACCCTGGCCGCAACCGATCATGCGCGCTGGGACCGGTTCGTGGAGAGCTGTCCCCAGGCAACCTTTTTCCATCGGGCCGGCTGGTCGACGGTGCTGCGCGAGGCGTTCGGGCACGAGACCTATTTCCTCTACGCCGAGGCGGATGGCGCCATCCAGGGCGTGTTGCCACTGGCGCGCATCCAGTCCCGACTGTTCGGGCACTCGCTTTCCTCGCTGCCGTTCTGTGTTTACGGCGGTGTTGCCGCGGTCACCGACGCCGCGGCCGCAGCGCTGGATGCCCGGGCGCAGGCCCTCGCGCGCAGTTTGAATGTCGACTACCTCGAATACCGGAACCTCGAACCCCGGCACCCGGACTGGCCGACCAAGAGCGAGCTCTACGTGACCTTCCGCCGCCTGCTGGATCCCGATGTCGAGGCGAACATGAACGCGATCCCGCGCAAGCAGCGCCGGATGGTGCGCAAGGGCATCAAGGCGGGGCTGGTCAGCGAGGTCGACGCGGATCTCGACCGCTTCTATCCGATCTACGCGGCCAATGTCCGGCGCATGGGGACCCCGGTCTTCGCGCAAAAATACTTCCGCCTGCTGCTGGAGGTGTTTGGCGAGGATTGCGACGTGCTGACGGTGACGCACGAGGGCGAAGCGGTTGCCAGCGTGGTGAGCTTCTGGTTCCGCAACGAGGTGCTGCCCTACTACGGCGCGGGAACCCCGCGGGCCCGCGAAGTCGCGGGCTACGACTTCCTTTACTGGGAGCTGATGCGCCGTGCCTGCGAGGCAGGCTACCGCGTGTTCGACTTCGGCCGGAGCAAGCGCGATACCGGTTCCTTCAGCTTCAAGAAGAACTGGGGTTTCGAGCCGCAGCCGCTGTACTACGAATACGACCTGGTCCGGGCCCGCGAGATGCCGGACGTCAATCCCCTCAATCCCAAGTACCAGTACTTCATCAAGGCCTGGCAGCGCCTGCCCCTGCCGGTCGCCAACTGGCTCGGCCCCAAAATCTCCCGCTCCCTCGGCTGAGCGAATGGAAGGTCAAGGTCAAGTACGTTTAACAGGAAGAAGGGAAGAAACGAAGATTTATGGTGTGGCGTTCGGGGAAAAGCTTGGGTTGGGGCAGCCTTTGGCGTTGGTCTTTACCGTAGGCGCCCCAGAACTCTTCTCACCTTCTAACCTTCCTGTGAACCGCTCTTTAGCCGAAGCTATGTGAGAGCTGTATCGAACCGAACAATGTTGAAGGGACGGGAGCGAAATGGAATTCGACCCGCTTTCGAAGGAAGTGATTGGCGCCGCGATCGAAGTTCATCGGGAGCTGGGCCCAGGACTGATGGAGTCCGTCTACGAGAAGTGCCTTGCCCATGAACTTCGTGAACGAAGGATCTGTTGCGCCACGCAGGTTTCGATGCCCGTTGCCTACAAGGGCGAAACCATTGATGCGGGGTACCGCATTGACGTTCTCGTCGAGGATTGCCTGATGATTGAACTGAAGAGCGTGGATGAGCTCAGTGGCCTGCACAAGGCGCAGCTTCTGACGTACATGAAACTTGCGCGAGTCGACACGGGACTCTTGATCAACTTCAACGCCCCCGTCCTCAAGGATGGTATCCGCCGTCTTGTGCGGCGGGGCGTTTCAGCTGGTTTTTGAAACTCATTCCATGAGCCTTCCCGTCTTCAAACCTTCCTGTGATCAACTGCAGTTGGCAGATGCCTGATGGATGATCTTTTGTATTTGGTGCATCGGATTCCGTGGCCGCCGAACAAGGGCGACAAGATTCGCTCGCACCACATCCTGCGCTATCTGGCGCGGCACTACCGCGTACACCTGGGTACCTTTATTGACGACCCGGCGGATGCCGTCTACCTGCCGGAGCTCAAGAAGTTGTGTACCAGCGTCTGCGCCCGACCGCTCCCGCGTCGGCGTGCGCAGTTGCGCGCGCTGACCGGCTTCTTCACCGGCGAGCCGCTGACCGTGCCGTGGTATCGCGACAGGGAGCTGGCGCGCTGGGTTCGTGCGACGTTGATCCGCCAGCCAGTGGCCCATGCGGTGGCCTTCTCTTCGGCGATGGCCCAGTACCTGCCGGAGGGCAGTGGGCGGACCCGAGTGGTCGATTTCGTGGACGTGGATTCGGACAAGTGGACCCAGTACGCCCCCACCCGGCGCTGGCCCATGAGCGCGGTGTATCGGCGGGAAGGGCGTCGGCTGCTGGCCTACGAGCGGCAAGTGGCGCAGGCCAGCAACGCGAGCCTGTTCGTCTCGCCGGCCGAGGCGGAGGCCTTTCGTGAGCGGGCACCGGAGGTCGCCGGCCGGGTGCACGCGCTGAACAACGGCGTGGATGCCGGCCGTTTCTCGCCCGACGCGGTTGCGGGTCTGGATCCCTATCCCGACGGGGTGCGCGCCATCGTCTTCTCCGGCGCGATGGATTACTGGCCCAATGTCGACGCGGTGGTCTGGTTCGCCGACCACGTCCTGCCCGCGTTGCGCGCCGAACACCCGGATGTGGAGTTCTGCATCGTCGGCAGCCGACCCGCCCCCGAGGTAGCGGCCCTGGCGGCCCGGCCCGGTGTGACGGTAACCGGGTTCGTGGACGACGTGCGCCCGTGGATCGCGCACGCGACGGTTGCGGTCGCGCCGTTACGCATTGCCCGCGGGGTGCAGAACAAGGTGCTGGAGGCGATGGCCCTGGGGCGCCCGGTCGTGGCCAGCCCGCAGGCCCTGGAGGGCCTGACGGCGCGTATCGGGAGCGAGGTCATCCAGGCCGAGGCCGACCCCCGCGCCTTCCTGGAGGCCGTTTCCGGGTATCTGCGCGCGCCGGATCCGGCGCTCGGGCACGCGGCGCGGGCCCGAGTATTGGCGGATTACGACTGGGCGCGCAACCTCTCGTACCTGGGCGAGATCCTTCGCCGTCGCCCGGGCCCTGCGCCTGGAGCCGAACCGACCGTGGAGGCCGCGCATGGCCGCTGACGCACTCGATACCCGGACGCGTGCAAGCGGTTCGTCCTGGTGGCTGGCCGGCCCGGTACTGGTGCTGGGGCTGGCTGTGCTGGGGTGGATGTTCTACCCGACATTCGCGTCAATCGTGGATGTCTGGAACCGGTCGGATACCTTTGCCCATGGCTTCCTGATCGTTCCGATCGTCCTGTTCCTGCTGTTTCTGAAGCGTCAGGAGGTGCTGGCCCTGGAGCCGCAGCCATCGTGGTGGGCGCTGGTACCCCTGGCGGGTTTTTCCCTGGTCTGGGTGGCAGGAGAGCTGGTGGATGTCGTGTCAGTGCGCCAGTTCGCGGCCGTGCTGATGATCCCCGCTCTGTTCTGGCTGGTGCTAGGCAATGCGATTACCTGGCGCTTGCAGTTCCCCCTAGCGTATTTGCTGTTCGCGGTTCCGTTTGGCGAATTCCTGGTCCCGCCGCTGATGGACTTCACCGCGGATTTCACCGTGGCGGCGGTGCAGCTGACCGGGATCCCGGTCTATCGCGACGGGCTGTATTTCGATTTGCCCACCAGTCGCTGGTCGGTCATCGAGGCCTGCAGCGGTGTGCGCTATCTGATTGCGTCGGTCGCACTCGGGACGCTGTATGCCTATCTCATGTACCGCAGTACCTGGCGCAGGCTCGTGTTTGTGGGCGTTTCCATCGTGGTCCCGATCGTGGCCAACGGGCTGCGGGCCTACATGATCGTGATGATCGGGCATCTGAGCGACATGGAGTATGCGGCCGGGGTCGATCACCTGATCTATGGCTGGATCTTCTTCGGCGTGGTGATCGCGCTGATGTTCGGGATCGGGGCCTTCTGGCGCGAGGACATGGATGCGCCCGGCGCGCCGGTGCGCAGCGTGGCGCCGGGACGTTCGCCGCATGCCGGGTCGTTCGCTGTAGCGGCCGTGCTGGCGGTGGTGCTGGCCAGCGCGGCGCCGCTGTATGCGGAGTGGATGAACCAGCGGGATCTGGGTCCGGTGGCGGGGCTGGGTGCCGGGCCGCTGACGCCACCCGGCTGGCGGGCGCTGGAGGATCAGTCCAACGCGTGGGAGCCGGGCTACCGGGGCGCCCGGGACGGCCGCGGCGGTCTGGTCGTCGCGGAAGAAGGCGGGCCGCCGGTGGGCATGCACGTATTGTTCTACCGCAAGCAGCACCAGTACGGGACCATGGTGGGCTGGAGCAACACCCTGGCCGGGCGTCATCGCGCGGGGGTCTGGTCGCAATCGCATCGCGGGCGGACCGCGGTCGACGGCTATCCCGATCCGGACCGTTTCCTGCTGAACGGGCCCGGGCAGCAGCTTCTCGTCTGGCGCTGGTACTGGGCGGGTGGCCAGCTGACGACGCTGCCGCACACGGTCAAGGCTCGGGAGGCGCTGAACCGGCTGGTGGGCGGTCGGGACGACGCCGCGCTGGTGGTGTTCTACGCGCCCTATGACCTTGAGTCTGACGAGGTCGAGGCGGCCCTTCAGGCCTATGCAGCCGACGCCCTCCCGGGCATCCTCGAACGGCTTGCCACCGTCACGCGACAGTGACGGGACCCGTTGCCAAAGCGGTCCGGGAGGGGGATCCCCGGCCCTGCGTCGCGCACGTGATCCACCGCCTGGACATTGGCGGGATGGAGAACGGGCTGGTCAACCTGATCAACCATATGCCGGCGGATCGCTTTCGCCACGCCATCATTTGCATGACGGACTACACCGACTTCCGCCTGCGCATCCGGCGCGACGATGTCAGCCTGCATGCCCTGCACAAGCGCGAAGGCAAGGACCCGCGGGTCCATGTCCGACTGTGGCAGGTGCTGCGTGCCCTGCGGCCGGACGTCGTCCATACCCGGAACTTCGGCACCCTGGAAGCGCAGGTGACGGCCGCGCTCGCCGGCGTGCGCGCGCGGGTGCATGGCGAGCACGGCTGGGATGTCGGGGACCTCGATGGCACGCGTGATCGCAACCGTCGCCTGCGCCGCCTGGTACGGCCGCTGGTCGGTCACTACATTGCGCTGTCGCAGCATCAGAAGGGCTACCTTCGGGACGCGATCGGCGTGTCCCCGTCGCGGCTGTCGCATATCTTCAACGGCGTGGATATCGACCGTTTCGCGCCTGCGTCTGGTGGGTTCGTTTCCCCGGCCCCGGACGGTTTCCGCAGCCCCGGCACATTCGTGATCGGTTCGGTCATGCGCATGCAGGCCGTCAAGGCGCCGCTGGATCTGGCGCGCGCCTTTGTCGCGTTGCGCGAGCGCATGCCGGAGGTGTTCCCGCGCCTGCGCCTGGTGATGATCGGGGACGGTCCGCTGCGCGCGGAGGTCCGCGAGTTCCTCGAGCAGGCCGGGGTCGCGGACCAGGTGTGGCTCCCCGGCGCCCGGGAAGACGTCGCCGACTGCCTGCGGGCGCTGGACCTGTTCGTTCTGCCGTCGCTGGCCGAGGGGATCTGCAACACCATCCTCGAGGCGATGGCGACCGGCCTGCCGGTGGTCGCGACGGATGTCGGGGGCAACCCCGATCTGGTGCAGCCCGGCGAGACCGGGGCGCTGGTGCCGGCCGGGGACCCCGACGCGATGGCCCGCGCGCTGATGGCCTACCCCGGCGATGCCTCGCGCACCGCGCGCGAGGGGCAGGCCGCCCGTGCCCGGGCCGAGGCGGCCTTCAGCATGGAGGCGATGGTCACGGGCTACATGGCGGTATACGACCGGGTACTGGCCCGGCGTTAGTTGTGGCGCTAACGCCAGCGGCCCCACGGCGCGAATCGCGGGCGCTCGGTGGCGGGGTTGTCGTTTATTCTGGATTTTCCGTGATGGAGTGAGGGGTCCCGGCCCGAACCGGTGCCCGCCCGCCGGCGCCGCCCAGCGTCGACCGGGCCGTAGTTCGCCCGAATCCGATCGAAGCCCAGGCAAGGAAGCAATCAGGATCCCTACATGTGCGGCATCACCGGCATCTTCGATCTGCGCGACCGGCGACCGGTAAACCGGTCCCTGCTGGAGGCGATGAACGAGACCCAGTTTCACCGGGGTCCGGACGAGGGTGGCGTACACCTGGAGCCGGGCGTGGGGCTGGCGCATCGTCGCCTTTCGATCATCGACCTCGCGAGTGGGCAGCAGCCGCTGTTCAACGAGGACGAAACCGTCGTCGTGACCTACAACGGGGAGATCTACAACTTTCCCGAGCTGACCACCGAGCTGCAGCAGGCGGGGCACCAGTTCCGCTCCCATTGTGATACCGAGGTGATCGTGCACGCCTGGGAAGAGTGGGGCGAGGCCTGCGTGCAGCGCTTTCGCGGCATGTTTGCCTTCGCCGTCTGGGATCGCAATCGCGACACCCTGTTCCTGGCCCGTGACCGGCTGGGGATCAAGCCCCTGTACTACAGCGCGCTGGCGGACGGGCACCTGATCTTCGGCTCGGAGCTCAAGGCGCTGATGGCGCACCCAGGGATGCCGCGAGAGATGGATCCGCATGCGGTGGAGGACTATTTCGCCTTTGGCTATGTGCCGGAGCCGCGCAGCATCTTCCGCGGCGTGCACAAGCTGCCGCCGGGCCATACGCTGACCCTGCGCCGTGGCCAGGGCAACCTGACCGAGCCACGCGAATACTGGGATGTGCCCTTCGCGGACAACGGGGTGGCGGATGCCGACACCGCCGCCGAGGAACTCACCGCCCGCCTGCGGGAGGCGGTGGATATCCGCATGGTGGCCGATGTTCCGCTGGGGGCGTTTTTGTCCGGCGGAGTGGACTCCAGCGCGGTGGTCGCGATGATGGCGGGGCTGTCCGATGATCCGGTCCGGACCAGTTCTATCGGCTTTGCCGATCCCGCCTACGACGAATCCCGCTACGCGCGGATGGTCGCCGAGCGTTACCACACCGATCACCACACGCAGGAAGTCGATCCCGACGACTTCGCGCTACTGGATCGGCTGAGCGGGCTGTACGACGAACCGTTTGCCGACAGTTCCGCGCTGCCGACCTATCGCGTCTGCGAACAGGCGCGCCAGCAGGTGGTGGTGGCGCTTTCCGGGGACGGCGGCGACGAGAACCTCGCCGGGTACCGCCGCTACCGCCACCACCTGGCCGAGGAACGCCTGCGGTCGCCCCTGTCCCTCGGGCTGCGGCGACCACTGTTCGGCACCCTTGCGAAACTCTATCCGAAGGCCGACTGGGCCCCGCGTCCGCTGCGCGCCAAGGCGACCTTCCAGGCGCTGGCGCGGGACTCGGTGGAGGGCTATTTCCAGGGCGTATCCATCCTGCGCGACGACCTGCGCGCGCATCTGTTTTCGCCGGCATTCCGGCGCTCGCTTCAGGGCTACAGCGCGGTGGAGGTCCTGCGTCGGCATGCGGCGCGCGCGCCTACCGAGCATCCGTTGTCGCTGGTGCAGTACCTGGACATGAAGACCTACCTGCCGGGCGACATCCTGACCAAGGTCGACCGCGCGAGCATGGCGCATGCGCTGGAGGTGCGCGTCCCGATCCTCGACCACCAGCTGGTCGAGTGGATCTCGGGCTTGCCGCCGGAGCTCAAGTTGCATGGGGCGGAGGGCAAGTACGTCTTCAAGAAGGCCATGGAGCCCTACCTGCCGGAAGAGATCCTCTATCGTCGCAAGAAGGGGTTTGCCGTGCCGGTGGCCGAATGGTTCCGTGGCCCATTGCGCGAACGCATGCAGGCGCAGGTGCTGGGGCCGCGCATCGCCGACTCCGGCATCTTCGACATGGACTACCTCAAGACCCTGGTGGACCAGCACACCAGTGGCGCCCGCGACCACAGCCCGGCGCTTTGGTCATTGCTGATGTTCGAGGGCTTCCTGGCCCGATCAACGGCCTGATGCGGGGGTAATGATGAAGATCCTGCACGTGCTCGATCACTCCATACCGCTGCACAGCGGGTATACCTTTCGCACGGCCGCCATCCTGCGCGAGCAGCACCGGCTCGGCTGGGAGACGTTTCACCTGACCAGCCCCAAGCAGGGTGCGGTGGACGCGGACGAGGAGGATGTCGACGGCCTGCACTTCTACCGCACGCGCTACCGCCCCGGAAAGCTCCCCGGACTTGGCGAGTGGGGGTTGATGCGCGCCCTGACCCGGCGCCTCGATGCCGTGGCGCGGCAGGTGCAGCCGGATGTGCTTCATGCCCATTCCCCGGTCCTCAACGCGCTGCCGGCGCTGCGGGTTGGCCGGCGTCTCGGCATCCCGGTGGTCTACGAAGTCCGGGCCTTCTGGGAGGATGCCGCGGTCGATCACGGGACCAGCCGCGAACACGGCCTGCGTTACCGCATGACGCGCGGCTTCGAGACGCACGTGTTCCGCCGGGCGGATCACGTGACCACCATCTGTGAAGGCCTGCGCCAGGACATCGTCGCCCGGGGTATCCCGCAGGACCGGGTGACCGTGATCCCGAATGCCGTGGATGCCGAGGCCTTCCGTCTGGGCGGGTCCCCGGACGCGGAGTTGAAGGCGCAACTGGGGCTGGCCGATGCCCGGGTGCTGGGCTTTATCGGCTCGTTCTATGCCTACGAGGGGCTGGACCTGCTGCTGGAGGCGTATCCGCGCATCCGCGAGCAGGCGCCCGATGTGCGCATCCTGCTGGTGGGTGGCGGCCCGCAGGCGGAACGCCTGCAGGAGCAGGCCCGGCGCCTGGGCATCGCAGATCAGGTTGTCTTTGCGGGCCGTGTGCCGCATGACCAGGTACAGCGCTACTACGACCTGGTCGACCTGCTCGTGTACCCCCGGCACTCGATGCGGCTGACCGAACTGGTCACCCCGCTCAAGCCGCTGGAGGCGATGGCCCAGGGGCGACTGCTGGTGGCCTCGGACGTGGGCGGCCACCAGGAACTGATCCGGAACGGCGAGACCGGCTGGCTGTTTCCGGCCGATGATCCCGAGGCACTGGCGAACACCGTACTGGACACCCTGGCCCGCGAGCCCGAATGGGATGCGGTGCGCGCCGCGGGGCGCCGCTTTGTCGAGCAGGAACGCACCTGGGCGAGGAGTGTGGCCCGCTACCAGGCGATCTACGAACGTCTGCGGGGTGTCGTGGAGCCCGCCCATGCCCGGTGATTGGCGTCATCCGGGCCGACGTCCACGGCTCGTGGTCTTCACCCGTGTCTATCCGAACGCCGCGCAGCCGAACCTCGGTCTGTTCGTGCGCGAACGCATGCGGCGGGTGGCCGGACACCTGGATCTGGTCGTCGTGGCACCGGCCCCGTGGTTTCCGTTCCAGGGATTGCTCGGGCGTCTCAGGCCGCATTCGCGCCCCCCGCTGCCGCGCTACGAGGAGCAGGACGGCATTGCGGTCTACCACCCCCGGTTTTTTTGTTTCCCCGGCGTGCTCAAGTGGACCGACGGGCTCTTCCTGGCGCTGGGCAGTTTCCGGTTGATGCGGCGGTTGCGGCGTGACTTCGGATTCGACGTAATCGACGCGCACTTTGTGTATCCCGACGGCGTGGCCGCCCGCTGGCTGGCGCGCTGGCTGCGCTGCCCCTACACCATCACCCTGCGCGGCAGCCTGACCCGTTTCGCCGGCAGCGCCCTGCATCGGCGCCAGATCTCCCGGGCGATGAGCGGGGCCGCCCGAGTGTTCTCGGTGGCGGACTCGCTGCGCCAGGATGCCATTGCCTGGGGGCAGGCCCCGGGGCATGTCCAGGTGGTCGGCAACGGCGCGGACCTGGCGCGTTTCCACCCCGAGGACCGGGCTGTGGCCCGGCGGCGTCTGGGGTTGCCGCAGGAAGGCCGTTTCCTGGTGTCGGTGGGCGGACTGACCGAGCGCAAGGGTTTTCACCGGGTGATCGCGACCCTGCCCGAATTACTGCAAACGGAGCCCGACCTGCATCTGGTGATTGCCGGTGGCGCGACCCCCGAGGGCAACAACGAGGCGGAGTTGCGCGAGCAGGTACGGGCGCTGGGTCTGGAGGACCGGGTGTGGTTCCTGGGGCAGGTGGCGCCCGACGATCTGCGCTACGTCTATTCGTCGGGCGATGTGTTCGTCCTGGCCACCCGGTTCGAGGGCTGGGCCAATGTCTTCCTGGAGGCTTCCGCCTGCGGGCTGCCCATCGTGACGACCCGTGTCGGGGGGAATGCGGAGGTGGTGAACTCCGATCGGGTCGGCATCGTGGTCCCCTACGGTGACCATGACGCACTGCGCGATGCCCTCAAGGATGCGCTTGAACGCGACTGGGATCGCGAGGCCATCCTGGCGCATGCGCGGGCGAATGCCTGGGAGACACGGATCCCGGAGCTGGTCGCGGCCTTCGAACAGATCGCGGACGCGGATGCCGCGACGGCCCACGGGGCCGCCCGGTCCGACTGATCGGCGGATACATGGGGCTGTATACGCAATGGGTAGCGCATGGCCTGTTCCCCCTGCAGGAGCGGCTCAAGGGCCATCCGACCGTGCGCCACTTGCGGGCCCTGGAGGCCAGCCAGTGGTGGAGCCCGGAGGCCCTGCGGGTCCTGCAGGCGCAGCGTTTGCAGGCGCTTCTGGAAAATGTCGCGCGGCAGGTGCCGTTCTACCGGGAGTTGTTTGCGCAACGGGGTTTATTCCCTTCGGACTTCTCCGGCATCGCGGATCTCCAGCGCCTCCCGGTCACCGACAAGGCACTGATCCGCGAGCAGGGTTCGGCGTGGCGCGCGGAGGGTGCGAGGCACCTTGAATCGCAGCACACCAGCGGTTCATCCGGCGAGCCGCTGAGCTTCTGGCTGGGCCCCGATCGCATCGGGACGGACATCGCCGCGCGCTGGCGGGCGACGCGCTGGTGGGGCCTGGATGTGGGCGACCGCGAACTGGTGCTGTGGGGATCCGCCGTCGAGAACGAGGCCCAGAATCGCGTACGGGCCTGGCGCGATCGCCTGTTCCGTTCGTACCTGGTCCCTGCGCGAGACCTGAATCCGGACCGGCTCGACCGGATCATCGAGCAAATACGCCAGCGCCGCCCGCGCATGCTGTTCGGCTATCCGTCGGCGCTGTCCCGAGTGGCCTGGCGGGCGCGCGAGCAGGGGCAACGACTGGACGATCTCGGGATCCGTGTCGCGTTCACGACCTCGGAGGTGTTGCGACCGGAATGGCGCGAGGTGATCGGCGAGGTGATGGGCTGCGGGGTAGCGAACGAATACGGCGCGCGCGACGCGGGATTCATCGCCCGCGAGTGTCCGGCGGGCGGGATGCACATCACGGCCGAGGCCCTGATCGTCGAAATCCTGGACGACGATGATCGACCGGTGTCAGCCGGCGAGACCGGGAACATTGTCGTCACCAACCTGACGGGGCCGGAGTTCCCGTTCATCCGCTATCGCACCGGGGACCGGGGTGCGCTGGACCCGCGGCCCTGCCCCTGCGGACGTGGCCTGCCGCTGCTACGCGATATCGACGGCCGCGCCAACGACGGCTTGATCGCGGCGGATGGCTCGTGGGTCCACGGCAGCCGTTTCAACTACCTGATGCGCGACCTGCCCGGGCTGCGCGCCTACAAGATCATTCAGCACGACCGAAATCGTGTGGAGGTTCTGCTGAACCTGGTCGCCCCATTGCCGACCGAGGCGGAGGCGCGACTGCGCCACGCGATCGTCGCCGCACTGGGCCAGACGATCCACGTGGAGGTCCACGTCGTGGATGCCATCCCGCCGGAGCCCAACGGCAAGCACCGCCACGTCGTGTGCCGCGCCCCCGCCCCCGATCGCCCCGGGTGATGTCGGGTCCCCGTGCCGAAGTGGATTTTTTGCACCACAGAGGGCACAGAGGACACGGAGAAGGGAAGGACCAATTGACCACGAAGCGCCCGAAGACACGAAGAAGGGCGAATTCACAGGAAGCGACGAAGAAGGGAAGATTCGTGATGGTGGTACGGGGGCGCGTCGGGCGCTTGGGTCGGCCTCTATGCGGGAGATCCCGGCTCCCTGCTTCGCTGCGGCCGGGACGAAGGTGTGGGGCGCTACGGCCCGGATGACGGGGGTATGGCATCCGCCACTTCCGGGAGAGCCGCAAGCAGTCGATCCCGAGTTATTTCATCCTGAGCCTTCGCGCGCTTCCCGCCTTCCTGTTGCCCGCCCTTGACCTGCCTTTCTCCGTGACCTCTGTGCCCTCCGTGGTGCAATCGCCCTTGCCCTTCCTTCGTGTCTTCGTGCCCTTCGTGGTGAACAAATAGCGAGCGTAGGCGGCTAGCGCGCGGCAGGGTGGGACTCGAGCCAGAGGTCGAGCATCATCAGGATCCAGACGAAATCGCCGTAATAGGCCGCATGCCCCTCGCGGTGCAGGCGGATCAGCTCGTCGATGAAGTCGTCGCGCAGGAAATCGCGGCCCTTCAGGCGCAGCAGGCTGTCGTAGGCGAGTTCCTGTAATGGGGCGTGCTCCTGCATCCAGACGCCGAATGGCAGGCCGAAGCCGTGTTTCTTCTTGTCGATGATGGCGTCGGGCAGAAAGCCGGTGAGCGCCTCCTTGTAGAAGTGGCGCAGCCGGCCGTTTTTCAGCTTGAGGTCCGACGGCACGCGACAGGAGAACTCCACCAGGTCGTCGTCCAGCATCGGGAAGGCGACGTCCACCCCGGCCAGCTGGCACATCTCCGCGACCTTGCGCAGGTCGTTGTCGGCCAGGGTCTGCTGCCAGTCCAGGTACATCATGCGGTTGAGTGACGACGCCGATTCCGGCTCCGAATAGATCCGGCGCATGAGTTCCCAGGGTGCTTCGGTGTCCACCGCCGCGAGAAACTCCGGCTCGAACATCGCCTCCGGCGCCAGGCGGTGCAGGTAGTTGTAGGTCTGCAGTCGGTCCGGCAGCGGGATGCGGGCCTGCTCCACGTAGCTGCGGGCCTTGCCAGCCAGCGGCAGTCCACGCGGCAACCGGGTAAACAATGGATCGAGCAGGTGGTGGCGCAGCGGCGCGGGAATCCGGCCCCAGTGTTCGAACACCCCTTGCTTGGCGTAGCGCGCATTGCCGGCGAAGAGTTCGTCACCGCCATCACCAGCCAGTAGCCGGGTGATGCCGGCGTCGGCCGCCATGCGCGCGCAGAAATAGGCCGGCAGCGCCGAGGAGTTGCCGAAGGGCTCGTCGTAGCTGCGAGCGATCCGGGGTACGGCCTCGACCACGTCCTCCGGCGTCACGTAATACTCGTGGGCCTCGGTGCCGAAGTGCTGTGCGGCGATGCGCGCATACTCCATCTCGTCGTAACCGGGGGCATCGAAGCCGATGCTGAAGCTGTCCGCCCCGGGGTGTTTGCCGGCGAGCATTCCGGCGACGGTCGAACTGTCCAGGCCGCCGCTCAGGAAGGCGCCGGGGTGTGGCGTGTCCGCTCGGCGGTCCACTGCCGCTTGCACGTGTTCGCGCAGGGCCTTTTCCAGGGCCTCGGGCGTGGCGCTGCGGTCTTCCTCGAAGCGCGGGCTCCAGTAGCGGGTTACTTCGGCCCGGTCGCCGTTGTGGGTCAGGCAGTGGGCGGCCGGCAGTTTCTCCAGCCCGGCGAACAGGCTGACCGGGGCCGGAAGCATGTGGAAGAAGCAGTAGTGGTAGAGGCCCTCGCGGGTCACCTCGGTAGCGACTGCCGGGTGGGCAGCCACACACCCGGCACTGGTGCCAAACGCCACGCCGCCATTCAGCCGTGCATAGTGGAGCGGTGTCTGGCCCAGGCGATCGGTGCCGGCCACCAGCCGGCCCCGGCCGGCATCCAAGATGACCAGCGCATAGTCGCCGCTGACCTGTTCGAACAGGCCGGTGCCGTGTTGTCGCCAGGCCTCCAGCAGGGCCTGCGCGGGGTCGCGTTCGCGTGCGCGTTCCGCCAGTGAGGGTTTGCGCCATTGCGGATGGCCGGCGATTGCGGCGATGACGTCCCCTTCCTGTGCGGTCGAGCCGCCCCGAACCAGGCAGCCACCCAGGCGGTTCGTACACCGGGATTCAGGCGCCCCGGCGAGCCCCGGAAGGGCCGCCCCCTGGGCCTCGAGGGCGTCGCCCGGGGATGCGGCATTCACCGCGAACCATCCACAAAGTCCCGCCATCCGTCCGCCTGTTGCCTGGTCGGTCCAGGGAAACGCTGGTTGATGTATGCACCCGGGCGTGGGCCCGGCGATCCGTGCCGTCTTTGGTCGTTATTCTACGTCCGGGGTCGGGTGTTCGAGGGGGTGCGGGATCCGGGGGGTTAACGAGCCGATCACGCGGGAGTCGTGGCGTCTCGGCGATGATCTGGACAGCCTGTGCAGATGCGGTAACCTGCCTGCTAACCCGCATCCCCGGCCGGGCACGGATACCCGCCTTCAGGAACCCTTATATGTCGACCCTCGATCACACCCGGAATCTGCTGGACAGTGCCCTGAGCCTGAATGGACGCGCTCAGCAATTCGATCGCAACACCACGCTGCTGGGCGGCGTCCCCGAGCTGGACTCCATGGCGGTCGTATCGCTGATCACCGCGATCGAGAGCCACTTCGACATCGTGATCGATGACGACGATGTCAGCGCCGAGACCTTCGAGACGGTCGGCACCCTCGCCGATTTCATCGACGCCAAGCTGGACTAGCTCGGTCATGGAAGCCGGGTTCCTGGAAGGCAAGGCCGGGCCGGTGTTCCATGTGCTGCATCGGCCGGATGGTCCGTCCGTTCGGGGCGCGATCCTGTTTGTCCCGCCCCTGGCCGAAGAACTCAACAAGTCCCGCCGCATGGTGAACCTGCAGGCCCGCCGCATGGCGCAGGCTGGGTACGCGGTGCTGATCCCGGATCTCTACGGATGCGGCGACAGCGGCGGCGACTTCGGCGACGCCGACTGGGATCTCTGGCTGGACGACCTCGCCCGCTGCAGCGACCACCTCGAAGCCTGCTGCCCGGCGCCGCTTGTGGTCTGGGGGTTGCGCGCGGGATGTCTGCTGGCAGGCGATTTCCTGGCCGCGCGGACCGAACAAGCCGCAGCCGCGATCTACTGGGCGCCCGTCACCAATGGCGAACAGCACCTGACCCAGTTTCTCCGCCTGCGCATGGCCGCCGGCATGATGGGCGGGCAGAAGGAATCCACAGGTGATCTGCGTTCGCGGCTGCGGGATGGCGAAGCACTGGAAGTGGCGGGCTACACGCTTGCGCCCACCCTGGCCGAGCGCCTTGCCACCGCCCGCCTGGAGCAGCCCCGCGCGGCATCCATTGCCTGGTTCGACATCGCGGCACAGGATGATGCCCCGCTACCGCCGGCGGCCGAACGCCTGATCGAGCGCTGGCGCGAAGAGGGGGCGGCCGTAACCGCAACGGTCGTGGGCGGCGACGCCTTCTGGTCCACCCAGGACATCATCGAGGTGCCGCAATTGCTGGAGGCGACCACGCAGTGCCTGGAGGCCCTGGCGTGAGCGAGCGTGCCGTTGTCTTCCGGGTGGGGGAGGAGGAACTGCTGGGTATCCTGCACCCCGGCGCGGAGGGCGCCCGGCGTGGTGTGCTGATTGCCGTGGGCGGGCCGCAGTACCGCGTGGGCAGCCACCGCCAGTTCCTGCTCCTGGCTCGACACCTGGCGGCGCAGGGGATACCCGTGTTCCGCTTCGATTTTCGCGGCATGGGGGATTCGTCCGGCGCCCAGCGCGATTACGAGGAGGTCCACGATGACCTGCGGACAGCCATGGAGACTTTCTCGGCCGAGATGTCGGGGATGCACGAGGTGGTGATCTGGGGGCTTTGTGGCGCTGCTTCCGCCGGCCTGTTCTATGCCTGGCGCGATGACCGGGTGGCGGGCCTGGTCCTGGTAAACCCCTGGGTTCGAACCAGTGACGGGCTGGCACGAGCCTACCTGAAGACTTACTACCTTCAGCGCCTGGCCAGTCGCGACTTCTGGAACGGGGCCCTGCGCGGGCGACTGAACCCGTGGAACTCGGTGAAATCCCTCGCGGGCATGACCAAGGCCGCCCTGCGTCCCCAAGCCCCCAATTCGGATTTGCGGGACATGGGCCCCGATACGGACCATGGCCCCCTGCCGGAGCGGATGGCCGCGGGCTGGAAGCGCTTTCAAGGACCGATCCTCGTGATCCTGAGTGGCGACGACCTGACCGCGGCCGAGTTTCGCGATGTGGCGACCAATGCGCCGGCATGGAGCGGGCTGCTGCAGGAGCCGCGGGTAACCCTGCAGGAACTACCGGCTGCCAACCACACCTTCTCCCGACGCGAGTGGCGCGATCAGGTGGCGAACTGGACCCATGACTGGGTACAGGGTCTTCCGGTGGAAGGCACAGAGTCATGACGGCGCGGGACGACGACAAGCCGCTGGTGTCGGTCGTCATGCCGGCCTACAACACGGCCGCATACATCGCCGAGTCCGTGGACAGTGTCCTCGACCAGGACTACCCCAACGTCGAGTTGATCGTGGTGGATGATGGCTCGACCGACGGGACGATCGAGATCCTGCGCGAGTATGGCGACCGCCTGAGGTTGCTGACCCAGCAGAACCAGGGCGCGGCCGTGGCCCGCAATGCCGGCATCGCACAGTCGCAGGGCGACTACATCGCCTTTATTGATTCCGATGATGTCTGGCTCCCGGGCAAAGTCGCGGCCCAGGTGGAGCACATGGACCGGCATCCCGAGATCGGGATGACCTTCACGGCCTGGCATAACTGGAAGCCTGATCCGTCCGGCACGTTCCAGAAACCCGATGCGGCCAAGGGAGCGCACCCGATGAACCCTGACGGAAAACCGCTTCTGGATCGCGGTTCCGGCTGGCTGTACAACCGTCTGCTTTTCGGTTCGCTGCCTCACACCATCACGGTCATGATGCGACGCGATCTGGTCGAACGCGTTGGGCAGTTCGACCCTGAACTCAAGAGAGGCCAGGACTACGATTACTGGCTGCGGGCTTCCCGCTTGACCGAGATCCACCAACTGAACCTCGTGACCGCTCTCTACCGGCTTCATGGCGAGGGCTGTATCACCAAGTACCCCGACACGAACTATGAATTCGAGGTCGTCCGCAAGACGCTCGGCCGCTGGGGTCGGGTTGGCCCGGGCGGAGAGCAGACGTCACGCGGCGCGATTCGCAGGCGCCTTGCCGAGACCTGCTTCAGTTTCGGCTATCACCATTACTGGGAGGGGGACCCGAGGCTGGCGGCACGGTCGTTCCTGCAATCGACGCTTCGAGACCCCTGGTCCGTGTCCACCTGGGCCTATCTGGTCCTGAGTGCCGGGAAGAGTCTGACAGGGAGACGCAAGGCGCGGTGAGGCATTGGGCCGGGCCCGGCATTAAGGGCCATCGGC
This sequence comes from Thioalkalivibrio sp. ALE14, assembly GCF_000376845.1. GTDB lineage: Bacteria > Pseudomonadota > Gammaproteobacteria > Ectothiorhodospirales > Ectothiorhodospiraceae > Thioalkalivibrio. The sequence goes on from NZ_AQXY01000026.1 coordinate 50,728, forward strand.
AAGACCCAAGCCGGAGACAGGAGGAGGCTCCGTGACTGAAGATCCATCTTCCGCCCAGGCCGAGCTGGTCGAGGCCGAAGCCTACGAGAGCATGATGCAGCTAGCTGAAAGCGCGGGGATCCCGGGCTTTCGAGCGGTCCGCTGCGGGACGCATGTTGCCCTGATCGCTCCGGCCCTGAAGAAGATGCTGGTCTTTAACCGGGTGTTGGGATTGGGCGTTTCAGGCCCGGCAACCGAGGGCCATATTGATGAACTAGCCGCCCTGTACGCCGAGCATGACCTTCCCTGGGCAATTGAACTCAGCCCTCATGCCCGCCCCGAGCCCATCCCCCAATGGTTACGCGATCGCAAGATTCGCCGGGCAGCGGCATCTGCAGTCCTGACGCGGTCCAGCAGCGACGTTCCCGAGGGGAAGACCGATCTCGAGATTCGCCCCTGGCGGCCAGAAGACCAGGATGCCGGCGCCGCGCTGGCGGTGGATGCGTTCTCAGTGCCGCAGGAAGCAAAGGCGCTTCTGGCGGAGCTGCCGCGTTCACCCAAGTGGCGTCAGTGGCTGGCGCTCGACGATGGAACGGTTGTGGCAACCGGCCTGTTGTATCTCGGGAATGGCGCGGCCTGGGCCGGCTGGGAAGCAACCCGCCCGGACTATCGGGGCCGTGGATTGCATGGGGCCCTCCTCTCCGCCTGCCTCAGGGACGCGGCGCGGCATGGATGTACGTCGGTGATTACCGATACCGCCGTGGGTGCACCGGACAAACCGGACCCGTCCTATCAAAACCACCTCCGCAAGGGCTTCGAGGTCTCGCATTTGCGGCATACATACCTGGCGGTGCCGGGCGTGGTGACTCCGTCGTAGCGTGCCCTTACTGTGTTGCAGTTTCTTCGAGGTCCGAAATCAGCGCCTTGCGGTCGACCTTGCCGTTCGCATTTAGCGGCAGGTTGTCCAGCGAGTGGATGGTTCGCGGGACCATTACGGCGGGCAGGCGCTGGCGGAGCCGGTCGCGCAGGGCTGCCTCGTCGACTCCTTCCGCGACCACAAAGGCCACGATGCCGGAGGCGCCGCTTTCCGTTCGTGGCCATCCAATGGCCACGGCCTGGTCCGTGCCGGCGGCCTCGCGTAGTTCGGCTTCCACTTCTCCGAGTTCGATGCGCACCCCGCCAATCTTGATCTGGTGATCCAGGCGCCCGAGAAAGATGATCGGTTCGCCTGGGGGCGGTCGGCGCACCAGGTCCCCCGTGCGGTAGTGCACGCGCCCGTCGTCCAGATGCACGAAGGCCTGCGCCGTGCGCTCTGGGTCCTTCCAGTAGCCGGGGGTCACCTGTGGCCCGCTGATCAACAACTCGCCCTCGGCGCCGATGGCCACCTCCTGCAGGGTCTCGTCCGCCACGCGCAGTCCAACCTGGTTGCCCGGATAGCCGATCGGGGCCATTCCGTGCTCGCATTCCGTCGGTGATTGCTCCGGCTCCCAGCGGTAAAAGCAGGCATCCACCGTGCACTCGGTGGGCCCGTAGGCATTGTCGATCCAGGCATTGGGTGCGGCGGCGGCCATCGCCTCGGCCAGCTCCGCCGAGAGGGCCTCGCCGCCAAAGCGGCACAGGCGCAGGTCCGGAAAGCGTCCCGGTGCCCATCCGTTGCGACGGTTCATCCCGTGCCCGGCCGAGGGGGTGATGTCGATCACCGTGAGAGCCTTGTCCGCAATGTAGCGGTTGGGGTTGAACCATTCCTTCGCGGAGGGGCAGCAAAGGCAGGCACCAAACGCCCACGACACGTAGAGGTCGAACATTGAGGAATCGAAGGTGATGTCGTAGAACTGCGAGAAGCGGTCCGTCTCGTTGATGCCGAAGTCGCGGTAGCGCTCCTGCGACATCTCTACAAAACGCGTCACATTGCTTTGCAGGACACCCACGCCCTTGGGAACGCCGGTGCTGCCGGAGGTGAAGAACAGGCAGGCCAGATCATCCGGAGATATGGTCGCTGGCGCCCATTCCGTTGGCCGGAGGGAATCCTCGATCACCCGGAAGTCGTGCCGGGGCCAACGCATTTTCAGCTCATCCAGCCGCTCCGCATCGGGCAGCAGTATCGCGAGTGGACGGGAAAGGCCCCTCAGCAGTTCATCGAGCCGTTCCAGCCCCTGGTGATCTACCAGCAAGCCCGCCAGCTCGGCCTGTTCGGCCATGGCGATCGTGCGTTCCGCGGGAAAGCCCGGATTCAGCGGGACCAGTGTATGGCCGGCCATCAGGGCCCCCAGGATGCCCTGGTACATTGGCAGCGAGCGCTGCGCCAGTACACCGACCCGAGCCGGTATGCCTGCACTCAGGGCCTGTTGCAGCGCATGAGCAACATCCGCCCCCGCTTCGAATAGCTCGCGGTAGGTGAACACGCGGCCCTCCACGTCCAGCGCAGGGCGGTCGGGGAATCGTTCTACCGAACGCAGGAAGCCGGTCAGCGCGCCCCTCGTTAGCCCGGCGTTTGGCATGGCTGTGGCCCTCGTTCTGCTTCAAAACCCTTTGCCGACGCGGCTTCCAGGACCTTCCGGTCGGCACGCGTTGAGCATCCATTCGCGCCGTTGTCTGCTCGCGCGTCCACGGTGCCTTCAACGAGAGCATCGGCGATCACCTCATCTCGTACAATCGAAACGAGAAGCCAGCCTCAAGGCTTGGCTAACGGCTGCCTGATGGCGGTTCCCCCGTGGGTCGCCAAGGCCCCTCGCATGAAGGATCCGGGTCGGCGAAACCATGCTTCAAACCCTGCGAAAGCTGAACGCCCTGCTGGACCCCCGCGATCGCGGGAAGGTCGGGCTTCTGGTGATTCTCATGATCGTCACGGCCTTCATGCAGACCGCGGGCATTGCCTCGGTCATGCCGTTTCTGGCAGTACTGTCCGACCCGAACATGGTCCATGACAACGACATGCTGCGCATGGCGTACGAGTGGCTGGGGTTCGAGTCCACCAGTAGCTTCCTGTACTTTCTGGGGGTGGCGGCGTTTGTGCTCTTCGTGACCGGAACCGCGCTCCAGGCTCTGAACCAGTGGGCCATCACTCGGTTCACCCACATGCAGCAGTACGAGCTTTCGCGGCGACTGATGGGCGACTACCTCAGCCGACCGTTCACGTTCTTCCTCAACCGCAACTCCGGCGACCTGGCCAAGACTGTCCTGCAGGAGACGACCCAGGCCATCAATGGCGCTTTACTGCCGATGCTGCGATTGGTCAGCCAGGGCCTGCTGGCTCTTTTCATCATCGGCCTGTTGGTCGCGGCGCAACCCTGGCTGGCCCTGATCGTGGCCGTTAGCCTTGGCGGCGTCTACGGGGGCATTTACGTTCTGGCGCGCACCTGGCTGAACCGCATCGGTGAGGACCGCGTGGAGGCGAACCGCGAACGCTTTACGGCCGCGGCGGAGGCCTTTGCGGGCGCAAAGGAAATCCGCCTGCTGGGACGGGAACGCGACTATCTGGAACGCTACCGCCATCCATCCAAGCGCTTTGCCAGTCACCAGGCGAACGCAGCCCTGCTGCAAAATCTTCCTCAGTATGCGATCGAGGCCATTGCCTTCGGCGGGGTGCTTTTGCTGGTGCTGTACCTGATGGCGGGTGATGGTGGGTTGGCCCAGGCACTGCCGCTGATCGGTCTCTACGCCCTTGCCGGCCGGCAACTCATTCCCGCATTCCAGAAAATTTTCCAGCAGATCGCATCACTTCGCTTCAATACCGCGGCGTTGGACAACATTTTGAAAGACTTGGGTAGCCGCCCCGACAGCACACCCATGATCGGTCGTAATGATCGGCCGGAGCCACTGGCTCCGGCCAGGTCCATCGAGGTGAAGGGCCTTTCCTATCACTACCCAGGTCATGAACAACCGGCTCTCGAGGATGTTTCGCTGGAGATCCCCGCACGAACCACCGTGGGATTTGTGGGTTCCTCCGGGGCGGGCAAGAGCACGCTCGTCGACCTCCTGCTGGGGCTATTGGAACCCAACCAGGGAAGCATCCTTGTCGACGGCGAGCCGCTGACACGTTCCAACATCCGCCGGTGGCAGGCGGCACTGGGCTACGTGCCACAGCACATTTTTCTGGCAGATCAGAGTGTGGCTGCAAACATCGCCCTGGGGGTTCCGGAACACCGGATCGATCAGGACGCCGTCGAGCGAGCTGCCCGGCTGGCGAATCTGCATGAATTTGTCGTACAGGAACTCCCGAAGGGTTACGCCACCATCATCGGCGAGCGGGGCACCCGGCTCTCCGGCGGCCAGCGCCAGAGAATCGGTATCGCCAGAGCGCTTTATCGCGATCCCGAGGTGCTGTTTTTCGACGAGGCCACCAGTGCGCTGGATAACGCCACCGAACGCGCGGTAATGGATGCACTGCACAATTTGTCGGGGCAAAAGACAATCCTATTGGTGGCCCACCGTCTAAGTACGGTGCGGCCTTGTGCCCGTATCTTCGTGCTCGAACAGGGGCAACTCGTGGACGCAGGGAGTTGGGAAGACCTTGCAAATAGGAGTGACTCGTTTCAAAGGTTGGCAGCCGGTGCCGCGTGAGCGGGCAGCTCAACGCTTCCGGCACACCACTGCGCGAAGGCTGGGGCGCCGTGAACCGGCGTCCGCTTTTGTCAGCCCCGGCTGTCGGCTCGACTCTTCATCCCTGATGCTGACAGCCGCATCATTTCGTGTAGTAAACGCGTCGAGAAACGACCCTTCGGACACCGGGGCCACTGAATGAGTACAGACAACAGCCAGATGGTATTTCATGTGGGACCCTGGAAGACCGGTTCCACCTATCTCCAGAAATACGTGTTCCCGCGGCTGACCAATGTTGAGGTCCTGTGGAATCCGAGTCTCCTGGCGATGTTGCGGGCCCGGGTCCGCGGAGGCCGCTTGCTGCTGACCTCCGAGGATTTCTCGGGAGTCCCCTATGGACAGGACTATGCTTCGCGAAGGAACGCGATGATTAAACACCTTTCCGATTCGTTTCCGGGTTCTTCCGTCATGGTCGTACTGAGGGATCCGGCAACGATGATCCCCAGTCTTTACTTCCAGTACGTGAAGCGGGGAGGCAGCAGGCCATTCGACGAGTTCTTCGACGAGAAGGTGGATGTATCGGCATTCAGATATGCCCCGTTTTTGGAAGAGATGGAGCGTTATTCGTTTAATAGAGTGGCGGTATCCTTTTTTGAAGACCTCTTTGGAGACGACAAGCGGCCAGAGCAGGTTCTCGAGGTCTTTGATGACTGGGAGTACGAGGCCCCATCGCAATCACTCGGGAGTGCCACCAACGTGAGTCTCAAAAGGAATGGTGCCCGAATACTTCGCGCGGTAAATCGCGCCGCCTTTAATATGGGTATGGGTACGCGCGACTGGGTGCCTCACCTTAATAAATATTGGCTCAGACGGTTGGGGATCGCGCCTGCACGCCTTTTGCAGAGCAGGCCCTTGCGGTGGATTGATCGAACAGGTGTCAGCCTGGTTGAGGAGAACTGGCCTCCACTGCTGGATGAGCTGTCTGGCGAGTATCAGGAAATCAAAAGAGAAAGGGCGGGCAGTTCGTGACAGGTGCTGGTCCAATACCCGGCTATCCGGCAACCGCTAATCAGCCCTTTGTCCTGTATCTTGCTCGCGCAATGGTCGCGGGGAAGGTCCTGAGTTCCTGCCTTTTGGTTTCTTTCCAAGGCTCTTGAGGCGCAGGGTGGTGACAAGCCGGGGAGGGTTGGGGTATGCCCGATCAAATGGGTGAGGGAAACGGTGAAATGGATGATGAAACCCTCCGGAAGTTTTACGTTGGCAAGGGGAGTTGGCACTGGATTACGGAGGAGCAGGCGCAACATGCCTCCGAACTCGCATCCACCGAATGGGCTCGGGTGCTGGCCGATATCGAATATCCCTGGCTCTGCTGGAATGTCGATGATGAGTGGTGCCTGGTGCAGCAGCGGATGGTGGCATCGGTCGGATGGACACCCATCGTAGGTTTTGATCCGCGCGTTGGCGCGCCGCCCCTGGTCGACGGCGCGCGATTGATCGATTTTAATGATGGTTTGAATCTTCCGAGCATGTCGATGATGTTTCCGCTCGAGTTCGCCTGGCTTTTTGCGCCCAGGCTGGCCTTCTGGCATTCGGATCTCTTGGTCCGCGAGCCGCTTTTCCGGTTGCTTGCTGAGCAGTTCAAGGTGCTCCGAGACGGGCAGACTGCGGCTGTAGACCTGCGGTTGGGTTGGCTTCGCCGTATGCGGGGACATTACGGTCGGTACTGGGAATTGATTGGGTGTACGACCCGTGTCGCCAGTCAGCAGCAGTATGACGCCGGTTGCGGGTGGTGGCGCCACCCGGCCGAGCATCCCAATGCGCCAGCCGATGATCCGGGAAACAAGCGAAACCGATATATGCAGGACCATGGTGTCGGCATTCTGATCTGGGAGGAAATGCATGGCGGCGATGTCGTTCCCCTCAAAGCACGCCCCTTGCATGAAGGGCACTGCACTCGGATTGGCAATCCGCGTTACAAGAGGCAGTCTCCCAATGACGCACGGCGCGATCTGAGCAAGGACCTCACCTATAACTATGACCTGGAAGAGGTTTGCTCGAGCCTTGGCATCTCGCAGTATTTACGGCAGGATCCTTCTGCGCAGAACGGTCGATGAACGGCGGCGCTGAAAGGGCGAACCCTGATACTGTTCACTTCCTGGGGCCTCGGGAAATATCGGAATTTCTCGACTCGCCGGCCAGCGCATCCATTGACGCCCAGCCCTACCTGTTCCGGAACAGCTCATGGGCCTGGATTGCCCAAACGGCGGTCGAGCTTCGGCAATGCGGGATTGACGTCAGTGCAGGGAGTGATTATCGGGCAGGGGTGGTCAATTTCGGCCTGGCTGCGGACATTCGTTGTCTGCCACCCCGGCCGGATGTATTCAAGGTGAGCATCGATGCGGATCAACTACGCCCGCGGTGGGCCAATCTAGCCTTGGTGCAGAACCAGAAACAGGCCGGTCGGTGGGCCTTTTGGGTGCCGCACTGGCCTCAACCGGGCCTGGTCCCGCGTGACCCGCAAAGAACCGGCTTTCGGACCGTCGGTTTCTTTGGCCTTGCGCGAAATCTCTGCAGACCACCTGAATGGTGGGAACAGTTATGCATGGCCCATGGGCTGGAGTTTCGCCTGAAAGACAGCTCGGAATGGCACGACTACAGTGACATTGACGTCGCGGTGGCCTTGCGGGACTTCTCTTGCCGCAGACATCACGAGAAACCCCCGACTAAGATGTTCAATGCTTGGCTTGCGGGCGCGGTGTTTGTGGGGGGCTGTGACTCCGCCTACACGCAGGCAGGGGTCGAAGGCCGGAATTTCTTGCGCTGCCGCAACGAGGGAGAGCTTGTGCAGAGCCTCCGGGACGTGCGGAACAATCCCGATTGGGCGCAAGGGCTTGTCCGCAATGGTGCCGAGGCGGCCACACGTGTGGGTTCCCGCGAGGCCACCGTGCAGCGTTGGCTGATATTGATTGAGGATGAGGTGTTACCACGTTTTCGGCGGTGGCAGCAGGCACCTGAGTTTATCCGGCAAGGAGCCGCAGGAGCCGGAAGGCTCGGCGACTGGGCCGTGAGGCAGCGAAATTCGGTGTGGCGATTGACCAAACGCATCATGCGCAGACGCTGAATCCGTCAAGCGACTATTCTCGCAAATAGTCTATCCAGGGAATTGGCAGGTTGCAGATTATCGCGCAGGCGGCCACCGCGCCGGCGGTGACACGGGATTCCGGTGTGGATCACGTGGCCGTTATCCCGTTCGGGACCTTCCTGGATTCCAGTGTCGGTCAGCCTGTCGCCTCGAAGCTCACTCAGGGCGCCTCTTCACGGCTGACTCGAGACGTGCCTTCTCGGCCGCCGCACTCGGTCAGAGTGGAGGTGGAGTTTTCATTCGCCGGTGGTGTCATGCCGCCGATCGGGACCAAATTCCCAGACGATGACGCACTCTGTGGAATGCCCACCGCTCGGAAGCTGCATTGGTTTTTGGCAGCGACCGGTTGCGTCCGGGATGGCGGAAGGTATGGCGGCCTCCTGCCATTCCTCGGCGCGTGCTGCCGCGGCACCGCTTGTCGCCAGGTGCTGGAATGAGCACTCCGCGAGTGGCGCACTGGTGACGGCGTGACCCCCCGGGTTCAGGTACCGAACCGGCCGGTCCCCGGTGTGTTCGAGGGTTAGTCGTTGTTCGACGCGAGGTTGGTCCAGATGGATGGTCAGCAAGATATGGCACGTGATGTCGTGCAGGCGGGGGCGGTTTAGGGCCGCCCCGTGGCCGAGAGCGCTATTGAGGAGGCGCCAGTCCAGCGCGGCCATGGCCCGCTCCTTCAGGCCGGTCGCCGGGGCGCGGAGTAGTGCCCGCGGCTGGCCGGAGAGCGAGATCCGCACGGTACGGTCCCGTAGCTCGTGTTCGCAATGATCAAAGTCGGTCAGCGCGAACAATGCCCCCCCGGCCTGGAAGATGGGGGTCCAACCCGCGAGTGCCGGGCACCCCTCTAGGGCGCTTCGTGGCACGCGACCCGGCGCTGGGCAAAGGGTGCGGCCCTTCCATGCGAGATGCAGCGGTATGCCTCCAGCGTATCGCAATTCCGCCTCGCTCCGGCTGAACCCCTGGGGCGGCTGGCCGCGGCTGGAGACGAGGGCAAAGGTGGCGTCGGGATCGCCCACGCGGAACTGCTCTGCAATGCTGGCATCGTGGGGTGAAGCAGAAGGACTCAAGGCTTGAAGGTCGAATCCTGGATGCCTGCGTCCCGCCTGACTGGCGCGTGCGCGAGCCCAGGCGACGAGTGCGGCGGCCCAAGCATTGTAGACCGAGAGGTGCATGTAGGCGTCGCAGCCGGTTCCAGGGTTAACAGCATCGGCGGGGTTCAGTGCGATAAAGCCGTTGGGGCGGGTCTGGACGATCCATCGTTCCAGAATGCCCTGGAGCATCTGCCCGGCGGCGGTCGATTGTGCTGACGGGTGTGCTGCCCCCAGCAGGATTAGGCTCGCGACCAGGCATGCATCACCAAACAGTGCGTGGCTGCTGCGGCCTAGGCCACCGACGTGTCCGTGCCCGTCCCAGCTCTGCATGCTCCACTGCAGGAACGGCTTGACGAGGGGTTCCCAGACTTCCGGCTCCGAGTATTCGGAGGCCATGACTGCGACAAACAGTGCCTTGTGGTGATAGGCCGTGGGTGTCGCCCCGCGTGCTGGTGTGCCGGGGCGGGCCGGATAATCCACGAAGGCCCCATAAGGGGTTATCCAACGGTCAAGGAGCCCGCGCAGGCGGGCGTGTGCCCGGGTTCTGGCGTTTCCTCTGGCCTCCTGCAGCTCGCAGAGTCGGGCCAGCAGGGTCCAGTTGTTGGAGGGGTAGCGGCGTGAAAGCTTGCACCGTCGCGCCAGGTGCCGAATGTGCAAGGCCTCGCTTGTCGGTGCGCCGGATTGCTCGAGGTGCTCTGCGAGCAGATTCAGGAGGAATCGGTTGAAGGGGGCGTGCCCTGTCTGGTGCGCCGGCAAGGCCTCCCAAGCCTCCAGGGGGTGGCGCCAAAACCCGGAATCGGGACCCTCCTGGAGGGCGAGTGCCAGCGCGGCCGCGGTCTGTCCGTAGTGGTCCCCGGGCGTAGGGGTTTCGTCCACTGGATCGTAGAGGCCTGCCCCAGGCTGGATGTTGGCATGTAGCGCAGTGGTCAGGCTATCGAGGCATTGTTCCAGCGCGGTCGTCGTGTGGGCTGAGGGAGCGGGGTCCATCATGTCGTCATCCACAACCGAATCAGTTTCGGGGTGAAGACGGCCTCATGAGGGTGCCCGACATGACCGTGTCGCTTCCCGTCTTGACCGGGTCGGGGCCGGGGGAGGAGGACGGTTCCGGCTGTACCGGACTGCTGGCGACCGGAGCCGTAGCGGGCTGTGGGGCCTGTTCCAGTTCTCTGCGCATGATGACGGCCAGGGCGACAAAGGCGTACAGGAGGTTGAAATAGGCGACGTCCAGGAAGATGCCGGATATCAGGTAGCCCACAAGCCCGACCTGGAGGGCCCAGGCGTATTCCGACAGCCAGATCTCCCCGGTCCGCTGGCGCGCCGTTCGCCGGATCCGATTGAGCGTGTGAAAGGTGAAGGCGATCAGCAGCAGAAAAACGGCCAGGCCGCCAAATCCATGCTGACCCAGGAGCCCAAAATACACGCTGTGGGGGGACAGTACGTGGCGCCAGCCACCTTCGAAATTGGCATAACCAATCCACCAGTCATAACCGAGGGCCGTGTTGCGGAAGCCCATGCCGGTGAGTGGTCGTTCCATCGCCATGTTCCAGGCCACTCCCCAGGACTGGATGCGCTGCATGGCGGACTGGTCTTCCTCGTAGGTTTCGATTGTTTGCCAGCGTTCAACCAGTGGCTCCGGCGCGGTAACGCCCATCACCACCACCAGGAAAAAACCGACGAGGACCATCAGCCACTTCTTGTGCATGTGCCAGAAGAGCAGGGGTACGATGGCGAGCAGGCCGACGAATGCCCCTCGCGAGTGAGTGGTCAGGATTGCGATGGCGGTGAGCCAGAAGACGCCGTAGAGGAACCACCCGATCGGGCGCGAGAAGCGGCTTAGGAGCTCGAAGCCAAGGTCGGCCGACCAGCGCTGGTGGAACATCCGGGCGGAGGCCAGGATGAGGGGCAGGACCATGAGCATGGCCAGCCCGATATAGGTGTTGCCGGAGAGGTACGAGCCGGTGGGGCCGAGGACCATGTGGGCCCCGCCCGTCTGGATGGCGAAGATGCCGCCCTTGAACCCGTAGAAGGCGAGCGAGGCGGTGATGACCAGCAATAGCCACACGATGCGGCGCTCGCCGTAGATTAGTAGCGGGGTAATGAAAGTGATCAGCAGGATCTTCATGAAGTGGATCCAGAAGTCCCACGCCCCGCTCGAGTTGACCGCGAAGTGGCTGGTCATCGCGAAATAGGCCGCCAGCGCGAACAGCATGACCGTCTCGCGGGTGAACGGGAACGGTTGCCGGTCCTTGGCCAGGAACAGTGCGATCAGGGTCGCCCCGCCGAAGTAGGTGGCCAGGGGCGCCCCGCGCATGAACGTCCAGGTGTGCCACTGGGGCGCAAAGAGTCCGACCCAGAACCAGGCCAGGATGCCGATCCACGCGTAGCGCACGATCAGGGGCACGAGCACGACGACGATCAGGGCGAGCAGGTAGTCACGCATGCAGTTCGAACCTCGCGCCGCTGTGGCTGGGTCAGGCGATAGGGGCTGGCTCATGGCCCGTTTCGTCGCATGTTACACGCGGCCGCTCCGGTGTAACCCCGGGCCGACGAACGGGCTACTAACGGTGCGCCCGGGCCGCGGCCGGAAGCGGCAGGTGCCTGAGGTATGATCGAGCCGTCAGATTCCGATACCCCCGGGCGCCGAGATGTCCTTTCTCCTGCACGATTCCGTATGGATGCAAGCCGAACGTGCGGCGGCCGCTCCGGCCCTGCGTCATCGGGATACCGTGGAGGACTACGCGATGCTGGCGGCCAATATCGGCCATGCGGCGGCGCGCCTGCTGGCTTGTGGCCTGGAGCGCCAGGAACGCGTGGCGGTCTATCTGGACAAGCGTCCGGAGACGGTGCATGCCCTGTTCGGTGCTGCCCGAGCCGGCGGGGTCTTCGTGCCGGTCAATCCGTTGCTCAAGGCCGAGCAGGTGGCGCACATCCTGCGCGACTGCAATGTGCGCATCCTTGTGACCTCCACGGATCGGTTGTCGGCACTGCGTGCGGCACTCGCCGGGTGCCCCGATCTGCATACGGTGCTGGTGGTGGGCCCGGAGCCGAGCCAGGACTCGGGCGATGCCGAGGTCGGGCATGTCCGAGTGGATGCCTGGGATGCCGCGCCGGATCGCGATGGAGTGACCGGGCACCGGGTGATCGATACTGACATGGCCGCGATCCTCTACACCTCCGGGAGTACCGGCCGCCCCAAGGGGGTCGTGCTCTCGCACCGCAACATGGTTGCGGGCGCACAGAGTGTGTCGACCTATCTGGAGAATCGGCCGGACGATCGAATCCTCGCCGTGCTGCCGTTCAGCTTCGACTACGGACTGAGCCAGCTGACCACCGCCTTCCGGACCGGAGCCGAGGCCGTATTGCTGACCTATCTGCTGCCGCGCGATGTGGTCCGGGCGGTGGCGCGCTACGGCATCACGGGTTTGGCGGCCGTCCCGCCGCTCTGGATTCAGCTTGCGCGTCTTGACTGGCCGGAGGAGGCGCAGCATTCCTTGCGCTATCTCACCAACTCCGGCGGTGCGATGCCGAAGGAGACGCTGGCCGCACTGCGCGAGCGCCTTCCGCGCACCGATTGCTACCTGATGTACGGTCTGACCGAGGCATTTCGTTCCACCTATCTGCCGCCCGAGGAGCTCGACAGGCGCCCCGGCTCCATGGGCCGGGCAATCCCCAATGCGGAGATCCAGGTGGTGCGCGAGGACGGCACCCCCTGCGCCCCCGGCGAGCCGGGCGAACTGGTCCATCGCGGCGCCCTGGTCGCCATGGGGTACTGGAACGACCCGGAGCGCACGGCGGGGCGTTTCCGTCCCGCGCCGGGCCAGCCGTCCGGTGTCTCATTGCCCGAGGTCGCGGTTTGGTCCGGCGACACCGTGCGCATGGACGAGGACGGTTTTCTGTATTTCGTGGGCCGCCGCGACGAGATGATCAAGACCTCGGGGTACCGCGTGAGTCCCAACGAGGTGGAAGAGGCGGTCTATGCGACGGGGTTGGTGGCGGAAGCCGCGGCGCTGGGGGTGGAGCACCCGGATCTGGGTCAGGCCATCGTGCTGGCGGCCCTGCCCCAGGCCCCGGGCTTGAGTGAGGGCGACTTGCTCAACGCCCTTCGTCCCCATCTGCCGGGCTTCATGCTGCCGGCGCACGTGGGGCTGCGCACCGAGCCGCTGCCGCGTAACGCCAACGGCAAGATCGACCGCAAGGCGCTTGCTGAAGAATTCGGCGATCTGTTTCGGGAGGGGGTGCCGGCATGAACGATAGCCGTCCCGGTCACAGCGCGATGGAGCAGTTCACGACAGTGGACGACTGTCTGCAGATCGGCGGTATTTCGCTGCCCGATCTGGCCGCGCGTGTCGGCCAGACCCCCTTTTATGCCTACGACCGTGCCGTGATGAGGCGCCGGGTCGAGCACCTGCGCAGCAACCTGCCGGACGGCCTCTCCCTCCATTACGCGATCAAGGCCAACCCGATGCCGGCTGTGGTGCAGCATATGGCGGGTCTGGTGGACGGGCTCGACGTGGCCTCGCAGCGGGAGATGCAGGTGGCTCTGGATACGGGCACTGCGCCGGACGAGATCAGCTTTGCCGGGCCGGGCAAGTCGGTGCCGGAGCTGGAGGCGGCGGTAGCGTCCGGCATCACGATCAACCTGGAGTCGGAGACGGAACTGGAGCGCCTCGGATTGATCGCCGAACGCACGGGCCGGTTGCCGCAGGTGGCCGTCCGCGTGAACCCGGATTTCGAGCTGAAGAGCTCCGGTATGCGCATGAGTGGTGGGCCGAAGGCCTTCGGCGTCGATGCCGAACGGGTCCCCGATCTGCTGGCCCGTATTGGCGAACTGGGGCTGCACTTCCGGGGCTTTCACATCTTCTCGGGTTCCCAGAACCTGCGACCCGAAACGCTGGTCGAGGCGCAAGGGCAGACGTTCGAGCTTGCCCTGCGCCTGGCCGAATCCGCGCCGGGGCCGGTCGAGATGCTGAATATCGGCGGCGGCTTCGGTATCCCCTATTTCCCGGGTGACCCGTCGCTGGATCTCGGCCCCATCGCGGAACACCTGGCGGAGCGCTTGCCGGCGGTACGGGATGCGCTTCCGGACGCGGAGATTATTCTCGAACTGGGGCGCTACCTGGTGGGCGAGGCGGGTATCTATGTGGCCGAGGTACTGGACCGCAAGGAGTCGCGCGGCCAGGTTTTTCTTGTCACTAATGGCGGCCTGCACCACCACCTGGCTGCATCCGGCAACTTTGGCCAGGTGATTCGCAAGAATTATCCGGTGGTGGTGGGCAATCGCGTGCAAGGCACCGAACGCGAGGTCGTGAACGTGGTGGGCCCGCTGTGCACGCCGCTGGACGTACTGGCCCAGCAGATGGAGCTGGCCCGCGCCGACGTGGGGGATCTGGTCGTGGTCTTCCAGTCGGGTGCCTACGGCTATACCGCCAGCCCGACGCGCTTCCTGAGTCATCCGGAACCGGGGGAGATCCTGGTGTGAACGGCGCCGTTGCCGCACCTGCTGAGCCCCCGGCATTGCCGCTGGCGCGGCAGACGGTGTATCTGCCCTTCCGCTTCGGGTATCGCACACTGGCGGAGCCGGTGCGCACGATGCAGGTGCTGCAGCTCCCGTTTACGCACATCCGGCCGGAGCATGCGGAGCAAGTGTTGGCGGCCGCACCGGACGAGGACTGCCTGATCCGCTCCATGCCGGTGGAGGCGCCTCTGCCTCGTGTCTCGCGGTTTCGGGGGCGGTTGCGCTTCGTGCCCCGGCAGTACCAGCGCCACTTCATTGACCTGACTACCGGGTGGGAGGCCTATCAGTCGCGTTTCTCCTCGAAGTCGAGGTCGAGCATGCGCCGCAAGGTTCGCAAGCTGGCGGAGGCCTCCGATGGCACCGTGGACTGGCGGCAATACGATACGCCGGAGGGGATCCAGGAGTTTCACCGCCTGGCCCGCGAGGTCTCGGCCCGCACCTACCAGGAGCGATTGCTGGACGCCGGTCTGCCGGGCGGCAAGGGATTCGTCAAGCAGCTGTTGGAACGCGCTCGCGAGGGGCGGGTGCGGGGCTACCTGCTGTTCCTGGATGGGCAGCCCATTGCTTATCTGTACTGCCCAATTGACGACGGCATCCTGCGCTATGCCTTCCTCGGGTACTTGCAGGAGTACTCGGACCTGTCGCCCGGGACGGTCTTGCAGTGGCTGGTGCTGGAGGCATTGTTCCTTGAGGGGCGCTTTGCCCTTTTCGATTTCAGTCCGGGTGAGGGGGCGCACAAGTCGCTTTTCGGGAAGGACTCCCGCTATTGCGCCGACGTGTACCTGTTGCGCCCGTCCTGGCGCAACCGGGCGCTTGTGTACTCGCATCTGGCGGTGACGGACCTGTCGCGTTTCGCCAGCGCTGTCCTGAGTCGTCTTCGGCTCAAGGGGCGGGCCAAGCGTCGCGCCCGGGCGACCGCGACAGGCTGAGAGGTAATCGCTCGTGCGCCGACTGCGCCTGTCACCGATGACGTTCGAGGCGTCCACCCTGTGGTTGCTGAAACGGCTGACCGGTATCCAGGTTCACTGGCTTTACGAACTGCGAGCGGACGCCACGGGCAACGGTAACTCGCACGGCGGGTCAACCGACGTGGGTTATCACCAGTTTCGTGATGTGGTCGCCTTCGACGGTCTGCCCGAGGATCAGGCCCAGGTGATTGCGGGGCACACCGGTCGGTCACCCCGGCGCTTGTTGCGCGAGGGCGGTCGCATCCACGCCATGGAGATGGGTGGCCGGATCGTGTCGCAGCTGAATGTGCAATTCGGCGCGTTCGATGTCTCGACGCCGATTCCGTTGCGGTTCTCCCTGCCAGACGACGCCTTCTTCGTCTCCTTCCTGTACACGCCGGATGCCGAGCGCGGCCATGGGTATGCCCAGGCATTGTTGCGGCATGCCTGTGGGGCGCTGTTTCGGGAAGGCTACGGGCGCGCGTACTGCCATATCCGCTCCACCAACATTGCCTCTCGCCGGGCATTCCGGCGCGCAGGTTGGCGGCCGGTGGGAATCATTGTCGCGACCATGTCCGGACGTCTTGTCGCCACCCCCGGTACCCGCCGGCGGGGGTTCGGCGTCACGCGCCTCAAACCCGCCGCAGAACCCTCCGGATCCGGTCCTTGAATTTCAGGCGTGCGGCGAGCGCAGAGAGGGCGTCAGAGAACCTGTTGAAGCTGCCCAGTGAGGTGTAGAGGAGGGTCCCCCGCAGGTTTCGTGGGAACAGGTAGAACTTGCCTTCGCGGCGCGACTGATTCGCGAGTTTGCGTTTCGCCGCGTTGTCCCCGTGTAGCATGTCGATTCGCTGGACGGTCGGCGACAGCGAACAGAGGTCCCGGAGTGTCCGAGCCTGCAGCACAATGCCCGGGTGCCATTCAGACCAGTCCGGGTCGTAGCCGATGTGGTGGCTGAAATAGGTCCCCTGGAAGACGAAACCGACTCGCCAGGCGACCAGCTTCTGGTCGACAAACAGGCCGTAACATCGCGCATAGCCGCGTTCGGCGGCGGCCTGCAACATTCGCTCAATCCAGTGCCCCCGTTTTACCCCCAGTCCAAGCAGACGGCTCTGGTAGGTGCGTGCGGATACGGGCTCGACGGAATCGAGGAACGCCGTGATCTCTTCCGGTCCGGAGAAGACGTCCAGGCGTGCTCCCTGGCCGAAGGCATCGTTGAATCGCCGCTCACTGCGTCGGATGTCCTGACGGGCCTTGCGTGGCAACGAGCCGAGATACTCATCGAAGGTTTCTGGCAGGTCCACCAGTCGGCGCGTGTCGGTCTCGCCGCTTTGCAGCACGTGGTAACGGCGGCGAAGATCGGCCGATTGCAGCGCCTGCCAGAGAGGTTCGCCTTCGACCACACCGATCAGGAAGACCACGCTGCGGTGGTCCAGGAGGCCCCTCAACTCGCCGAGGATGGCGACCAGGTCATTCTGTGACCAGTCGGGCAGGTTGCCGGTGAGTACATGGCGGCGGATCTCGATGCGCCGCAGGGCCATGCCACCGAGGACGAAGCTGAGGGCCCCGTCGTGGACATAGATGGGTAACTGGCGGGAGTCCCGCTCGGCCAGCAGCACGCTGCCGTGGCCGGGGTGCCGTATGGCGAGCAGCCACTCCGGGTCATGCTCCATCATCGTGCCCGGCGCCGGGGGCGTGAAGGTCTCGCCCGGCGAGGCCTGGCGCAGGACCCAGTTCGCTGTGCGGGCACGATCGTTCTGGTGGGTCGCCGTGGCGCTGGGGGAGCGGGCCATGCTCACACCCCGACCGAGGCGTGGTTGAGGCGGTTGACGAGGATGCGCCCCAGAGCCCGGTAGGCGGGGACATCGAGCGTGTCTTCATGCGGGGCCGCCGGCTCGTTTCCGAGTGTGCTCATGCAGGCCGCCTCCAGACCGGGCTCTTCCGCGACGAATGCGCACAGCCGTTCCAGGCGGTGGCGATTGACGTGGTCGAGCTTTGGTGGTCGTGCCGCGCTCCCCTGATGCTTTACGAACTCGAACGGGTGGGTCAGGACCACGACATCCGAAACCCCCTGCGCGCGGGCCTTTTTGAGGACGGTTCGGGTCTCCGGCCAGGAGCAGCCCGTGACCGTGAGGGTCTTGTAGTGGCGCCGGCCCGGGAGGCGCAAGTCCGCATACGTCGTCACGGGAAACTCGCGGACTCCGTCGATATCGTGATGTCCGGCGAACAACTGTAGCTCCCGTTCGTGCGGACGGTAGATTGCCAGGCCGATGTTCGAGGCGATCGTCATGCCACAGCGGCGCATCGCCGCGTACACGCCAAGCCCGACCTTGAGCCCGCCGGTACGCAGAACCTTGGGCGTGGGAAGGCCCCAGCGGTTGAAAGTTTCCTGACCCATCCCGATAAGGCGAACCTGCTCGTTCTCGCTGCGGCGGGTGATGTCATCGTTCGGCGGATTCGTCTGCAGCTGTTGAGACCAGTTCGGCTGTTCGAAGTATGTCCAGCACGGGTGCAGGTGGAGTTGCACGTCATGCCCGCGCGCCGCGATCTCGCGTGCGATGCCCCCCATTGGCTCGTCCCCGAAATAGCAGGTGTTCAGGGCCTCGACAAAGAAGGTGCCGCGGATGCCGTGCTGTTCCAGGGTCTCCATCAGGTAACCCAGCCCCTCCGAGCGACCATGGCGCTCGCAGTAAACGGACGAAGCGCCGACCGGTCGCCGGTTCTCCGGATCGGCAAAGGTCCCCCCAATACTAAACTCCGTATCGACGGTGATATGGACTCGAGTGGTCATGTGGCGTCGAAACTCTCGGTTGCTCCTACACTTCGCGGCAAGCTGCAATAAAGGTGTCAGTCGTTCGGCGCAATACATTGCAGGCATTGAGATGACGCCACTGAAGCTAATTCCTTGCCTATTGTGGCCAAAAAGCCATCGACCTTATCAGTCTTCACGCTATAATCGTTGATTGTCGTCTCACTGATACCATTTCCGGCTACGCGTCGAGCGTCCATGCGGAGCCTGTGCTAGTTCGCCCACCTTTGAAGATTTTCTAGGCCCTCCATGATCGCCCACTTTCCTAGCCTTACCGTAGGCACGCCAATCCAACCACATCCCATTTTTACCCTTAATCTAATATACAACAATGTCATCCTTCTTCGAGGATGCTCTTGACCTAATTTCAGCTAAAGGATACCTCTCATGCGGCGCTTGCAACCGGTAGAAGCGTGTATAGCCAAAACCACTGAGAAAATCCATAAACGAATCTGCAGATGTTCCGGCCGCCTCTATTGCCCCCGCATTCATTTCCATTAAGATAAAGGGGTGGTACCGCGCGATGGTCTCCCTTGCTCCGGCAAGGGCATCCATCTCGGATCCTTCGACGTCTATCTTCAATAATACGTTGCCCGGTAGATCGAAACCTTCGAGCGCCGAGTCAAGCTTCACCAGCTTAATGTCCGAGCACTCTACTAATTCGCCTTTGGTGTACCCCTTAAAGAGACTCGCACGGCCTGACGACCCTCTTGGTACAAATATCTGACGGCATTCTTCGGCGTTCCCGCAGGCGTATTGGAATACCTTCTCTTGGGCTAAGTCGTTTTCCGAAAGGGTCTTCTTTATCAGGTCCGCGAGTATTGGCTGCGGTTCAAACGCGACAACAAGGCCCGTTTTTCCAACTATCTCCGACGCCGCAAGGGAGAACGACCCGTGGTTGGCTCCCACGTCGATAAATGTGTCGCCAATTTTAAGCTCTCTTTTAAGGGGGCTTGACGGTGATAGAAGTTCTCTAAATCTCTCCCGGGACAGCGAGCATTCTTGGGTCTTCTGCATTGAGCCATACCTTAAGTTGACCAATTCTTAATGGGAATGATTTTCGGCCAAACATGCTCGATGCTAGATTAAAATGGAGGGGGCCTAGGTGGACATAGTGGGCTCCTAAAAGGCGCTGCCAACAAAAAAGTCTCAACATGATCTGAAAAGAGCGAGGGAGCTGTTCTGCTAGCTCATCGTCAAAGATCCAGCTTAGATTTCTGAAACCGTATAGCCAGCTGTCGTCCCCTTGCATATCGCCCTCTTCTCTTGTCTAGTTATAAACCGATTTTGCGGCCCTAATGCGGGTCTTTATATGTACTAGGTATGAGGTTATGTTTCGCTTATTTCGCGATCGAACGTGTTAAGACTTCAATAACCCTATGGGTAATCAACTCGGGATCCAGCTCGGGGCGTTTCGAATAGTCAAGTGCAGCGAGTGACAAGGCTTCCCAGTAACGAGAGTTCTCCCAGACGTTCCGGAGTGCGCTATTCCACGCGTCGAGGTCGCTGGGGGGTAAGAGCAAGCCGCCGGGTCCGAGGGCCTCTGGGATGCCCCCCGTGTCGCTAGCCAGAACAGGAATACCCGAAAACTGCGCTTCGGTGATTACTCGCCCCCAAGCTTCTTCCCACTGGCTTGGGACCAAAACTATACGCGCAGATTCGTATACCGGCCGCATGTCATTCTGCCGCTTCAAAAAAGTAACATTGGGAAGTCGTTTCAAGCGTTCTAGCAACTGTAAGCGAGCTGGTTTGTTTTGAGGCCAGCCTTCAACGAAGAGGAAAGGTATGCTCGGGTTATCTCTCGCGAGTCCGATAGCAATTTCGAGACCTTTTTTCTGGACAGGGTTTATGAATACGACTTTTTCGCCTCGTCGGCGTGTACGGTATGCGTTCGCGTCGAAGAGATTCGGTATCACGACGCATTGTTGGTTAAAATGATATTGAAAGCGAGAGGCAGTGAATTTTGAATTGGCGATCACTGTGACTGGCTTGAAGGGGAGGTGCGAGTCGCGGAATTCAACGTCGCGGACATGGAGAGCGGTTGGGACGCCAAGGTGTTCGAGTACGCGTCCTAATTCAAGGCGTCCGGTGCCTTGAAGGAGTGCGATGTCAGGATGCACCTGTTTTAGTATGTTGGGGAGGTCTCGAGTCATCATCGGCGTCCTGAAGACGTTGTATCCTGCTCCAAACGGTTCCGGACGTGGGCGACCACCGAGCAGGATGCGCCGCGAGAGGGTCTTGATCCCATGGCCATCTAGCGCGCGAAGGCGTGAAAGGACGGTCGATTGAGTCCCTCGCTTATAGAGTGCGTTGGCTAAGTCGTGAACACTTGATTCGATCCCGCCTGAGCGTTGAGGGAGGAAGAGGCGGTTCAGCGCTAAAAGGATTCTCATTTTCGGTTGTCTCCATCCGTTCGGCGCGATACACCGTTCTTTGGCCTGTTAGGAACGTTTGTGGCCGCGATCGCGCAGCTGATCGAATAGGTGGTTATCCGGGCCGCTATGGTGGTCATGCGGCGCGTCGCTCGCGGGGTTCGGCGAGGTTGCGGGCGAGGCGCAGGCCGAAGCGCAGGGGCGTGCGGTCCCAGGGCGTGAAGCGCGGGAGTTGGAACGGGTCGGAATCGGTGCGTGCGGCGCCGGCGGCGGTGGAGACGGCGGCATCGAAGCCGCAGTCGCGCGCGATCTGGACGTGTTCGGCGGCGTAGTCACGGTCCGGGCGGCCGTTCGGGTAGGCGAACAGGCGCAGGGGTCGGTCCAGCAGGGTTTCCAGATCGGTCTTGCCGCGCTGGATCTCGGTGCGCGCGGTATCGGCATCCACTTCGGTCAAGATCGGGTGGGTGGCGGTGTGCCCGCCGATCCCCATGCCCGCCGCCGCCAGTTCGCGGACCTGTGCGCGGGTCATCATCAGGTCGTCTGGCAGGTCCAGCCCGAAGCGCACGGCCAGTGCCTCGGTGCCGGCCGTGCGCTGCTCGGCGGGCTGGTACTTGAACTGGCCGATCAGGTCGCGGATCAACTCCCGCCGGTCGGCGATCGTGTCCAGCTGCCGCTGTCCCAGGCCCTCCGGCGTCAGATCGATGAGTCCCGGCGGCAGGTGGCGCACGGTCTCGATCAGGGTGTCGTTGAACATGCGTCCGCCGTCGAGATACCCGGTGGCGATGAAGAAGGTGGCCGGGACGCCCTCCTCACGCAGGATGGGCAGGGCGACCTCGGCGTTGTCGGCATAGCCGTCGTCGAAGGTGACGCTGACCGCTCGGGCGGGCAGGGTGCCGGCCCGCAGGCGGTCCACGGCTTCCTCCAGCGGAAGCGGGTTCATGGAGCGCGCGAGGAGCCGCATCTGCCAGCGGAAGTCATCGGCGTGTGGGTCGCCGGGCAGCAGTGGGTCGGGCGCCGGCAGGACGCGGTGGTAGATCAGGATGGACAGGCGCGCGCGGGAGCCGCCGGGCGACATCAGGGACAGCAGCGAGCGCAGTAGCATGGTGGTCAGCCCGTGGCGCGGGCGCGTGGCTCGTGCCCCAGCCACCGGGCGATGACGGCCGCGATGCGCTCCCCGGCTCGGCCATCCCAGTACTGCGGGATGCGGCCCTTCTTGCCTCCATGATCCATGACGTCGCGGAAGGCGACCTGTAGACGTTCCGGATCGTTGCCGACCAGGACATTGGTGCCCTCGTCGATGGTGATGGGCCTCTCGGTATTCTCCCGCAGGGTGATGCAGGGCACGCCCAGGGCGGTGGTTTCTTCCTGCATGCCGCCGGAGTCGGTGAGGACCACCCGCGCATCCTTCATCAGGCCGAGCATTTCCAGATAGCCCGCTGGCGGCAGTACCGCGATGGCCGACTCGTTCAGGTGGTGCTCCAGCCCGGAGGCCTGCAGCCGGTCACGGGTACGGGGGTGCAGCGGAAAGATCAGAGGCAACTCGCGGGCGATGCCCGCCAGGGTGGTGATCAGGCGTTCGAGGATTGCTGGCTCGTCGACATTGGAGGGGCGGTGCAGGGTCAGCACGCCGTAGGCGCTATCCGGGGCGAAGCGCGCCGGGTCGATACCCGCGGATTGCAGGGATTCGTCCCAGGGCACGGCCCGCTCGAGGTTGTGGAGCTGGGTGTCGATCATCACGTTGCCGACGAAGTGGACGCGCTCGCGATCGATCCCCTCGCGGGCGAGGTTGTCGATGGCGTGTCCTTCGGTGGTGAACAGCAGATCGGAGATCTGGTCGGTCAGGACCCGGTTGATCTCTTCCGGCATGCGTCGATCGTAGCTGCGCAGGCCGGCCTCGACGTGGATGACGCCGATGCCCTTCTTGGCTGCGACCAGAGCGCAGGCGATGGTGGAATTCACATCGCCCACGACCAGAACGGCCCGCGGATTCAGCTCGTCCAGTACCGGTTCGAAGCGGCTCATGACCTCGGCGGTCTGGACGGCGTGGGAGGAGGAACCGACCTCCAGGTTGATGTCCGGATAGGGGATGTTCAGATCGGTGAAGAAGCGCTCGTTCATCGCCGGATCGTAGTGCTGGCCGGTATGCACGAGCTGGGCGGTGATGCCGGCGTCCGTCAGGGCGCGCATGACCGGGCCGATCTTCATGAAGTTCGGCCGTGCGCCGACCACGCACAGGATTTCGCATTGCGGTTGGGGAGTCATGGGCTGTCGAGAAATCCTGTGGGCGCATGGGCGGACCCGCTCGCGACGACGCCAACGGGCGCGGCTCGGCATCCTTGTCGGGTTCGACGGCCCGGTCCGGATCCCTGTCGAATCACTTTATCGTTTCGGCTGGAACGCGCGGCGCCCTTCGTGAATGGCTCGTTAGGTCCGGGATGCTGGCATGTGCATGACAACCAGGTGGGAAGTGATCATCGTTGGACCTGATAGACGATTGAGGGGTGGGCTGCATTGATCCAGATTCCTGGCAGTGACGGACGGTGATGAGGCGCTTCGGGCACGCACCGCATCCGTGGCTTTGCGCAACGCTTGCACCGTGCGTCTTGCTGCTTGGGGTGCCGGTGGCCGCGGCCGATACCGTCGCTGAGGCGGTATCGGCGAGTCCTGGCGTTGCTCTGCCGTATGAGGGCTGGAATGTGGTTCAGGCCGGGCCGGAGGATTACCGGGCGGCGGTGGCTGCGCTGGAGCCCGGCGACTGGTTGCGGCTGGAAGCGGGTGACTATCCGCGTTCACTGCGGCTGCGCGGGGTGCGCGGGACGCCGGAGCGGCCCATCGTCATCAGCGGGCCGGCCGATGGGGAGCCTGCCATCCTGCACGGGCGGCGCGGGGAGAACACGATCAGTCTGGTGGATGCCGAGTACGTAGTGATCCGGCATCTGACTCTGGATGGTGGGGGCGAGCCAGTCGCCGGGGTGGTGGCGGAGGCGCGGGGCGACGGGGTCCATCACGTGACGCTGGAGCACCTGACGATCCGCCACTACGACCATTCGCAGGGCAACACGGGGATCACCACGCGGGTACCGGCCCGGGGCTGGGTGATCCGGCACAACGAGATCCACGATGTGGGGACCGGGATGTATCTCGGGCAGCCGGACGGGACCAGTCCGTTTGTTGCTGGCGTGATCGAGCACAACCATGTGCACCGCACCCTTGGGTACAACATCCAGATCAAGCATCAGACGGATCGCGACGGGATCCCGGGGATGCCGTCTCAACCGTACGAGACGCGTATTTGCTACAACGTGCTGAGCAAGGTAGAGCGCGGAAGCGACGGGGCACGGGCACGGCCCAACCTGCTGGTGGGGCATTTCCCGCCCACCGGCCCGGGGTCGGAGGACCGGTATCGTATTGCCGGGAATCTGTTTTATCAGAATCCGCATGAGCGGTTGTTCCAGGGCGAAGGCCACATCGAGCTCCACGACAACCTGTTCGTGAACGATGCCGGTGACGCGATGGTGATCCGCCCGCACAACCACGTGCCGCGCGCGGTCCGCATCGTGAACAACACGGTGCTGGCCACTGGCTTCGGGATTCGCGTGGACGAGCCGGACCGTGCCTACCGGCAGGTAGTCGCGGGCAATGCCGTGTTTGCCGGGGACCCGCTGCAGCTCTCCGGGGGTATCGCGGGTGACGACAATTTCACTGCGTCGCGCGAGGATGCGGCCCGGTATCTGGTCGCCCCGGATGCCGGGCTGGATGCGCTGGATTTGTATCCCCGCGAGGGTGCTCTGCCCGAGCGTGCGGGCAGCGTGAGTTCGGCCCCGGTCGCGGGTGCGAATCGTGACTACAATGGCCGTCTGCGCGAGCGGGTGGTCTGGGGTGCCTATGGCGGGCCGCCGGGATCCAACCCCGGGCGCGTGGATGGGATCGGGCCGCGCGTCCCCGGCTGCGCGCCCTGTCGGTGATCCGGCGGCAAGCGCCGGCGGCGACGTACAAGCACGGAGTGGCATCCGGCCCGGGGCCCTCCCTCACATTGGCTATGAGAACGGACATCTTATGCACACGCTTCCTGCGCTGGATGAAGTCACCATCGGTGTAATCGGTCTGGGGTACGTCGGCCTGCCACTGGCCGTGGAGTTCGGACATCACTGGCCCACACACGGGTTCGACATCGACCCGGAACGGGTGCGGCAACTGCAGGCCGGGGTGGACCGCACGCGCGAGGTGGAGTCGGACAAGCTCGCGGCCACGCCGAAGCTGACGTACACGGCGGATCTGGAGGTCATGCGCCAATGCAACGTGTTCGTGGTGACGGTGCCGACGCCGATCGATCAGCACAAGCGCCCCGATCTGGGCCCGCTTCTGGGCGCCAGCCGCAGTGTCGGGCGGGTGCTCAAGCCGGGTGACACGGTGATCTACGAGTCCACCGTCTACCCGGGGGCGACCGAGGAGGATTGTGTGCCGATCCTGGAGGCGGAGTCCGGGCTGGTGCACAACCAGGACTTCTTTACCGGCTACAGCCCCGAGCGCATCAACCCGGGCGACAAGGAACACGGGGTCACCTCCATCATGAAGGTCACCTCGGGCTCCACCCCGGAGGTGGCCGATTTCGTCGACGCGCTGTACGCGCGGGTCATCACGGCCGGCACGCACAAGGCCGAGAGTATCCGCGTGGCCGAGGCCGCCAAGGTGATCGAGAACACCCAGCGTGATGTGAACATCGCGCTGATCAACGAGCTGGCGTTGCTGTTCGAGCGCCTGGGGCTGGATACGGAAGCCGTGCTGAAGGCGGCCGGGACCAAGTGGAACTTCCTGCCGTTCCGCCCCGGGCTGGTGGGCGGCCACTGCATCGGCGTGGACCCGTACTACCTGACCCACAAGGCGCAGGCGGTGGGGCATCACCCGGAGATGATCCTGGCCGGGCGGCGTGTGAATGACTCCATGGGCGCCCACATCGCGGACAACACGGTGCGGGCGCTGGTGCGCAAGGGCATCAACCCGGTGGGGGCGCGAATCCTGGTGATGGGGCTGACCTTCAAGGAGAACTGCCCGGACCTGCGCAATACCCGGGTGATCGATATCCACGCCACCCTGGCCGGCTACAACGCCGATGTGACCGTCTTCGACCCCTGGGTGGACCCGACCGAGGCCGAGCACGAATACGGGATTACCCCGGTGACCGAGACCCCGGACCCGGGGCAGTTCGATGCGATCATTTTGGCGGTGCCGCACCGCGAGTTCCTGCAGATGGGAATCGAGGCGATCCGCGAACTGGCCCGGCCGGAGTCGGTCATCTTCGACGTGAAATCGGTCTTCCCGCGGGAATCGACCGATCTGCGCTTGTAACCGCGGTTCGGGATGTATTCGCAGGGAGGCACCGAATCCATCGTTCGGTGTCGCCCCGGTTTTGCGACGAAATGATCTTCGACGGGTGGTGCAGCGCCCGTCGAAGACCTTCGTGATGGATGTTTCAGTTGCCGCTATCAGACCGCTTGCGGCGCCAGAGCATCGATCCGGCAACCAGCAGCCCGCTGGCAAACAATACTAGAGTGCCGGGCGTCGGTACTGGCGTAACTTGCTCGAGTTCCCCGATGGTCATGTTGTCGAAGCTGAAGATGTCGGTCTGCGGACCTTCGACCAGGTCAAAGTCGAGCGAAGTGAACAGGAAGTCCTCACTTGTGGCAATGGCACCAAAGTAGAAGACCGAGCCGTCCGTAGACCCGCCGGATCCCACGGTGTGCGGGACGGTTTCCTGGTGGATGCCTCCCGAGCTCAAGTTGAAATTGATCAGCAGTTGCCCGCCGAAATCACCGATGTCGATCCCGTAAAACCCGAACGCGGCGATGTCCTGCCCAAAGTCGACGCCGAACCCGTCATCCCCGGTCGCATTGGCACGCCAGGTGTTGGTGCCGGAGACGGAATAGCGGCCGAAGTAGGCGCTGCCCTCGGAAACGGTCTTGATGCGGCCGTCCCCCGTCAGTGTCGCGCTAAGCGAACTCCCACCGAAGCCAGGGAAGGTGAGGTTCAGGGGGGCACTGGTCCCCGTGGCAAAGCTTTCGAAGTCTTCGGTTCCCACCCCGCTGAGTGAGCCGAGAAAAGAACTTTCAGCTGCGTCGGCATTGGGGGTCGACGACAGCGGGACGTTTGCCGAATTGTTCAGGTCTTCCCCGAAATAGGTGATGAAGGCGGCTTGAGCCGAGGGCCCCGCAAGCATCGCCCCCGCGGCGACCAAAGCAATGATGAGCGGTCGTTTCATGCTGTAACTCCCTTGTTGACATGGCTGACCGTGGGCAAGCACCAAGCGTGCCATCGTTTTTTAACTTTATGAATTCGAAGAATTAAATTGGACACCCTTCCTCGTCAGGCCGAGTCGGTGTAAAGGTTTGTGACGCGTTTCGCGATCCCTGCATGCTACTGCTTCGCGAGTTCCGGCGGGTATACAGTGATGAACCGGCCTCCGCCCCGAGCCCCTCATGAATGCGATGGTGAATGCAGCTGAACCCCTGTCCCTGCGCACGTGTGCGCTGTGGGCCTGGTTGTCGCTGGGGGCGGCGGTCTATCTGACGCTGTTGCCGTTCGAGTTCGGCTCGATGAGTCTGGAGCGTGCCTGGGAGATCTACCGCGCCATGAGCCTGACCGGCCCCGGGACCAGCGGCCGCCAGCAGTTCATGGCCAATGCCCTGATGTTCCTGCCGCTGGGATTCTTCTGGACCGCATGGATGACGCACGGGCGCCGCAACCGGCTGCTGGCCGGCGGCGCATTCGTCTTCGTGGCCGCGTTGGGGCTGGCCGTCACGGCCAGTGTGGAATTCCTCCAGGTCTGGTTGCCCTACCGCCACCCTGCGGGCGCTGATATTGCCGGTAATTTTTCCGGGGCCGTGGCCGGTTCGCTCGCCTGGCTGGTCCTGCGAGACCCGCTCGTTCGCTGGCGGCAGGTGCTGGAAGGCGCGGGCGCGCAGACCTTGACCGCCGGTCTGGTGGTCTATGCCGCAGTCTACGTGCTGGTTGGCTTCGTCCCCTTTGACTTTGTACTGGCCGCGGACGAGTTGCGGGCCCGGTTGGCATCGGATGCCTGGGGCTGGTGGGTGGCGGCCGGCGCCTGCACTGGCGGCGTTCGCTGTATCAGCTGGCTGACGCTGGAGGTGGTGGTCAGTGTGCCGGTCGGTTTGCTCCTGGCGCTGTGGCTGCAGCGGCGCGGGACATCGCTGCTGGGGGTCGGGATCCCCCTGGTCCTGCTGCTGGCGGGCCTGCTGGAGCTGCTGAACCTGGTGACCCTGTCGGGGATTGCCGAAGGACGTTCCGTGCTGCTGCGGGCGCTGGGGATGGGGATCGGCCTCGTCCTGTTCCGGCGCCTGCCCGCGCATCCCCATGGCGTGATCCGAACGCTGCAGCAGTTCGCCACGCCGTTGCTTGTGACGGGTACCGTTGCCTACGCCTTGCTGCTGGTCGCGCTCAACCACGGCTTCGGTGCGTTTCACGCCGACGGGGAGGCGGCCCGGGCGCAGTGGGCCGACCTGAACCTGTGGCCTTTCTATTACCACTACCACGTGGACGAGATCCACGCCCTGCGCAGTACCGCGCTGCACCTGGCCATGTACGCGCCCCTGGGGGGGCTGGTCTGGCTCTGGCAGTTGCGCCATCCACTGCAACCGGCCGCGTTGAACCTGCTGGCGGTCCTCACGGGGGTTGCGCTGGCGCTGGCGGTCGAGGCCGCCAAGCTGTTTGTGGACGGTGCCCGCCCGGACCCGGCCAGCCTGGTCCTGGCCGGGCTGGCGGCCGGGTTCATGGTCGCCTCGCTGCAGTGGTTGGAACGCGCGAGCGTGGCGGGTGTCGCGCAACCGGCCATGGCGTCGCGAGACGAGCCCCGCAATGCTGCCCCGGGACCAAGCGATCCAGGCTCGGTCGTGGGCTCTCTGCAACGGTTGCGCCAGGCCCTTGGCGGTCTCCTGGCCCTGGTGGCCGTGCTGGCGGCGGTGACCTGGCCGGTGGCGCCGGTCGCGCTGGCCGCGGGGTTGCTGGCCTACGCCGTCTTGCTGGCCTGGCGTCTGCAGGTCTGGCTGGTCGTGATCCCGGTTGTGCTGGCCACGCTGGACTTGACCCTCTACCACGGGCGTCTGTTTGTCTCCGAGCTGGATCTGTTCCTGTTGATGACCCTGGCCGTGGCCCTGTGGCGAGGGCCCCATGCGCTGCATGTGGGCGCATCGCTGCTGCCGCGCGGGATCCGCTGGCCACTGGGGCTGCTGGTCGTCTCCACCCTGATCGGCCTGGGGCTGGCCCTGTGGCCGCCCGGAGGCTGGAACCCCGGCGCAGCGGTGCACTTTGCCCACGACTGGAATGCCCTGCGGGTCGCCAAGGGCCTGCTGTGGGCGGTGGTGCTGCTGGCAGTGTTGCGCGTGGCGCCCATTCCGGTTCGGGAGCAGGTGACACGCTGGTTTCTCCCGGGCGTGGGGCTCGCCCTGCTGGCGCAGCTGGCCTTCGTGGTGCGCGAGCGGATCACCTATCCCGGGCTGCTGGATTTCGACAGCGGCTACCGCCTGTCCGGTCTGTTCTCCGAGATGCAGGCGGGCGGCCCCAGCATCGAGACCTTCCTGGTGCTGGCCTTCCCGCTCGCCCTGGTCTGGTGCTGGCGGCAGCGCCCCGGCGTACTGCTCGCCGGATCGGCCGTGCTGGCGGTCGGGACCGCCTATGCGGTCGCGATGACCTATTCGCGCGGCGGGTATCTGGGACTCGCGGTGGCGGTTGCGGTGCTGGCGGCCGGGATGCTGCTGGCGGCAATGCATGGGCGCATGCGGTCGGCCGGGGCCGTGGTGGCCGGTGTGCTGTTGCCGGTCGTGGCGATTGCGCTGATCGCGGGCACGACGCTGGGCGGGTTTGCCGAACAGCGCCTGGGTCAGATCGAACGCGACTTCGGCAGTCGCCTGGATCACTGGCGGGCCGCGCTCGAGTTACCCGGTGCCGGGCCGCTGGCGCCACTGCTGGGCCGGGGTGTCGGCCGTTTCCCCGAGCACTATCGCACGGGTAACCGCGACGGGCGCGTACCCGGGAACCTGGCGTTCACCCACGAGGGTGATGTGCCGCGCCTGCAGATCGGGGGTGGCGATTCGCTGTTCGTGAATCAGCGCGTGAGCCTGCCCCGTGACGGGCGCCTTACCGTAACGGTGGAGGCGGCCAGCGACCGGCCTGCGGGATTCCGGGTGTTCATCTGCGAGAAGCCCATCCGCCATTCCTTCGTCTGTCGCAGTGAGGGGATGCGGCTGGACGATGGTGGGCGTCAGAGCTTCCAGTGGGCCTTCGATCTGGATCCCATGGAGACGCGTCCCTGGCCATTCCAGCGCGGCCTCGTGCTGTCGCTGGCAGTCGACGCACGTCAGCAGTCTGTCGTCGAATTTTACAGGGTGCAGATCCGGGGTTCGGCCGGTCGCGAATATGTGGCCAATGGCGATTTCCGGCACCTGGGCCGCCACTGGTACTTCACCACGGATCACCTCTGGCCCTGGCGCGTCGAGAATCAGTGGCTGGAGCTCTATTTCGACCAGGGCTGGCTGGGTGTGGCCGCCTTTGTCTGGCTGACGCTGGCCGCCCTCGCGTTCCTGTTGCGCCGCGGCCTCCGCGGCGATGCGGTGGCCCTGGCCTCGGCCGCTGCCCTGGCGGGGGCGCTGTCCATTGGTCTGTTCAGCACACTGTTCTTCTCGCCACGGATCGCGCTGTTGTTCTATCTCGTACTGTTTATGGGGGTGGCGGCTCGCAAGTTGCCACCATCAAGTGGCCCCCGGTGGCGTTAGGGTCGGCTGCTTGCGTGGCTAACGCTGGCCGGATTCCGTGCCGGGGCGGGCTGTTAACCTCGCGGTACGACACCGCCATGGGGCCGGGGGATGGAAGAGGCCTTTAATGCATTCGACGAGCGGCTCCTGGAGCTGGCTCATTTTGTGGAGGAGGCCGAGTCCCTGGAAAAGGGGCTGTCCGGGCTGGCCACGCTGGTGGGACATGCCATGGGCTGCCAACACTGCTCGATCATGCTGTTGAAGCAGGACCCGGAGACCGGTGAACCGCGTCTGCGGGTGCAGGCGCATCACGGGCAGCTCCCCGGCCAGGCCTATGGCGAACGCCAGCCTCTGGGGCGCGGCATTGCCGGCCGGGTGGCGAGTGCCGGCAAGGGGTTCTTGATCCGCGACCTTCACCGATCCGAATTTGCCGGCATGGCGTGGCGTGAAAACGGGGGTGACCCGGTCGACATCATCGCGGTGCCGATCGTGCTGGAGGCCGAAGTGGTGGGGGTGATCAATATCGACTCGCCCAAGGGGAGACGGCGGCTGACGCAGGAGGACCTCCGCATGGCGTCGATCCTGGCACTGGTTGTGGCCCAGTCGGTTCTGGTCCATCGCCTGAAGGGGCTGTTGCGCACCAGCTTTACCCAGCTGGCGCTGGCGCGTCAGCCGGGGGCGGCCACGGGCCCGATTACCCATGCCCCGGAGCGGGTGGCCCGGTTGCTGGCGCGCACGTTGTACGACGAGATGAGTCGCGCCGGGTTTTCCCGCGATCATGTACTGACCGCAGCGACCGAACTCATCGGCCAGGTGAGCGAGGACCAGGAATGAGAGGGTGCCCGAGCGTGTCGACAGCACTTGGAGCTGTGCCATGAAAGACACCGGCTTCGAGCGCCGCTGGCGCCAGCGCTTTCTCGAGCGTGGGGCAAGCCTGGAGGATGATGCCGACATCGCGGGCTGGACGCACAGCGGCCTGAACAGTCGCGTGCGGCAGTTCGAACGTCTGTGGCGAAGCGCCGATCTGGCGCCCGGGCGCTGGCTGGATATCGGCTGTGGCGCAGGCACCTACACGCGGATGCTGCAGGCGCAGGGTCACGCGGTGTGGGGCCTCGACTATTCAACCCCATCCCTGCAGAAGGCGCGCGCTCGAAGCGATGCCGCGATCCCCTGGCTGGCGGCGGATATCAACCATCTTCCATTGGCGGATGCGGCGTTCGACGGGGTGCTCTGCTTCGGTGTCATGCAGGCGTTGTCCGATCCCGCACCCGCGCTCGCCGAGATCCGCCGGGTTCTGCGTCCCGGTGGCGAGGCCTGGGTTGATGCCTTGAACCTGCGCTGTCTGCCCACTGCGGCTCGCGAATGGCATCGCCATCGCCAGGGCCGCCCACCGCATTTGCGCTACGACGATCCCGCCGCGCTCCGGTCTACCGCGGAGTCCGTGGGTCTTGTACCCGGTGACCTGTACTGGCTGCCACTGGCCCCCGGTCGGCTGGCTCGCCTGCAGCCACTCCTGGAGAACCGGGGCACCCGGGGGTTCCTGCAGGCATTACCGATCGCCGGGGCATGGCTAAGCCATTCGTTCATCCTGCGTATGCGCAAGGAGTGACGCGCCGCCCGTGCCGTGAGCTGTCGGAAAATTTTGCACTTGTCGGTGCCTGGATCCGCGTTGGATGTTTCGTGTGGCGGGCGGCCCCTCGATATCAGTGAGTTACCCGTTATTCGAAGCGGTGGCATTACGCTTGCTAAGTCTTGGTAGAAAGCGTCTGATTGCATTGTGCCCCCGAGAATTCGCCGGTCGCGGTGGTTTCGGGTTTTCCGGCGCGAATGGCGCAACGCCGAGTACGGATCTGGAGCAGTCAAGCATGAGTGACGAACACGAGCACAACGATGGCAAGGGCCTCAAGGGCAAGGGCGAAAACGCGTCCGGAACCCCTGCGGACCATGGCTCGGAGTCGTCGGCCCCCCGTAGCCGGAGCCGGCGCCGCCTGACCGCAGCCGGTCTGGGTGGCGCGATGCTGGTGTCCCTCCCCGCCAAGTCGGTCTGGGGTGCACAGGGGCAGTGTTCGCTGTCGGGCAATATCTTCTCCGCCAACGTCTCCAATATCGACCACGAGTGCACCGAGGGCGATGGCTGCACGCCGGGCTTCTGGAAGAACAACTGGTTCGCCTGGGACTGCACCGGCTACTCCCCGGGGACCTGCCATGAGACCAATCCGCCGGGCAACCAGTGTCGCCGCTTCGATGCCACGGTGCATCCCGGTGGCGCGACCTCCTTCGAGTCGGTGTTCGGCTACAAGCCGGAATGCCTGAGTGGCTCGCCGTCGCTGATGGAGGTGCTGCAGGCCAGTGGCGTGTGCAGTGGCTCGCTGGACTGGCATGCGGTGGGCGCGGTCCTGAACGCGGCCTGCACCTCGATCGACTTTGGTGCCTCGGTGGACGAAGTGATCAAGGCCTATTCCATGGCCCGCGAGGATGCGGACAAGTACGCGGCGGTGAAGAATGTCTTCGTCTACATGAACGAGCGCTTCTGTCCGATCAACAGCCAGGGCGATTGCGAGGATGGCTACTCGCGCAACGAACTGGGCGTATGCGTGGAAGTGCGGACCACCACATCCAACCAGTAGGGCATTCGCTGACCTCCGGGGCGCTGCTGCCCCGGATACGCCTGACCGCACGGTACACGAGGCGCACTTGTCCGTTTTCGAAGAACCCCTCGAACTGATTTCGCTGTCGGTCGCTCACGTGCGGGCGTGGGGCGAATCCGTGGTCGTCTATGATCAGCGCTGTGGCGAGACACACGTGCTGCAACCGCCCCTCACCGAGCTCTTCCAGGCCCTGCAAGAGGGGCCGATGACGCCGACGGCCCTGTTCGAGTACCTTGAACAGCGTTACGAAGCCGCCGAGGGGGAGCTGGAGGATGCGATGCACGCGGGACTGACCCAGTTGCGGCAGCACTACCTGATCCAGGTCGCCCCGGAGTCGCGGAGCGCGTGACGGGCCAGGAAACCCTGAAGGCAGGGTTGCGGGGTGCCGGCCTTCCCATCCAGGTGGGCCCGTTCGTGGTGCGGTTGCGTTCGCGGCTGGACCGCATCGAGCGTTCCGTGGCCTTGTTCTATGACCGCCAGCTGCTGCCGGCGGATGGCACCCCGTTTGCGGACTTCCACATCACCCTCGCGCGTTCCTCCGGCCTGCATGCGGTCTGGCGACCGCAGGCGCGTTTCTTCCTTGACGGGCGTTCGCCCTTCCGGCCATTGCCGCTGGCCCATGCCTACCCGCTGTTCGAGTGGGGCCTCAACTGGTGCATCGCCCAGCATGCCCATGACTTCCTGATGATCCATGCGGCGGTGCTGGAACGCGACGGTCAGGCGCTGGTGATGCCGGGCGAGCCCGGGGCGGGCAAGAGCACCCTGACCGCCGCGCTGGCGCTTTCGGGGTGGCGGTTGTTGTCGGACGAGTTCGCCCTGCTGTCCCTGGAGACCGGCCGGCTCGTGGCGTTGCCGCGTCCGGTCAGTCTGAAGAATGCCGCCATTGATCTGATCCGCGAGCGCTACCCGCAGGCAATCATCGGGCCCTCCTCGTACGACACCAGCAAGGGGACGGTGGCCCACCTGAAGCCGCCGGACCCAAGCATCGAGCGGATGGACGAGCAGGCCCGGCCGGCCTGGCTGGTGTTTCCGCGCTTTGCCGTCGGGGGGCGTGACCATCTGGAGCCGCTGGCCCCGGCCGAGGCGTTGCAGCGGCTGGTCGGCTCGTCGTTCAACTACAGCGTGGTGGGGGCGGCGGGCTTCGAGGCTGCGGCCGACCTGATCGAACAAAGTGCGTGCCTGAATCTGGAGTACGCGGACCTGGACGCCACCCTGGGCCTGCTGAACGGGTTGCCGGAGGGTGGCGCGTGACCCGCCCCGCGCTTGCACAAATGCTCGCGACTCTGCGCGAGCCGGCCGGGGTCAGTGAGCGGTCGCCGGCGGACTGGGACTTGCTGGTCCGGGTGGCGCGGGTCGCCTCCCTGGAGGGGCGGTTGCAGGCCCTGATCGAGGATGCCGGGGCCTTGCCGGACGTGCCCCCGGCGCCGCGGCGGCACCTGCATGCGGCCCGCGTACTGGCGGATCGCCAGCATGTCATGGTCCGCTGGGAAGTGGCACGGATCCACGAGGCCCTGGCCCCGGAACAGATCCCGGTGATGTTGCTGAAGGGGGCCGCCTACGTGATGGCCGGGCTGCCCTGTGCACGGGGGCGGCAGTTCTCGGATGTCGACATCATGGTCCCGAAGGCGCAGATCCAGCAGGCGGAACAGCACCTGTTCGTCCAGGGGTGGGTCTGCGAGGGATACGATGCCTATGACCAGCGATATTACCGCCAGTGGATGCATGAACTGCCGCCGCTGACGCACATGCGGCGCAAAAGCGTGCTGGACGTACACCACACGATCCTGCCGCCGACGGCGCGGTTGCACCCCGATCCGGCCCTATTGTGGCAGGCGGCGCTGCCGCTGGAGGGTTACCCCGGTGTGTACATTCCGGCTCCGGTCGACATGGTCCTGCACAGCGCGACGCACCTGTTTCACGACGGCGAGCTGGAGAACGGGTTGCGCGATCTGGCGGATCTGGATGCACTGCTGCGTCATTTCGCGAATGAAGATCCGGCCTTCTGGGAGCGACTGACGGCACGGGCCTTCGAGATGGACCTGGCACGCCCCCTCTTTTACGCCCTTCGGTACGGGCACGAGTTCCTGCAAACCCCGGTTCCGGATTCGGTGATCCGGGCCCTGGCGCCGGCGCGCCCGGCGTTGCCTCTGCTCGCCTTGATGGATGCCCTCTTCCGCCGTGGTCTGAAACCGCACCACTGGAGCTGTGATGGAGGCCTGTCGGGCGTTGCGCGCTGGCTGTTGTACGTCCGCTCGCACTATCTGCGCATGCCCTTGCACCTGCTGGTGCCGCATCTGCTGCGCAAGGCGATCAAGGAGCATCGCAAGGGCAAGCGGGAAAGGCCCGATGCATGATTGCGGTGGACCCGGGTGTGCCGGTATCACGAGGCGGCCGGTGGCGGCTCCATTGCCAAAGCGGCAAGCGGGGCCAGGAGTAGTTCGCCGCGGAAAAGGGTGCGTGCGCCCGAGAGGATCCCGAAGCAGCGATACCGCCGTTGCGCCATGCCGGATCCGGCGAGCCCGCGGTCCACGGTCTCGAGGTGTTCCGCCGGGCTCACCAGGATGTGCAGGGCCTCGGCACTGCGCAGGCTGCGGGCGAGCCGCTGGTCGACGCTGATGTGATGGGCCGTGTAAACCAGCGGGTCCCGGTAGAAATCGTGACCGTCGGCGTGGGCCCTTTCAAGCAGGGCGCAGGAGATGAGCGCGGCCGGAAACATGTCCGGAAAGTTGATGCGGTCCTCCAGCTCGTCGAAGTAGTCCGCCTGGCGTACCAGTGAACCCGACAGCAGGTTCTTCGCATTGCTGTTGGCCATGAACTTGCGCTTGTGGAACCACCCGTTGCCCGGCAGCACGCACCGATCCTCGAGTTGATCGAGGTCGCCATTCGCGGGAAGGGCCAGTACCTCCTCGGGTAGTGCCCGGGGCGCGAACGTGTCGCGCACGTGGCCGAGCAGCACCAGCCCACTGTCCTTGCGCATCACGATGCGATTGGATGGCTGCTCGCGCCCCGCCTCGTCCGGCCGCCGCCTCGTGGGCTTCACCTCTGTGGTGAACGGCTCGTCCACGCGCAGGGCGTCAGCAAAAGTGAACTGGTAGTCCCGGAACGGCAATGGTTCCGCGTTGTCGGTCTCACCCTCGGCCAGGCGCGTCCGGGTGACTAGCGCCTCGGCGAGGCACTCCAGCTGGAAGCCAAGCACGATCGGCCCGCCGAACGGATTGCCACGGATGCGCGCCCACTTGTCGCCGTCATGGAACGGGTTGAAGTCGTCCGTGGCATTGCGGGCCACGTCGATGTGAATCTGACGATAGACGCGGGTGCCGTCGGAAGGGGCCACTGCCATGGGGATGGCCTCTTCCGTATCGGGTTGGCGGGGTGCGGGGGTGTGGATCGGGCTACTCCCGGACGTTCGCCAGCAGCGGACGAATGCGGTCGGCCGGCACGGCGTAGCTGATGCCGCTCGGATGGCCGACCGCGGCCTCGCGTCCGCCCTGCACGAAGACCTGGTTGATTACGCCCACGACTTGGCCGCTGTCGATGCGGTAGAGGGGGCTTCCGCTGTTTCCGGGGTAGGCGGTGGCGTCCAGCTGAAACACCATGGGCGCGCCGTCGCGCAGTTGCCGGATGCGAGCCTCGCTCAGTTCGCTCGAGCGGCGTGCGGTGATGGCCATGGGCGTGCGCGCCGCCACGCTGGCGCGATGGGACGCCGGGTAGGTGCCCAGGACCATGGCGATCGGGTAGCCCGTGAACGCGAGCTGTTCGCCCTCGCGCACCGCATCCGACGATCCCAGCTGCAAGGGGGGCAGCGGGTCGCCGGCAATCCGCAACAGGGCTAGGTCGTCGTTCGCCGAATGTGCCACGACTTCCGCGCTGTGAAGGGAGGTGTTGCGACCTTCGCCGCTGACCACCACGAGCTGTTCGCGGTTCTCGTGGTCGAGTGACGCCGGGATCACATGGTGATTGGTGACGACCAGGGTCCCGTCGCCAACGGCGAAGCCGGTGGCGATGTACTGGGCGCGCGGGCTACGCGAGGGCTGGTGGGTCGCGATGCTGACCACCGAGGGCTTGATGCGCTCGATGGTGTCGGGGAGCCCGTCGGCAGCGGCCGGCTGCTGGGCTGCCAGCAGGGTCAGAAGACTCGCTGTGGCCAGCAGTTTTAGCGTCCTCCCTTTCCGCTGCCGGGTACGCGCCGGGCGGCGCAGGGTCAAAAGGCCGGATCGCGTGCTTGTCGTGCTGTTCATGGGCCACCCCCGCCGATCGATGATTCGAGTCTAGGCCAGGCGCTTCCGGCCGTGGGGGCGATGCGTTAGGCGGGGAGGGTGGTGAACGGCGGTGGCGTTAACCGGTGCCGCCTCAGTTGAAGACGATGGTCTTGTTGCCGTGAGTGAGGACGCGGCCCTCGAGGTGGTAGCGCAGGCCGCGGGCGAGGACCCAGCGTTCGACGTCGCGGCCCTTGCGGATCAGGTCCTGCACGCCGTCGTCATGGCGGATGCGGGTCACGTCCTGCTCGATGATCGGGCCGGCGTCGAGGTCTTCGGTGACGTAGTGACATGTGGCACCGATCAGCTTCACGCCGCGGGCGAAGGCCTGGTGGTAGGGCCGGGCGCCGACGAACGATGGCAGGAAGCTGTGGTGGATGTTCAGGATGCGCTCGGGGTATTCGTCGCAGAGCGTGGGCGGCAGGATCTGCATGTAGCGCGCCAGCACGATGGCATCGGGTGCGAGTTCGGCCAGGCGATCCTGCAGGGTGGCGAACGCCGCCTCGCGTTCCTCGCGCGGCACCGGGATGTGCTCGAATGGGATGCCGTAGCACTTGGCCAGCGGTTCCAGATCGTGGTGGTTGGAGAGGATCGCCGGGATTTCCATCGGCAGTTCACCGTTGCTCCAGCGCGCCAGCAGGTCGCTGAGGCAGTGCGGCTCGCGCGAGACCATCAGCACGACCCGGGGCCGGGTTTCGGCCGCGGCCAGCCACCAGTCCATGCCGAGATCGAGGGCCAGTTCGTCCAGGCGTTCGCGCAGGGCGGGCTCGGCATCGACGGGCAGCGAGAACACCCAGCGCATGAAGAACCAGCCGGCCTCGGCATCCGTGTGCTGTGCCGCCTCGGTGATCCAGCCGTCGGTGTTGGCGATCGCGTTCGCAATGCGCGCCACGATCCCGTGCTGATCAGGGCAGCGAATGCTCAGCCGAAAACGCGGTCGATCATCCATGTCGTTTCATAATCCCGAGCAAGGTCAAGGGCGGTTAACAGGAAGTTGGGAAGACAGGAAGGGTTTTTGGGTGTGGAATCCCTGACATTCGGGGATATGCCAGCAACGGCGGGTGTGTGCGGTGCGCCCCAATCCAGTTTTTCTTCAAATCTTCTGGCCTTCCTGTAAGCAGCCCTTTCAGGCGGATTCGCGGCGCAGGCCGGAGGGGATGGAGAAGGTGATGGTCTCTTCGCGGCCGGCGAGTTCGGAGATGGTGTCGACGCCGTGCCCGCGGAGGTAGTCGAGGACCTCGTTGACCAGGACCTCCGGGGCCGAGGCGCCGGCGGTGACGCCGATGCGGTTCTTGCCTTCCAGCCAGGCCGGGTCGATGTCGGCGGCGCCGTCCACCAGGTAGGAAGCCACGCCCATGCGGGCACCGATCTCGCTCAAGCGGTTGGAGTTCGAGCTGTTTTTCGAGCCGACCACCAGCAGCAGGTCACACTGCTTCGCCAGGTCCTTCACCGCGTCCTGGCGGTTCTGGGTGGCGTAGCAGATGTCCATCTTGCGCGGGCCTTCGATCTTCGGGAAGCGCCCGGTGAGGGCATCGATGATCCCGGCGGTGTCGTCCATCGACAGCGTGGTCTGGGAGACGAAGGCCAGGCGGTCGGGGTTTGCCACTTCCAGGCTTTCAACGTCCGCGATGGTCTCCACGAGCATCATGCAGCCGCCCTGCGAATCGTCGAACTGACCCATGGTGCCCTCGACCTCGGGGTGTCCGGCGTGGCCGATCAGTACCACCTCGCGGCCCTCGCGGGCGTAGCGAGCCACCTCCAGGTGCACCTTGGTGACCAGCGGGCAGGTCGCGTCGAATACCGTCAGGCCGCGTTCCTCGGCCTCCTGCTGCACGCGTTTCGGCACGCCGTGGGCGGAGAAGATCACCACCTGGCCATCGGGCACTTCGTCGAGCTCTTCGACAAACTTCACGCCGGCATCGGTCAGGCGCCCGACCACGTGGCGGTTGTGCACGACCTCGTGGCGCACATACAGCGGCGCGCCGTAGATCTCCAGGGCGCGTTCCACGATCTCGATGGCGCGTTCGACACCGGCGCAGAAACCGCGCGGATTGGCGAGCTGGGCCTGCATGCTCATGGTGTTCTCCTGCGGTCGGTCGCGACCTACTGGGGTTCCCGTACGGATATCACATCCACCTCGAAGGTGAAGTGCTGCCCCGCCAGCGGGTGATTGAAATCCACTGTCACGGTGTCGTCCTCCACCGCCTCGATGCGCCCGGGCACGGCGTCGCCGGACGGGCTGTTGAACTCGTAGATGTAGTCCACTTCCAGCGGCAGGTCATCCGGGAACTGCGAGCGCGGCATCTGCTGCACCGCCGCCTGATCCCGAAACGGGAACATGACGCCGGCCTCGATCGCAAATTCCCGGTGGTCGCCGGCCTCCAGTCCGACCAGCAGGTCTTCCAGTCCCGGCAGGATCTCGCCGGAGCCGATCTCCAGGGTGATGGGTTCGTCGCCGGTCCCGTCCACGACATAGCCGTTTTCGAGGATCAGGCGATAGTGCATCTCGATGTGCGCGCCCTTGGTGGCCGTGGTCATGCGTGCTCCCGTATTCAGTGCTTGTCTTCGGGGTGGCGGTGGTCACCCTCGATGAAGGTCGCCACGATCAGCGTGACCGCCCCCACCACGATGGCCATGTCCGCCACGTTGAAGGCCGGCCAGTGGTAGCCCGCCCAGTGAAAGTCGAGAAAATCCACCACCGCGCCGTAGCGCACGCGGTCGATCAGGTTGCCGATGGCGCCGCCCAGCACCAGGCCCAGAGCTGTGACCGACCACCACGCGCCGCGCGGCAGGCGGGCCAGCCAGAAGGCGATCAGCAGCCCGATCACCACGGCGATGCCGGTCAGCAGCCAGCGGCCCCAGTCCCCGGCGCCGGCCAGGAAGCTGAAGGCCGCGCCGGGGTTGTATACCAGCGACAGGTTGAAAAAGCTGGTCACCTCGACCGGCGCGAACAGCGTCAGGGCATGCTCCGCCCAGACCTTGGTGACCTGGTCCGCGACCACGATGATCGCGGCAATCAGCAGCCCGGGGCCGAGGCCGGAACCGCGAAGTCGCATCAGGCGAAACGCCGGGTCTCGCCCGGACCTTCCACGTTGCTGACGCAGCGCCCGCACAGTTCCGGATGCTGCGCGTGTTCGCCGACATCCGTGCGGCGGTGCCAGCAGCGTACGCACTTGGGCTGTTCGCTCTTGTGCACCACGATGCCCAGCGCCGTGCCGTCGTTCAGCTCGGCGGCATGCGCGCCTTCCGGTGCGGCGCCGTCGGCCAGGCGGGCCTCCGAGGTGATCAGCACGAAGCGCAGTTCATTGCCCAGGCGCTCGAGCAGGGACCGGATGGTCGAGCCGGCCGGCAGGTGCAGGTCGATCTCGGCGTTCAGCGAGGCGCCAATCCCCTGTTCGTTGCGTGCCAGTTCCAGCGCGCGGGCGACATGGGTCCGCACCTCCAGGATGCGGTCCCAGTCTCCATCGGAGAAGGTCGCGTCCTCCGGCAACGGGGCCAGCCCCTCGTACCAGGTCGCGAACAGCACGCTGTCCGGGCGCTCGCCCGGCAGCAGTTCCCAGATCTCCTCGGCGGTGAAGGTCAGGATCGGGGCGACCCAGCGCGTCAGGGCCTCCGCCACGTGGTACAGCGCGGTCTGTGCCGAGCGACGGGCGTGCGAGTCGGCCTGCGTGGTGTACTGGCGATCCTTGATCACGTCCAGGTAGAAGCTGCCCAGCTCCACCGAGCAGAAGTTGTGCACGCGCTGGTAGATCTGGTGGAACAGGTAGTCGTCGTAGGCCTTCGTCACCTGGCCCTGCACCTGCAGCGCGCGGGCGACGATCCAGCGATCCAGCGGCAGCAGCTCGTCCAGCGGCAGGGCGTGCTCGGCCGGCTCGAAGCCGTTCAGGTTGCCCAGCAGGAAGCGCGTGGTGTTGCGGATGCGGCGGTAGGCATCGGCGGTGCGGTCGAGGATGTCCTTGGAGATCGCCATCTCGCCGGAGAAGTCGGTGGCCGCGACCCACAGGCGCAGGATATCCGCGCCCAGGGTGGAGACGACCTCCTGCGGCGCGACCACGTTGCCGCGCGACTTGGACATCTTCTCGCCCTTCTCGTCCACGGTGAAGCCGTGGGTCAGCACCGCCTTGTAGGGCGCCTCGCCGCGCATGGCCACGCTGGTCAGCAGGCTGGACTGGAACCAGCCGCGGTGCTGGTCGGAGCCCTCCAGGAACAGGTCCACCGGAAGCTCGCCCAGCTCCGGGCGCTTCTCCACGACCGTGGAGTGGAGCACGCCGGAGTCGAACCAGACGTCGAGGGTGTCGTTCAGCTTCACGTAGTCATCGGCCTTGTCGCCCAGCAACTCCTTCGGGTCCAGCTGGAACCAGGCCTCGATACCGTCACGCTCGATGCGCTGCGCGACCTTCTCGACCAGCTCCGGGGTATGGGGATGGAGGCGGTTGGTCTCCTTGTGCACGAAGAACGGGATCGGCACGCCCCAGTTGCGTTGGCGCGAGATGCACCAGTCCGGGCGGTTCACCACCATGCCGTGGATACGCGCCTGGCCCCAACTCGGCATCCATTGGGTGTCGGCGATCGCCTTCAGCGCGTCGGCGCGCAGCTCCGCGCGATCCATGCTGATGAACCACTGTGGGGTCGCGCGGAAGATGATCGGCGTCTTGTGGCGCCAGCAGTGCGGGTAGCTGTGCTCGAACTTCACCGCCACGATCAGCGCGCCGTGTTCCTTCAGCACGTCGATCACGTGGCCGTTGGCCTGATGCACGTTCTCGCCGGCGAAATGCGGGGTGTCCGGGAGGAAGCGGCCGTCCGGGCCCACCGGATTTTCTACTGGCAGGCTGTACTGCAGCCCGACCGCGTAGTCCTCCTGGCCGTGGCCGGGGGCGGTGTGCACCGCCCCGGTACCGGTCTCGGTGGTCACGTGATCGCCCAGGATCAGGGGAACGTCGCGCTCCAGGAACGGGTGGCGCAGCATCAGGCCTTCCAGCGCCTGGCCCTTGGCCCGGGCGACGATCTTGCCTTCGCCCAGGGAGTAGCGTGCGAGGCAGTCCTCGACCAGGTCCTCCGCCAGCAGGATGCGCTCGTGCTCCAGCTCCACCAGCGCGTAGTCCAGTTCCGGGTGCAGGGCCACCGCCTGGTTGGCCGGCAGGGTCCACGGCGTGGTGGTCCAGATCACCACGCTGATCGGGCCGCGCGAGCCGTCGATGCCGTCGAAGCGGCGCAGGAAGTCGATGTCGTCGACCACTCGGAAGCGCACGTCGATCGCCTGCGAGATCTTGTCCTCGTACTCGACCTCGGCCTCGGCCAGGGCCGAGCCGCAGTCCACGCACCAGTGCACCGGCTTCTCGCCCATCTGCACGTGGCCGCGCTTGAAGATGGTGCCCAGCGCGCGGACGGTGTCCGCCTCCACCTGATAGTTCATGGTCAGGTAGGGATTGTCCCAGTCGCCCAGCACGCCCAGGCGCTGGAAGTCCGCACTCTGGCCGTCCACCTGTTCCTGGGCGTATTCCCGGCAGGCCTTGCGGAAGGTCGCGGCATCCACGTCGCGCCCGGCCTTGCCCAGGTTCTGTTCCACCTTCAGCTCGATCGGCAGGCCGTGGCAGTCCCAGCCGGGCACGTAGGGCGCATCAAAGCCGGCCAGGGTGCGGCTCTTCACGATCACGTCCTTGAGGATCTTGTTGACCGCGTGGCCGACATGGATCGAGCCGTTGGCGTAGGGCGGGCCGTCCGCCAGCACGAAGCGCGGCCGCCCGGCACAGTGCTCGCGCAGGCGCTGGTAGCGGTCCTCGGCCTTCCAGGCCTCCAGCCATTCGGGCTCCCGCGTCGCCAGGCCGGCGCGCATGGGGAAGGCCGTCTCGGGCAGGTTGAGGGTGTCCTTGTAGGGATTCGGCGGTGCCGGTTTGCGTGCCATGAGCGAGTTCCGGATCGGCCCTGCGGGCCGGTTTCAGTCGAGTTCGGAGAGTTGCATGCGGGCCGCGTCGACGTCGCGCGCGATCTGTGCGCGCAGCGCCTCCAGGCCCTCGAAGCGTTGTTCGCCGCGCACCTGCGCGACCGGCTCGAAGCACACGGCCTCGCCGTACAGGTCGGGCTGGCCCTCGAGCACGTGGGCCTCCAGGCGCTGTTCGGTGCCGTCCACGGTTGGGCGCCAGCCGATATTGGCGACCGCCGGCAGGGACTCGCCGGAGGCGCGTCGCAGCCAGCCGGAGTACACCCCGCGCAGCGCCAGCGGCCAGGGCCCCAGGCGCAGGTTCGCGGTGGGGAAGCCGATGGTGCGCCCGCGTTTGTCGCCATGCGCGACCCGGCCGTGCAGGCGGTAGGGCCGGCCGAGCAGCTCGGTCACCCGGGCGAAGTCCCCGGCGACGGCGGCGGAGCGCACCCGCGTGCTGCTGATGCGGCCTTCGGCATCGCGCACCGTCGGGGTGGATTCCACGGTAAAGCCCAGGCGTCGGCCAGCGGTCTGCAGGGCGGCCTGGTCCCCCTCGCGCCCGCGGCCGAAGCGGAAGTCGTCGCCGACCAGCACATGCCGGGCACCCAGCCGCCGGTAGAGGACCTCCTCCATGAAGGCATCGGCCGAAAGCCCGGCCAGGTGTGCGTCGAAGCGCAGGATCCAGGCAGCGTCCAGGGCGCTGTCGCTCAGGGTCACCAGACGGTCGCGCAGACGCTGGAGGCGCCCGGGGGCCGCCGGGGCCTGCGTGTGCGCGCCGAAGTACTCGCGCGGCAGCGGTTCGAAGGTCATCAGGAGCGCCGGCGCCTGGTGATCCTGCGCCGCCTCGAGCAGGCGCCCCAGAACAGCCTGATGGCCACGATGCAGACCATCAAAGTTGCCAATGGTCACCACCGCGCCGTGCAGGCCGGCCGCCTCGAACGCCTTGCTGTCGGCCGGCCCCAGGCCGCGTATCAGCCGCATTGCCCCGATCCCGCGCAAAACCGCGAGTATAACCCGCCGTGGCCATCCCGGACATCATTGATCCGCGTGATCCGCGGACTCGCGCAGCAGCAGGTGGTGCGGCCGCAGCCCGGCCAGCCAAAGCGTGGCGGCCAGCGTCGCGGTTCCGGCGAGGATCAACCCCGCGAGCGCCTGCAGGCGCGTATCGATGGACCACTCGGTCCACTGCCCGAACTCCGGCGAGAGCCAGACCAGCACGCCGATCATCGCGGCAAGCCCCAGCGGCAGCCCCAGGCGCAGCCGGCGCAGGCCGGGTCCCGGCTGGTAGATGCCCTCGCGGATCAGCCCGCGGTAGAGCAGCCCGGCGTTGATGTAGGCCGAGGCCGCGGTGGCCAGCGCGAGCCCGGCGTGCGCCCCCGGGGTGCCGGAGAGATACCACGGCAGCACGAAGGCGCCGTTCAGCACCATGTTCCAGAGCATGGCGATGATCGCGATCTTCACCGGGGTCTTCGTATCCTGGCGGGCGAAAAAGCCGGGCGCCAGGA
Source organism: Thioalkalivibrio sp. ALE14 (assembly GCF_000376845.1). Classification (GTDB taxonomy): domain Bacteria; phylum Pseudomonadota; class Gammaproteobacteria; order Ectothiorhodospirales; family Ectothiorhodospiraceae; genus Thioalkalivibrio. Next base: position 95,200 of record NZ_AQXY01000026.1, read on the forward strand.
CCTTGATCAGGATGAACCCGGGCAGGCCCAGGGCGTAGGCGGCCAGCGCCATCGCGGTCATGTAGGTATCGAACTGGGTGAAGGCCTGATACTGGATCAGCGTGGCGAGGATCGGCACGGCGAGCACGACCAGCCCGACCATGGAGGGCAGTGCCACCAGCATCGCCAGGCGCAGGGCCCAGTCCAGGGTGCGGTTGAAGGCCGCCGGGTCCGCCAGGTTGTACTGCCGCGCCAGGCGCGGAAGGATCACTGTGCCGATGGCGATACCGAACAGGGCCAGTGGGAGCTCCACGAAGCGGTCACCGAAGTACAGCCAGGAGATCGAACCGGCGACCAGGAACGACGCGATCAGGGTGTCCACCAGCAGGTTGATCTGGACCACCGAGGTCCCGAGGATTGCTGGCAGCATCAGCTTGACGATGCGGCGCACGCCCTCGTGGGCGCGCCGGAAGCGCGGCCGCGGCAGCAGGCCGGCACGCAACAGGAACGGGATCTGGAAGGCGAGCTGCAACGCCCCGGCGATGAATACGCCCCAGGCCAGGGCCATGATCGGTTCCTCGAACATCGGAGCCAGCCACAGCGCGGCCCCGATCAGGGCCAGGTTCAGGAACACCGGGGTAAACGCCGGCACCGCGAAGCGCCCGATGCTGTTGAGGATGCCGGCCGCCATTGCGGTCAGCGAGATGAACAGCAGGTAGGGGAAGGTGATCCGCAGCATGGTGGCGGCCAGGTCCTCGCGCCCGGCCTCCTGGGTGCCCAGGCCCGGGGCGAATACCCAGATCAGCGCCGGCGCGGCCAGGACCCCGATCAGGGTCACCACGGTGACGACGGTCATCAGGGTGCCGGCGGTGTGGTCCAGCAGATCCCGCAGGGCCTCGCGCCCGCGCTTCTCGCGAAACTCCGCGAACACCGGCACGAAGGCCTGGTTGAAGGCCCCCTCGGCGAACAGCCGGCGCAGGAAATTGGGGATGCGAAAGGCGACGAAGAAGGCGTCGGTCGCCGGCCCGGCGCCGAAGGTGACCGCCAGCACCATGTCGCGCAGATAGCCCATGATCCGGGAGATCATGGTCATGCCACTGACGACGGCGGTGGAGCGAAACAGGCGGTTCATCGCGTGCGGGAGCAGCCAAAGCCCCGCAGTGTACTTGAATCACCCGCGCCGGACTGCAGCCTCCACCACGAGCACGGGCTAGATCAAAAGCGTTTCACAGGAAGACGCGAAGATTGGAAGAGGGATTGGGGTGGGGCGTACAGGGTAGGGCTGACGGTCCGGGCATGCCGCGGGCCCTCAGCCAGTACCCGAACCCAATAACCCTTCCTGTCTTCGCGTCTTCCTGTAAATGGCTTTCGATCTGCTTCGTGGTGAATCCAGGACGCCGGGCACGAAAAAGGCCGCCCGGAGGCGGCCTTTTCGGACGGTCCAACGAAGGAGCCGTCAGCCTGGAGAGTGGCGCCTTAGATGGCGGTCACTTCCCCGGCGGCCAGGCCCTTGGCGGTTTCCTGGATTTCAAAGGAGACCTTCTGACCTTCGGCCAGGGTCTTGAAACCCGAACCGTTGATCGCGGAGAAATGGACGAACACGTCCTTGCCGCCATCATCGGGGGTGATGAAACCGAAACCCTTGCTCTCGTTGAACCACTTCACAACACCAGTATTCACAACTTGTAACCTCTTCATGTAACTAACAAATGTGTTCGTGGCATGCTGCCAACAGATCAACGGGAGCACTGGTTCAGAAACTAGAAACTTCCTAGTGTTGTCGCTCAACCACGAATCACGACTTCGACTATACGCCCCATCCCGGGCAAAATCCAACGCCCCTCCATGAAGTTTTTTTGGCGCTGCGACGCGGATTTTCCGCATGCCGGGAGATTCACCACGAAGCGCACGAAGACACGAAGAAGGGCAAGGGCCTGTGACAGGAAGACGCGAAGATTCGAAGCGGGATCGGGTCGGAGCGTACAGGGCGGGGCTGACGGTCCGGGCATGCCCCGATTCCATGCCAGTACCCACACCCAAGGACCCTTCCTGCCTTCGCGTCTTCCTGTGAATCGCCCTTGACCGGCTTCGTGGTGCAACCGGAAGGGGGGGTCAGAGCTGGCGGATGTCGACGAAGCTGCCGCGGGTGGTCTGGTGCAGGCGCGGCAGGACGTCGAGGATCGCGCGTGCGGCGTCCTCGGGGCCGGGCATGTCCTGCGTGCCGCGAGCGGCCTTCAGGCGCTGGAGGACCGGGAAGCTCTCGCGGTCGGCTTCCTCGCACAGGTAGTCCTGCATCGCGGTGTCGACCAGGCCCGGGGCGAAGGCGTTGATCGCCGTCTCCTCGGGGAATTCGTGGGCGTAGAGCTGCATCATCATGTTCAGCGCCGCCTTGGACAGCGAATAGCCGCTCCAGCCCGCGTGCCCCGATACCGAGGCGCCGGAGGAGATGGCGATGATCTGGCCGACGCGTACGCGGTGCTTCAGCAGCGCGTCGAGGATCACCTTGTTGGCAAAGGTGTTCACGTCCATCAGCAGGCGCAGCTCGTCCATCGGCGCGTCCTGCATGCGCTGCATGTGGCCCAGGAGTCCCGCGTTGAGCACTACCAGGTCCAGCGACTCGACACCCTCGAGCAGGCGTTCCATCGCGGTCTGCGTGGCGGTGAAGTCGCTCAGGTCCACCTGTTCGTCACCACTGACCCCGGCCTCGGGGCAGCCGCGCCGGCTCATGCCATAGACATTGGCGCCGCGTTCCAGCAGCACCCGGGTCACCCCCAGGCCCAGCCCGCTGGAGTTCCCGGTCACGAGTGCCGAACCAAAATGGCCGTTCTGCATATCGCTCTCCCTTGAGATTCTGAATGTCTGGATTGTCTACCACGAAGCGTACGAAGGCACGAAGAAGGGCCAGGTCAAAAGCATTACTGATTAGCAACGAGGTTCAGCCAGTTGCCTGATCGTAGGGTGCCGTTGAGCGCAGCGAAACGCATCAGGGGTTCACAATGGGCGCGGGCCTGGTGCGTTTCGCTGCGCTCGATCGCACCCTGCCGCGGCTGGTTGCGGCCGACCCGGGCGCGAACAGGCCCTGCGATTGGCTGAACGTCGTTGCTAGTCAGGAAAGCAATTGCACAGGAAGATACGAAGATTGAATCAGGGGGCAATGATGACGGGTACCCCGGTCAAGCCCACTATGGGTACTTGGAGGAGATTGTGAATAAATCGTCCCCACAAGCCCGCTTTCCCCATGCGTAGTTCGACCTCGGTGAGGGGCTGAGATGGAGGCGCGTTCGCTCTACCGCCTGCCGGCCGATCCGGGGGCTCGCCATGCCGCGGAGACCTGGCTCCGGGCCGCCGCGGTCCGGGGCCCGGTACTATGGGTGGGGCGCCATGCCCCCGAGGGGCTACCACACGTAGCGCCGGCACAGGCCGGGCACTGGCTGGGTCACGAAGTGCAGGCCCTGGTGTTCGAGGCCGGGGACCCGCTCCACGTGGACGCGCTGGTCACGGCGGCCGGGTTGCTCCGCGGCGGTGGCGCCCTGGTCCTCCTCGACGGGGTCACCGGTGCTGGCGCGTTCGCCCGGCGCTGGCGGACGGCGCTGGCCGAGGCGTGGGTGCAGGCGCCCGCATTGACGGAGCGATTGCCCGAGGTGCCGGCCCGTCCGGCGCCCGCCTTTGCGTGGACGCCGGATCAGGCTGCGGCGCTGGATCGTCTCGCGCATCTTGGTGCCGACGAATGCCTGGCGCTGATCGCCCCGCGCGGTCGCGGCAAGTCGACCCTCCTGGGCGAGTTCCTCGGCGGGACACTCCGACATGGGGGGCCCGCGATCACGCTGACGGCACCGAGTCCACGGGCCGTGGACGCCCTGCTAGCGCGCGCCCGCCACTGCATCGACACGCCGGAACACCTCTACCGGGCACCCGATGTGCTGCTGGCAGCGCCCGAGCCCGTGGATACCCTGATCATCGACGAGGCGGCGAATCTGCCGGTGGAGCGCCTGCTGCGTCTGGCTCGGCGCGCGCGCCGCCTGGTGTTGTCGACTACGACGGGTGGGTTCGAGGGCAGCGGGCAGGGCTTCCGTCTGCGCGCCCTGCCGACCCTGGAGGCGGCCGGTTTCCAGGTGCGGGTGCAGGCCATGGCGACCCCGGTGCGCTGGGCGCCGGGAGATCCACTGGAGGACTGGCTCAATCGGCTGTTCCTGCTGGAGGCGGAAAGCACGACCCCGGCCGCCCAGGCTGTCCGCCTGCGCTGGACGACTGGGGCGGCCCTGGCGGATTTGCCGCAGGCCCTGGAGGCTGTGATGGGCCTGCTGGCGGATGCGCACTATCGCACCCGGCCCTCGGATCTTGCGCGCTGGCTGGACGACCCGGGTGTGCGGGTGTTGTGCATGGAGGGGGCGGTCGACGGGGCGCTGTTCGGCGTGGCCCTGATCCAGGAGGAGGCCGGTCTGGAACCGGCCGTGGCCGAGGGGGTATGGGCCGGCGAACGTCGGCCGCAGGGGCACTTCCTGCCCTGCACCCTGGCGGCCCGGGGTGACTTTGACCTGGCGGCGGAACGGGCCTGGCGCATCCAGCGCATTGCGGTGCACCCCCAGTGGCAGGCCCTGGGCCTGGGGCGCCGTCTGTTGCGCGCGGTGGCGGACCGGGCGCAGACCGAAGGCATCGGATTGCTAGGTGCCAGCTTCGGTCTGCAGCCGGCGTTGCTGCGCCTCTGGCAGCGTGCCGGCTATGGTCTTGTGCGCGTCGGTATCCAGCCGGATGCGGCCAGTGGCCAGGTCAGCGGGGTGGTGCTGCGTGCGATCGCGCCCCGATTGCAGCGCCGACTGGAACCGATACTGGAGGCCTTCCGGAACGACTGGCCGGTCTGGCATCCGCGCTTTCTTCCGCACCTCACTGCGGCCATGGTGAACGATTGGCTCGGCCATCAAGAGGGGGGCGCGGACGGTCCTTTATCGCCGGTCGATCGGGTGGCGGATCGAGAGGAGGTCCGCGCCTTTGCCCGCCGTACACGGCCCCTGGAATGGGCACTTCCGGTCCTCCTTCGGCAATTGGCGGCGGCACCGCCGGAGGATCCGGAGGGCCGGTTGCTTGCGAGCTGCTTGGCCGCGCCGATCGACTGGCACCGGCTGGCGCGCGAGCTGGGGGTGTCCGGGCGGCGCGGCGTCACCCGCAGGCTGCGCCGCGCCGCCCGGGCCTGGCTGGAGGTCCGTGGGTTGTAGCCCGGATCAGAGCCGGAACTGGGCCAGCGCCTGCTGGATCTCCTTCTCCACCTGCTTGAGTTCGTCGGAGGCGGCGCTGACGCGGTCGGCGGTGTTCGCCGACTGATCCGCCTCGTCGGAGATCTGCACGATGTTGCGGTTGATGTCCTCGACCACGGTGCTCTGCTGGCGTGACGCCACGGCGATTTGCTCGGTCATCTCCACGATGGTGGTGACGGACTGACGGATCTGCTGCAGGGCGCCATTCACCTCGGCGGTGTGTTCCATCGTGGTCTCGGCCTCGTCCTGGCCGTGCTGCATGGCCTTGACCGCACTGTCGGTGGCGGACTGCAGGCGCGAGATCATGGTCTCGATCTCGTCGGTGGACTCCTGGGTGCGGGTCGCGAGCTTGCGCACCTCGTCGGCGACCACCGCGAAGCCGCGGCCGTGTTCGCCGGCGCGGGCGGCCTCGATGGCGGCGTTCAGGGCGAGCAGATTGGTCTGCTCGGCCACGCCGCGGATCACCTCGAGGATGGTCCCGATCTGCTTGGAGTCCTCGCCCAGCTTGGCCACGGTGCCGGCAGCCTGTTCGACTGTGCCGAGCAGGGACGACATCGAGGTGATGTTCTTCTCCATGACTTCGGAGCCATTGTTCACTGCATCCCCGGCCTCCTGGCCGGCCTGGGAGGTTGCATCGGTGTTACGTGCGATCTCCTCGGCACTGCTTTGCAGCTCGTTGATCGCAGTGGCGACGCGCTCGGTCTCGTCACGTTGGCGCGACACCGCCTCGCGGGCCTCGTAGGCCTCCTGGTTCAGGTTCTCGGTGGCCCGGTTCAGCGTCTCGGTGCTGCCTCGGGCATTGCCGATGGCCTGGGCGATCTTGTCGGTGAAGCGGTTGAAGGCGCGGCCGAGCTGCGCGGTCTCGATCAGGCCGTTCTCGTCCAGGCGGCGGCTCAGATCCCCATCGCCGTCGGCGATCTCCTCAAGGGCCGCGGTGGAGTGGGCCAGGGCGCGGCGCACGACCAGGATGATGAACACCGCACCGGCCAGGCCCAGGATCACCCCGATCAGGGCCAGTACGCCCTGGGTGGTCTGGGTGGTGCGCATGTCGGCGGTCAGCGCGGCGGCGCTGCGTTCGGCACGGGCAGTGATGCGCTCGCTGAGCCCCTGCAGGTGGTCACGGGCCTCGACCAGCAGCGGGCCGATCTCGGTACGGATCAGGTAGGCGTCCTGCAGGGCCTGTTCGCTGCCGTGGATCTCGATCAGGTCATCCAGGGCGGAATTCTGGGTGTCGAGTGCGCCCTGGAAGTCCTCGAGCGCGATCTGCTGCTCGAAGTCCAGGTCGTCGAACTGGTCCATCAATTGTGCGGTGATGTCGTTGGTCCGGGTCGAGAACAGGCGGACGTTCTCGCGGAAGGCGGCGTCACGGAAGGCGATGAAGCCACGCAGGTTGGAGGTGACCTGGATCACCGACATGCGCAGCTCGTGCAGCGTATCGATGCGGTCCCATGAGCGCTGAAACCGCGGCAGGCCCATCTCGGCACTGATCATCATGTTGGTCTGCTGGGTCATCTCGCGGCTGGCGGGGTTGGCCCGGGCATTGGCGATCGCGAGGGCCGGCATGTTCGCGGCCGCGTCCTCGGCCACCTCGATCAGGCGCTCCTCGAAGCTGGCGAACTGGTCCACCAGGCGGCGTACCTCGGTGGCGCTGGCGGCGAGCTCCTCGTCGGCCGCGATCACCGCGTCTTCGTTCAGCGCCCGCGTGGCGGCATCGAGGTCGCGCATCGCGTTCTGCCAGGCGTCACGATGCGACTGCTCCTCGCTCATCAGATAGAAGCCGAGAAAAGCTGCACTCTCCTGCAGCAGTTGCTCGACATCATTGACGCGGGCGACCGCCGGGTAATCCGCCTGGGTCAGTTGTTCGACGCCCTGGCTGCCCGTGCTCATCGCGCGCAGCGCCAGCAGGGAGTTGATGATCAGGATCGCGACGACCAGCCCGAAGCCGGCGATCAACAGTCCCCGGATGGAGAGTTTGTCCAGCATGCGATGACTCCTTCTGCGCGCCTTGTGACGGGCGCTTCTGGAACCGGCCGCAGTCACAAGTGCTGCTGGCCCGAAAGGTGGCTATTCAACCCCTGTTACGGCAAGCCTCGGGCAGAGTTGAGCGCAAATGGAACACGGATCCATTTGCGCGCGTACGCCCGCCCCGTGCGTTTCATCATTTTGGGAGTGGGTATGCCGGGTTCCCCGGTTCCACGTTGCGTCCCGGCAATCCAGCAGGGGCGGGCGGAAGTACCGCTGCCCACTGCCCGAGGTCCAGGAAAACGCAGGGTCCCAGCGTGAATCCGTACATTGTCTCCCTGATCCCCGGAAACCCGATTGGATTGTAGACGTGACGGGGCTCAGTCAGATTCCAGCTGCTCCCAGCGTTGGTAGCACCGAGCCAGTTCCGACTCGACCGTCTCGAGGCGAGCCTGCAGCTCGCGCATGCGTTCACCGTCGCGCAGGGCCTCCGGCTCGGTCATCGACGTGGTCAGGGCCTGTTGTTCCTGTTCCAGGGATTCGATTTGTGCCGGCAGGGCCTCCAGCTCGCGGGCGTCCTTGTAGGAGAGCTTGCGCGGGGCGGCTGATGCAGCCTCGGGTTCGGCGGCGGGCGCGGCAGGCTTTGCTGCGGGCGCGCGTTCCGCAGGTGCGGAGGATTCGCCCTCCAGCAGCCGGCGGGTCACGCGCTCGGGCAGATCCGACCAGCCGCCCACGAACTCCTCCACCGACCCGTCGCCCGGCAGGACCAGGGTGGAGGTCGCGACGTTGTCCAGAAACGACCGGTCGTGGCTGACCACGATGACCGTCCCGGTGTACTCGATCAGGAGCTGCTCCAGCAGCTCCAGGGTCTCGACGTCGAGGTCATTGGTGGGCTCGTCGAGCACCAGCAGGTTGGCCGGGCGCAGGAACAGCTTCGCCAGCAGCAACCGGTTGCGCTCGCCTCCGGACAGCGCCGATACGGGCTGGCGGGAACGCGACGGCGGGAACAGGAAGTCTTCCAGGTAGGACAGGATATGGCGGCTCTCGCCGTTGACCATGACCCGGTCGCGGCCCTCGCCGACCGCGTCCTGCACCGTGGTGTCCTCGTCGAGGCGCGCACGGGCCTGGTCGAAATAGGCGATCTCCAGCTGGGTGCCCAGCTTCACGCTGCCGGCCAGTGGTTCCAGCTGCCCGAGCAGGCCTCGCAGCAGGGTCGTTTTGCCGGCCCCGTTGGGACCGACGATGCCCAGGGCGTCGCCCCGCTGCAGCAGCAGGTTCACGTCGCGCACGATCGGCTGGTCGTAGCCGAAATCGGCGTGTTCCGCCTCGATCACCAGTCGCCCGGACCGCTGTTCCGGACTCAGCTTCATCTTGACCTGGCCGCTGCGCTCGCGCCGCTCCGCGCGCTTCTTGCGCAAGGCCTGCAAGGCCCGTACACGCCCTTCGTTGCGGGTGCGCCGGGCCTTGATGCCCTGGCGAACCCAGGCCTCTTCCTGCGCCAGCTTGCGGTCGAATTCCGCACGCTGGGTCGCCTCGGTCTCCAGGCGTTCAGCCTGGCGCTCGCGGAAGGCCTCGATCGACGGCGGGTGTTCGTACAGCTTGCCGCGATCCAGCTCCAGGATGCGCGTGGCCACACTCTCCATGAACTGGCGATCATGGCTGATGAAGACCACGGTCAGGCCGCTCTCGATCAGGAATTCCTCGAGCCAGCGGATCGCGGCGACGTCCAGGTGGTTGGTCGGCTCGTCGAGCAGCAGCAGTTGCGGACGCTGCACCAGCTCGCGTGCCAGCCAGACCCGGCGTTTGAGCCCGCCCGACAACGCCGCGAACTCCGCCTCGGGGTCCAGGCTCAGGCGCGAGATGGTGGTTTCCACCCGGTTCTGCAGGCTCCAGCCATCGATCGCGTCCAGTTGCGACTGCACGGGCCCCATCTTGTCCAGTGCCTCCATGTCACCACTGGCCGCGGCCTGGCTCAGGTGGTGGAAGCGTTCCAGCAGGCGCCCGGCCTCGCCCAGGCCTTCGGCGACGACGTCGAACACGGTGCCCTCGATCCCGGGGGGAAGCTCCTGGGTCAGGTAGGCGGTGGTCAGGCCGTCCTGGCGGGTGATCTCGCCCGAATCGGCCTGGGCGTCGCTGTTGATGACCTTGAGCAGCGTGGATTTGCCTTCGCCGTTGCGCCCGGCAATGGCGACGCGTTCGCCGGGCTCCAGGCTCATTTCGACGCCGTCGAGGAGGGCGGCCATGCCGTAGGCCAGGTGGATGTTGCGCAGGGTGAGGAGTGCCATTCGAGTTCCGGTCGCGAGCGAGTGTTGTAGCGGGCGCCAAGACTATCACCTTGGCGCGTTGCGGCGTGCTGGTGCCTTCGTCCGGCCGCCTGCCTTGTGGTGGCTGGTCCTGGTTCACCGTTCGGTGTTTGCGGTGGCTTCGGTCCGCCGCCTGCCACGCGCTCACTCGCGAGCGCACCGCGAGGTACTTCTTTGCTCGTGCAAAGAAGTACCCAAGAAACACGCCCGACTGCCGCGACCCCGGCCCGCTGCGCGGGCCGGGGTTTCCCTCGCTCCGAGGGTTTTCGCGGGCGGCGCTGAACTCGCTGCGCCTTCGGCTCCGCTCAGACATCCAGCGCCTCTGATCCCGCGAAAACCCTCTCCACTCGGCGCGACGACAACGGGGGGATCAAGGTCAAGACAACGGCCGTCCCGATGGTCTTGCCAGTGGATGAAGGCTAGGTCTTCGAGCATCTTGGGCACGCTCGGCCTTCGGCCGTTGCGTGCCGCGCCCGCGGTGCGGGCGCCGGGGGCTTTCAGGCGGCAGGGCCGTTGTGGTGTCGCGGGGTCGGAATACCTTCTGTCTTGAACTTCGCCTCCCGTATGGAGCCCCTTGCGGAAGGGCTCTCGGGCCGGGAGAAGGCGCTGGATGTCTGAGCGAAGCGCAGCGTAGCGAGTTCAGCGCCGCCGGCCCGAGGGCCCTGGAGCAAGGTTCCCGGGCGAAATCCGGGTGCCCTTCTTTGGGTCCTTTCTTGGGCAAGCAAGAAAGGACCTCGCGGCGCGCTGGCGAGTCAGCGCTCGGCAGTATGTGGACCGAAGCCACCGTAAACACCATATGACGAACCGGGACCAGCCACCACGAGGCAGGCGACGGGCCGGAGTCACGCAAAAACGGAATCGCAAAGCATGCCTCGCTGGGGGCGAGGGCGAGAGAGGGACGGGCGTCAGGCCTCGCCCATGAACCAGGCGCTCAGAGCGCCGGCCAGGCTCATCAGCGCGAGCACGAAGATCGCGACTTCGGTGCCCGCCAGCTGCGCCAGCAGCCCGAACAGCCCCCCGATCAGCAGCAAGCCACCAATCACCGTGTTGCTGACCGCAGTGAACGCCGCCCGGGTTTCCTGGGTCGCCATGTCGACCAGGTACGTCTTGCGCCCCAGGCGCACGCCGGCATGGCTGACCCCGAGCAGGAAGAACAGCGCCGCATAGACCCAGCCGCCGGGAACCAGCGCATGGTCCGTATCGACCGGTGCGAACCAGACGCTCAGCGCGACCGCAATGCCGAGCCCGGCGGCGAGCAGCCCGGACAGGATCAGCACCCAGCGCGCGGAGCGGTCGGACAGGCGTCCCCAGACCGGGGCGCTGACCGCGGAGGCCAGGCCACTGGCCAGGATCAGCAGCCCGAGGGTGCCGAGATCGCCGGCGGTGGCGTCCTCCGCGAGCAGGACGTAGAACGGCAGTGCCAGTGCGGTGCTCATCAGCAGGGCGCGGGTCAGTACGAAGTGACCGAAGGCCCGGTCGGTCCACAGCAGGCGCATCGACCGGATCGCTTCGGTAACCGCGTTGCCCCCGCCCTCGGTGGAGCCCGGGTCCTCGCGCAGCCGCGTGAAGGTCGCGGCGGCCACCCACCAGGCCCCGGCCGAGGCGGCCAGCAGGGCGACGAAGACGCCGATGCCGACTTCTTCCAGGTTCGCCAGCGTGAGGTAGATGCCCAGGCCCAGGGTGAAGAAGCCGGCCAGTGATGCGGCGTAGCCCATCACGGTCCCGCGCTGGTGCTTGGCGATGGTCTTGCCCAGTACGTCCTTGGAGGCGACCGAATTGATCCCGCGCGACAGGGCGAAGACCACCAGCAGCCCGAGGATCGCCCAGCCAGCTGCGACGCCCTCCAGGGTCAGCGCGACGATGGCCATGCCGGCCACCGCCAGCCCCGAGAGCACGCTGCCGAGGACCCAGAAGCCCTTGCGGATGGCCCGGCGGCGGATGGACGCGGCCACGAATAGTTGTGGCAGAAGGGAGCCGGATTCGCGGATCGGCACCAGGAAGCCCGCGAAGGCGGCCGGGGCCCCCAGGGCGCCCAGCAGCCAGGCCAGGACCAGCCGGGCCGAGGCGAGCTCGTCGCCAATCTTGCTTAGGGTGTTCGAGATCAGGTGGACAAGGAAATTGACCGGCTGGGCGCGACAGGCGTTCTCCGGGATGTCCTTGCAGACGCGGGCGTCCTCGTCGCCGGCAATGGTTTCGTACAGTCCGATAATCGGGCGCGGCAGCTTGTCCGGATCACTCTCGGTCATGGCGTTCTTCCGTTGCGTTGCCCCCGTCATTGCGAGGAGCCGAAGGCGACGTGGCAACCTCCAGATGCTGGCAGTGCGGCGGGATCCGGTGGTTCTGGAAGGCGATTGCCACGGCGCCTCCGGCCCCGCAATGACGGGGGCGGGCCCGGTGTGACGTTCTACCGGCGTCCGGCCAGCGGGTCGCTCGGGTCCACGCTGTCGCGGAACTGCTTTCGGCGGTCGAGGTTAGTGAGCTGGTAGACCGCGCCCAGCCAGTTGTTCATCACCGCCAGTGCCGTGTCGTGCCAGGTGTTGTCCAGGCGATCCAGCAGCAGTGCTTCGGGCAGGGCCGGGATCTCGGTGCAGTGTTCCACTGCGGTTTCCACATGTTCGCGGTGCTCGTCGAGGATCGCGGCGGCCTGGGGCAGCAGGTAGTTTTCCGGCAGCGGCGGGTAGGTCTCGCGTTCGCCCTGGATGTAGCGCACGACCTCGCGCTTGTACTCCTTGAGCAGGCTGATCGAGTCGTACTCCGGATGGCCCTGGAAGAAGACCATGCGAAAGCCGTCCGGCGAGGCCCCCAGATGGATGCCGGACTGCTCGCTTTCCACCAGGACGCGCAGGCCGTGGCGTTCGAACTGTTCACGCGAGACATCGTTGTAGCGCGAGTGCGGCACATCGAAGCGGGTGTTCACGCCAGTGACCAGCGGATGGCCGCGGTCCACCACCCGGTGGGGGAATACGCCCCACAGCTTCTCGCCCATGTGCACGCGGTGCTCGCCGTAGCGCGCCTGCAGCACGGCGTGGGTCGCCAGGCAGGAGCACAGCGTGGAGGTCACGTTCTCCCAGGCCCAGTCGACCACCTCGGCCAGCGGCTCCCAGAAGGGCTCGAGTGCCAGGTCCGGTTGGGTCACGTTGGCGCCGGTGATGATCAGCGCGTCGAGGCCCTCCTGCTTCAGGTCCTCGAAGTCCTCGTAGTACTGCTTGACGTGATCGCGCCCCTTCGGCCCGCGCTTGAGCTGCGGCAGGGTGAACGGGTGGATGTAGAACTGTGCGATCTGGTTGCTCTCGCCGATCAGGCGGAAGAACTGGCGCTCGGTGGCCGCCAGGGCCGCGTCCGGCATCATGTTCAGCAGCCCGATGTGCAGGGCGCGGATCTCCTGCTGCTGCGCGAAGTCGCTGGGCAGTACGGTCTCGCCCTCGCTTTTCAGGCGGGCAAAGGTGGGCAGGTCTGAGTAGGCGACAAGTGGCATTACAGACGCGCCTCCCGCTCCAGGGCCATGCAGACCAGGTCGTCGAAGTCGGCCGCGTTGCGCACCCGCGCCAGTTCCGTGGTGCTGATGGTGTAGCCGTGACTCTCGGCGATCGCCTCGTAACGTGGCAGGCGGGCACGGAACAGCCGCGAGAAGACCCAGCGCACAAACGCGTCGGGGTCGATCTGGGCGACGTAGTCCAGCCCCTCGTCGCGCATGTATTCGGCCAGCTGCTGGTCGAGGAAGGCCTCGCGGTAGTACAGCGGCTTGGGGTCTTGTTCGGCGCGCTCGATCAGCTGGCGCTCGTCCTCGTCGGTCGCCTTGATGTACAGGATCAGGGTGTGCTCGGCGAGCGTCTCCAGCACGCCGGGGCTGTCCAGTTCGCAGACCGAGCCGCCGGCGTCGTTGACGAAGTGCGGATAGCCGAACAGCGTCTGCGCCTTGTGGATGAAGTCCGGCACGTCGAGCATCGCCTGCACCTCGGCCTCGTGGTGCAGGGTCTGGCGGCGCTTGAATTCGGTCAGCGGCAGGCCGCCCTGCTCCGGGTTGCCAAGCTTGCCGAGGAAGCTTGCCACCGGATGGAGGTTGTCCACCGTGATGTTGTTGATGATCTGGATCGAGTCCGAGCGCAGCAGGTCGCGCAGGAACGGCACCGCCATTGCCTGAGCCTTGATGTTGTCCAGGATCGGCTCGCTCAGATAGCGCGTTCCGATGCGGTAATCGCCCGAATAATGGAACCAGTCCTCGCGCCGAAGCATGTTGGACAGGCGCGTCTTGCCGACACCGGACATCCCCAGCAGGGTGATGCGGCGGTGCTCCTGGTTGCGGTATTCGTCGGGGCTTAGGCGCATGGCATTTCCCTAGCGACGCAGGATGAACAGGATACCGGCGATCACCGCCAGGCCACTGATGACGTAGTGGTCGTACTGGAACTGCAGCCCCAGCAGACCGCGCAGGCCGAACAGGATCAACCACAAGCCCAGCAAAATGTTTCCAAGCATGCGCATCCCTGCGTGTCTCCCGGTTCGTGATTAGCGGATCAACTGGCTCAGTTCGCGGAACTGCGGATCGGCCGCGTCGCGCAGCCATTCGAACAGCACCGATTCGTGGTTGGTGATGATGGCGCCGGCGGCGCGCAGGCGCTCCAGCCCGTTGTGCTTGCGCCCGGTGTCGCGCGAGCAGACTCCGTCCTCGACCACGAACACGGTCACGCCCACCTCCAGCAGTTCCAGTGCCGTCTGGGTCACGCAGATGTGGGTCTCCGCGCCGGTCAGGATGATCTGGTCGCCGCGGGTCAGGCGGGTGTGCAGGTCGGGTTCGGCGCAGCAGGAGAAAGCCGTCTTGTCGGTGACCGCGCCCTTGCCGTCCAGCGCCTGCTGCAGGGGGGCGGTGACCTCGCCGAGGCCTTTGGGATACTGGCGCGATACCTCGATCGGGATGCCGAGCTTGCGCGCCGCCTCGATCAGGCGCGCGGCATTGCGCTCGACCTCGGCACGGGCCGCCTCGGGCATCGCGGCCAGCAGGCGTTCCTGCAGGTCGATCAGGACCAGGCGCGAGCGCGCCCGCTCGCAGCGGGCCCGTGGGTTATGCGTGGCGGAGGCGGACATTACTCCAGCAGGTCGTCGATGGCCTCGAGGTCGGCTACGCTCAGGCGACCGGCCGCGCGCTGCAGGCGCAGCGACTCGCCGAGGAAGCCGTAGCGGGCCTCGGCGTAGTCGCGTTCGGCGCGGAAGACCTCGCGCAGGGCGAGCAGGACGTCCACCTGGGTGCGGGTACCGACCTCGAAGCCGGCCTCGGCCGCCTCGAACGCGGACTGGGTCGAAACCAGTGCCTGCTCCAGCGCGCGCACCCGCGAGTTGTTGGAGATCACCGACAGGTAGGCGCTGCGGGTGTCCTGAGTGGTGCGGCGCTCCACCAGCGACTGGCCTTCCTGCGCGGCCTGGAAGTCCTCGCGGGCCTGGCGGGTCAGGGCGCTGACGCGCCCGCCGGTGTAGAGCGGGATCTCCAGTTGCACGCCGACCTGGGCGTCGGTGCCCTCGAAGAAGGCGCCTCTGGCATCAGCTGGTACATCCAGGCCGTGGTAGCGGTTCTCGCGCACCGAGGCGTTCAGGTTGAGCCGCGGCAGGCCCTCGGCGCGCTGGCGCTGGATCTGTTCGCGGGCGGTTTCCGTGCTCAGGCGCTGGGCGGCCAGTTCCAGGTTGTTGGCGAGCGCGATATCGACCCAGGCCTGCGGATCGGCCGGGTCCGGCGGGGTCAGCTCGGCCTCGTCGCGCAGCATGTCCAGCTCGTCCCAGTAGGTGTTGGTGATCACCGCGAGCTGCTCGCGGGTCAGGTCCAGCTGGTTCGCGGCGGCGATGCGCTCGGCCTCGGCGATGTCGCGCTGGGCCTGGGCTTCGGTGACGTCGGTACGGGCGACCAGGCCGACATCGAAGCGGCGCTGGGTCTGTTCCAGCTGGCGCTCGATCGCCTCGACTTCGGCTTCACGGAAGGCGACGGTCTCCTGTGCGATCAGTACGTCGAAATAGGCCTGGGCGACACGCAGGATCAGGTCCTGGCGAGCGGCATCCAGCTCGGCCTCGGCACGCGCGATCTCGAGATCCACCTGCGCCAGCTCGATGTAGTTGCGACGGTCGTAGAGGCTCTGGGAGAGGTTGACGCCGAAGCTGGTCTGGCGCCCATCGAGGCTGCCCGGCTGGTTGCGGTCGTCACGGTAGAACGCGCCCGCCTCGGCCTGGCCGGAGATCTGCGGCAGCAGGGCGGAGCGCGCGATCGGGCGATTCTCCAGCACGCTGCGGTACTCCGCCTCGGCGGTGCGCAGTTCGGCGTCTTCCGCGGCCGCCCGCTCGTAGACCTCCATCAGGCTGGAGGCAGCGGCGGGCGCCGAGATCGAAAGGGCCAGCCCGGCGGCGGCGAGAAGCGACGGCAGACGGTTCATGGACGCGGCTCCGGAGGATATTAGGAAAAGCCTATCCTATCAGAGCCGGTTTGGGCGTGGGATGCCCGGGCGGGCTCAGAATTCGAAGGCGGGTCTGGGCTCGAAGCCGACCAGCGGCTTCACGCGGGTCTCGAACAGGCCCTCGTGGAGGCAGTCGTCCTCGGTGGTGCGGGTAATGAGCTGCGCCTCCATGATCGGGCCGTCGCCGGTGATCACGAACAGCCGACCGCCCAGGGTCAGGTACGGCTCGAGGAAATCTTCGTATTCGGTCATCGCGCCGGTCAGGATGATCGCGTCATAGCGCGGGCGCGGCGGGGTCCAGTCCCGGGTCACCGTGGCGGTACGCAGGTGGGCGTTATCGAGGCCCAGGTCCGTCAGGCGGTTGCGCGCGGCCAGGCGCAGCTCGTCGATACGCTCGATGCTGTCGACCTGGGCGGCCAGGTGCGCCAGGCCGGCGGTCACGTAGCCGGAACCGGTGCCGATCTCGAGCACGGTCTCGGTGGGCTGCGGCGACACGGCCTGCAGCAGGCGGCCGACCACCACCGGCGGCAGGGTATTCTCGCCGTGCCCCAGCGGGATCTCGGAATCGGCGTACGCCAGGGCCTGGTAGGGCTCGGGCATGAAGCGTTCACGCGGCAGCGTTTCCATCACATCCAGAACACGAGTATCCAGCACGTCCCAGGGGCGGACCTGCTGCTCGACCATGTTGATCCGGGCCTTGGCGTAATCCATCGCGGTTTCCTCAGTACGCTCGACAGCCGCGAAAGAGTACGTTCGCGCGCCGAAACAGGCAAGTAGGAGCTCAGCCCTCTGAGCGATCGGATGTCGGACAGGCCCCATCGCCCACGGGGGGCGGTGCTCGCCGAGTCCCCGTAGGAGCCTGCTTGCAGGCGAATGCCCCTGCCCGTGTCCGGCTTTGGCGGGGGCTTCGCCTGCGAGCAGGCTCCCACGCTCCGGCCCCGCGTAGGAGCCGAGCCTCTCGGCGATTGGGTGTTGGGCAGGCCCCATCGCCCAGAGGCTGGGCTCCTACAGTTCGGGGTTGTCCGCGAGGGCCTCGGCAATGGCTCGGATGCGCTCGCGCTGCAACGCCTCGCCCAGGGCCTTGCCCTTGTAGCCCTCGGCCATCAGGGCCTGCGGCTGTACGGCCTGCGCGGCGGCCACCGCGTGGCGCACCGCGTCGGCCTGCGGGTACGGCTTGTCTTCCCAGCCGGTGCGCCCGCGGAAGTCCGCCTCCACCGCGAGCAGGAAGGGCTCGACGTTCTCGGGCCGTCGCAGTGCGTCCAGTCCGTCGACCAGCTTCATCACCGTCTTCGGGCGCAGTTCGAACACGCGATGCACCAGCCCGTGGTAGCGCGCCACGCGCACCGCGAGGTCGCGGTAGCGGTTGGGCACGCGCAGGCGTTCGGCCAGGGCCCGGATCAAGTCCACCCCGCGTTCCTCGTGCCCGTGGTGACTGGGCAGGATGGCCGGATCGGTCGTGCCCTTGCCGAGGTCATGTACCAGCGCGGCGAAACGGACCTCGGGTGCATCGGACAGCCGGGTCGCCTGGTCCAGGACCATCAGGGTGTGCACGCCGGTGTCGATCTCCGGGTGGTAGCGCTCGGGCTGGGGGACACCGAACAGCCGCGCGATCTCCGGAAACAGGATGGCGAGCGCCCCGGCCTCGCGCAGGACCTCGAGGAAGCGCCGCGGGGCCGGACTCTTCAGGGCCTTCTCGCACTCGGCCCAGACGCGCTCGGGCACCAGGGCGTCGACCTCGCCGGAGGTGACGAGCTCCTGCATCAGCGTCAGCGTGTCAGGGGCCACCTCGAAGTCCCAGGGCGCGAGCTGGGCGGCGAACCGGGCCACCCGCAGCAGGCGCACCGGATCCTCGGCAAAGGCGGGGGCGACATGGCGCAGCCGGCGGGCTTCCAGGTCATCCTGCCCGCCATAGGGGTCGATCAGGCGGCCGTCGGTGTCCTCGGCCATCGCGTTGATGGTGAGATCGCGGCGTTCGAGGTCGTCTTCCAGGGTGACCTCGGGCGAGGCGTTGAACTGGAAGCCGTGATAGCCCCGCGCGGTCTTGCGCTCGGTGCGCGCCAGCGCGTATTCCTCGTGGGTCTCGGGATGCAGGAAGACGGGAAAGTCGCGCCCGACCGGGCGAAAGCCCGCCGCCTCCATCGCCTCGGGGGTGGCGCCGACGACGACGTAGTCGCGCTCCGTGAACGGGCGCCCCAGCAGGCGGTCGCGAACCGCACCGCCGACGAGATAGGTCTGCATGGCGGCCCCGGGTTCGCGATCCGGGTCAGCCGCGGCCCGATCCGCGGTTGAGGGTTCGCAGTACCTGCATGCGGGCCTCGCGTCCGGCGCCGCCGCCACCCAGGTAGCCGGGGGCGATGGATTCGAGTCGGGTCGGGCAGGGCAGCTGCTGCTCGCCGTCGCAGACGGAGTCGATGGTCAGCGAGGCGAAGTTGTCGCGCGACAGCGGCTTGCCGGGCACGAACTCGAGCAGGCTGGCCTGGAGCTTGCCGGCCCAGTCGGGCAGGCCGATCACCGGGCGCCGGTGACCGGAGGCGCGCCCGACATAGCGCACCAGCTCGGCCAGGGTGTAGGTCTTCGGCCCGCACAGCTCGAAGCCCTGACCGATAGTGTCATGGTCTTCCAGTGCCTCGACGAAGTGCTCCGCCACGTCGCCCACGAACACCGGGGCAAAACGTGCCCGGGCACGGGCGAGCGGCATGACCGGGGAGAACTTCAGCAGCGTGGCGAAGCGGTTCAGGAAGGAGTCCTCGGGCCCGAAGATCACGGATGGGCGAAAGACCGTGACCGCCAGGGATTCGCTGGCGAACACCGCCTGCTCCGCCGCGCCCTTGCTGCGCAGGTAGTGGCTGGGGGCGTCGTCCATGTCCGCCTTGAGCGCGCTCATCTGCAGGAAGCGGCGCACGCCCTGCGCCTCGGCGGCGGCCAGGGCCTTTTCGGTCAGTTCGGTATGGGCCGCACGGAAGCCGGCTCCATTGTGCCCGCGCTCGTTGAGGATGCCGACCAGGTTGATCACCGCGTCCTGCCCCGCGAACACGCGTTCCAGGGTGGCGGGGTCATGGGCGCTGCCCTCGACCAGATCCACCTCGGGGTTGACCAGGAGATCACGGTGGCGATGCGGGCGGCGGGAGAGAACGCGGACCTTCAGGCCGCGGTCAATCAGTCGGCGGATGATGTGATGGCCGACGAAGCCCGTGCCGCCCAGCAGGCAGACATTGCGAATCGAATCGATCGACATGGTGGCAAGGTCCTTCCGAAAGCGAGTGCGGGACGTCTTATACTCGGGTGACCTGCATTGTTCAAACAAGCCCGGATTCCGGGCCCTGACGCCGAGGCACCGATATGACCGAACTCACCGCGATCAATCCCGCCACCGGCGAGACACTCGCGCGCTATCCGCGTATGGATCGGGATGCCCTGGAAGCGGCATTGGCTCGCGCCGCCAGCGCGGCCCCGGACTGGGCCGCGCGCCCGGTCGCGGAGCGCGCCGCCCGCCTGCGCGACCTGGCAGGGGTCCTGCGCAAGGAACGAGAGGCGCTCGCGGAAACCGCCACCCGCGAGATGGGCAAGCGGCTGGCCGAGGCGCGCGCCGAGGTCGACAAGTGCGCCAACGCCTGCGAGTACTACGCCGAGCACGGCCCGGATTTTCTGCAGGACACCATGGTCGCCTCGGATGCGAGCCGCTCGTTCATTGCCTGGCAGCCACTGGGGACCGTGCTGCTGGTGATGCCCTGGAACTTTCCCTACTGGCAGGCCTTTCGCCAGGCGATCCCGGCCACCCTGGCCGGCAATACCGTGCTGCTCAAGCATGCCTCCAACGTGCCCGGCTGCGCCGAGCATCTGGAGCGGGTGTTCATGGCGGCCGGTTTTCCCGAAGGCGTGTTCCGCAACCTGCCGGTTGGCTCCGAGGCGGTGGAAGGCATCATCTCGGATAGCCGTTTGCAGGGTGTCAGCCTGACCGGGTCCGAGGGCGCCGGGCGTGCGGTGGGTGCGGCCGCCGGCAAGGCGCTCAAGTCCTCGGTGCTGGAACTCGGTGGCTCGGATGCCTTCGTTGTGCTGGCGGACGCCGATCTCGATCACACGGTGGAGCAGGCGGTCCGCGGGCGCTTCCAGAACAACGGCGAGACCTGTATCGCCGCCAAGCGCTTCATCGTGGAGGAATCCATCGCGGACGCCTTCGTCGAGCGCTTCCAGGCCGCTATCGAGGCGCTTGTCATCGGCGACCCGATGGACGAGGGCACGAACATCGGTCCGCTGGCGCGCGACGACCTGCGCAGTGAACTGCACGACCAGGTCACGCGCAGTGTTGCGGCCGGGGCCCGCGTGGTGACGGGGGGAGAACCGCGCGAGGGCACAGGGTATTTCTACCCGCCCACGCTGCTGGATGGCGTGGAACCCGGGATGCCGGCCTTCGACGAAGAGACCTTTGGCCCGGTCGCGGCCGTCACCCGGGCGCGCGACGCGGACCATGCCATCGAGCTCGCCAATCGCTCGCGCTTTGGTCTGGGCGGCAGCGTCTGGACCGGCGATCCAGTGCGCGGCGAGGCCCTGGCCCGTCGGCTGGAGTGCGGCTGCGCCTTTGTCAACGGCATCGTCAAGAGTGACCCGCGCCTGCCTTTCGGTGGCGTGAAGGACTCCGGCTACGGCCGCGAACTCTCCGAACTCGGCATCCGCGAATTCGTCAATGCCAAGACCATCTGGGTGGGTTGATTCACGCCTGTCGAGAACCCCCCGTATTGACCTGAACGTATCGCTCTAGTGGGCCGGTGAGGTTCGCGGCCGGGCGCGGTACAGGCCGAGTTCGAGGCGGTTGTGGCGGTCGGCCTGGTCGCGTTTTTCCAGGATGCGGGCGATCAGGGGCTGGTCCTGGTCGAGCAGTCGCGCGGCCAGGCCGTTGCGGTCGCGCGGCAGGTAGCCCAGGTGATGATCCATCCAGCGCACGGCGACGGCCTGCTCGTCGTGGGTGTTGGTGCGCTCGCGTTCCACGGTCAGGGCCTGGCCGCGTTTGAGGATGTCCCACAGCTTCGGCGCCTCGTGGTGACGGAAGCCGGCCAGTGGAATGGTCTCGAGCAGTTCCTCGGTGGTGGCGGTGGCGTTGTAGGCCCCGCGGCGCGCGTAGTAGCCGCGCAGGACGGGGGTGCGGCGGGCCTGGCGGTTGGGGGTGTTCGATTGCATGGTCGCGCTCCTGGGTGGGGTTTGCGACCTTTTTAGCACCGGGGGTGGCTCACAGAATGAGCCACCCCGGCTAATCGTGTGTTGCGGGCCCCGCGGCGGCCTCCCAGTGCACGGGGTCGCCCTGCCGGATGGTGCCCGGCTCCAGTGGCCGCAGGCAGATACCGCTGTCCTGGCGCAGGGCGCCGGCGAGGTTGTAGCCGACCACCTGGTTGAGCCAGCCGCAGGGCGGGCGCGGCCGGGTGATGGCAAAACGCACAACACCGATGCGCAAGGTTCCCGCGCGCGGGCTGCGTCGGAGGCCGCTGACCACGAGGTTGCGGCGGTGGTCGCCGGGCGTCGGGGTCGCGGGCTGGCGCAGGCGCCGCGCCCGCCGCGTGGCGCGGTCCAGCTCGGCGCTGCAGATCAGGGTGACGGGGCAGGATTCCACCGTGTGCCAGTGGCCCTGCCCGGTGGCGTAGCGGTCACCGGTCAGGCCCGCTTTGGTGACCTCCACGGCGGCGCACTCGTGCATGGGGGTGCCGGCCCGATCGGCGATCCAGATCGTTTCCAGCCGGCCGGAGACGGTGGCGGCTTTGCGGCGGGCCAGCCAGCGGCGCAGCATCAGGACGAAGCCGCGTATTGCGCAGCGGCCTCGCGCAGCGTGGTGGCGACACGGGTGCGCAGGCTTTCGGGGGCCAGGACCTCGACCCCGGGACCGTGGCGCAGGATCTCCTGGATCAGCTCGGTGGGATCGCCGTAGGGCACCCGAAGGTGGTAGTGATCGCCTTCGAAGTGGCCGGTCTGGTCCGGATGCCAGGTCTCGTCGGCGACCCAGCGGGCGTGTTCCGGGGTGAAGCGCAATTTGGCCCATTGCTGTGCGGGGCCGGTGAAGATACCGAAGGCGTCGCCAGTGTGGGCGTCCAGCGTGGCTTCGTCGACATCGTGATAGCGAGCCTCGACCGATTGCGTGGACCGGATGCGCTCCAGCGCGAAGGTGCGCAGGGCGCGGGCCTGCTCGCACCAGGCGATCAGGTACCAGTTGTCGCGGTAGTAGAGCAGGCGCTGGGGGTGCACGACGCGCCGGGTCGCGGCGTCCCGGGCGCGGCCGTGGTATTCGATCTCGAGGGGGTGTTCCTCCAGGGTCGCGGAGGCAATGGCCTGGAAATTCTCGCCGCGACCGCCTCGCTGGGCCAGCGGCTGGATGCGGATGCGCCGGCGCACCGCGTCCGGTTGATGGCCGCCGCTGGCGAGCAGCTCGCGGATGCGCGCTTTCAGCGGCCCCAGTGTGGGTGCCAGCAGGCCGGGCTGCACATCCTCCAGCAGCTGCTCCATGGTCAGCAGCGCCAGCAGCTCGGATTCGTTGAACCACAGCCCCGGCAGTTCGAAGGTCGGGGCGTCCCGGTCGTAGCGATAGCCGTTAGCCTGCGGGTCGTATTCGATCGGTGCCTGCATGAAGTCGCGCATGTATTCGAGGTCGCGCTTGATGGTGGCGCGCGAGACCTCGAGATCCTCCATCAGCTGCGCCAGAGACGGCGGACAGCGGGCCTGCAGCAGCCGGTGCAGGTGGAAGATGCGCTCGGCGCGGTTCACGGAATCAGTGCAAGGGAGGCCATTTCCGGAACGCTACGTGGAGGACACGCCCCTTGGCAATCTCGCGCGGCTTTTTCGTGGGGTGCGCGGCGCCCGCTGCACGGGCACAGGTGAGCTGCCTCGAGCGGTTTCCGGGCGCGGCCGGCTGGCGAGCGAGCGGCTGATGGACGCGATGGCCGGGGCGTCCGGCGTTGTCTGCGGTCTGGCTGGCGAGGGGTACGGGGGCGTCCGGTCGCGTTGCCGGCGCCCTGCGCTGGACGGTAATGCCTTCGAGGCAGGCCTCCAGGATCAGATCCCGGGTGGTTTCGTGGACGGTGTCGCGGCTCTGCGGGCCGCAGCAATCGGTCGGGGCAATGATGCCGGAGTCCAGCAGATCCCGGAGTTCCTGCCCGCGCCACTCGGCCACGACCCGGCGGGAGTGATCGTCGATGATCCGCAGCGAGGGGGCGGGATTTTCAAGCCATGCGTCGAGAGTGAACATATTGACTCCTTGCAAACGAGAACCATTCGCATCCATGTTCCTCGAAGGGGAGGAGGGAGTCAAGCAAGGAAGCGCAGTTTTTGCGGCAAGACGCGGATCCTGCGATCGCTCCGCGTCTCCCTGGCTTCTTGTGGGAGCTGCGGGATGGTTCGATCAGGGGTAGTCGAGCCGCACGAGCAGGCGTCGGGCATTGTCCGCCAGTGGCGGCGAACGATGGACCGCCCCCAGGCCGCCGCAAGTGGGTGAGCGCTCGCCTTTCATGAGGATGACGGACCCGGTCCCCAGCGTCACCGGTGCATGCCCCCCGAGAACGCCTTCGTTATCACCACAACGCAGCCGGTCCCGGTTTACGTAGCGATCGTCTGCATATTCGGTCCCGGGGCCGGTGTAGCTGCAGACCATTCGCAGGACGTTGTTGTCCACATGGAACATCGGACACGGCTGATCGTGCAGGACCTCGAGCTGGATGCGGACGCTGAGCGCGTGGGCGACCACCGCGAAATTGTGTGCCAGCCGCTCGAGGTCGTATGCCAGACGGTGGATCCTGAACGGGGACAGGTCACTGTGCTCCAGAAGCCGTTCACGCACCTGGTCCGGCCGGCAGGAGGTGTCCAGGATCATGCCGCTTTCACTCGCGGCCATTGCACCGGCCTGCTCCTGCAACGGGGCATCCATGCACCGCCGCCATATAAGGGCATTCACATCGCGGCGGTGAATGCCCTTGAGCTCGACAGCCCGGTCGACAAAGCGGTGCCGCGAACGCGCGTTCGCGGCCGGTGGCGAGGTTTGAGTAGCCGTCATGCGGGGACGTCCGACCGGGTTTCGCTGGTTGCCGGGTCTTCCGCCTCGCGCTCTGCGGTCTCGGCCTCCAGGCGCCAGACCGGGAAGGGGTCCGCGTAGCTCAGCCAGCGTTCCGGGCCTTCCAGCATCTCGTCGTCGGTGAGCAGGCAGGCGTCGAGACGTTTGCGCATCGCATCCGCGTCCATGTGGATGCCGATCAGCACGATTTCCTGGCGCCGATCGCCGAAATGCTCATCCCAGACGGGAGCGATTGCGGTTGCCCACCAGTCTTCGTCGGTCGGGCGCTTTTCGGGGGGTACGGCGGCCCACCAGAATCCGGCGGCATGGTGGGTCAGCGCGCCTCCGGCCTGAGACAGGGTGCCGGCCCAGTCGGGGCGCGAAGCCAGCCAGAACCAGCCCTTGCTGCGGATGATGCCAGGCCATTCCTCGTGCAGCAGGGCAAAAAAGCGTTCCGGATGAAATGGCCGATTGACGCGGTATACGATGCTGGAGATGCCGTATTCCTCGGTCTCCGGGGTGTGGCCACCCATCATCTCCTGGGCCCAGCCGGCGGCCTGGGACGCGCGGTCGAAGTCGAAGCGTCCGGTTCCCAGCAGGGACTCCGGCGCGACCTGGCCGTGTGTGGTTTCGATGATTCTGGCGTCCCGGTTCAGGGCGCGCACGACGCTGCGGACGGTATCCAGTTGTTCCGGCGACGGGCGATCCACCTTGTTCAGGACAATGACGTCCGCGAACTCGATCTGATCCACCAGCAGGTCAACGACGGTACGGTCGTCTTCCTCCCCCAGGGATTCGCCGCGGTCGCCCAGGAAATCGCTGGACGCGTAGTCCTGCAGCAGGGCACCTGCATCCACCACCGTGACCATCGTGTCGAGGCGGGCGACATCGTCCAGGGACTGGCCGTCTTCGTCGCGGAAGGCGAAGGTGGCCGCGACCGGCATGGGTTCGGAAATGCCGGTGGATTCGATGACCAGGTAGTCGTACTGCCCGGATTCGGCGAGGCGGCGCACCTCCACCAGCAGGTCGTCCCGCAGCGTGCAGCAGATGCAGCCGTTGGTCATCTCGACCATGCGGGCATCGGTACGTGTTACGGCATCCTGGCCGCCGCGCACCAGGGCGCTGTCGATGTTGACCTCGCTCATGTCGTTGACGATGACCGCGACGCGCAGCCCCGACTGGTTGTGCAGGATGTTGTTCAGCAGTGTGGTCTTGCCGGCGCCGAGAAAGCCGGAGAGGACGGTGACGGGAAGACGTTTCATGGTACCTCCAGGGAATCGGGATGCCCGGGCGTCGGAATGTGCCCGGATGGAAGGGTTGGGCAGGCTCAGCGAACGAACACGTGTTCGGCCTTTTCCTGGCGTTCCTTGACCTCGATGCACAGGGTCGCCGTCGGGCGTGCCAGCAGGCGGGGCAGACCGATCGGTTCGCCGCTCACCTCGCAGTAGCCGTAATCGCCGGTTTCGATGCGATGCAGGGCCGCATCGATCTTTCGCAGCAGGCGGCCTTCGCGCTCCTGCACCCGCATCGACAGGAGGCGCGACTCCTCCATTGCCGCACGGTCAAGCTCGTCCGGGGTGCGTTCGTTGTCGCGCAATCCGTCCCGGGCGCCCTCCATGTCGGCCAGGATCTCGTCGCGCATTTCGAGCAGGCGCTCGCGGAAGTACGCGAGCTGGGCCTCGTTCATGTAGGCCGCGGCAGGCATGGCCAGCAGTTCGTCGCGGGTCATGGGGTTCCGTCGGTTGCGATCAGGATGTTATACCATAACGTTTCGATTGCGCCCCGACAACACGGATCGGCCACCGTCCTGTGATGGGGTCGACCCGCCTGCAAAAAGGTGTCTTATGTCCTCTACCTGTGTGTCTACGGCCTCGCCGGATACGGAAACCTCCGCGACCGATCCGCTACCGGATATTGCCGCGTCGGCTGCTACGCACGCCTCTGCGCTCGACTGGGTGGGTATGGAAGACATCACCCTTCCGCTGTATCTGACCGGCCAGCCAGTGATCGCTCGAGCCAGCGCGGGGGTGAGCCTCGACGACGCGGGCGCGCGCGGCATCCATATGTCACGGCTCTACGGGGCCCTGCGACAGCTGGAGTCTCGTGAGCTGGACCTTGCGCGGCTGTGTGGCGTGCTCGAGGCGTTTCTGGCTTCGCACGATGGCCTGTCCAGCGTGGCCGAGGTTCGTCTGGCCGGGGAGCTGCCGCTGGAACGGCCGGCCCTGGTCAGTGCCGCCGCGGGCTGGAAGCGCTACCCGTTCAGGATCGCTGCACGCAGCGAGTCCGGGGCGGTGTCCCTGGAACTGGAGGTTCAGGTGGGCTATTCCTCCACCTGTCCCTGCTCCGCCGCCCTGGCGCGGCAGGCGATCCAGGAACAGTTCGACCGTGACTTCACGCGAGCGGCTGTGGATGCGGCAACCGTGCGCGAATGGCTGGGCCGGGCCGAGGGGATTGTCGCGACCCCCCACAGCCAGCGCAGCGAGGCAACCGTCACGGTCGGTCTGGAACCGCTGGTATCAACGCTGCCCCTGCCCGATCTGATTGATCGCGTGGAACAGGCGCTGGGCACCGCCCTGCAAACGGCGGTAAAGCGCGTCGACGAGAAGGCCTTCGCGCTCGCCAACGGCCGCAACCTGATGTTCTGCGAAGACGCCGTACGGCGCCTGGACAGCGCCCTGCGCCCGGAGTACTCCGCCCGCGGCTATCGCGTCCAGGTCCGCCACCGCGAGAGTCTGCATGCACACGATGCCGTCGCGCGGGTCGTGCGTCTGCCGTCAGCGGAACGCTGAAGCAGCCAGTTGGAGCGTGGACCGCCACAAGGCGGTGGGGTTGGTCAGGCATCTGCCAGGTCGCTCTTCGGCAAGCGTGTGGACACGTAAAAAAGCCGCCGGATACGCAATCCGGCGGCAATGCTTACGGAGGTTGGAGAGACCAAAGGCAGGAAGCCACCTTTCGTCCTGGCGACACACAGCTGTCCGGGCTGCGCATCTAAATGAGAATCATACGCACTTGCGGTGCATTGTCAAGCGGACTGAGGCCTGTTCGGGCCCAGGGGGGGGCGATGGCGTAGCCCGTGCTACGGCCCGGACGGCACTGACTGCGGGGTGCCTGCCGCGTCGGGCAGGCTGCGATGCCGGTCGGCCATCGGCTCGGCTGCGATCAGGTAATCCGCCCCGTGCCGCAGGCCCTCCTTGCTTCGGGCCAGCGGCAGGGCGGTTTCCCGCAGCGCCTCGATCTTCTGGTGCATGGCCTTTGCCAGGCCATCGTCATTGAAGTGCGACAGCTGGCGCAGGCACAGGTCGAGCTGGCCGTTGACGAAGCGCTCGCGGTAGTGAATCGGGAAATAGCGGACATCCAGAACCCGGAAGCCGGCGATTCCGAGATGGCGCATGACCCAGGACGAAGGGTATTCGCGATAGGGGCGGTTCCCCGCGAGCAGCAGGCAGGCATCCCGCAGGCGGCCGATTTCGCGCACGATGCGGTCGGACTCGGTCTTGGGTTCGGTCAGTACATAGGGTTCCACGCCGACGAGATACAGCCGCTCGCCCACGTGGGGCCGCAGCCGATGCAGCGCGCGGTCCTGCCAGTAGGGCGAGAAGCCCTCGATTGCTCCGATGAAGTAGTCGAGCAGGACGGTGTCGAAACGCTCGCCAAACAGGAGCTGGTCGGACATCCAGTTGCCGACGAGGATGCGATCTTCGCGTCGCCGGCCTTTTCCTGCCGCCTTCTTCACCGTGTTCGCCATCTCCTGCGAGGCCGTGACGGCCGTCCAGCGCGCGGTCTCCAGCGCACAGATCCACTCGATGGATGCGCGTCCGGTGCCGGCATCGAGCACACTTCCCCAAGGTCGGTCGCCCTGCAGCTTCTCGATCGCCTGGAAGATCGGCGAGTGGGTGCCCTGGCGCTTCGGCCCGCCGGATGGGGGTACGCCATGGGAGGGTAGCTTCGAGGTCATGGTTCTGCTCCGGGGTGACCTTTTGATCGTTTCAGGGACGTGACATTGCGAGCAGTCGGGCCGCCAGGGCGAGGCCGACATTGACCAGGACGAGTACCGGCGCAAACGGCTGATCCAGCGGCAGGCTGACGCTCCAGGCGATCAGGAAGCCCGCGAGGGCCAGGGCCTGGGCCCACAGGAACAATCCGCGCAGATTGCGCGCGAGATAGGCGGCACCCCAGGCGGGCAGGAGCAGCGTGGCGAGGGCGGCGGGCAGCCCCAGTACCATGCTGCCCAGCACCACCGCGGCCACCAGCCAGGCGACCTCCGTGAGGCGCAACCACGCGCGCGGGCTGCGCGTGCCGGGGACGTCGGGGGCGAGCTGCGCGTGCCGCCAGACGTGGTACAGCCCGGGCGCGAGCACGAGGCTGGCCAACCCGAGCGCGACCACTGCCCATAGTTCGCGGGGGCCGGCGAAATACAGCTGGCCCTCGGCCCAGGCGGCCGCGGCGAGGCTGGCCTGCGCGAAATTGGCGGCCAGCAATGTCACCGCCGCCAGTCCGGCCAGAAAAACGGCCAGCGGCAGGCGCTCGCGGTCAGAGCTGCGTTGCAGCAGGGCCATGACTCCGGCCCCGAGTGCCAGGGCCACAGGCAGCACCGGCCAGTGCACGACCGACGCCAGTACGCCCCCGGCCGCGGCCCACTGCCCGAGTGCCAGGGCCTGCCAGACCGAACCGCGCAGGAACAGCCCGGCTCCGGCCAGGGCCAGCACAGCCGTGACCAGCAGCCCGGAGACAAACGGTACGAACAGCAGGTCACCGAGCATCGAGGTAGTCCGTCAGTGGATGGTTCTCTACCCCGACGGCCTGCAGGAACTCGTCGTCGTGGCTGGTCATCACCAGTGTCGTTTCGGCCGGGAGGGAGGCAATCAGGTCGACCGCATCGCCGCGTACCTCGGCGTCGAGGTGGTTGGCGGGCTCGTCCAGAAGGATCAGGCGTTCCCCCGGTGGCCGGTCGGTGCTGCTGTGCAGGGCCGCAGCCAGACGCAGCAACTGCCACTGGCCGCCACTCAGGCGATCGAGCCGGCGATCCAGCAAGGCCTGCACCCGGGGTTGATCGGGCGGGGTGGCGCCCATCGCCCGGAACCAGTCGTGACCGCACAAGGGCCAGGGGTCCCGCCGGGGGTGGTCCTGCGCCAGCAGGCTGACACGCGTCGCGGGGCCAAGCTGCAGGGTGCCTGCGTGGACCCGAGCCTGGCCGGTCACGGCCTTCAGCAGCAGCGACTTGCCGATGCCGTTCGGGCCGGTCAAGCCCCATCGGGCCCCGGTGGGTACCTCGAGGGACAGCGGGCCCAGCACCGGATGATCACAGCCGAGGTGTGCGGCCTGTGCGTGCAGGGCGGTTTGAGGGGGCATGCGGACTCGAAATCGTTGGAGGAGCCTGAATGATATCGGGCCCGGAAAGCATTTTCCGGGCCCGATCGTGAGGAAGATGTTTCACCCTGGGTTAGCGCTGGGGCAGCGTTTGCGCCCAGGTGGTCATCAGGTCCAGGTAGCCATCCAGGCTGGAGTCGGCCGGCGGATCCAGAGGGACCGCATGGCTCGACCAGCCCAGGTTGCGTTCGAGGAACTCGGCGCCGCGCGGCGGCTGGAATTCGGCGTACAGGATGGTGCCCTCGGTACCTTCGAGATCACTGACCAGGCTGCGCAGGTGGCGCGCGGTGGGCGGGATGCCCGGGGCCGGCTCCAGGTAGCCGACGATCTCGACCGGCAGCCACTCTTCCAGATAGTCGAGGTCCTCGTGGTAGACCACGATGCGCTGGTCCGGCGCTACCTTTTCGGCCAGGGTCTCGGCGTGATTGCGCAGGCGATCGGCAGCGCGTTCGGCGCGTTCCATGAAGGCGGCGGCATGATCCGGGCTCAGCTGGCCCATGCGTTCACCCAGGGCGGTGGCGATCTGGGCCATGCGCAGCGGATCGGCATTGAAATGGGGGTTCCCTTCCTCGTGGACGTGCCCCATGTTCGGCCCGTCCAGGGTGATGGAACGGCGCAGTTCGATCATGTCCGCCGACCGGAAGTGCCCCGGTTGGCCGGAGTTGATGGCGCGGTTGTTGGCGCCGCGCTGGGCGGCCGGCAGCCAGCCCTCCTCGAGGCCGGCGCCGATCTCGAGCAGCATGTCGGCTCGGCGCAGGGCCGCCATGAAGCTGGGGCGAGCATCGAGATAGTGCGCGTCACGGTCCGGCGGCGCGAGGACGCGGACTTCGGCCTCGTCGCCGCCGATCTCGCGGGCCAGGGCGCCGAGGGTCGAGGTGGTGGCGACGATGTTCAGTCCGGCGGCGGCCTGCGACGGCAGAAGGAGCAGGGCCAGGAATACCACCGAGGCGAGGGTGGCGAGTGTTCGGGTTATGCGGATGCGAGTCTTGCGCCAGGACATGCGTGACTCCTTTCAGATGGGGATATGGGTGGAGGCCGGCCGGGACGGGAGCAGTCTCTACCGGCCTCGCGAGGTCGACTGTTGCTTAGAAGCGGTGGGCGCCGTGGGCGCCGAGGGCCACGTTCAGCTGCAACATGAACTCCAGGCCGCGGTCGCGATGGCCGTGGTCGTCAACGAAGTCGTTCTGCGACAGCTGGGCGCGCAGAAAGACGGGCTCCACGGGCCGGAAGGTCACCTGGGCGGAGTGGCGATAGGAGGTGCCCATGGACTCGACCTCGAAATAGTCGTGCCCGTGATGGTGGCTACCTTCTACGGCGTCATTGGTCAGACCCAGCGCTTCGGTCCGCAGGCCGGCTTCCCAGCGCGGCGCAAATCCGTAAACGCCCTCCAGGTAGAGGCCATCCTGTTTCGTCGCCAGACTTCCGGCACGTTCCCAGTCCATATGGTCGTGGTGCTCATGACCTTCGTACTGATCCAGGCTCTGGCGCATGTAGAAGTATTCGCCCTTCAGGTTCCAGTCGCCGTGGCCATAGGCGCGGCCCGAACTGTACTTGTAGACCGCATCCAGGCCGGCGAACCAGGCGTCGCCCTCAAGACCATGGGCATGATCGCCGTGTTCTTCGGCGAGGCCGGTCTGGGCAACATACCCACCGGAAACACCGAATTGCACTGCGTGATCGGCGCCTAGATCCGGTCCGAACTTGGCGAAGGCGGTGGCGACGCGCGGCCCGCTCTTTGACGAGACCGGGAGGTCGCTATCAAAAGCGGCAATCCCTTCGTCCTGGTCGCCCTGGAGCAGCTCGACACCCAACTGGGTATACATTTCCGTTGGTGCGATCCAGGTGGCCTGCACGCCGGTGTCGTGCAGCCCGTGGTCACCGAACAGGTATTCGTTGACCAGTGGGCGCTTGACGAAGTCCCAGTCATGGGGGTGCCGGCTGTTGATGTAGCCGATGTCGGACAGGAATTTACCGGCCTTGACCTGGAAACCGCCGGGCAGGGCGCGGGTGGTCAGGTAGGCCTCTTCGACCTCGATATCGCTGTCGTCAAAGCCCAGAATCAGGACGCCATCGAACAGGTCGCCCAGTTGGGCGTTCAGTGCGAGCTCGGAATGTCCCATGTTGAAGCCGTCGTCGAACCCATGATCGTGGTCATGGCCATGGTCATGACCGTGGTCGTGGCCATCGCCGAAGCCGGCGGGCGAATCGTTTCCATGCGAGAGCTCATTGAAATAGATGCCCTCGAGGATCAGGGATACGTCGACGCCCCAGGACGAGTCTTCGCTACCGGCGCTCCACTGTGCAGCAGCGGCTCCGGGGGCGGCGAGGGTGAGGGCGGTCAGGCCGGCCAGGACGGGGCGAGTGTAGGGGGTGCGGGGCATGTCGGGCTCCTTGTTGCGGGGCAGTTCTCTGCTCAGGGTCAGGGCAGTGAGTGCCGATCAACGGAAGTGAATTGTTATAGCGTAACGATACGGTGATAAACGTTATACAATAACAGTCTTGTATTCAACCCCAATTCTTCGCAGCGGTGCTTGTCGGTCAGGCGCGCGGAAGGCCGGCGCTCGCGAAGGCCGCGCGCCAGGGCTCCAGTTTTTCGGCCAGGCTCAGGCGGGCGTTGGCGGGGCTGGTGGAGGGCAGGCGCAGGGCCTCGACGCCCAGGGCGCGGGTCTCGCGGATGCGCCGCGCGCTCTCGGCGCCGTTGTGGATAATGACGCGCAGGCCCGGGGCCTCGCGGGTCAGCCGGGCGAGATCGTTGGGCACTGGCTCACGGATGGCGCTGTCCAGGCTCCCCTCGCGCGAGCAGGCCCCGTATACGTCCCAGAGGCCCACGCCGTGGTCGAGCAGGCGCTGGATGCGCTCCGGGTAGTCCAGCTCCGGGAAGGGTTCGCCGAGGATCCGCCCGACAATGGGCCAGAACTGGTTGCGCGGGTGGGCGTAGTAGGCCCGGGCCTCCAGCGACGCCACGCCGGGAAAGCTGCCCAGCACGATCAGGCGGGTATCCGCTCGCAGGATGGGCGGGAATGCCTCAAGCGTGGGTGCGGCGGATGTCACGAGGAGCGGGGTCGAGCGGGACGAGCCGATAAAGGCGTCAGGCGCGGTCCTGCCGACCCCGGCGGCAGTCGCCGCACTGGCCGTGCAGTTCCACCATGCGTGACTCGATGGCGAAGTCCTGGGCCTCGGCTTCGTCCTCCAGCGCGCGGCTGGCCGGCTCCGGGGTGTGGAATTCGGTGATCTGGCCGCAGCCGTCGCAGATCATCAGTGCGGATTCGTGGCGCTCCCCGGGATGCGAGCAGGCGACGAATCCATTGAGGCTCTCGATGCGGTGGATCAGCCCCTGCTCCAGCAGGAAGGCCAGGGTGCGGTAGACCGTTGGTGGCTTGATGCTGTGATCGTCGGAGGACAGGGCGTGAATTAGGTCGTAGGCCTTGATCACGCCGTCGGTGCGCAGGATCTGTTCGAGGATGCGCCGACGTTGCTCGGTCAGGCGTGCGCCATGGCGGGCACAGACACGCTCGGCGTCGGCGAGGGCCTGTTCGATGTCCGGCGTCTGGGTCTCGGCGGCGGCAGTCATGCGCCTAGCATAGCCCAAACGCTTACCGTGTCCGTAACCGCCCCGGGGATCAGGCGGGTTCGGCGTCGGCCGCGGGTTCGGAGTCGAGCTTTGCGGGGCGCGTGGCGTCCGGACGGGCGAAGATCTCCGCCGCCCAGCGGGCGCGTTCGGCCGACGGTTCGGTCTCGCGCGCCACCATGTGCGCGTCCACGGCGGTGATCCGGTGGTCGAGGCCCTCGCCGTTGGCGATCTGGATGGCAAGGCCTGGACGGGCGTTGAGTTCCAGGATCAGTGGACCGCGGTCGGCGTCGATGACCACGTCCACTCCCAGGTAGCCGAGCTGGCTCAGTTCAAAGCAGCCGGCGGCGAGCTCCATCAGCTGTTCCCAGCCGGGGATCTGCAACCCGACGATGCTCTGCTCGCTGTCGGGGTGTTCGCGGCAGGGCTTGTTGTAGCGCACCCCGCCGATGGTGCGGCCGGAACCGAGGTCGATGCCCGTGCCGACCGCGCCCTGGTGCAGGTTGGCCTTGCCGTCGGAATCCTGGGTTGGCAGGCGCATCATCGCCATCACCGGGTAGCCGCGATAGACCACCGTGCGAATGTCGGGCACGCCGCGATGCGAGACCGCGTCGAAGACCGAGGAGAAGCGCACCCGCTGCTCGATCATGGCGACATCCGGGCGCCCGCCGAGGCTGTACATGCCGGACAGGACGTTGGAGATGTGATCGTCCAGCTCGCTCAGCTCCATGGCGCGGCCGCCCGCCCGGCGCGGACGATCGCCGCGCCAGCCCTCGATCACCAGGATGCCATCGCCGGCGGCGCCATGCGCCGGCTTGATCACGAAGCCGTCTTCGTAGTCCCGCAGCTGGCGGCGCACGTCACGGATCTGGCGGTGGGTGCGCACGACCCCGTAGAGATCGGGTACCGACAAGCCGGCATCCAGCGCCAGTTGCTTGGTCTGCAGCTTGTCATCGACCCGCGGGTAGAAGCGCCGGGCATTCCAGGCCGCGATGTAGCGGGAGTTGCGGGCGTTCATGCCGACGATGCCCTGTTCCTTCAGGACGCGTGGACGGACGAAGCGCGGGAGCCAGGCGGGCATCAGTCGGGCCTCCGCATCGCGTCCTGGATGCGGCCGAAACGGAACAGCTCCGTCAGGCGGTAGCCGGTGTAGCGCCCGATCAGCAGGGTCACGGCCAGCAGTACCAGCAGCAGTTCCGGGAACACGAACAGCAGGTGCTCCAGCTGGCGGTTGGCCATCAGGCCGTAGGCGGCGGCCGCGACCACCAGGCTGCCGATGCCCTGGGTGATGGCGTCGGCCGGGCCGTGTTCCTCCCATACGACCGACATGCGTTCGATGGTCATCGCGAGGATGACCATGGGGAACAGTGACAGCGCCAGGGCCCGTTCCAGGCCGAGCTGGTGCGACAGCACGCTGATCCCCAGCATCAGCATGATGACCACACTGACCACCGCCGCCAGACGCGGTACCAGCAACAGTCGGAGGTGCTCGAGATAGAAGCGCACCGCGAGGCCCAGCGACACGATTAGGGTGAACAGGATGATCCCCGCCAGCAGCTGGGTCTCGCGGAAGGACAGCGCGATCAATACCGGCATGAAGGTCCCGAAGGTCTGCACACCGACTACGTTGCGCAGGAACACGATGATCATCGCGCCCAGGGGCACCATCAGCAGCACCCGGTAGGTGTTCTGTGTGCCCAGTGGCAGGTTCAGGGTGGAGAAGTCCAGGATACGGGTGTCCAGGGTGTCGCCGAAGCGCTGGATGGTCGCGAGGGCGTCCTGCACCCCGCGCGACACCGCGAACCGGACCTCGGCATTCTCGCCATTCGTCACTTCCAGTAGCGGGGCATCCCCGTGGCTCCAGACGGCCACGTCCGACGGATATTCGATCTCGCCCGTTTCCGGGTCGATGGGTACCCAGCGCCGGGTGTTGTGGACCTCCAGCCAGGTCTGCGGTTCGATATCCCGGCGCCCGTCCACCAGTTGCAGGGCGGTTACCTGCCGGGCGGGGATGCGGGCCGTGGCGAGCAGTTCGATCAGGGTCTCGGTGCGGCGTGCGCGATTGTCGTCGCTCTCGATGAACACCGCCGCGTTTGATGATGGTGCGGCGTTGGCGAGGTCGTTGACGAGCACCGAGGCGAAGCTCTGGATGTCCGAGGATCGCCCGCGGACATCGTCGATCAGGGCCTCGGCGGCCGAGCGGAAAGGCTCGGTCCAGTCGGGGACCGCGACCGGTCCCGGATATTCGGACTCAGAGCGGTCATTGCCGTCGCGGTAGAGCGTGGCGCGGTAGTACAGCACCTGCTCGCCGCGCGGCTGGCGCGTGGTCCACTGGGCCAGCCGGTCCTCCGCCTGCGTGACGGTGTTCAGGCCGTAGCCGCGCGAGACGAACCCTTCGTCCAAGATGGAGAAGTTGGGCAGGCGGTGCGGGATGCGCAGCTCGACCGTGCCTGCGCCACCAGTGGGCTGGTAGCGCACGCGCGCCTCCACCTGCCAGGTCTCGGCGGTGGCATCCGGCTGCAGGGGCATCCCCAGCGCGCTGACCTTGTAGGCGAAGACACCGAGTCCGACCGCGCTCAGCAGCACGATCAGGATCGGGAGGTGAAAGCGCTTCACTGGTCATCCGCCGCGCAGTCGGGCGCACGCAGGTGCTCCTCGCCCGAGTCGACCAGGATATGGCCGGCCATGTGGCTGCGACCGATCAGGGCTTGATAGGTCAGTGCCGTGCGGTCGATCAGGCTGGTGTCGGCGCGCAGGAGCCGGTCGCTAATGCAGAACTCCATGCGCACCACTGGCCGCTCCTGCGACTCGCCGCTGTGGCGACGGATGCGGACGATTCGCTCGATCGGGCGTTCCAGGGTAATGCGTGCGTCCTCGTCGTCCGGGTCGATGATGTCGAAGCGGATCCAGTCCTCGCCGTCCTTCTCGAAACGCTCCTTGTTCAGGGCGTTCAGCGAGGACGAGGTCGCGCCCGTGTCCATACGCGCCTCCAGCACAACGTCCTCCTCGACGATGTGCACGTCCTCCACCGCGCCCAGGATCGCCATGGAGGGGCCCGACTCGTGGGCTGCGGCGGATTGCGCGAGGAGTGCGAGGCCGAGCAACATGGTCGGCACGATGGAGTGGGTTAAGCTGGAACGACGGGCGGCTGGAACAGTCACGCAGTCTCCTGAAGGTTACAAAACGGCAAAGCCTAGCTGATCATAGTGGTTCGTCCATGTTAATGGCTTCACAAAGTCACGGAACTATTGCCACCCTTGTCACTAGTCCAGGAGTCGCCATGCACTGGGTAGTCGATCTCGCCGACCTGACCATGAACGATGTCGCGAAGGTGGGCGGCAAGAATGCCTCGCTAGGGGAGTTGCTGGGACAGCTTGGTGCGGCCGGGGTTCGGGTGCCCGGCGGGTTCGCCACCACTGCGGACGCCTATCGCGCCCTGCTCGGAAAGGACGGGCTGGACGAACAGATCAAGGCGCGCCTGGCGGATCTGGATATCAACGACATCGAGGCCCTGCGCGCCGCCGGGCGCGAGGTGCGCGGCTGGATCGAGCAGGCGGAGCTGCCCGGCGAGCTGGAGCAGGCGGTGCGCGAGCATTACGCGCAACTGGGCGATGATGTCCCGGTCGCCGTGCGTTCGTCGGCTACCGCCGAGGACCTGCCCG
Organism: Thioalkalivibrio sp. ALE14; assembly: GCF_000376845.1. Classification (GTDB taxonomy): domain Bacteria; phylum Pseudomonadota; class Gammaproteobacteria; order Ectothiorhodospirales; family Ectothiorhodospiraceae; genus Thioalkalivibrio. The sequence continues at coordinate 131,741 of NZ_AQXY01000026.1, forward strand.
AGGCCTCGTTCGCCGGGCAGCAGGAGACCTTCCTCAACGTGCGCGGCATCGATGCTCTGCTGCAGCGTCTGCGCGAGTGTTTCGCGAGCCTGTACAACGACCGCGCGATCGCCTATCGCGTGCACAACGGCTTCGCCCACGACGAGGTCGCGTTGTCGGCCGGCATCCAGCGCATGGTGCGCTCGGACGTCGGCGCCAGCGGCGTGATCTTTACCCTGGATACCGAGAGCGGCTTCCGCGATGCGGTGTTCATTACCGGGGCCTGGGGCCTGGGCGAGACGGTCGTGCAGGGCGCGGTGAACCCCGACGAATACCAGGTCTACAAGCCGGCCCTGGCGTCCGGCAAGCGCGCCATTATCGGCCGCACACTCGGCACCAAGGCGGTGCGCATGGTGCTGACCGAGGACGGTACCCGTACCGAAGATACCCCGGAGGACCTGCGCCAGCGCTTTTGCCTGTCGGATGCCGACGCCGAGCAGCTCGGGCGCTATGCGGTGGCGATCGAGCAGCACTACGGCCGGCCGATGGACATCGAGTGGGCGCAAGACGGCGAGACCGGCGAGTTGTTCATCGTGCAGGCGCGTCCGGAGACGGTGGAGAGCCGCGTCGAGCTGGGCGCGGGCGAGCGCTACGAACTTGCATCGCACGAGGCGGGGCCACTGGTGACCGGCCGCGCGATCGGCGCGAAGATCGGGGCCGGTGTCGTGCGCGTGCTGGACTCGCCGGATGCCATGCACACCATGGAGGAAGGCGACATCCTGGTCGCGGACATGACCGACCCGGACTGGGAGCCGATCATGAAGCGCTCCGCCGCGATCGTTACCAATCGCGGCGGGCGCACCTGTCATGCGGCGATCATCGCCCGCGAGATGGGAATCCCGGCGGTGGTGGGCTGCGGCAATGCGACCGAGGTGCTCTCCGACGGCATGCAGGCGACCGTCTCCTGTGCCGAGGGCGACGACGGTCACGTGTATCCGGGAAAGCTGGAATACCAGGTCAAGAAGACCGATATCGGCGAGCTGCCCGAGCTGCCGGTCAAGCTGATGCTGAACGTGGCCAACCCGGGACGCGCCTATGCCTTCTCGCAGCTGCCACATGCCGGGATCGGGCTGGCGCGGCTGGAGTTCATCATCAACGGCACCATCGGCGTGCACCCGCTGGCGCTGCTGGACTACGCCGAGGATCCGAACCGGCTGGAATCCGACGTACAGGAACGCATCGCCGAGCGGCTGCATGGATTCGACGACGGCCCGCGCGAGTTCTTCGTGCGCAAGCTGTCCGAGGGCATCGCGACACTGGCGGCGGCCTTCGCACCGGAGCCGGTGATCGTGCGCTTGTCCGACTTCAAGTCCAACGAGTACGCCCACCTGATCGGGGGGCGCGGCTACGAGCCGCAGGAAGAAAACCCGATGCTGGGCTTTCGCGGGGCCTCGCGCTACCGATCGGAGACCTTCCGTCCGGCCTTCGCGATGGAGTGCGAAGCATTGCGGCGGGTGCGCGACGACATGGGCCTGGACAACGTGCAGGTCATGGTCCCGTTCGTGCGCACCCTCGCCGAGGCCGAGGACGTGATCCGGGTGCTCGGCGAAGAGGGCCTGCGCCGCGGAGAGAACGGCCTGAAGATCGTGATGATGTGCGAGATCCCGTCCAACGCGCTGCTGGCGGCGCGCTTCCTCGAGCACTTCGACGGTTTTTCCATCGGTTCCAACGACCTGACCCAGCTGACCCTTGGGGTGGATCGCGATTCGGGCCTGGTCGCCGATTCCTTCGACGAACGCAACGATGCGGTGAAGGCGCTTTTGAGCATGGCGATCCGTGCCGCGCGGCGAGCCGACAAGTATGTCGGGATCTGCGGCCAGGCCCCTTCCGACTACCCCGAGCTGGCCGTCTGGCTGATGAACGAGGGCATCGATTCCCTGTCGCTGAATCCGGATTCGCTGTTGTCCACCTGGGAGCAGCTGGCCAGCGTACGGGGCGCGGGCGAAGGGTCGCGGTGATGACGGGTCCCGTCGCCCAGTGCCCGCAGGTCTATCTGGTCTCGGACGGGACCGGGATCACCGCGGAGACGCTAGCGCGCTCCCTGTTCACTCAGTTCCCGGATGTCGACCCCGCGTGGCACCGGCTGCCCTTCGTACAGACGCCCGGCCGCCTGGCCAGCGTGTTCGCCCGGGCCGCGGACGGCCCCCAGCCCGCGCTGGTGGTGGCCACCCTGGCCAACGCCGACCTGCGGGCCGACCTGCGCCACAGCCCGGTCCCGGTGATCGACGTCTTTGGCGAACAGGTGGAGCGGCTGGAACAGCTGCTGGGGGTGGCATCGCAGTCGGTCTCCGGCCGCGCCCACGGTATGGGCGATGTCAGCCGCTACGACCGGCGCATCGAGGCGCTGAACTATACCCTGGCCCATGACGATGGTCTCGCCACCCAGGACCTGTCGGTCGCCGATGTAGTGCTGCTGGGGGCCTCGCGCTCGGGCAAGACGCCGACCAGCCTCTACCTGGCCATGAACTACGGGCTGTTCGCCGCCAACTACCCCCTGGTGCCGGAGGACTTGCGTCAGGGTGATATCCCGCATATGCCCGAGGGGCTGCGGGGGCTGGGCGGGCGCCTGGTCGGACTGACGATCACCCCGCAGCGTCTGGCGCAGATCCGCGAGGGCCGTCGGCCCGACAGCCGCTACGCCAGTCTGGCGCAGTGCCGGGCGGAATGCGTGGCGATCCAGGAATTCTTCGATATCTGGCGGATCCCCCACCTGGATGTCACCGAGCTGTCCATCGAGGAGATCGCCACCCGGGTGCGTGACTGCATGGACGCCCGCAGCGGCGGCTGAGCCGCGCGGCCGGGACAGGCTGCGCGCCGCAGCTTGGCATCCCGCCGACCTTGCCGGAGAATGAGCGATTAACCTGTCGGATCGAAGGAGCCCGCATGCCCGCCGCTGGAACCGGACAAGAGATTGCCATCTTCCTCGTCAGCGTTGTCTTCGGGATATACATCATCCTGTTGATTCTGCGAACGATTTTCGGCCTGGTTCGGGCCGACTACTACAACCCGATCTCGCAGACCATCGTGATGCTGACCGATCCGCCGCTGCGGGTGCTGCGGCCGGTGATCCCGTCGGTGGGGCGGCTCGACCTGGCGGCGGTCGTGCTGATGGTCGTGCTCAAGTTCATCGAGATCTGGCTGCGGGTGCTCATCGTCGGTGTGGATGTCGGGGTCGGGATCATCCTGGCCGTGGCGATCCGCGAGCTGCTGACCACCGTGATCTGGGTATTCATCATCGCGCTGATCGCCGAGGTGGTGATGAGCTGGATCCAGGCCGGGGGTGGCGGTGCCGCGAACAACCCGATCATGCGCCTGGCGGGGGCGGTGAACCGCCCCATACTCGGGCCGCTCCGCCGGGCCCTGCCGAACACCGGCGCGATCGATTTTTCGCCAATGATCGCCCTGGTCGGGCTTTATATCCTGCTGATTATCGTGCGCTCTTTCTGAGGCGCGATTGGCTCCTCGGATTCTGGTGGTGGTCACCCCCGTTTCAACGGGCGCAAAAGCGGCTAGACTCGAAGTCAGGGGTTCCTGAAAGCCTTTCGCCACAGGGCCCCGCTTTCCCAACCAGGCAAAGGAGTCAGCCATGGCAAGAGTGCATCGGGTCTTTACCGGCTTTCTCGTCGCTCTGGCGGCGGTCGCTCTCGGCAGCTCGATCGCATCCGCCAACGAGGCGGAGTTCGATAATTACGTCGTCCACTACAATGTGATCAACACCACCTTCCTGTCCCCGGAGGTCGCGCGGGCCTATGACGTGCGGCGCAGTTCCAACAGGGCGATGGTCAATATCAGCGTGATGGAGCGGGGCGACAACGGCCTGCAGGCGGTTTCCGCCGAGGTGACCGGTTCGGCCACCAACATGAACGACCAGATGCGCAGCCTGCGCTTCCGCGAAATCCAGGATGGCGATGCCATCTACTTCCTGTCCGAAGTCACTGTGCGCAGTGGGGAGACCCTCGACTTTGCGATCGACATCGCTCCGGAAGGCAGCGAACGCGTGCTGCCGGTGCGCTTCGCGCGCGATTTCTACGTGGACTGAGCCCCGGGGCTTTCCGAACGATGCCTCGCCCGGGCGGGCGAGGCATCACATCGCCACACTCAGCAGCATCCAGACGCCATAAAGTGCGACCCCGCCGCCGGCCACCCGGCGGACCCAGGGGCGGCGCACGAAGGCCGCCAGTCGCGCGGCGAATACTCCCATCAGCAAAAGATTGGGCAGCGTGCCCAGGGCGAAGGCGCCCATCAGCGCAGCACCCTCCAGCGCCCCGCCGGCTCCGAGGGACCAGGCCAGCACGCTGTACACCAGCCCACAGGGCAGCCAGCCCCACAGGCCGCCGACCACCAGGGCCTGCCCCGCATGGCGCACCGGAAGGAAGCGTCGCCCCAGCGGTTCGATCCGGCGCCACAGCACCCCGCCGGCCTGTTCCAGGCGTGCCAGGATCGGCCACCACCCGGCGAGATAGAACCCGAGCAGGATCAGGAAAATCGCGGCAAAGCCCTGCAGGATCGCCTGGCCGGCGGGCAGCCCGCCCAGCAGGCTGGCCCCCAGCCATCCGGCCAGGGCCCCGGCGATGACGTAACTCGCCATGCGCCCGAGGTTGTAGGCCAGCAGCAGGTCCAGCCCCGGCCCGCGGCGACCGTGGCCCATGGAGATTGCGCCGACGATGCCGCCGCACATCCCCAGGCAGTGCACGCCGCCGAGGATGCCCACCGCCAGCGCGGCCAGCAGGGTGCCCGGATCACCCATCCGCGTTCCCCCTTGGCTCAGTTCGGGTCGGCCGCATCGCCCAGGGAAACACTGCTTCATGTATACGCTCGCGCTCGAGTCGCTTTTGCGTGCGAACAAGGCGCGGTGACTGCCGTGCAGTCATTCTGCACAAGGGAACCGCAACGCTGTGCGCGCGCAAAAGCGGCCGAGCCCCTGCATTGAATGGTTTGTGGGGTTGGCACCCCAGGTTCCCCGATACGGCGTTGCGCCGCTTGCGGGTAGAACCACTACCCGCCGCACGACGCGCCTTGTCTCGAAGAACCTGGGGTGCCAACGCGAGCGTGTACATGAATCAGTGTTTCCCTAGGACCTCGTGCTTGGTCCGGATGAAGGTGGCGTGCGGCACGTAGAGCAGGTCCGCGAGGTGCCGGATGACCGCCTCCTGACGCTTGTGCAGGTCGCGGTTGGCCCAGGCGGCGCGCCACAGGGCGCGCAGGATGTCGGCCTTCTGCTCGGCATTGAAGGCCGCATTGACCTCGCGCACCATCGGGTGGATGGAGATCAGCGCGTCGCTCTCCTCCTGTGCGATCTCCAGCAGCGCGTCGGCGGTGTCGCCGTCGAGCCGGAACAGTTCGATCAGGCTGGCGCGTACCGATTCGAGCTCCTCCGCGTGCAGCTCGAAGTCGGCGCGGCAGACCTCCATGATCAGGGCCGCGGCGGCGCGCTGCAGGCGCTGTTCGGGATCGCCCTCGGCGCGATCGCTGCGTTCGGCGCCCAGCAGGCGCTGCCAGTGGCTGCGTAGTTGTTCAATCACCGCGTGGTCTCCGTCTACTCGCGCTGTGCGGTATGGTGCCCGAATGGAATCCGTTCGGCCTGAATCCCCCGATCTCCTCCTGCTCTCCGGCGGCATCGAGAGCAGCGCCCTGCTGGCGCAGTGCCATGCAGCCGGCAAGGTGCTGCGCGCCGTCTGGGTCGACTATGGCCAGCGCAATGCGGCCCGCGAATGGGCGGCGGTGGAGCATCTGGCCGGGGTCTACGGCGCGACGCCCGTCGCGCTGGACCTGCAGTCCCTGCGCGCGGCCTTCACCCGGCGCAACGACTGGGTCGGCCATGTGCCGTTGCCCCAGCGCAATCTGCTGGTGCTGGCGCTGGCGGTCAACCTGGCCGAACACCACGGTGCCGGGCGTATCCTTTTGGCCCTGAACCGCGAGGATCAGGGGCATGGGCCGGGTTCGCAGCCCGGGTTCGTGGAGCAGGTCTCGGCGCTGGCCGGGACCCTGGTCCCGCGCCTGCAGGTCGAGGCGCCGCTGATCGAGCAGTCGAAGGCGGAAATCATCGCCACGACGGATCCGCTGGGGATCGACTGGCGCCGCACCTGGAGCTGCCTTCTGGCACAATCGCGCCACTGCGGGCGCTGCCCGCAGTGCCAGGCCCGGCGCGCCGCGTTCGCCGCGGCCGGCATCCCCGACCCGACTGACTACCGCGAAGCCCTACGATGACCGATGCCGCCATTCCCCGCCATGTCTCCGAGCGTCTGGAGATCGCCATCCTCACCGGCGAGACCCTGCAACTGAACTGGGCCGAGCCGGACTCCAGCCAGGCCTGGTGGGGCAAGGTAACGCCCCACGAAGTGCGCGAGGCGGATGGTTATCATTGGCTGGATGGCGAGTGCGAAGGCCGGCCGGTGCAGATCCGCCTGGACCTGATCCGCAACCTGCCGACCCCGGTCAAGTAGCCGCCGAATCGCCGGCCCTGTCTCTCGTGGCGGGCAGGCCGGACATCAGATCCGCGAGCGACTCCAGCAGCACGAAGTCCTCCGAGTGCATGGGCTCGCCGCGCTCGTCCGGGTATCGCATGCCGCGCAGCTCCGCGATGCCCGCCCCGGCGGCGCTCGCCAGCGCCAGCAGGTTGTCGTCCACCAGCAGGGTGTGCCCGGGGTCGTACGGGGCCACGCGCTGCAGCCGGTTCCAGAAGTCGCCGTCTTCCTTGGCGCAGTCGAGATCGTGGGCGGAGACGATGGTGTCCAGATGGTCGCCGATGCGGGTGAGCCGGTGCTTGAAGGCGTAGACCTGCGGATGGGCATTGGTCACCAGCACCCGCCGCCGGCCGGCACGTTCCAGGGCGGCCAGCAACGCATCGGCATGCGGTTTCATGGCGATATGATGGGCCAGTTCGCGTTTCAGGCCCAGGATGTCCAGCCCGGTGAAGCGCGTCCAGTGATCCACGCAGTACCATTCCAGCTTGCCGCGCACCCGCTGCATCTCGTCCTCCAGGCGGCGGCGTGCGCATTCCGGGTCGTCCGGCTGGCAGCGGATGTACTCCCGCGGGATCAGCTCGCGCCAGAAGCGGTTGTCGAAGTGCAGGTCGAGCAGCGTGCCGTCCATGTCGAACAGCACGGTGTCGATGCGACTCCAGTCCACGGCGAGCGCGGGGGCGTGCGGATTTTTTTCGGGGTTTTGCGGGTCCACAGCAGACGGCCACATAATCGAGGGGATTGGTTATGGCTCTCATGGTACCCCAGGTGCGGTTTCTGCCCGCGCCGCTTCTTGCCGCGCTTCTGGCCCTGCCGGGCCCCACCCTGGCGATGGATCCGGATGATCCGGACTACGATCCGCTGGAGGATGATGCCCTGTGGGGCGAGACGGTCTCCCCGGACCAGACCCAGACGACCAGTCCGGAGCTGACGTTCCTGCTGGAGGAGCCGGACCGGACGCCGCATCACCACCAGAATCAGATCCGCATCACGGCCTCCTCCCTGGAGGACGGATGGGCCGATCTGCGCCAGTGCCACAACGATGTGGCGGCCATTCGGCGCATGGTCATTGTGTACAATGAGGCGACCATCGACGAGCTCCAGGTCGAGTCCACCCGCAACATCGAATCCGCGCGCGCCGAGGGCGATCGAGTGGACCTGCGCGGGGTGGAAAAGGACGCCGAGGTCTGCGTCACCGCGCGCATGAAGATCGTCGAGCACGAGGGCGATGGCGTCTATCGCCTGGAGAACGGTCCGTTCGTGCGTCGCTTCCTCGATGGCTATTTCCCGATGCGCGTCACCATGGCCGTCAGCTGGGGCGATCTCGACCTGCGCCTCGCGGAAACCGAGCCGGCCGAACAGGACGGGTTCGAGGTGGTGACCTCCGATCACGGGTTCATGTTCGACACCCTGTTCGAGGGCGAACTGCGGACCCTGGTGCGGCTTCGCAACAGCCACTGAATCTCGTCCGGAGGGGGCATGAGCCGAGACAAGCCGGATGTCCAGGGGCGGCGTACGGTCGCCAGCAGCCGCCTGTTCGAGGTGGAGGAACTGGACCTCGAGTTCAGCAATGGCGCGCGCACTTGTTTCGAGCGCCTGGTCAGTCGTGGCCACGGGGCAGTGATCATCGCCCCTGTGCAGCGTGATCGCACCGTCCTGCTGATCCGTGAATACGCGGCCGGCACCCACCGCTACGAGCTGGGCCTGCCCAAGGGGCGCATGGAGGCGGGCGAGGACATCCTGGCCGCCGCCAACCGGGAGATCATGGAGGAGGTGGGGCACGCCGGACACCGCCTGACCCACCTGGGCGCGTTGACCGTGGCGCCCGGCTACATGGCCCACCAGACGCATCTGGTGCTGGCCGAGGATCTCTATCCCGAGACCGCAGAGGGCGACGAGCCGGAGGCGATCGAGGTGGTGCCCTGGTCGCTGGACCGCCTGACGGAGCTGGTTGCACGCGAGGACCTGACCGAGGCGCGTTCCATTGCCGCCCTGTACATGGTGCGCGACTACCTCGACGGATAGAGGCCTCCTGGCGCGCGCCGGTGTTCCCCCGGGGCCGCAACCCTGCCAAGCTAGGGGGAATGTTCCGGGAAAACGGGAGTTCCCCATGCATGCTCCGCCGAAGGATGCGGCCCTGACTGCCCTGATGCACGAGGTTTCGAGCCTGGCCGACGCGGCCGGCCACGCCATTCTCGAGCTCTACGAGACCCGTTTCGCGGTCACCGAGAAGGCCGACCACTCGCCGCTGACCGAGGCGGATCTGGCCGCCCACCGTATCCTGGTCGGCGGGCTGTCGGATATCGACCCGGACTGGCCGGTGTTGTCCGAGGAGGGGCAGGACGTGCCCTTCGCGCGGCGTCGGCAGTGGCCGACCTACTGGTTGATCGACCCCCTCGACGGGACCCGCGAGTTCGTGAAGCGCAACGGCGAGTTCACCGTGAACGTGGCGCTGATCCACAACCACGATCCGGTCCTGGGGGTGGTCTGGTGCCCGGTGCTCAAGCGCCTGTACGCGGGCCACCGCGATGGCCAGGCGATCCGGCGCGACGAAGGCCAGGCCCCGCGCGATATCGCGGTGGCGCACGATCGCATCGGCACCGATCACCCGATGGTGGCGGGCAGCCGTTCACACGGGGCGGAACGCCTGAAGGGCGCGCTGGACCGGCTGGGTCCGCACGAACTGGTCAGCATGGGCAGCTCCCTGAAGCTGTGCCTGGTCGCCGAGGGCGCGGCCGACATCTATCCGCGACTGGGGCCCACCAGCGAATGGGATACCGCGGCGGCCCACGCCGTGGTGCGCGCCGCGGGCGGCCGCGTGACGGACCTGTATGGCGAGGAGCTGCGCTACAACACGCGCGAGAGCCTGCTGAACCCCGAGTTCCTGGTGTGCGCGGGCAACCCCGGTGGCTGGCTGCGCCGTCTGGGGTTGCCGGACGACTGACCGCCGGCCCGCCCGTCAGGCGGCGCCGTTGGTGCGCGAGGGGGCCACCGGCTCCGGCGTGATGTCCCAGATCTGGTTGGCGTAGTCGCGCACCGTGCGGTCGATGGAGAAGTACCCCATGCGCGCGACGTTCAGGATGGCGGCCTCGGCCCATGCGGCGCGGTCGGCGTACAGGGTGTCCGCCCGGTCGCAGGCCTCGGCGTAGGCCGCGTAGTCGGCGATCACGAAGAACGGGTCCTCGTGGCGCAGATAGCGGCCGAGGTCGCGGTGGGTCTCCGGGTCGTCGCAGGTAAAGAACCCGGATTCGATCATTTCCACCGCCGCGGCCAGCCGGGGCTCTGCGGCCAGGACTGCCTCGGGGCGCGGGCCGCTGCGCCGGTGTTCGACGACCTCCTCGGCGGTCATGCCGAAAATGAAGATGTTCTCCTCGCCGACCGCGTCGCGGATCTCGATGTTGGCGCCGTCCAGGGTGCCGATGGTCAGGGCCCCGTTCAGCGCGAGCTTCATGTTGCCGGTGCCGGAGGCCTCGAAGCCGGCGGTGGAGATCTGCTCGGAGACATCCGCCGCCGGGATGATGATGCTGGCGGAGCTCACCTCGTAGTTGGGGAAGAACACGCACTTCAGGCGGTCGCCGACGGCCGGGTCATTGTTGACGATGTCGGCGACCTCGTTGATGACCTGAATGATGCCCTTGGCCCGGGCGTACCCGGGCGCGGCCTTGCCGCCGAACAGGACCACGCGCGGCGGGACGTCCTCGCCGGCGCGGATGCGGCGGTAGAGATCCACCACGTGCAGGAGCTTCAGCAGCTGGCGCTTGTACTCGTGGATGCGCTTGATCTGCACGTCAAACATCACGTCCGGGTTCAGTTCCACGCCGGTCCGCTCGCGCACCAGGTCCGCCAGGCGCTGCTTGTTGGCCCGCTTTACGTCCATGAAGGCCTTCTGCAGCTCGGCATCATGGGCGAAGGGTTCCAGCGCGCGCAGGCGGTCCAGGTCGTATTGCCAGTCGTCGCCGATGCGCTGGCCCAGCAGCTCGGTCAGTGCGGGATTGGACTGGATCATCCACAGGCGCGGCGTCACGCCGTTGGTGACGTTGACGAAACGCTCCGGCCACAGGTTGTAGAAGTCCTCGAACAGGGTCTCCTGCAACAGCTGGGTGTGCAGTGCCGCCACACCGTTGACGCGGTGCGAGCCGACCACGGCCAGATGGGCCATGCGCACGCGCCGCCCGTTCTGCTCGTCGATGATGGACAGCCGTGCCAGGCGGTCGTTGTCCCCCGGGTAGCGGTGGCGGACCTCGTCCAGGAACTCGTGATTGATCTGGTAGATGATCCCCATGTGGCGCGGCAGCACGCGCTGCATCAGCTCCACCGGCCAGGTCTCCAGGGCCTCGGGCATCAGGGTGTGGTTGGTATAGGCGAAGGTGCGCCGGGTCAGGTCCCACGCGCGGCCCCAGGGCAGGTCGTGGGCGTCCGTCAGCAGGCGCATCAGTTCCGCCACCGCGATCGCCGGGTGGGTGTCGTTCAGCTGGATCGCGACCTTGTCGGGCAGGGCATCCAGGCCGTAGCCCAGCGCCAGGTGGCGATCCAGGATGTCCTGCAGCGAGGCGGAGACGAAAAAGTACTCCTGCTTCAGCCGCAGTTCCTTGCCGATCGCGGTGGCATCGTTCGGGTACAGGACCATCGAGATGGTCTCCGACTCCGCCTTGTCCGCGACGGCGCGGATGTAGTCGCCCTCGTTGAAGTAGCGCAGGTCGAAGTCACGGGTGGCCTTGGCGGCCCACAGGCGCAGGTTGTTCACGTTGCGCCGGCCGTAGCCCGCGGTGGGGTAGTCGTAGGCCATGGCCAGGACTTCTTCGCCATCCTCCCAGGTGTAGTGAGTCTCGCCATTGGGGTGATGGTGCTCGACCACGTAGCCGTAGAAGTGGATCGGGTACTTGCGGTCCGAGCGCGGGAACTCCCACGGGTTGCCGTAGCGCAGCCAGTTGTCCGGGTGCTCTACCTGATGGTAGGGCTCGAACTGCTGGCGGAACATGCCGAACTCGTAGCGGATGCCGTAGCCGTAGCCGGGATAGCCCTGGGTCGCCAGGGATTCCAGGATGCAGGCGGCCAGGCGTCCGAGGCCGCCGTTGCCCAGCGCCGCGTCGTCCTCGAGATCGAGGATGGTGTCCAGGTTCACGCCGAGATCGGCCATCGCCTGGCGGGCTGGCTCGAGGATGCCCATGTTGCGCAGGTTCGCCTCGAGCATGCGCCCGATCAGGTACTCCATCGACAGGTAGTAGACGCGCTTGACGTCCTCGTCGGCGAACTGCCGGCGGGTCAGCAGGCGGCGCTCCACCATGCGTTCGCGGATGGCGAAGGCCAGGGCCTCCATCCAGTCACGCTCGGTGGCCTGGCGCGGGTCCTCCCCCACCACGCGGACCACGGCATCGCGGATCGATTGCCGCAGGCCCTCCACGTCGTTGGGGAGGTTGGGCAGGTGCGTCACTTCGGGGGCGGCCATCCAGGAGGTTCTCCAAAAAAGAAGTGAGGGGCCGCCGCTTCGGGTTACCCCTCGCGAGCGACGGCGCGATAGCCGATATCGGTACGGCAGTATATATCGTTGAAGTGAATCCGTTGCACCGCGGCGTAGGCCTTTTTCTGCGCGCTCTTCACGTCCTCGCCGAGACCGACGACGCAGAGCACACGGCCGCCGGCGGTCACGATGTGTCCATCGGCATCGGTGGCGGTCCCCGCATGGAACACGCGGGCGTCGGAATCGGCCTCGACGGCCTCCAGTCCGCTGATGACGTCGCCCTTGCGGTAGTCGCCGGGGTAGCCCCCGGCGGCCAGGACCACGCCCAGCGCCACGCGCGAATCCCAGCGTGCCTCTACCGTGTCCAGGCGGCCGTCCAGCGCGGCCTCCACCAGGTCGGCAAGGTCGGAGTCCAGGCGGCTCAGGATCGGCTGGGTCTCCGGGTCGCCGAAGCGACAGTTGAATTCCAGCACCTTCGGGTTGCCCGCGGCGTCGATCATCACACCGGCGTAGAGAAACCCGGTGTAGCGTTCGCCGTCGGCGGTCATGCCCCGCACCGTCGGCTCGATGACCTCGCGCAGGATGCGCTCGTGCATGGCCTCTGTCACGACCGGCGCGGGCGAATAAGCGCCCATACCGCCGGTGTTGGGGCCAAGGTCGCCATTGTCACGTGCCTTGTGGTCCTGCGAGGACGCCAGCGGCAGGATGTGCTCGCCGTCCACCATGCAGATGAAGCTGGCCTCTTCCCCGGTCAGGAACTCCTCGATCACGACCCGGTTCCCGGCATCGCCGAAGGCGTTGCCGGCCAGCATGTCGTCCACCGCGGCGCGTGCCTCGTCTTCGGTCTGCGCCAGGATCACGCCCTTGCCGGCGGCGAGACCGTCGGCCTTGACCACGATGGGCGCGCCGTGTGTGGTGATGAACTCCAGCGCCGCCTGTTCGTCCTCGAAGCTGCCGTAGGCGGCCGTCGGAATCTGGTGGCGGTGCATGAAGTCCTTGGCAAAGGACTTCGAGCCCTCCAGCTGGGCGGCCCGGGCGGTGGGGCCGAAGCAGCGCCGGCCGGCGGCGCGGAAGGCATCCACCACGCCGGCGACCAAGGGTGCCTCGGGGCCGACCACGGTAAACGCGATGGCCTCGCGTTCGGCCAGGGCCAGCAGCGCGTCGATGTCGGTCACGCCGACGTCGACGTTCTCGCACTTGGCCTCGCGCGCGGTGCCCGCGTTGCCCGGCGCCACCAGCACGCGTTCGATACGCGGTGACTGCGCCAGTTTCCAGGCCAGGGCGTGCTCGCGCCCGCCGTTGCCGATTACCAGTACGTTCATCAGGACCTCAGTGGCGGAAGTGGCGCATGCCGGTGAACAGCATGGCGATGTCGTGCTCGTTGGCGGCGTCGATGACCTCCTGATCGCGCATCGAACCGCCGGGCTGGATCACCGCGGTGATGCCGGCCTCGGCGGCGGCGTCGATACCGTCGCGGAACGGGAAGAAGGCGTCCGAGGCCATGACCGATCCGGCCACCTGCAGGCCCTCGTCGGCGGCCTTGATGCCGGCGATGCGCGCGGAATATACCCGGCTCATCTGGCCGGCGCCGACGCCGATGGTTTGTTCGTCGCGGGCATAGACGATGGCGTTGGATTTCACGTACTTGCCCACCTGCCAGGCAAAGCACAGGTCCTTCATCTCCTGCTCCGAGGGCGCGCGGGCGGTCACGGTCTTCAGATCCACATCCGTCAGACTGCCACGGTCGGCATCCTGTACCAGGAGCCCGCCGCCGATGCGCTTGTAGTCGAGGCTCGGGCCGACGCCTGCCGGGGGGATCTCGAGTACCCGGACGTTCTTCTTGGTCGCCAGCGCACGCAGGGCGCCCGGCGTGATCTCGGGGGCAATCACCACCTCGACGAACTGGCGGCTGACGATCGCATGCGCGGTGTCGCCGTCCAGCGGGCGGTTGAAGGCAATGATGCCGCCGAAGGCCGAGGTCGGGTCGGTCTGGAAGGCGCGCTCGTAGGCCATCAGCTGGGTCGGCGCGACCGCCACGCCGCACGGGTTGGCGTGCTTGACGATCACGCAGGCCCCGGCCTCGAACTGGCGTACGCACTCCCAGGCGGCGTCGGCGTCCGCCAGGTTGTTGTAGGACAGCGATTTGCCCTGATGCTGGTGGTAGCTGGCCAGGGTCCCGGGGGTAGGCTGTGGGTCACGATAGAACGCGGCGCGCTGGTGCGGGTTCTCGCCGTAGCGCAGGGTCTCCACCCGTTCGAAGGTCGCGTTCAGCTGTCCGGGGAAGGGCGCCGTTTCGCCGTCCTCGTCCAGGGCCGACAGATAGTTGCTGATCGCAGCGTCGTAGCGCGCCACGTGATCGAAGGCCGCGACCGCCAGGCGGAAGCGCAGTGACTGCGGCACCTCGCCATGGTCCCCAATGGCCGCGGCGATCTCGCTGTACTGGTCGGGGCTGGTGGCCACGGCCACGTCGCGGTAGTTCTTGGCCGCCGCGCGCAGCATGGCGGGGCCGCCAATGTCGATATTCTCGATGGCGTCCTCGAGGCTGCAGCCGGGGCGGGCCACTGCCGCCTCGAACGGGTAGAGATTGACGACCAGCAGGTCGATGGGCGGGATGTCCTGCTCGGCCATCACCGCGGAGTCGATATCACGCCGGCCGAGCAGTCCGCCGTGGATGCGCGGGTGGAGGGTCTTGACCCGGCCATCCATGATCTCGGGGAAGCCCGTGTGCGCGGAAACCTCGGTGACCGGAAGGTTGTTCTCGGCCAGCAGGCGGGCGGTCCCGCCGGTGGACAGAAGCTCGACGCCGCGCTCGTGCAGGGCGCGCGCGAGCTCCACGACGCCGGTCTTCTCGGAGACCGACAAAAGGGCACGCTGGATGGGGCGGCTGGGGGTCATGCGGGGCCTCGGAATCGCGTCAAAACCGCCATTATATCGAACGCGCGGCGCGGATGGACCGGCCTCGATGGGCGCCCGACCAGAGCCGGCGGGGCGGGGCTCAACTTGTAATTTTTGCGCAAAACCTTCAGGGTATAAAAACGATTTCGGACACAACGCCCGCGTTCAGACGCAGCGCGAGGCGCCGTAAACGATCCCCGAGCCAGGCGGGATGGGTCCGCCAGACCACGGCTCGGCATCCGGGTAATGAAGAGCCCTCCGGATGTGCAGGATGAACCGGCCAGGCCGGTGCCGGGTGCTGCGAACAACGCACCTGGCGCATTGATACCCGAACACCAGGTGACCATCGCCTGGCGCGATCGGGCTGCTGGCGAGACCGCCGAGGAATGCGGGGGTCGCGGTTCACTGCGTTTGCGGGGTGTTGTGCCGACGGATCGGCCCCGAGCCCGTCCGTTCACGCTTACAACAGCAGCAAAAGCCAAGAGGAACCAGCATGGCAGCGAACATCAAGAATGATCAGGACTTCGGTGACAAGCCGACCGAACGCCGCGATACCGAGAACTACCTCAACGAGTACACCACCGGCTTCGTCGACAAGTGGGATGACCTGATCGACTGGGACAACCGCGCCAAGAGCGAAGGCACCTTCTTCATCGAGGAACTGAAGAAGCGTGGCGCCAAGCGCGTGCTGGATGTGGCCGCCGGTACCGGTTTCCATTCGGTGCAGCTGCTCGAGGCCGGCTTTGACGTGGTGACCGCCGACGGCGCCCCGGAAATGCTTGTCAAGGCCTTCGAGAATGGCCGCAAGCGTGGTCACATCCTGCGCACCGTGCAGGCCGACTGGCGCATGCTGAACCGTGACATCTATGGCCGCTACGACGCCGTGGTCTGCCTCGGCAACTCGTTTACCCACCTGTTCAACGAACACGATCGCCGCAAGGCCCTGGCCGAATTCTACTCCGCCCTGAACCACGATGGCGTGCTGATCCTCGACCAGCGCAACTACGACACCATCATGGACCACGGCTATTCGTCCAAGCACACCTACTACTACTGCGGCGATGACGTCCAGGTGCAGCCGGCCCATGTCGACGAAGGCCTGGCGCGCTTCCAGTACAAGTTCCCGGATGGCTCCGAGTACTTCCTGAACATGTTCCCGCTGCGCAAGGCCTATGTGCGCCGCCTGATGCGCGAGGTCGGTTTCCAGAAGATCGAGACCTACGGGGACTTCCAGGAGACCTACCGCGAGACCGATCCCGACTTCTTCATCCACGTGGCCGATAAGCGTTATATCGAGGGCGAGGAACGATGAGCGAGAACTACTCCGACGTCGTCGAGACTGCTCGCGACTACTACAACAGCGAGGACGCCGACACCTTCTACAAGATGGTGTGGGGCGGTGAAGACCTCCATATCGGGCTGTACGAGTACAAGGACGAGCCGATCGGGGACGCCAGCCGGCGCACGGTCGCCCACATGTCCGACCTGCTCGGCGAGCCGCAGCCGGAATGGCGCGTGCTCGACATGGGCGCCGGTTACGGCGGTGTCGCGCGCTACCTGGTGGAGAACTACGGTTGCGATGTCACCGCGCTGAACCTGTCCGAGAAGGAAAACGAGCGCGATCGCGAGATCAACAAGGCGCGCCACCTCGACGACAAGATCACCGTGGTCGATGGCTCCTTCGAGAAGGTCGACGAGCCGGACGAATCCTATGACGTCGTGTGGTCCGAGGACTCCTTCCTGCACAGCCAGAACGAAGACAAGAAGAAGGTGATCCAGGAGGCCGCGCGCGTCCTGAAGCCGGGTGGCTGGCTGATCTTCACCGATCCGATGCAGACCGACGACTGCCCGGACGGCGTACTGGACCCGATCCTGGCCCGCATCCACCTGGATTCGCTGGCCAGCCCTTCGCTGTACCGCGAGGCGGCCAAGGCGGCCGGCCTGGAAGAGGTCAGCTTCGAGGAGCACTCGGGTCAGATCTCGACCCATTACGGTCGCGTGAAGCAGGAGCTCGAGTCCCGCGAGGACGAGCTGAAGAACTACATCTCGCAGGACTACATCGACCGCATGAAGCAGGGCCTGCAGCATTGGGTCGATGGCGGCAACTCGGGTTACCTGACCTGGGGCATCTTCCGCTTCCGCAAGCCGGCCCGCTAGGCCGCGCGCGGAGGAAGACCGAGCGGCTGCCCGCCGTCAGGCGGGCAGCCGCCTCCAGACCCCGTCCACGCGGCCTTCGAGCGGCTGGAAGCGGGTCTTGTATTCCATCTTCGGCGCCTGGTCGATCCAGTAGCCGAGGTAGACATGGGGTAGACCGAGGCGGTGCGCATGCGCCACCTGGGTCAGGATCGCGAGGGTGCCCAGGCCGCGGCGCGGCTGATCCGGATCGAAGAAGCTGTACATTGCTGACAGCCCCTGCGGGGTGCGGTCGGTGACGGCCACCGCGACCAGCGTACCGGCCTGGCGGAATTCGATCAGATCCACCGGGCCGTTGTGGTGGGCGAGCATCCCCGCGTATTCCTCGTGCCCCATCTGCTCCATGCCGCCGCCCGCGTGGCGGCTGGCCTGGTAGCGCGAAAACAGTGGCATGTGCTCGTCGAGATCGGCGGCGGGCCCTGCCCCGGGCTGCTCCGGCGGGCGCCGGATCGCAACCTCGAGATCGTGGTTGCGGTTCAGGCAGCGACGCTGGCTCCGGTTCGGGCGGAAATTCGCCACCGGGATGCGCACCGGTACGCAGGCGGCGCACTCGGGGCAGTGATGCCGATAAACAAACTGACCGCTGCGGCGAAAGCCCTCGGCCAGTAGCTGGCCGAAACGCGCGCCGCCCAGGCTGACCGCGGGGTCGACCAGCAGACTCTGCATCTCGCGGTCGTCCAGATAGGGGCAGGCCTGCGGGGCAGTGATGAACCAGCGGATCGGATGTTCCTGCATGGCGCTATCGTGACATCTCCGCTCACGGGCGCAAACAGGCCGCATCCGGGGCCGCCACGAGACACGAAAGAGCCTGCCACCAGGGTGGGCTCCACGCGCGGGATGGAACCCCGGCGTGTACACTTATCCCATTCGAAACCAATGGTGTACGGCACATGACGGCAACACGCAAAGATATCGAGAACGCGCTTAAAGAGCGCATCCTGATCCTGGACGGCGGTATGGGCACGACCATCCAGCTGTACAAGCTGGAGGAGGCCGACTACCGCGGCGAGCGTTTCAAGGACTGGGAGTCCGACCTGAAGGGCAACAACGACCTGCTGTCGCTGACCCGTCCGGACATCATCGAGCAGATCCACAATGACTATCTCGAGGCCGGCGCCGACATCATCGAGGCCAACACCTTCAACGGTACCCGCATCGCGATGGCGGACTACCACATGGAGGATCTGGTCCCCGAGCTGAACCGCGAATCCGCGAAGCTCGCGCGCAAGGCCGCCGATGCCTGGACCGAGAAGACCCCGGACAAGCCGCGTTACGTGGCTGGCATCCTCGGCCCGACCAACCGTACCGCGTCGATCTCCCCGGACGTGAACGACCCGGGCGCGCGTAACGTCGATTTCGACACCCTGGTCGAGGCCTACAAGGAGGCCGCCGAGGCCCTGGTCGAGGGCGGCGTGGACCTGCTGCTGATCGAGACGGTGTTCGACACCCTGAACGCCAAGGCCGCGATCTTCGCGGTGAAGACCCTGGAAGACGAGCTCGGGAAGGACCTCCCGATCATGATCTCCGGGACCATCACCGACGCCTCCGGCCGGACCCTGTCCGGCCAGACCACCGAGGCCTTCTGGAACTCGGTGCGTCATGCGAACCCGGTCTCCATCGGCCTGAACTGCGCGCTGGGCGCGAAAGAGATGCGCCAGTACGTGGAAGAGCTGTCGCGCATCGCCGACACCCACGTCTCTGCGCACCCGAATGCCGGTCTGCCGAACGAGTTCGGGGACTACGACGAATCCCCGGAGCAGATGGCCGAGGACGTCGGCCCGTGGGCCGAGCAGGGCATGCTGAACATCATCGGCGGTTGTTGCGGCACGCTGCCGGAGCACATCCGCGCGATGCGCGAGGCGGTGGAGAAGCATCCGCCGCGCAAGGTGCCGGAGGTTGCCGCGGCCTGTCGCCTGTCGGGTCTCGAGCCGTGCAACATCACCGACGACTCGCTGTTCGTGAACGTCGGCGAGCGCACCAACGTGACCGGCTCGCGCAAGTTCCTGCGTCTGATCCAGAACGAGGAATACGACGTCGCGCTGGAAGTCGCGCTGAACCAGGTCGAGGGCGGCGCCCAGATCATCGACATCAACATGGACGAGGGGATGCTGGAGTCGCAGGACGCGATGGTCCGCTTCCTCAACCTGCTGGCCGGCGAGCCGGACATCGCCCGCGTGCCGGTGATGATCGACTCCTCCAAGTTCGAGATCATCGAGGCTGGCCTGAAGTGTGTGCAGGGCAAGGCGGTGGTCAACTCGATCTCCATGAAGGAGGGCGAGGAGAACTTCATCAAGCAGGCCCAGCTGTGCCGTCGCTACGGCGCCGCGATCGTGGTCATGGCCTTCGACGAGGACGGCCAGGCCGATAACGAGGACCGCCGCGTCGAGATCTGCACCCGTGCCTACAAGCTGCTGACCGAGAAGGTCGGCTTCCCGGCCGAGGATATCATCTTCGACCCGAACATCTTCGCGGTCGCGACCGGTATCGAGGAGCACAACAACTACGGCGTGGACTTCATCGAGGCCACCCGTCGCATCAAGCAGGACCTGCCGCACGCGCTGGTCTCCGGCGGCGTGTCCAACGTGTCGTTCTCCTTCCGCGGCAACGAGCCGGTGCGCGAGGCGATCCACGCCGTATTCCTGTACCACGCCATCAAGGCGGGCATGGACATGGGCATCGTGAACGCCGGCCAGCTCGCGGTCTACGACGACATCGACGAGAAGCTGAAGGAAGCGGTCGAGGACGTGGTCCTGAACCGCCGCGATGATGCGACCGAGCGGCTGCTCGACCTGTCCGAGGAGTACAAGGGCCAGGGCGGCGGCAAGAAGGAGGAGAACCTCGAGTGGCGCGAATGGGAAGTCTCCAAGCGCCTCGAGCACTCCCTGGTCAAGGGCATCGACACCTACGTGGTCGAGGATACCGAAGAGGCGCGTCAGGCCTATGACCGCCCGATCCAAGTGATCGAGGGTCCGCTGATGGACGGCATGAACGTCGTCGGCGACCTGTTCGGCGAGGGCAAGATGTTCCTGCCGCAGGTGGTCAAGTCCGCCCGCGTGATGAAGAAGGCCGTGGCCCATCTGATCCCGTACATCGAGGCGGAGAAGACCGGCACCGAGAACAACGGCAAGATCCTGATGGCCACGGTGAAGGGCGACGTCCACGACATCGGCAAGAACATCGTCGGTGTCGTGCTGCAGTGCAACAACTTCGAGGTCATCGACATCGGCGTGATGCAGCCGGGCGCCGAGATCCTGAAGGCCGCCAAGGAACACGATGTGGACGTCATCGGCCTGTCCGGCCTGATCACCCCGTCGCTGGAGGAGATGGCCAATTTCGCCGCCGATCTCGAGCGCGAAGGCATGACCACGCCGCTGATGATCGGGGGCGCGACCACCTCGCGCGCCCACACCGCGGTCAAGATCGAGCCGAACTACTCCGGTCCCGTGGTCTGGGTGAAGGACGCCTCGCGTGCGGTGGGTGTGGCCCAGAGCCTGATCAGCCCCGAACTGCGCGAGAAGTACGCCGCCGAGATCCGCGAGGAGTACGAAAAGCTGCGCGTGCAGAACGCCGGGCGCAAGAAAAAGACCCAGTGGGTCACGCTGGAGAAGGCGCGCGCCAACAAGCCGCAGATCGACTGGTCAAGCTATACCCCGACCAAGCCGAAGGCGCTGGAGACCGACAAGCTGCCGGGCGAGCCGACTGTGCTGCGCCCGCATGGCGACGGCTCCGTGCTGCTGCGCTTCGACGACTACGATCTGAACGAGGTCGCCGAGTACATCGACTGGACGCCGTTCTTCCACTCCTGGCAGCTGCACGCCGCCTACCCGCGCATCCTGGATGACGAGAAGGTGGGTGAAGAGGCGCGCAAGCTGTTCAAGGACGCCCAGGAGATGCTGCAGCGCATGATCGACGAGAAGTGGGTCACCCTGCGGGGCGTGGTGGGCTTCTTCCCGGCGAACACCGTCAATGATGACGATATCGAGGTCTATACCGACGAGAATCGCTCCAAGGTGCTGAAGAAGCTGCATCACCTGCGTCAGCAGACCGAGAAGCGCCGGGGTCAGCCGAGCCACTCGCTGGCCGATTTCGTGATGCCGAAGGAGGCCGGCGGTCCCGACTACATCGGGGCCTTCGCGGTCAGTGCCGGTGGCGATGTCGACGCCAAGGCCGCGGAATTCGAGAAGGCCAACGACGACTACCACTCGATCCTCGTGAAGAGCCTGGCGGACCGCCTGGCCGAAGCCTTCGCCGAGTGCATGCATCAGCATGTGCGCCGCGAATTCTGGGGCTATGTCCCGGACGAGTCGCTCGAAAACGAGGACCTGATCGAGGAGAAGTACCAGGGTATCCGCCCGGCCCCGGGTTACCCGGCGTGCCCGGAGCACACCGAGAAGTCCACCCTGTGGGAGCTCCTGCAGCCGGAAGAGAACGCTGGCATGACGCTCACCGAGAGCTACGCCATGCTGCCGGTCTCGGCCGTGTCCGGCTGGTACTTCGCCCATCCGGAGTCGCGTTACTTCGGTCTCGGCAAGGTCAACCGCGACCAGGTCGAGGATTACGCGAAGCGCAAGGGCATGTCGTTCGAGGAGGCCGAGCGCTGGCTCGCGCCGAACATTGGCTATGACGACAGCGACGAGGCCAAGGCGGAAGCCAAGGCCGAGCGCGAGGCCCGGACCGCGTAACACCCCGGTCCCGTCTCCGGGCCGACCCGTGCGAGCGGGCGGGTCCGGCAAACTGCGAGCCCCGCATCAGGGAGTCCCTGGTGCGGGGCTCGCTTTGTCTGGGTGGCCGCGCCAAACTGTTCGGGCCCGCCCGCAACCGGAGTTCGTGCATGTCCGCCCGTGAACCCGCGATCGACGCCCGACCGGCGATGTTCCGCAATCACCCGTTCGGTTTCATCCTCAGCCTGGTCCTGATCCCGGCTTTCGGGCTCGGCCTGCTGATCCTGCTGTGGTGGTATCTGCAGACCCGCTCGGTGCGCCTGCGCATCGATGCCGACCAGGTGCATCTCGAGCGCGGTCTGTTGTCGAAGTCGCATGTGGATCTGGATATCGGCCAGATCCGCACGGTGAAGGTGGACCAGAGCTTTCTCGACCGCATCTTCCGGGTGGGCCGCATCGCGGTGTACACCACTGGCGACAACCCGGAGTTCCGGGTCACCGGCATCCCCGACCCCAACCGCGTGCGCGAGTACGTGCGCGGTCGCCGCGAGGCCCTGGCATGAGCCGGAGCGATCGCTCCGACAGCCGTCTGGCGCTGCGCTTCCTGCTGGGCACCTCGGCGCTGGTCGCGCTGCTGGTGGCCCTGCTGGTGCTGGCAGCGGCGGTCTCGCTGCCGGGGCTGTCGGACTGGGTGGCGATGACCTTCGACGACGGCATGGGCCTGAAGAACGCCGCGCTGGTCGCGGCCATCGTGTCGGTCCTTATCTCGATCGTGTTTGCCCTGGCCGCCGGCGAGGGCCTCATCGGGGAACTGCAGTTCATGATCCCCGGCTTTTTCCTGTTCTTCGTCTTCTTCTGGCTGATGCTGGCCTGGATCTTTTGATCCCGGCCGGTGCACCGTGCATCCTGCGTTTCCTTCTCAATCCCCGGAGCCCCGAGCGTGACGACCGACGCGGACAACGAATCCAATCCCCAGCACCACCTCACCCTGCGGCCGACCCGGATCGAGGACTACGAGGACATCCGCGAGATCATGGAGCGGGTCTATCACGATCTGGACGGCGCCTGGAGCGAGGCGCAGTTCCGTTCCCAGGTGAAGCGTTTTCCCGAGGGCCAGATCTGCATCGAGGACAACGGCAAGGTGGTGGCCGCGGCGATCAGCCTGATCGTCGAATACAAGCGCTTTGGCGATCACCACAACTACTGGCAGATCACCGGCAACGGCTTCCTGACCACCCATGACCCGGACGGCGACACCCTCTACGGCGTGGACATCTTCGTGCATCCGGACTATCGCGGGCTGCGTCTGGGACGGCGGCTGTACGACGCGCGCAAGGAGCTGTGCGAGAAGCTGAACCTGCGGGCGATCGTCGCCGGCGGGCGCATCCCCGGCTACGAGCAGTATCGCGACGAGCTGACCCCGCAGCAGTACGTGCGTCGGGTGAAGAACCACGAGATCACCGATCCGATCCTGACCTTCCAGCTGGCGAACGACTTCCACGTCCGCAAGATCATCACCAACTACCTGCCGGACGACGAGAAGTCCGGGGCCTACGCCACCCTGATCGAGTGGCTCAACATCTACTACGAGGAAAAGGAGAAGCTGATCGGCGGCAGCCGCTCGGATGTGCGCATCGGCGTGGTCCAGTGGCAGATGCGCCCGACGGTGGACCTGGACGCCCTCTTCCAGCAGGTGGAGTACTTCGTCGATGCGGTCTCCGGCTACCGCTCGGACTGCGTACTGTTCCCGGAATTCTTCAACGGCCCGCTGATGGGCGCGTTCAACCAGGACTACCCGGCCGAGGCCGTGCGCCGCCTGGCCGAATACACCGAGGCGGTGCGCGAAGAGATGGTGCGCCTGGCACTGGCCTACAACATCAATATCGTGGCCGGCTCGATGCCCGAGTACACCGACGACGTGCTGCGCAATGTCTCCTACCTGTGTCGTCGTGACGGCACCTGGGACCGCCAGTACAAGGTCCACGTGACCCCCGACGAGGTCTCCTACTGGGGCCTGCAGGGCGGCGACGAGGTGCATGTCTTCGATACCGACTTCGGCAAGATCGGCATCCTGATCTGCTATGACGTGGAGTTCCCCGAGCTCCCCCGCGTGATGGCCGATCACGGCCTGCAGATCCTGTTTGTCCCCTACTGGACCGACACCAAGAACGCCTATCTCCGCGTGCGGCGCTGCGCCCAGGCCCGGGCGATCGAAAACGAGTGCTACGTGGTCATGTCCGGCTCGGTCGGCAACCTGCCCAAGGTCGAGAACATGGACATGCAGTACTCCCAGGCTGCGGTCTTTACCCCGTCCGACTTCGCCTTCCCGCATGATGCGGTGGCGGCGGAGGCCACCCCGAACACCGAGATGACCCTGATCGTGGATCTTGACCTCGACAACCTGAAGGAGCTGCGCAACCACGGCTCGGTGCGCAACCTGCGCGATCGCCGGCGCGACCTCTATTCGGTCAAGTGGAAGTCCAAGCCGGTGTAATCCGGGTGCGGCTTGCTGCGCCGAAAACGTGAACGCGTTCCGGTTGCCCCGTGGGCGGTACTGGCGTCCGGTGCCCGTGCCCCTTAGTCTTGCCAGTGCAGGGATGAATGGGCGCGGCCAATCCGCCGCGACCGAGACCGCGCCGCCACCGGGCGGGTGGCTGAACGTCAGGGGGTAGCATGAGCGACCAGATACCGGATCCGAAACGCACCGCGATCCTCGTGGTGGATGACTCCAAGGTCATCCGCGTCGCCTTGCAGCGCATCCTGCAGGGGCAGCACACGGTCTACGAGGCTGCCGATGGCGAGCAGGCGCTCGAACTGCTGCAGCAGTATCCGGATATCGGACTGGTCCTCACCGACCTCTCCATGCCGGGGATCGACGGCCAGGACCTGCTGCTGCGTATCCGGGATGGTCTGGACGACGTCCCCGCCGATCTCCCGGTGGCGATCGTGACCGGCCAGGAGAGCGACGAGGCCGCCAGTGACGAGTGGCGCTCACTGGGTGCCAGCGCCGTCCTGATGAAACCCTTCGTGCCCACCCGAGTGCGCGAGGTGGTGGCCGAACTCCTTCCGCCGCCCCCGGAGCCCGCGGCCGTCGAGGCCGGGCCGGAAGAGGCGAGCGCCGACCCCGCCGAGACCCAGGCGCTGCGTGACGAGGTCGAACGCCTGCGCCGCGAACTGATGCTGCGCCAGCAGTCCTCCAACGAGCGCGAGGCGCAGAAGGAGCTGGAGCGTCTGCGCAATGCCCTGGGCGAGGCCCGGGACGAGTCCACCGCGGCCTTTCAGCAGGCGGAGGAGCGCGAGCGCGAAATCGAGACCCTCCAGACCCGTCTGGAAGAGACCGAGACGGCCCTGGCCGAAGCGCGGGCCCGGGACGAAGAGACCGCAGCCGCCGGCGAGCAGACCGAGGCCCGCGAGGCCGAGCTTGCGACCCTGCGGGCGCGGGTCGAGGAGCTGGAGGCCGAACAGGCCGGGGCGCCCGCGGCCGCCAGTCAGGAGACGGATCAGCTGCGCAGCCGGGTGCGCGAGCTGGAGGGCGAGAACGTTCGTCTGGACCATGAACTGGTGGAGCTGGAGCGCCAGCGCGAGGCGGTGCAGAAGGAACTGAACGAGGCGCGCGCCGAGGCCGACCGCCTGCGCCGCGAGCGCAATCAGCAGTGCGAGCGAGCGGCGGCGGCGGAGAAGGCCCAGGCGGAGGCGGAGCAGCGTTGTGCCGAGAGTGGTGAGTCGGCCGCGGATCTGGGCGAGCGTCTGGTGGCCCGCGAGAAGGAACTGGCCGAGGCCCAGCAGCGCAACCAGGATCTGCGCGGCCGGATTCGCGATCTGGAGCACGCCCTGACCGGCCACAGCACCACCGCAGCCGCGGAGCCCGCGAGCGAGGCCGGCCCGGCGGAATCGATCCAGGCGGAGCCGCAGGACAGCCTGCGCGCGCCGCCGCAGGATACGCCGCACAGGCGTCGCGCGCGCCTGGGGCGCCGGCGCTGGTTCCGGGTGACGTTCGTCGGGGTACTGGCGGTGATCGTGGCCCTGGGGGTCGCGATCTATATGCGGGGCTACTGACGGCGAGGGGCGTGGCGCCGAGCATCGGATTCGGGTGGTATCGATGGTCGGCGGGCCCCTTTGACGGGCGCCCGCCGAGGTTACGCCCTACTCGTGGCGATCGCGAAGCACGCCCAGCAGGTGGTTCCAGGAGTCGTGGTCGGCGCGGGCGTCATACCCGACCGGCATGCCGAACTCCTCGGCGATGGCATCGGCCCCCGGATTGGTGAAGCTGTGCTTCACGCCGGAGAATTCCACCACGGTGTAACGCACTTCGGCGTTTTGCATCTCGTTCTGGAAGCCGGCGATCTGTTCCGGCGGGATCATCGGGTCCGCAGTGCCGGTGAACGACAGCAGTTCGGCCGTGACGTTGCCTGCTTCGGCCGGGTTCTCGGTCCCCAAGCCCCCGTGGAAGCTGGCGGCCACGTTCAGGTCCATGCCGGCGCGGGCGGCCTCCAGGGCCACGGTGCCGCCGAAGCAGTAACCGACCGCGGAGGGTGCCGCATCCACGCTGGCGTCATGCGCGCGCAGCCAGTCGTAGGCGGCCTGGAAGCGGCCCAGCATCAGGTCGCGGTTCTCGCGGATCTCCCCGGCGAACTCGCCGGCGGTGGAGGGATGGTCGGCCAGCTTCCCGCTGCCGTACATGTCCAGGGCGAAGGCCGTGTAGCCCTCTCGGGCGAGCTGCTCGGCGCGGTCGCGGGCGTAGTCGTTGTGGCCCCACCATTCGTGAATCACCAGGACCGCCGGGTGCGGCCCATCGCCCTCGGGGTGGGCGAGATAGCCGGTCATCTCGTCGCCGTCGTGGTCGTAGGAGACCTCCTCGGTCTGGATGCCGGCGAAGGCCAGGCCGGGCAGCAGTCCGGCGAGCAGGACGGCCAGCGGGGCAAAAGCGGGTTTGGCGAACATCGAACACCTCCTTGATCGTCGAATCGACCCAGTATGGACCCGGTGAGCCGAGTATGGTTCGCGCCTGGTCGGGTTACAACGAAAGGGACAGGGGCTACAGTAGAGACGTCCGGGCTGGGCGCATGCGTCCCGGCCCCGAAACAGGAGGAGTCGGGCGTAGCGATCCCCGGCTCACTCCGGCAAGAGGATGCATCCATGTCCGACCGTTCCGCCAACGATTCCCTGGAGGCCCGTGTCCAGTCGGCCGACAAGCTTCTGGCCATGCCGCAGGTGGTATTCGAGGTCGCGCGCCTGCTGGAGGATGACGACGCCACCGCGGCGCAGATTGCCACCAGCCTGAGTCGCGATCCCGGCTTGGTGGCGCTGGTCCTGCGCATCGCCAACAGCCCGGCCTATGCCCCGGCGCGCACCATCGACTCGGTCGACCGGGCGATCGCCATGCTCGGCCGCGATGCCCTGCAGCGCCTGGTGGTCGCGAGCGCGATCACCCGCGCCACGGCGAGCATCCCCGACCAGGAACGCCTGCCGCTGGAGGTGTTCTGGCGCCATTCCGCCTACTGCGCGGTGATCGCGCGACAGCTGGCGATGCGGGTGCTGCCGCGCCAGGCCAGCGGGATCTTCCTCGCCGGCCTCCTGCATGACCTCGGCAAGCTGCTGCTGTTCTCGCAGTCGCCGGAATCGGCCCACCGGGCCTTCCTGTCCAGTCTGGATGTGGGCGACGGTCTGAGCCCGCAGGGCGCGGAACGCGAGCAACTGGGCTTCGACCACGCGGAGCTGGGGGGTGCCCTGGCCGCCCACTGGGGCCTGCCGGAGCTCCTGGTCGACTGCCTGGCCGGACACCATCAGCCGATGCAGGCGCCGGAGCGGCATCGTACCGCCGTGATGCTGGTGCACCTGGCCAATACGGGCGCCCATCTGGCCGAGATCGACTCGCGCGACTGGGCGGACGCCCCGCCCGTGGACCCGGCGGTGTGGGAGGCCCTGCATCTCGCCCCCGAGGTCCTGCTCTCCGCTGTGGAGGAGGCGCAGCACGAGGTGCTGGCGGTACAGGATCTTTGCGATCCGGCGCACGATGCGGAGCCGCGGCCATGAGATCCGAGTGTGAACCCGCCGCCGGCCTTCGGGTCGCAATGATTATGCAGATTCTCGCGATATCGCCCCTCGGCTCGCGCCTGCTGGTGACGGCCGGGTTGCTCTTCCTGCTGACCGGCTGTGCCGGGGTGCCGGCCTCCCTGGCCCCGCTGCCCGCGGCCGCACCCGATCGCGGGCAGATATTGGCCGATCCCGAGGCCGCCAGGGGCGAGGTGGTCGTCTGGGGCGGGGTCATCGCGGGCGTCGAAAACACCGCGGGCGGTACCCGGCTGGAGGTCGTCGCCCGGGACCTGGATCGCCAGGGCCGCCCGCAGGAGGCGGACCGCTCGCCGGGGCGCTTCCGGGCGCTCGGCAGCGGCTTCCTCGATCCGCAGATCTACGCCGAGGGGCGCGAGGTCACCGTGCGCGGCGTGGTTCAGGGGGTCGAGGAAGGTACCATCGGCGACTACGCCTACACCTTCGTCACCCTGCAGGCGGATGCCGTGTACCTCTGGCCGCGCCGGCCGCCACCGTCCGAGCGGTACTACCGCGATCCGTTCTACGATCCCTTTTACGACCCGTTTTACAGTCCATGGGGTCCGCGCTCCGGGCTCTACGGGCGTTACCACCCGCATCCCTGGTACTGGTGAACATGACCCGACTCCTGCGTCCCCTGGCAGCCCTTCTGCTGCCCCTGTTCCTGGTCGCCTGCGCCGCTGGCCCGCTGGCGGCCCCCGATGATCCGGCCGTGCAGGTCGAGCCGCGCACGGTGACGGCGGACAGCCTGCCGCCCGACGAACAGGTCTGGGGCGGGGTGATCGCGCGCGTCGACAATCGCGCGGAGGCGACCTTCATCGAGGTGGTCGGCTATCCCCTGAGTCGCCAGGAGCCGCAGACCCGGCAGTCCACCACCGGCCGCTTCCGCCTGCGTGTGGAGGGCTTCGCCGACCCGGTGGACTACCGCACCGGGCGCCGGATCACCGGCGTCGGCACGGTCACCGGCGTCGAGGACGGCCGGATCGGGGAGCTGGAGTATGTCTTCCCGGTGCTGGAGGCCCATTCGGTGCACCTGTGGCCTGAGCCCGAGCCCCCGCGCTCGTCCGGCGGTGTGCGCTTCGGCATCGGGATTGGCATCGGGCTGTAGCATCGCGGCCGGGGGCACCGGCCGCGCTGGCATATCCATTCGTGTTTTTCCGGGAGGTTCCATGCGAGCAGTGGTGTTTGACGAACCCGGCGCCGCCGAGGTCCTGCGTCTGGACGAGGTTGCGGAACCGGCCCTGACCGCGCCCGACCAGGTGCGGATCCGGATGCTGGCCGCTGGCGTCAATCCGGTCGATACCAAGGTGCGCGCCGGTGGCATGATCGTCCCCGGGGCGTCCCGCAATACACCCGGTTGTGACGGGGTCGGCATCATCGAGGAGTGCGGCAGTGCCGTACACCACGCGCGGCCCGGGCAGCGGGTTGCGTTCTGTTTCGGCGGGGTCGGTGCCGACCCGGGGACCTACGCCGAGCGGGTGGTGGTGCCCGAGGCCGCGGTGGTGCCGGTGCCGGCGGCGGTATCCGACGAGCAGGCCGCCGCCCTGCCGCTGACCTGGCTGACCGCGTGGGAGGCCCTGTTCGAGCGGGCCGACCTGCAGCGGGGCCAGAGCGTGCTGGTGCATGCGGCGGCTGGCGGCGTCGGCCAGATGGCCGTGCAGATCGCGCGGGCTGCCGGCGGCCGGGTGCTGGGGCTGGTGCGGCGCGACGAGGCCGCCGCTATCGTCACGGCCCTGGGCGGAGATGTCGCCAACCTGGGCAAGCCCGACGCCGAGGAGGCCATCCGCCAGTACACCGACGGCCGCGGCTTCGACATCGTGCTCGATACGGTCGGGGGCGAGGTCTTCCGCGAGGGCCTGGGTCAGGTGGCCTACGGTGGGGACCTGGTGACGCTGCTGGCCCCACCGGCGGACATCGACTGGAACCCGGCGCGCCTGCGCAACCTGAGCATCAGCCTGGAGCTGATGCTGACCCCGATGCTGGAGAACGATCGCCGGCGCCTGAAGCACCAGGGAACCCTGGTGGCGGAGGGCCTGGCCCGGCTCGCCAGCGGCCGCTTGCAGGTCAGCGTCGAGGACACCCTGCCGCTGGCCGAGGCGGCCGAGGCCCACCGCCGCCTCGAGGCCGGCGGTCGCCGCGGCAAGCTCGTCCTGCGCATCCCCGAATAAGCGGGTCTTGCAACCATCAAGAAGGGCAAGGGCGGTCTACAGGAAGACGCGAAGATTGGAAGAGGGATTGGGTTGAAACGCAGGAAGCATGGCGGGCGGTTTGGGAATCGCGGTCTCCAGCCAATCCCCCACCCCAAAAACCCTTCCCGTCTTCCCTTCTTCCTGTAAATCGCTCTTGCCCTTGCCCTGCTTCGTGTCTTCGTAGCGGACTCCTGAAGCGCATGGGGCCGGGGGTTAGCTGCCGAAGAGGTGGCTGAAGACGCGGGCGCCGCCGATGTAGGTGCCGGCAGCCGAGCCCAGGGTGGTCAGCAGGAAGACGAGCAGTACGCGCGAGACCCGGTTGCGCCACCAGCCGCGCGGCGTGGTGGTGTCCTGACGCAGGCTCGCGAAGTCGGAGACCCGCGGCTTGCGCAGGAACAGCTCGGCCGCCGCCGCGACAAAGCCGACCCCGATCGTCGGGTTCAGCGAGGTTAGCGGCGCGGCCAGGGCGGCGGTGACCACGGTCAGGGGATGGGCCAGGGCGATGATCGCGCCAAGGGCCGCCAGACCGCCGTTGATCAGGACCCAGTCGGTCACCATCTGCAGGCCGATGTCCGGATTGCGCGAGAAGCCGATGGCGAAGCCGGCGAGGATGACGCCGATTACCACCCATGGGACCACCTTGGGCCAGCGCGCCTTGGGCGGGGCCTGGTCCAGCGCATCGAGGATGGCATCCGGCGGGGTCAGGGTGTCCTGGGCCTGCTCGGCGATGCCCGGCAGGTGGCCGGCCCCGACTACTGCCAGGATGCAGCGGGTTTCCGGGTTGGCGGCGAGCCGGCGCAGGTGGGCGGCCATGTAGTGGTCGCGTTCCTCGATCAGCGTTCGGTAGAGGTCCTCGGACTGCTCGGCGAACTCGCTGAAGGTGGACTCCAGCATGTCGCCTTCCTTCAGGCGCTCGATCTCGGATTCGTCGATCTTCTCGCGCGACAGGACCGAGCTGAACAGGCCGCCGATCAGCCCCATCCGCTCCCACCTGCGAACCGCGCGGTAGGTGCGGCGCAGGGTCAGGCCGATGTCGCGGTCGATCAGGGCCAGCGGCAGGCCGCGGTCCAGGGCGCCGTCGATGGCCGCACGCATCTCGGCCCCGGGCTCGATACCGTACTGATCGGCCAGGCGCTGCTGGTAGGCGCTCAGCGCCAGGCTGGCGGCGATCATCGGGGCCTGACCCTTGCGCATCACGCTGAAGAGATCCATGCGGCCGACGGCGTCGGGGTCCAGCATCGCGCGCTGGCGGCTCTCGCACAGCTCGATCGCGACGCTGTCGAAGGCCCCGGTATCCACCAGGGCGCGCACCTTGTCGGCGCTGGCACGCGACACATGCGCGGTCCCCAGCACCACGACCTCGGTGTCGCCCAGCTGCAGGATGCGGTGGGGTTCGTCAGCGATCAGTTCCTGGACGGCGGGATTCATGCGTGGCGGGCTCTTGCTCCGGTGGGCGGGGCGTATTCTACGGTGAATGCGTGCGGCCCGCAGCGCCGGAAGGAGGGGCGTTGCGGGGAGGCGGTCAGGGCGTCTCGGGTTCGGCTTGTGGCACGTCGGCGGGTGGGGCGTCCCCGTCGGCCTCGGGCAGGGGCTCCGGAACGCGCAGGCTCTCCAGGCGTTCGACGACGCGCAGGGCCCGCTCGTGGGCCGCGATCAACCCGGCGTGGTCGGGGGCCAGGTCCAGCCCCTGCTTCCAGTGCTCGAGGGCCTCCTCGATGCGCCCGGCGGAGTAGTGCCCGCGGCCTTCCTCCAGCAGCTCTTCCGCCCGCGCGTCGCGGCGCTCGCGCCATTCCTTGCAGAGCGCGCGATGGGCCCGCTGCGCGGCCTGATCCGGTCCGGAGGCATCGGCGTCGGGGGTGATCTCGTTGCGGCACCAGCGCGCCGCCGTGGCCAGGTCGCCGGCCTCCAGGGCCTGGCGCAGGCGTGCGTTGATGGTGGACCGCGGGACCTCGTCCTCGACCGCCGGGGCCTCGGCCTCGCGCAGTTCCCGCTCCAGGACCGAGACGCGGGTGGCGCGTTCCGGGGTGGGTGCGAGGTTCTGGGCCAGGCGCAGCAGTTCCAGGCGTTCCTCGCCGTCCGCATCCGCGGCGTAGGCGTCCAGCGATCGGGCCAGGGGATCCCGGCGTTGGGCCAGGCGGTCGGGGTCGTCCGGTAGTTGCTCGCTGCGGCGGACCAGCGGGCGCATGACCTCCAGCAGGCGCAGCTGCTGGACCAGGGCCCGTGCCTCGAGGATGTCGTGGCGCTGTTCCAGGGTCTGCAGGCCGACCTGACGCTGGCGCTCCAGTTGTTCGATGTACTGGCGCCGTTCGCTGCTGGCCGGCAGCCTCTGTTCGGCGTCCTCCAGGATCTCCAGGGCGCGCGCCACGGCCCCTTCGGCCGACGCGGCGCGGGCCTCGGCCATCGCCTCCCTGGCTTTGTCTTCGGCTTCACCTTCGATGGCCGTTCGGCGTTCGGCCCATTCCGCGCGCGGTTCGGGTTCGTACTCGTCGATCAGTTCGAGCGCGCGCTGGTAGTCACCGGCCTCCAGTGCGCGTTCGATCCGCTGCTCGGGCGGGGCGAACGGGTCCAGTGCGGCGCAACCCTGGACAAGCAGGACGGCCAGCAGCAGGACCGCGAGCGAGAACCGGACGCGCCCTGTGATCATGCGTGGTTCGCGCTGTTCAGGACGCGGGTAACCGCCACGGACTCGCTGACCCCGTGCAGTTCGTGGGTGCCCCAGTCTTCGGTATGGAAGTGTCCCTTCACCTGCTCGTGCTCCATGAATGCGGCGGTCGTGACCAGCCCGCCGGGGGGCGCGACCGTGACCAGGCGGGCGGCCAGATTGACGGTGTCGCCCACCACGGTGAACTGCATGCGGTCCTCGGCGCCCATGTTGCCGGCCAGCATCTCGCCGGCGTTCAGGCCGATACGGAATTCCACTCGGGTCTCGCCGCGGCGCTCGCGTTCGGCGTTGATCGAAGCGACGGTTTCCAGCAGCGCCAGGCCGGTCTGGACGGCGGTCAGGCGATGGTTGCCGGCGTCCGTCCCGAGGCCGAAGACCGCCATGGTACAGTCGCCCATGTACTTGTCCACCGTGCCACCGTGACGGGCAATGCATTCCGACATCGGACCGAAGAATTCATTGAGCATGCGCCCCAACGCCTCCGGGCTGCAGCGTTCGGACAGTGCGGTGTAGCCCTGGATATCGGCGAACAGGACCGACCCCTCCACTGCTCGGCCGCCCAGTTCGACCCGATCCAGGTTTTCCAGGATGTCCTGGGCGATGGCGTCCGAGACGTAGCGGCGCAGGGCGGCCTCGACCTGGTCCTTGCGCAGAAGGTCGCGCGCCATGTCGTTGAAGGCGTCGGTCAGCTGGGCGATCTCGTCCTGTCGCACCATGGGCAGCGGGTTGCCCTGATCATCCATGGGACGGATGCGCGAGCGCATGCTCTCGGCCAGGCGTTCCAGCGGCCGCACCAGGCGCTTGCTGATGTCGATGGCGAGCAGCAGGCTCAGCAGGAAGACCCCGATGGCCGTGGCGATCCCGGCGTTCAGGGTGTTGCGGATCAGTTCCTGCATGGGCGAGGTGTCGATGTAGGCCTCGATGTAGCCCACCTGTACGTCCTGGAACAGCACCTCGCGCCGGTAGGGTTCCACCGTCGGTGCCAGCGGCCAGA
The DNA here is from genome assembly GCF_000376845.1 of Thioalkalivibrio sp. ALE14. Classification (GTDB taxonomy): domain Bacteria; phylum Pseudomonadota; class Gammaproteobacteria; order Ectothiorhodospirales; family Ectothiorhodospiraceae; genus Thioalkalivibrio. The sequence goes on from NZ_AQXY01000026.1 coordinate 165,341, forward strand.
CGCCGTCGGTCAGGGACTGCTCGGGCGGTGTTCCGGCACGGGCGACCTGGCCGCGATCGATCGCGTAGGCGGCGATGGATTCGACCCGCCCTTCCTCGACCAGCGAGTTCAGCAGGGTCTCCAGGGTCAGGTAGTCCTCGGCCAGCATCAACTCCGCGGAGGTGCGCGCCACGGGCGCTACGGTGATCTCCGCCTGGGCCCGGATCTGGTTGTCCAGCACGTTGCTGACCTGGTTCAGGACCACGGCCGACAGGGTCACGATGCCGGCCAGGGTCAGCCCCGCGATGGCCGCGACGATTTTCCACGCGATTGGCAAATAGCGGGGCGTGAAGTCGGTCCCGCTGACACTCAGGCGGGCCCCTACGCTGCGCTTCTTCCGGCCGATCACGAGGCATCCTCTCGCGGCGCGAGCCACGGGGCCAGCCAGGCTCGCCAGTCGCCGAGCAGGGCCCCCGAGCGGGCCGCCACCGCGGAGCGCTTGGCCAGGGAGCGCCCGAAGACGGGCCCACCCGTCAGGCTGCACATGGCCCCGCCCGCGCGGGCGAGCATCAGGCCCCCCGCCGCGCTGTCCCAGGGGGCCTGCCCGCCATGCAGGTAGAGGTCGGCGCGCCCGGCCGCCAGCCAGGCCCACTCCAGGGCGCAGGCCCCGAGGTTGCGCTGCGACCGGAACGGGGCGTGGCTGGCCAGTTCCCGTGCCAGCGGGGCGTCCAGCCGCTTGTAGTCGACCAGGGCGATGGCGCGGCCAAGCTCCGGGACCGGTGGGCGGGCGGCCGCCGGCGGGGCGGCTCCATTGAGTTCAAATGCCGTGTCCTCGGTCGCGGCGAAGAGTTCGTCGCGCACCGGGTCGTAAGTGGCCCCATGGGTGACCCGGTCGCCCTCGATCCGCGCGATGGAGATTGCGAAGAACGGCATGCCGCCGGCGAAATTGGAGGTGCCGTCCAGCGGATCCACCAGCCAGAAGGCGGGGGCCGACTCCAGTACCTGTGCCTGTTCCGCGCGCGCCTGCTCCTCGCTCAGCACCGGTTCGGGCTGCCCGTGTTCGCGCAGCAGGGTGCGCACGCGCGCGTCCACCGCGTGATCGGCCTCGGTAATTACGCTGCCGTCCGCCTTGTAGTCCACGGCGATATTCGCCTCGAAGCGCGGCAGCAGTTCCTGCTGCCCGATCATGCGCAGGCCCCGGGCGAGCTCGGAAAAGGGGATGAAGGTGGCAGTCATGCAGGCCTGACAACGGTGGTGGCGGAATGAGTGAGCCGGAGACCGCCGGGAGGCCCGGGCGAACTCGACTTCGAATGCGCTTATCATACCGGTCCATGACCGGCTTGATCATAATCCTCGCCCTTGCCTTGGTCGCGTTCTACGTGAATGACACCTGGCGGGCCAACGAGCGCGCCCGGCGGGTGGGGCGCCAGGCCTGCGAACGGGCGGGGGTCCAGCTGCTGGACGCCACCGTGGTGCGCACCGGTCAGCGCCTGACCTGGGGGGAGCGCGGCCTGGCCCTGCAGCGACACTATCGCTTCGAGTTCTCCGCCGACGGGGCGGGTCGCCACCCCGGCGAGATCTCGCTGGAAGGCCGGCAACTCAAGCGTGTGACCCTCGACTGGCCGGATGGCGGGCGCGAGTTTCAGGGGCCGGACCGCGACGACCCGAACGGAGGCGCATCCCGGTGACGCTGAGCGAGTTGCGATACGTGGTGGCCGTGGCCGATGCCCGTCACTTCGGGCGCGCGGCCGAGGCCTCCCACGTCAGCCAGCCGTCGCTTTCGGTAGCGGTGCGCAAGTTCGAGGACGAACTGGGTGTGACCCTGTTCGAGCGTGGGCGCGGCGAGGTCGCGGTGACGCCGGCGGGCGAGCAGGTTATCGCCCAGGCGCGGCGGGTGCTGGCCGAGGTGGAGCAGTTGCGTTCGGTCGCGGTGCAGAGCCAGGATCAGCTGTCCGGCCCGCTGCGGCTGGGCGCGATCTACACCATCGGCCCCTATCTGCTGCCGGAGCTGATTCCGGCGCTGCGCGAGCGCGCGCCGAACATGCCGCTGGTGATCGAGGAGAATTACACCGGGCGATTGCGCGAGCGGCTCAAGCAGGGCGAGCTGGACGCCATCATCATCTCGTTGCCGTTCGAGGAGCCGGGGGTGGTGACGCTGCCGCTGTACGACGAGCCGTTCATGGCGGTGCTGCCGGCCTCCCATCCCCTGAAGGACAAGGATCCCCTGCGCCTCGAGGACATGGCCGATGCGACGCTGCTGATGCTGGGCGCGGGGCATTGCTTCCGTGACCAGGTGCTGGAACGCTGCCCGGACTGCCAGCGCACGGTAACCGCGGACGGCAGCACCCCGCGCAATCTGGAGGGCTCCTCGCTGGAGACGATTCGCCACATGGTGGCCTCGGGCATGGGGGTGACCATCCTGCCGTGCACCGCGGTGGGGGCGGATCGCTATGCGCAGCGGCTGCTGGCCGTGCGCCGCTTCGAGGACCCGGCGCCCAGCCGCCGCGTCGCTCTGGCCTGGCGCACCAGCTTCCCGCGCCCGGAGGCCATCGAGGCGCTGCGTCAGGCCGTGCTGTCGACCCCGCTGACCTGCGTCGACTTCATTCAGCCTGGCAGCGGATAGGGAGCGGTTTTCCGGGAATTCAGTTCCCGGCGAGGACGCGGTTGCGTCCGGCCCGCTTGGCGGCGTAGAGGGCCTCGTCGGCCGCCTGATAGGCGGACTGCAGCGTGGCGTTGGGTCCGATGCCGGCCACCCCGATGCTCGCGGTCACCTTGACCGATCCATTACTCTGCAGCGTTGACTCGTCGCCGGCGGTGGCGCCGGCGCGCAGACTGGCGAGAGCCAGGCGGATGCGTTCGGCACATTCCATCGCGCGGCTCAAATCCGCGCCGGGCAGGACCGCCAGGAATTCCTCGCCGCCCATACGCACACACAGGTCGGACTCGCGGGTGGTGCTGCGCAGGGTCTGCGCCACCAGGCGCAGGATGTCGTCGCCCACGCTGTGGCCGTATTCATCGTTGATTTGCTTGAAGTGATCGAGATCGATGGCCAGCACCGACATCGGGCGATCCTGGCGGCGGCAGTCGGCCAGCCACTGGGCGCCCTGTTTCTCGAAGGCGCGGCGGTTGCCGAGGCCGGTCAGTTCGTCGGTCTCCAGATTTTCGTTCAGGCGCTTGAAGCGCAGGGCATTGGCCAGGGCGGGCGCGGCCAGTCCCAGCAGGGCCTCGATCAACTGCTGCTCGTCATCGGTAAAGCGTCGCCCGCGCATCAGGATCAGCGAACCCATGGTCTCGCCGTTCGCGCTCATGCCGTATTCGATGCGATGGCGGTCCTCGTCGCCGCCCGACCAGGTCTCGTCGCTCTCCTGCAGGATGAAGAACCAGCCGCTGTGGTGAACCTGGGCGTGCAGGTGCTCCTGCAGGCGGGCGAGGACCGTCCCCAGTTCCAGGCTGGAGGACAGGGACTGGACGAATGCCAGGGCATCAAAGGGGGTGCCGGCATCGCCGGTGGTCCGGCCCTTGGCGGATACCAGTCGCAGGTTGTGGGCGTTCCCGTCACGGTTCATGGCCGTCTCGCTCGCATCGATCGTTGGGCCGTAGCTCAAGCGATATCCATGCCAACAACCTAAAAACGAGTAAAAACAGTGTCCTGTGGGTTGCGGAGGTGTGAATTAGACGGAAACCCGTCGGATTCTTGCCGCGTCCGGCAGGATGTGGCCGGCGGGGGTGGCAATGGGTGGCAAGATCCTGACGTCGGTCGCGGGGCCCCGAACCCCGGGCGGCGGCGGGCGTACATGAGTCCGCTGCGTACATCCCCTACACTGCGCGGCATGATCCGACTTCAAGATATCGAGCTGCGCCGCGGCCGTCAGGTGCTGTTGCAGCACGCCAGCCTGACCGTGCATGCCGGCTGGCGGGTTGGCCTGACCGGCGCCAACGGATCCGGAAAATCCAGCCTGCTGGCCGCTCTCCAGGGCGAACTGGGCCTGGATGCCGGCGAGATCGACCAGCCCGCGGAGTGGGTGGTGGCGCACCTGCCGCAGGAGGTTCCGGGCAGCGAGCGCTCCGCCGTGGATTACGTGCTGGACGGCGACGCCGAACTGCGTGACCTGCAGCAGCGCCTGGAGCAGGTCACCGACGGTGCCGAGCAGGCGCGGCTCTATGCGGCCCTGGATGCGATCGACGGCTGGACGGCCGATGCCCGCGCGCGGCGCCTGCTGGCCGGGCTGGGCTTTGCCGCTACGGATGCCGACCGGCCGATGAGTGCCTTCTCCGGCGGCTGGCGCATGCGCCTGGGGCTGGCGCGTACGCTGATGACGCGCTCCGACCTCCTGCTGCTGGACGAGCCCACCAACCACCTCGATGTCGAGACCATCCTGTGGCTGGAAGACTGGCTGGCGCGCTACCCCGGCACGGTCATCGTGATTGCGCATGACCGGCGGTTCCTGGATTCCGTCTGCACCCACATCGCGCACATCGAACGCGGCAGCATCGCGCTGTATGCCGGTAGCTACACCCATGCCGAGGCCAAGCGCGCCGAGGCGATCGCCCAGAGCGAGGCGGCGGCCGCGAAGGTCGCGGCCGAGCGTGCCCACCTCGAGGATTTCGTCCGCCGCTTCCGCGCCAAGGCGACCAAGGCGCGCCAGGCCCAGAGCCGCCTGAAGCGCCTGGAGAAGCTCGACGAGGTCGCGGTGATCCGCGCGGCGCGGCCGATTCATCTGGAGATCCCGACCCCGGAGCGTCTTCCGGATCCGTTGCTGGCACTGGACCACGCCGAGGTGCGTTCCGGCGACCGCGTTCGCCTGCATGCGACGAGTTTACGTCTGCGACCGGAAGACCGGATTGGGGTTCTGGGTCCGAATGGTGCCGGGAAGTCGACACTTTTGACCCTGCTGGCCGGCGAGCTGGCGCCGACGGCCGGAGAGCGCCGGGTGGAGCCGAACCTGAAGGTCGGCTATTTCGCCCAGCACCAGAGCGAGCAGCTGGACCTGCATGCCTCGCCCCTGGTCCATCTGCAGCGCCAGGACCCGCGCGCCGAGGAACAGCGGCTGCGCAACTTCCTGGGCGGCATGGGCTTTCCCGGCGAAAAGGCGGATGCCCCGGTCGGCCAGTGTTCAGGCGGGGAGCGGGTGCGCCTGGTCCTGGCCCTGCTGATCTGGCAGGCGCCGTCCCTGCTGCTGCTGGACGAGCCCACCAACCACCTGGACCTGGACATGCGCGAGGCACTGGCCGAGGCGCTGGAGAACTATGCCGGTGGGCTGGTGGTGGTGGCGCACGATCGTGAACTGCTGGCCCGTGTCTGCGACCGTTTCTGGCGTGTCGAGGACGGTCGCCTGAGCGATTTCGACGGGGACCTGGACGACTACGCCCGCGAGCTGCAGGCGCGCGAGCGCGAGGCCTTTGCCGCGAGCGAGCCGGAAAGCGCCAGCACCGGGGCTTCCGGAGGCCCGGTCCTGTCCCAGAAGGAGCGCCGCCAGCAGGCCGCGCAGGCGCGGGCCGCACTCAAGCCCCTGAAGCAGCGTGCGGACCGCGCCGAGCAGGAATGCACCCGTGTGCAGGAGCGCCTGGAAGCTCTGGAGGCGGAGATGGCCGACCCCGCCCTGTACGAAGCCGAAGCGGCGGATCGCCTGACGCAGCTGACCCGCGAGCAGGGGGAGCTGCGCAGCCGGCTGGAGTCGGTGGAGGCCGAGTGGATGGAGGCGCTGGAGGCCCTGGAGACGGCGCAGGCCGAGGCGGCGGACTGAGAATCCGGTCAAAGACCGAGCCTTGCACTCGGGTATTGCGGGGTCTATACAAGGGGGTGAATGCACCGGATCGAGGAGTGACCCCATGAATGCGCAGGAACTGAACCGTCGCTGTGTCGAGCTCTTTCACAACCCGGATGCGAAGCTGCATTGCTGGCACCCGCGCATGTTCTGGGAGACCCACATGCTGGAGAACCCGAAGCCGGAAGACCTGCAGGAACCCAAGGTCGATCTGCGCGAACTGGAGGTGATGCTCTCGGAGGCCGCGCACGAGCCTTCTCAGTGCGCCGAGGAGCTGGAACAGGCAGAGCCGGGGCGCGCCACGCTGATCCGGCATATGATGGACCGTGGCGAGATGCCGTTGCTGCACCGGCCCCACTGAACCGCGCGCCCGGAATCGATTGGGCCCCCAACGGGGCCCGGGACCCCTCATGCGGAGTCCCTCCTGCGGACCCCGGCGGTCACGACTGCCGGGGTCTTTTCGTTTGGGGGCTCCCCTCCGGAACCTTCGGGCCTTCCCGTCTTCTGGTGCGGGTTACCCCTCCCGGGGCCTACTGGCGGATGAAGTCCGAGAAGTACAGGGCGGCAATCCGCGGCGAACCCGTGATCTCTTCCAGGAGTTCGTTCAGCTCTTCCGTCGCCTGAACGCGCAGGTCCTCGCGGGCACCGCTGCCGGTCAGGCTGTCGGGGCTGCGGCCGCCGAGGATGTGGATCAGCCGGTCGCGCACTGCGGGGATGTGTTCGCGGATCGCCCGGGCGTCCTCCGGGGTGTTGCCTTCCAGCTGGATCGAGGCCTGCAGATAACGCCCGCGGTCGGCGGCCTCCATGTTCACAACGACCGGCTCCAGGGTCACGTAATGGCTGTCGAGATCGTCCACGGCAAGGGCCAGGGGCGTGAGCAGCAGCAGGACAAGGCCCAGCAGGGCCGGATGCAGGGGGCGGAGGGGGCTTCGGTTCATGGCGCATGCTCCGGGGCGGTTTGGGTGCTGGAGGCGATCAGGTCGCCGCGTCGGTGCGGCTCCTGACCGAAGTATGCCACCAGGTGCTCGTAGATTTCGGGCATGGCCTCGCGCAGCCGTGCCGGTTCGAAGAAGAAGGCCTCCACCGCAACCGCCAGGAACTCTTCCGGGGCGGTGGCCGCGTACGGGTCCAGTGGAAGCTCCGCTTCGTCGACTGCGCCGGCCTCCACTGTCTGCACGAAGGCCTCGAAGGCGCGCGAGAAGTCCTCGGTCCAGGCGCGCGCGGACTGTCCCCTGGGTAGCGGCGGGAAGCCGTTGACCTCGCCGTTGCCGGCATCCAGCACGTGGGTCATCTCGTGCACGACAACGGCGCCGTCGCGTTCGACGTCATTCCACGACAGGATCACCGGCCCGCGTTCCCAGGCCTCGCCGGACTGGGGCATGGCCCCCCGGTGCACGACGCCGGCCTCGTCCACCCATTCGTGTTCGGGCACGAAGGTGTCCGGATAGAGGATCAGCGTGCGCCAGTCCCGGTAGGGATCCAGCCCGCGTTCCAGGACCGGCAGGGCCGCGTAGGCCGCGATGACCTGGCACTGCCAGGGTTCCGGTTCCGCGGCGATCCCGATGAATTCCTTCTGCGCGAGGATCTGCCCGATCAGTTCGCGCAGCCGGGAGCGTTCCTCCGGCGTCAGGCGCGCGATGAACGGCACCCGACGGCGCAGGGCCTCCCATTCGTCGTTATCCAGTTGCACGGCCTCGGGCTCCAGGCCGGCGAATGGGCCCAGCAGGCGACGAAACAGTCCGCGCAGCGGGAAATTCGGTGTCGAATCCATCGCCCGATCGTCGCATGTTTGGCCGCCGTGCGTCCGCATGCGGCAGGTGTTTGCCGCCGGTCGGCTAAGGATTGCCGCCTCGCGGCCGTTAACCCCGGCATGCGGCAGGGTCCACCGGAGGTAGCCATGCACATTGCCGATTACTCCATGCAGTTATCGAGCCAGCGTTTCTCGCTGGAGGCGACCCGCCGCGAGGCCCGTTTGACCGTCGCCGAGCGGCCCGCACCACCGCTGGAGGGCCCCCGGCTGGTCCCCGAACCCCCGGGCAATCCGGACCTGGCCCGGCCCACGCTGCCCGCGCCGGCCCAGGCCGCATCCGCACGCGCCCCGTTCGTCAAGGTGGCACCGGCGGACAGCGAACTGACCTCGCTGGATCAGCTGCGTACCGAACTCCTGCGTTTGATCCTGGAGCGCTTCACGGGGCGGGAGATCCGCGTGGCCGACCCGGCCGACCTGAAGCCCGAGGAGCGCCCGCCCGAAACCTTCGAGAGGCCGATCGCACGCCCTCCCCGGCCGGGCACCGGACTCGCCATTGCCTGGTCCGTGGAGCAGACGCGGGTGGAGATCGAGCGGACCTCGTTCCAGGCACAGGGGCGGGTGCAAACGGCCGACGGAAAGACCATCGAACTTGATATCGCCCTGACCATGAGCCGCGAGTTCGTCGAGCACGTTCGCCTGCAGGGGGCGATGGAGGCGGAGCTGCAGGATCCTCTGGTGATCAATTTCGACGCCCCGGCGGCCGCCCTGACCGATACCCGCTTCGAATTCGACCTCGATGCCGACGGCTCGCCCCAGCAGGTTGCCTTCCTGCAGCCCGGCAGCGGTTTCCTGGCGATCGACCGGTCGGGCAGCGGGCAGGTCGATGACGGCTCCGAGCTGTTCGGCCCGCTGACCGGCGATGGCTTCGCCGAATTGCGGCGCTTCGATCATGACGGCAACGGCTGGATCGATGCGGCGGATCCGGTCTACGACCGTCTGCGTGTGTGGACGCGGGATGCCCAGGGGCGTGATCAGTTGCTGGCGCTGGGCGAGGTGGGGGTCGGGGCGATCTACCTCGGGCATGTCAGCACGCCGTTTGACCTGCGCCACGCCGGAGACAACAGCCTCCTGGGGCAGGTGCGGTCGACCGGGGTGTGGGTTGGCGAGGGCGGTCGCAGTGGCAGCGTGCAGCAGATCGACCTGACAACCTGACGGAACCCGGAGGGCCGCTTCTGCGTCGAGGTCGGGCGCGAGGACCAGAGCCCGATCCTGCGTGTGCATGTGGATCGCGAACGCGCGGCCGCGCTGGGCCTGCAGGTGGGCGCGGTCGGTCAGGCGATCCGTGACGCGGTGGAGGGCGCAGTGCCCACCCAGTACGTGCGCGACGATCGCCAGTACGAACTGCGCGTGCGCCTGGCCGACGTGGCCGAGTTCGAGATCGGCGAGGGGCCCGCGCACATCGAACGCGAGAATCAGAGCCGGGTGGTGCCGGTGAACGGCGAGATCAACACCGAGCTGAATGACGTCGGCTCGGTGATGGCCGAGGTCGAAAGGCGCCTGGCCGGGGTGGAGGTACCGCAACACTACAGCCTGCTGATCGGCGGCGAGTGGGAGACGATTCAGGAGACGCAGCGCGACATGGCCACGGTGGTGGCGCTGGCGATCTTCCTCGTGCTGGTGGTACTGGCCGTGCAGTACGAGCGCCTGGCCAACCCGCTGGTGATCGTGGCGGCCGCGCCGCTGTCGCTGATCGGGGTGGTGGTGAATAACGCGATCCTGCTGGTCGAGTACATCGAACAGGGCCGGCGGCATCGCGGGCTGAGCGCGGCGCGGGCGGTGGTGGAGGCCGGCGCGATGCGCCTGCGCACGATCCTTATGACCACCCTGACCACGGTGCTCGGCATGCTCCCGCTGGCCATCGGCCTCGGCGAGGGTGCGGCGATCATGCGTCCACTGGCGCTGACCGTGGTCGGCGGCCTGATCGCCGGGATGATCCTGACACTGCTGGTCGTCCCCTGCCTGTACCTGGTGGTGAACCGGGCCGCGGAACGCATGAAGGGGGCGCTGTCGGGTCGGTCATGGAACACCTCGGATGCAGGGGCGATCGGTTAGGATGCCCGGCATTCGGACTATCACGAGAAACGAGGAGAACGGGATGGGGCGAATAATCGGAACTGGCGCGCTGCTGGTGGCGATGCTGACGGGCGGCGTCGCCGCGCAGGCCGACGAGCTGCATACGGTGGAACAGCTGAATCAGGCCCCCGCCGAACTCGAGGGCGAACAGGTGCGGCTGGAAGGCATCGTCGGGCGGGTCAACGAGGACATCATGGGCCGCAACTTCATCCACTTCGTGGATGGCACCGGTAACCGGGGCGACTACATCACCATCACCTCCACCGAGCTGCCCGAGGTGGGGGACCGCGTTTCGGTAACCGGGACGCTGATCCTGGACCGCGATTTCGGGGCGGGGTACAGCTATCCCGTGATTATCGAGGGTGCCCGCTTCAACGCACTCTGAAGCGGGTCATGCAGGGAGGCATGATGCGAAAGCTGACTGGAGGGTTAACGACCGGCGGGTTCGGCGTGGCGCTGATGATACTGAGCGGGTGCGCCTCGACGCCGCCCGGCCATCCGCTCGCGGAGGAGATCAACGACTACCGCGAGGCCCGGGGTCTTCCGGCGATCCCGTGGTCGCCGGCGCTGGCCGAGGTGGCGGAGGTGCATCTGGCGGATATCGAGGCGCACGATCCGACCGTCCGCGAGTGCTCGCTGCACAGCTGGTCCGATGACGGGCCCTGGACTGCCTGCTGCTATCGGGCGGGTGATCCGGCCTCCGCGCAGTGCATGCGTGACAAGCCACGAGAGCTGACCGGTGATGAGTATCCACACTCCGGGTTCGAGATCGTGGCATGGCGCAGCGAGGCCATGACCGAGGCAACCGCGCTGGAGATCTGGCGCCGGAGTCCGGCGCACTATGCCGTGCTGGCCAACGAGGGCGTCTGGGCATCCCGCGAATGGCAGGCGCTGGGCGCGGCGCTGTCCGACGAACATGCGGTTGTCTGGTTTGGTCTGGAGCCGGATCCGGCGGCGAACTAACCCGGTCCCGATCAGTCGGCCAGGTGGCGCTTGAGCCACTCGAGCTCGGCGTCGGACCAGTCCGTGTCCGTGACGGCCTGCCAGGCGTCGATGTAGTGCTCGGTCGCGTAGACGTGGCCGTAGCCGCGCGGCGCGGCGTCGCCGATGGCGACGTCCACCGCCAGCTGCAGCATGGTGACCACCGGATACCAGGTCAGGTCCGGCGAGACGTCCGGGCCGCGCGGGGACTGCATCCATTCGGGCTTGCGGTACAGCGCCTGGGGCTCGAAGAAGGTGACCGGGTCGCTCGCGTACTGCAGGTAGACGATGCGCATCGGGCCCCACTCGGCGCCCGGGATGTCCAGGTGGTTTCCCTGATTGGTGAAGCGCACCACCGAGCTGTCGCGAAAGCGCGGCAGCCAGGCCGGCGAGTCCGGCTGGCGCTGGCGTGTAATGTCACGCCAGGTCTCGCTGCGAAACGGCGGGCCGGCCCACAGTGCGCCGGAGAAGGGGTCGCCGATTACGTCGTACAGGTCCGCCGCGCGCTCGGAGTTCAGTGCGCCCAGGCTCAGGCCGTAGAGGTACAGGTCGGGGCGGGCATCGGGCGCTAGCTGCTTCCAGTAACCGTAGATCTCCGCGAACACCGCCTGGGCGGTCTCGTGGCCGTACTGCGATTCGGCCATCAGCGACAGCCAGCTCGGCAGGTAGGAGTACTGCACGGCAACGGTCGCGACGTCGCCATCGTGCAGGTATTCCACCGGCTGGATCGCGCGGTTGTCGACCCAGCCACGCCCGGTGGGCGTGGCCAGCACCAGTACCGAGCGATCGAAGGCATTGACCCGCAGCATCTCCTGCAGGGCGAGTCGTGCCCGTTCCTCGATGGTCTCGGCGGCATTCAGGCCCACGTACACACGGATCGGATCGAGTGCCGCGCGCCCGGTGAAATCGCCGATCGTAGCGGCCTCCGGAGCCTGGCCGACGAAGCGCTGGCCCTGACGCCCCAACCCCTCGTCCCAGGTAATCAGCGAGGCGGGGCTGCCGGTGCGGAACGTCGCCGTCGGCTGCTCCACCCCCGGGTATTCGCGTACGTCGAACTGCTGGAAGCTACGATCGGCGGTACGTAGACCGTACTCCAGAATGACCCCGTCGATCACCGCCCAGAACACCCCGGCCGCCGCCAGCACGCCGATCACGTTGGACAGCCGGCGCGGGATGAAGCGGCGCAGACGCAGGGCGAGAAAGCGCACCAGCAACTGGAACAGCCGTCCGACCGCCAGGGTGGCGGCAAACACCGCCGCCGCGATCAGCCCGAGCCGTATGGGAAAGCCGCCATCGACCGGATCTTGTTCCATCAGCTCGCGGATGCTGTTCTGCCACTCGGTGGCCTGCCACAGGAAGATCAGGACGATCAGCACGGCCCCACCCCCTGCGATCACCACCAGGGTGTTATGGGTACGCTCGCCGAGCTCCGGCAGCTCCAGGTACGACCACAGCCAGTGCAGAAAGACCCCAAGCCCGTAGCCGGCTGCCAGCGACAGCCCGGACAGGATGCCCTGCACGTCATCGGTGCGCGGGATCAGGCTGGGGGACAGCGAGGCCGCAAAGAACAGCGTCGCCAGGATCAGCCCCGGGATCGACAGCGTGGCGAGGATGCGGGTCGCCCAGGCGGGCCAGATAAAGCCCCGCAGGCGGGTGCGCAGGCGGGCGACGACGGACATCGCGTGAGCGCTTCCTTGATGACGAGAAGGGCTCATCCTGTTCGCCCGCTCGGGCGTGTTCAAGTCTCCACCGCGTGGGCCGGTCTGCTTCGGGAACTACTGAGCGTTATTCCCCGGACCGGCAGGGTCGGCGTGACGAAAGCGGAAGCAGCCCTCGACCATGCGCAGGGCGACGCCGAACAGGGCGACCTGCAGCAGGAGCCCGCCGGTGGCGGCGCCCACCGCGAGGCCGGTGGCCAGGCCCAGCGCCATCAGCAGCATCAACAGGAGGGCTGCGATGCGACTGCGCAGCCAGCCGCCGACCAGAGCCAGCAGCGCGACCAGCGTGCCCTCCATCATCGTGGGTGTGTGCTGCACCAGCACGCCCAGCATCACCACGACGACCCCGGCGAAGACCAGGACCCAGCCGGCCACCCGCGCCAGGCGGCGGGCCTGCTCGGTGTCATGGATGGATTGCAGCAGCAGGAGCAGGTCGGCCCCGGCCCCGGCCCCGGCCCAGTGGCGCGATCGCGATTCGTTCATGTGACCACGGTACTACAGCGCCATGACACCCGGGTGACAGGCTTGGCGCGCGGTTATCGCCGGGTCAGTATGGACTCGAGATCGAAGGCCTCGGTCGCGGTCGCCCCGGACTCGGCCTGTTGCACCGAGCCATGGTCCGACCAGTGCAGCAGGCTGAGGTGGCCCGAGCGATCTTCCACCAGGGCCGTGCAGTGCTCGACCCAGTCACCGTCGTTGCAGTAGAGGATGTCGCCGAACGCCTGGACGTTCGGCTTGTGGATATGGCCGCAGATGCAGCCATCGAAGCCGCCCTTGCGCGCGGCGGTGACGGCGGCATGCTCGAAACGCTGGATGTATTCCCGCGCCGCCCCGCTCACGCGGGTCTTGAGCCAGGCCGACAGGGACCAGTACGGATGCCCGAGGCGGCGTCGGATGGTGTTCAGGTGGCGGCTGCCGCGCAGCAGCAGGTTGTAGCCAAGATCGCCCAGGGCGTGTACCAGGCGGCTGTGGCGTACGAGCCCGTCGAACTCGTCGCCATGCGTTACGCGGAAGCGCCGGCCATCGGCGGTCCAGTGCACCAGCTCGCGTTCGATGCGGACGCCGCGGATCTCCGAACCGACAAAGCCGCGCACCAGCTCGTCGTGGTTGCCGGGGATGTAGATGACCTCGACCCCGTGCAGGGCGAGCGACAGGACCTGCTCGACCACCGCCGCCTGGGTCGCGTCCCAGAAGATGCGCCGGCGCATTGCCCAGATGTCGAATACATCGCCGACCAGTACCAGGCGATCGCAATTGACCTGGCGCAGCAGGTCCAGCAGGTAGTCCGCGCGGCACTCCCGGGTGCCCAGGTGCAGGTCGGACAGGAACAGGCTGCGGCAATCCAGGGTGGCCATCGCGGGCTCCCGCTCGGGGTTTTTCCGAGCATCGCGCATCCGGGTGACGCCACCATGGCGCTGCAGTGACGATTGCGTGATGGCGGTGGCGGGTGGCTAGGGCCAGAGGATCAGCAGCCAGACGAGGGTCGCGTTGGCAAGGCCCAGCAGCACGGCGGCCGATCCCATGTCCAAGGGAGACGCTGATTTAATCGCACGTCCGCGTTGGTGCCCCCTGTTTCCCGAGACAAGGCGTGTCGTGCAGCGGGTAGTGGTTCTACCCGCAAGCGGCGCAACGCAGGATCGGGGAACAGGGGGCACCAACCCCACAATCCATTGAAAGCAGGGGCTCGGCCGCTTTTGCGTGGGAACGGCGTTGCGGTTCCCTTGTGCAGAATGACTGCACGGCGGTCACCGCGCCTTGTTCGCACGCAAAAGCGACTCGAGCGCGGACGTGCGATTAAATCAGCGTCTCCCTTGGCACGCGCGGCCAGCTTGTGGCGTTCCGGCCCGAACCGGTCCATGGTGGCCTCGATCCCGGAGTTGAGGACCTCGATAATCAGGATCAGGAACAGGCTGCCGAGCAGCAACGCGCGTTCCACTCCGGTATTGCCAACCACCAGCGACAGTGGCGCCAGGATGACCACCAGGATCAGTTCCTGACGAAAGGCCTCCTCGTGGCGAAAGGTGGCGCGCAGGCCTTTCCAGGAGTACCCAAAGGCCCGCAGGATGCGGGTGATGCCGGTAGCGCCGCCGTTGGCCATGGTCGCTTGGTCCGCTGGAGTGGGGAGGGCCGTCAGCGAGGACGGTCGGCCGCGGTATGCGGGGTGCCGAGCGCGTCGGCCGGGCTCAGCAGATCCTGATACACGGTCAGCAATTGTTCGGCCATACGCCGCTCGCTCCATTCCCGCGCCCATGCGGCGTGGGATGCGCGCATGGCGCGCTGGCGTTCGGGATCATCGAGGACGCGGGCGACCCGCTCGGCAAACACCGCGGGCTCCTCGGGAGCGACTTCGGCGCCGGATGCGTCGGTGAGGATGTCGATCGTGCCCAGGCGCGCCGTGGAGACCACGGGCAGCCCGCAGGCCATGGCCTCCAGCAGGACCAGACCCTGCGTCTCGGTGGCGGAGGCAAACACGAATGCATGCCCGGCGCGGTAGCAGTCGACGAGCGATGTCTCGCGGTCCAGATACCCGCACCAGTGCAGGTTGTCCTCCAGGCCCATCTGCGCGGCCTGGCGCTGCAGGGCAGCCCGGGCCGGTCCCTCGCCCGCGATCAGCAGCAGGACGCCGGGGCGACGCTCGCGCAGGTGCTGGAGCATCTGCAGCAGAAAGCCGATGTTTTTTTCGAAGGCGATGCGCGACACATGCACCAGCATCTCGCGGCCGGGTGCGATGCCCCGCTCCGCCCGGAACAGGTGGCCGTCGCCTCCGGTCCAGGCCTGTGGGTCGATCCCGGTGGGCAGGCGCACGATGGGCGTCTTGATCCCGTACTCCAGCAGGGCCCGATGCAGGGCGGTCGACGGGGCGATCACGCGGTCGACCGCGTTGCACTGCGCGCGCGAGATGCGCCGCGCCAGCCCCCGCAGCCATTTGGCGGGCAGCCACGGCAGGTAATGCTGCAGATACTCTTCGAAGAAAGTGTGGTAGGTCTCGATGACCGGGACCTGCCAGTCGCGCGCCAGCTTGATACCGGCGTAGTGGGCCACGAAGGGGGTGTGGACATGGACCACGTCGGCCCGCTCGATCCCGGCTTCCCGCAGGGAGCGGCGGATGAGGCGGGGCTTCAGGATGCGATCCTCCGGATCCACCACCAGGTAGCGCGACGGGATGCGGATCAGGTCCGGGTCGTGCGGGTCGGCGCCGGGGTGCGCGCCCAGTCCAGGGTAGGCCGGCACCACCAGCGTGACGCGATGGCCCAGTTGTCGGAGCTGTGCGCGAAAACTGGCCAGCGAGGTGGATACCCCGTTGATCCGGGGGGAGTACACGTCGCTCAGCATCAGAATGTGCACGGCTGTACCTTGGGACGAGACTCAAGTCCCGGAGTGTGGACCGGGGGTGTGACGAGGTGATGACGACATTGCGACGGAAAGGTTGCGCGCGCAGGCCGCCGCTTCGGGTTTCCGGCCGTACCACGTATCCCGCCCGGTGCCGCCTTATTCGGTCGGAGAGGCCCCGGAGGCTTGGACCTGTTGCAGCTCGCGCAGGCGTGCGGTAATGCCGGGATGGTCGAATTCGCGTGCGCCGATGGCGCGGTAGGCGATGCGGCCCTCGGGATCGATGATGAACGTGGTGGGGATGCCGCGCACCGGCCAGGTATCGATCGCGCTGGCCGTGCGGTCCAGCAGCAGGGGAAAGTCCACCGGGTAGTCGGCGGTGAAGAAGAAGATGCGATCGGCGTCTTCGCCGACGTTCACCCCGAGTACCACCAGCCCGTCGGGGCCCAGTCCCTCCCATAGTCGCTGCAGGGAGGGCAGTTCGTCCCGGCACGGCGGGCACCAGGTCGCCCAGAAGTTCACGACCACGACGCGACCGCGGTAGTCGCGCAGGTCGTGTGCATGACCGTCGAGGTCCTCGAGTGTCAGGGGTGGTGCGTCCGGGCGTGGCTCGATCGCGGTGAGGGACTCGGCCGTGGCCGGGACGGCCGTGGCGGCCAGGGTCACCAGGATCACCAGGATCAGGAGGGTCGCGAGCTTTGGCATGGCGATCATCCTCCCGCCTCGCCGGCGCAGCGCAGGTCGGGCAGCCGTGCCTCGTGGAGCGCCCCGGCCGCGCGCCAGCGCAGGGTCAGATCAAAGGGCGTGCCCGGCGGATGGTCGAACAGGATCATGCCCATCAGCCAGTCGCCGGGTTCGAAACGGTGTTCGCCGGGGAACAGGGCCCAGCGAAAGGCGATGCGGGCGGCTTCGGGGGCCTGCCGTCGGGCCCAGGTTGCCTCCCAGTCCCGGTTCGGGCGCGGGCGGATGAGCCCCTCCGGCCCCTGGCTGCTCCAGTCGTGGAGATTGACCTCGATGGGGGTGTGTGGGCGGTTGTTGCGCAGGATCGCCTGGAAGACGCAGTGCGCCGCAATGAGATCGGCATGTTCGGTCTCGAAGCCGCGTCCCAGGAAGAACGCGCGGGTTTGATCGGGCAGCAGCTGCGCAAGCTCCAGCGAGACGCCATCGCCCTGCCACGTCCAGGTGATCAGGCCGCTGGTGGCGTCCGTGCGAGCCTGCAGGGTTTCCGTGGCGCTGGCCGACGCCATGGGCGTGGCCAGCGCCAGCAGGGCCAGGACGCGGATCAAGGTCTCGCGGGCAACCGACCCTCTGGGACAGGGTCGCCTACGGACCGCCGAGCGCATGATCCAGCAGCGCCTCGAAGGCCGGTTCGGCGTTTTCCGCCGCGCGCTCCAGGCTCGGGTGCGGCTGCAGCGTGGTCATGAACTTCGGGTGCAGCATGGACAGCTTGGTGTTGCCGTTCTCCTCGTACAGGCCGATCTGGCCGCAGGGCATCATCGCGCCGACATGCAGGCCGGCATCGAGGATGTCCGGCCCCAGCGGCAGATAACAGACCTTCAGGGCGGTGATGTCCCCGCCGGCCAGGCCGAACTCGGCCAGGAAGACCCAGTCCTCCTCGTTCTCCGCGTACTCACGAATGGCCTGGGCGAGGTCTTCGCGGGACTGTTCACAGTCGCGGATGATGAAGTGATCGTCGGATTCGGATGCCACCAGCGGGGCGGTCAGGGCCAGCGCCACGGCGGCGGTGACAGTCAGCGCCAGCGTCTTGAGCGGATGTCGAGTGTTCATGGTCGATTCCTCCTGTGGATGTGGGGAGTCAGACGCGCACGATTTCGGGCTTCAGTGACCAGGAGACCATCAATAGCGCTTCCTTTTCGCGCTGACCGACCCCGTGTTCGTCCAGGGCCTAGACGATGTCGTCGAGTACCGCGACGAATTCCTCCTCGCTGATGTTCATGCCGCGATGGGTGGTGAGCATGTCGCGCCCGCTGTACGCCTGCGGACCGCCGGTCCCGTTGCAGATGAACTCCGTGACGAGCCGGATCACGTTGTCGCGATCACTGTCGACGTAGCGATTGCGGATCGCCGCGTTCTGTGTGTGCAAGGGAAACACTGATTCATATACGCGTTCGCGGATACGCGGCTCGCCGCCCAGGCGTTCGTAGAGATTGGGTTCCGTCATGATGCGGTCCTCCTTTCGTGTTCGTTATCGGGTGGCCACGTACCAGTTGTTCTGCGGGTCGTGCGCCAGCTGATGGACGCGGATGTCGTGGAATCCAGCACGCTCCAGGTATTCGCGGGCGCGGGGTTCGCCCCGCATCGCACCCAGGCCGGGCCCGCCCTGCGCGAGCGATACCGGCATGCAGTGCATGCAGGACACGGTGTAGAGAAAGGGCCCGATCGGGTGGTCGAGATCGCCGTGGATGTGCCCGGATCCGCGGATATCCTGCATCAGGTAAATCCCTTCGGGCACGAGTGTCCGGTGGATGCCCTGCAGCACTGCAAGGGGATCGGCCTGGTCATGGATGGCGTCGAAGGTGGTGATCAGTTCATATGCCTGTGCCTCGACGTGACGATCCAGTGCGGCCGCATCCGCCTCGACGAAGTCGATGTTGGTCAGCCTGTCCGCCTTTGCCTCGGCGCGGGCGTACTCGATGGCCTGCGTTGAGAGATCCACTCCAGTGAAGTGGCTGCGTGGATAGAGCGTCGCCAGGCGATGGATGATGCGCCCGCGGCCGCAGCCGACATCCAGCACCCGGATCCCGCGCTCGAGGTGGTCGGTCAGGCCCGGCACCAGGGGCAGGACATCACTCTCCAGCGAGGAGAGGACAGACTGGCCACTGTCCTCGGCCATGACCTCGTGGAACCGCGCGTAGTGTGCGTAGGGCACGCCGGCGCCGGTACTGAACGCCGCGACAATCCGATCCTCCACGGCGCCCAGCACGGCAATGTACTGGGCAAACACGGCCAGGTTGTCGGCCTGCGCCGCGCGGGTCAGGCAGGCGGCGTGCGCCGGCGGCAGGACAAAGCGCGGGCCGTCCGGCTCCACCGTAACGATGCCTGCCGTCGCCATGGCGCCGAGCCATTCGCGCACATAGCGCTTGTCGAGGTCCGCGGCCGCGGCGATCGCGTTGGAGGTGGACGGGGCGCGCCCGCGCATGACGTCGAACAGCCCGGTGCGGTGGCCGACCGAGAGCATCAGGCACAGCGCGCCATGGTTGAGTATATCGACCAGGTGATTGCCAAAGGCCTCTACGGTCTCGTGGGGCAGATGGCTTTCCGGGACAGACGACATACGCTCGCTCTCCGCGATGGTGCCGTGGCGCTGGCTTTCGTCTAAAGCCTAGGTCGCGCGGAGACGTGGCGCGGTCACGGAGTTGCGCCGAATGGTCGAATCTTGCGGGGTTGTGTCAGGGCGTTTCGGTTTCGTCTTTGCGCAGCTTTGACGGGTCCCCGTACAGGCGACGGTAGACCCCGGGTGCCATGCCGAAGGCCTGACGGAAGTGGCGGGCCAGCTGTTGCGGGTTGTAGCCCGTGGCGGTGGCGATCTCGCTGATACTGCGCGTGGACGTGGTCAGCCACTCGCGGGCACGCTCCAGGCGCAGGCGGGTCAGATAGCGGTGGGGCGGCAGGCCGTGGGTATCGCGGAAGGCGTGCGCGAAATGCCAGGGCGAGAGGTCGCACAGGGCGGCCAGTTCGGCCAGGCGGACGGGTTGGTCGAGGTGGGCCTGCATGTAGTCGATCACCTGCACAGAATGATGCGGTGCCAGGCCGCCCCGGCAGTGGTCGGCCGGGGCGGCCTGGCTGGCCAGCCGGGCCAGGCGTGCCAGCAGGGCCGCCATCATGCTGTCCACAAACAGGCGCGCGGCGGGGTCGTCGCGGCCCATCTCCAGCCACAGGAGATCCAGGCCCTGGGCGATCAGCGGGTCGCTGTGGTGGCGCGTGTGGACGGGGCCGAAGTCCAGTGGGTCGTCCGCGGGGCGTTCCAGACAGCTCCGGGCGAGGCCCGCGGGGATCCCGATAAAGCGCAGGCGGGCCGGCTGGGTTACGCGGCACCAGGGCGTGGCGCCCGGGGCGACGGCCACGAAATCCCGCGTTCGGGTGTGCCCGGAGAAACGCCCGGCACCGAGGTCGCAGACGTAGCGAAACGGCCCACCGGCCGACTGGCTCAGGATCAGGTCGTCGGAGGTCGGCGTGAAGAACTCGCCCGGGGGCTGGCGGGACTCCAGTATGGAAACCGCCAGAGATGCGGCCGCGCGCGTCTCGTGCGGGCGCGGTGTTTGTCGTCCGCGGGTGTACAGCTCCAGCATGTTCGGCGATGTGTGCGGCATTTTATCACCCTGCATGTCCTGTATAGGCCATGTCGGTGTCGCCTGCCAGATTCAGCGGTAGACGCGGACCTCCTGCTCCCAGCCGTCCACGCCGCGATTGGCACAGAATGACTGTACGTGGCCGTCGGCGTAGCGGATCTCGACATTGAAGCCGGCACCTGGCACATGGTTCAGCGCAACGCGCCGACGCTCGCCGGGGCCGATCTCGCCCTCGCGGATGCTGGATTCGGACAGGTCGTGCCCGAAATCGAAGTGCACCGCACGGATGGCCACGTCGCTGTCATTGTGTAGCGTGACCATCAGGGCGCCCTCGGCCGGGGGGCGCTCAACGCCCCAGTGCACTGCGGCGGCCCCCAGGGCAAGTCCGAGCACGAACAGCCAGGTGGCGGGCGCGCGGAGGGCGTCCACCAGGATCTCGTCCCAGCTGCGGCGTTGTCGCTCCGATTCCACGGGTCACTCGATGTCACACAGATAAGTAAAAGCTAATATACGAGGACCGGCAGGACAAGGCCCGGACTCCGGGGGATGGACATCCAGCATTGCGTGATCCCGGTGCATGTGACCGCGCGGCCGCATTCGGGTATGTTCGCCGGGTTTTGAATCGAGCAGGACGGCACGCCCGTGGGAACCGACGAACGCAATCTGCAGGGACTGGTCGCGCAGCTGGCGGAGCGCCTGACGGGGACGGGCCTGCACGGACGTATCGGCCTGGAGAAGGAGACCCTGCGCGTGGGGCCGCAAGGCTCCCCGGCGCTGACGCCGCACCCCGCGGCGCTCGGTTCGGCGCTTACCCATCCGAATATCACGACGGACTACTCCGAGGCATTGCTGGAGCTGGTGACCCCGCCGTTCGATGACGTGCGCGAGACGCTGGGCTTTCTGCACGACCTGCAGGCTTTCGCCGCCGCCAATGTCGGCGACGAGACACTCTGGTCCACCTCCATGCCCTGCGTGACCGCTGACGACAACGCGATCCCGGTGGCGCAGTACGGCAACTCCAACGCCGGGCGCATGAAGACCGTCTACCGCATCGGCCTGGGCCATCGCTACGGGCGCAAGATGCAGGTGATCGCCGGGGTGCACTTCAACTACTCCCCGCGCCCGGAGTTCTGGCCGGCCCTCGCTGCCGTGCTGGGCGAGACGGATGGGCGCACCTTCCGCGACGAGCGGATGATGGGGATGATCCGCAATCTGCTGCGCTTCGGCTGGCTGGTTCCGTATCTGTTCGGCGCATCGCCGGCGGTGTGCAACTCCTTCCTCGAGGGGCATGGCGCAGTGCTGGAGGACTTCGACGACGACACCTCCTACCTGCCGCATGCCACCAGCCTGCGCATGGGCGATATCGGCTACACCAACCGCAAGGAGGCGGATACCGGCATCAAGGCGGATTACAACTCGTTGGGCGGCTATGTCGATTCGCTGCGCTGCGCCATCAACACGCCCAGCCCCGAGTGGGAACACATCGGGGTGAAGGTGGATGGCGAATACCGCCAGCTGAACGCCAACATCCTGCAGATCGAGAACGAGTACTACTCGACCGTGCGCCCGAAGCAGCCGCTGGAACGCTTCGAGAAGCCGACCGATGCGCTTGAGGCACGCGGTATCGAGTACGTCGAACTGCGCTCGGTGGACATCAACGCCCAGCACCCCCTGGGGGTGGACGAGACCCAGCTGCGCTTTCTCGAAGTGTTTGCACTGACCTGCCTGTTGCAGCCGAGCCCGTTGCTGGCCGAGGGCGAGCTGGATGCGATCGACCGCAATCTGCTCGACGTCGCGCACTACGGCCGACGCCCGGGGCTGGAGCTCCGCCGGCGGGACGAACACGTGGCGCTACAGGACTGGGCGCGGGAACTGCTGGCGCTCATGCGCCCGGTGGCCGCGATCCTCGACCAGGAACTCCCGGGCGATCCCTATCGACGCGCGCTGAGCGAGCAGTGGGGCAAGGTGGAGCAGGCGGATCTGACCCCTTCGGCGCGGATGCTGGAGGACATGATGGCGCGCGAGGAGGGCTTCTACCGCTACGCCAGCCGGCTGTCGGCCCAGCATCGGGAGGCCTTCCGTTTCAACGGGCCGCTCCCGCGCGCGGAGACGCTGGAGGCGCTGGCGCGCGAGAGCCTGGCCGAACAGGCGGCGATCGAGGCCGCCGACACCCTCGACTTCGACACCTTTCTGGCGCGGTACTTTGACGGCAGCCTGCGCAGCGCCTGATCCCGATCGACCTGTATTCGCTTTTGTCGAATGATAATCCGCATATATCCCGATTTATCTTCGATAAATTCGATGTGATGATGACCTGACAGGCGAAATGCCCGGGCCGTTCCCGGCCCGGCGGCGCATGCGGGAGGAACCCATGAGTCTCTTGATCAACGGCGAGCTGCGCGAGGGCTGGCTGGACGAGGAATCCGACGAGAACGGCGAATTCGTACGTCAGGATCAGCAGTACCGCAACTACGTGACCGCCGATGGCTCCGCCGGTCCGTTGGGCGAGGGGGGGTATCCCGCGGAGTCCGGCCGCTATCACCTGTACGTCTCCTACGCCTGCCCCTGGGCACATCGCGCGCTGATCCTGCGCAAGCTGAAGGGGCTCGAGCCGCACATCGGGCTGTCGGTCGTGCACCACTACATGGGCGATGCCGGCTGGTCCTTCGATGACTGCGACGGCTGCACCGGCGACCGGGTGCACGGCTCTCGCTACATGCACGAGCTCTATACCCGCACCGATCCGGAATACACCGGCATCATCACCGTGCCGGTGCTGTTCGACACCCAAACCGACCGGATCGTGAACAACGAGTCGGAAGACCTGGTGCGCATGTTCAACCGCGCCTTCGACGGCATCACCGGCAATACGCTGGATTTCTATCCGGAGGATCTGCGCGAGGCGATCCATGCGGTCAACGATCGCGTCTACGAGAACGTGAACAACGGTGTCTACCGCTCCGGTTTCGCGACCACGCAGCAGGCCTACGATGCCGCCTGGGACCGCCTGTTCGAGACTCTCGACTGGCTGGAGGCGCGTCTCGCGCGCCAGCCGTTTCTCGTGGGCGACCGGCTCACCGAGGCCGACTGGCGTCTGTTCACCACGCTGGTGCGCTTCGATCCGGTCTACTACAGCCACTTCAAGTGCAACCGCCAGCGCATCATCGACTTCCCGGCCCTGTCGGCGTACCTGCGCATGCTCTACCAGCGCCCGGGCGTGGCCGAGACCGTGCGCATGGATCACATCAAGGCGCACTACTACGGCAGTCATCCCATGCTGAATCCCAGCGGTATCGTGCCGAAGGGTCCGGTGATCGACTACACCCGGCCGCACGGCCGCCCCCTGGGTGACCTGCCGGCCGCGCTGCGGAACGCCGACGAAACGTGAGGGTCGTTACACTGTTGGAACGTTCAACCCTGGCCCGGTCCGGGAGACATTGCAGTGTCTCCCGGACCGGGCCGCATTCGTGTAGGGGAATAGACAAGTGAAGGCGATTGGCGGGTTCCTGGGGCTGGTCCTGGTGGTGGCGGTGGCCGCGGCTGCCTGGTACGCACTCGGCCCCGAGACGGGAGATGACACGACCGGTGATGCCCCCGCCGCCGAACGCGACGACCGCACGCCGGTGCGCGTCAGCGAGGTCGCCCCGCGTACTTTCGAGACTATCGTCGAGTCCCTGGGCACGGTGGAAGCCAACGAGTCCGTAGTGGTGACCGCCAGCGTCACCGAACGCGTGGTCGAGATCCTGTTCGAAGACGGCGACACGGTCGAGGCGGGGGATGTGCTGGTACGCCTCGACGCCGACGAGGAACGCGCGGCCTTGCGCGAGATCCGTGTGCAGGTAGACGAGGCGCGGCGGGAGCTGGAGCGCGTGCGCGATCGCGTGGCCGATGGCGTGGTCACCCAGCAGCAGGTGGACCAACAGCGATCGCGGCTGAACGAGGCCGAGGCCCGCCTGGCGGCCGCCGAGGCCCGGGTGGCCAACCGCGTCATCCGGGCCCCGTTCTCCGGCCGCCTCGGCCTGCGTCAGGTCAGCCCCGGTTCGCTGGTCAGCCCGGGGACCGCGATTGTCGAGCTGGACGACGTCTCGGTAGTGAAGGTCGACTTCGCGGTCCCTGAGCGTCATACCGCGGCCATCCATCTGGGGATGGATGTTCAGGGGCGCAGCGCGAACGGCACGTTCGAGGGGCAGGTCGCGGCCGTCAGCAACCGCCTGGATGTGGCCACCCGTACCCTCACCGTGCGTGCGATGGTCGAGAATCCCGACCTGCTGCTGCGCCCCGGCATGCTGGTGAACATCCGCCTGCCGCTGGACCCGGTGGAGCGCCCGGCCGTCCCCGAGGGCGCCATCCAGCAGGTCGCCGACCAGCACTTCGTGTTCCGGCTGCGCGACGACGGCTCGGTGGAGCGCGTACGCATCCGGATCGGGCGTCGCGACCCGGGCTTCGCCGAGGTGCTGGACGGGCTGGAGCCGGGGGACACCGTGGTCTCCGAGGGCGTCTCGCGGGTGCGTGACGGCCGTGAGGTACGCGTCCTGCCCCCGCGTGCGCCGGAAGGCAATAATGGAGAGGCTGGGGACGGGGCATGATCATCTCCGATGTCGCCAATCGCCGGCCGGTGCTGGCGATTGTCTTCAACCTGCTCCTGATCACCTTCGGCCTGATCGCCTACGACAGCCTGCCCCTGCGCGAATACCCGGACGTGGACCCGCCGGTGGTCACGGTGAGTACCATTTATCCCGGGGCCAGCGGCGAGATTATCGAGCGCGAGGTGACCCAGCGGATCGAGGATCGCATTGCGGGCATAGAAGGGATCCGGTTCATCCAGTCCTCCAGCGAGGACGGCCGCTCGCGCATTACCATCGAATTCAACCTCAGCCGCGACATCGACGCCGCCGCAAATGACGTGCGCGAGGCGGTCAGTCGCGTGCTGGGCGACCTGCCCGACGAGGTCGATCCGCCCGAGGTGACCAAGGCGGATGCCGACGCCAGCCCGATCCTGTGGCTGAACCTCTCCAGCACCACCATGGATGCGCTGGAGCTGGCGGATTACGCCGAGCGCAACCTGATCGACCGGCTTTCGGTGGTGGATGGTGTCGGACTGGTACGCCGGGGCGGCGCGCGCAGTTACGCAATGCGTATCTGGGTCGACCGCGAGGCCCTCGCCGCGCGCGAGCTGACCGTCACCGACATCGCCGACGCTCTGCAGCAGGAGAACGTGGAACTGCCCGCCGGGCGCCTGGACTCCCTGGAACGCGAGTTCACCGTGCGCGTGGAACGCCAGTACCGCACCCCCGAGGACTTCGCCGGCCTGGTGCTCAAACGCGGGGAAGGGGGGCAGCTGGTGCGCCTGGGTGACGTCGCCGAGGTGAACATCGGCGCGGATACCGAGCGCAGCGAGTTCCGCGGCAACGGCGAGGACATGATCGGTCTGGGCATCATCCGCCAGTCCAACGCCAATGTGCTGGAGGTGGCCAATGGCGTGAAGGCGATGGCGGACCGCCTGCAGGACTCCCTGCCGGAGGGCACCTCGCTGGTCACCACCTACGACGAGTCGGTCTTCATCGAGGGGGCGATCCGCGAGGTCTACATCACCCTGGCGGTCGCCACCGCCGCGGTGGTGTTCGTGATCTACCTGTTCCTGGGCAGCTGGCGGGCGACCCTGATCCCGGCGGTGACCGTGCCGGTGGCGATCACCGCGGCCTTCATCGGCATCAGCCTGTTCGGCTTCTCGGTCAATCTGCTGACCCTGCTGGCCCTGGTGCTGGCGGTAGGCCTGGTGGTGGACGACGCGATCGTGATGCTGGAGAACATCCACCGGCGCATCGAACGGGGCGAGCCGGGGCTGCTGGCGGCCTATCGTGGCGCGGGCCAGGTCGGGTTCGCGATCGTCGCGACCACCTCGGTGTTGATCGCCGTGTTCGTGCCCTTGGCCTTCCTCGACGGCACGGTGGGCCAGCTGTTCACCGAGTTCGCAATTGCCATGGCCATCGCGGTGTTCTTCTCCAGCATCGTCGCGCTGACCCTGGCGCCGGTGCTGTCCGGCCGGTTGATGCACAAGGGCGACGACGAGACCGGTGCGGCACGCTACATCGGTCGCGGCTTTGCCGCGCTGGAGGCCGGCTACGGCCGCGTGCTGACGGCCGGGCTCAAGGGCTCGTGGCTGGTGGTGCCCCTTCTTGCGGCCGTGCTGGCCGGCGCCTGGTACCTGTTCGATGAACTGCCCGAGGAGTTCGCGCCGCAGGAGGATCGCGGGTCTTTCTTCGTGCTGGTGGATGGGCCCGAGGGAGCGAACTTCGATTACATGAGCCGGCAGATGGCCGAGGTCGAGGCCCGCATTCAGCCGCTGATCGAGGATGGCCCGATCCGCCGCGCACTGGTGCGCACGCCGCGCGGCTTTGGCGGCTCCGAAGTGATGAACAACGGCTTCGTGATCGCGATCCTGGAGCACTGGGATAACCGCGACCAGTCCGGGCAGGAGGTCATCAACGAGATTCGAGGCATCATTAACGAGATGCCGGGGGTCGAGGCGCGCGTGGTGATGCGCCAGGGTCTGTCCAGTGGCCGTATCGGGCCGCCGGTGCAATTCGTGATCAGGGGGCCGGACTACGACACGCTGGAGGCATGGGGCGAGACCATGCGCGAGGCCGCCGAGGGCATCGACGGCCTGACCCGTGTGGACCTGGATTACGAGCCCACACAGCCGCAGCTCAACGTGCGCCTGGACCGCGACCGGGCGGGCGACCTGGGCGTGTCCATGCGTGATATCGGCCGCACGCTGGACATCGTGCTCGGCGGGCGCGACGTGACCACCTTCGTCGATCGCGGCGAGGAGTACGACGTGATCATCGAGGGACTGTCGGACCAGCGCCGTACACCGGCCGATATCGACAACCTCTACGTGCGCTCCAGCTCGGGTTCCATGGTGCCGCTGTCCAGCCTGGTCACCTACGAGGAGCAGGCCGGCCCCTCCTCGCTGGAACGCTACAACCGCTCGCGAGCGGTGACTCTGACCGCCGGTTTGCGCGACGGCATGACCCTGGGCGAGGCCCTGGACGCGCTGGACGCGAAGGCTGCCGAACTACTGCCGGCCGAGGCGGGGATCGACTACAAGGGCGAATCACTGGACCTGCGCACGGGCTCCGAGGCAATCCTGTTCATCTTCGCGCTCGCCTTGCTGGTGGTGTTCCTGGTGCTGGCGGCGCAGTTCGAGAGCTTCGTCCATCCGTTCGTGATCATGCTGACCGTCCCGCTGGCGGTGGTGGGGGCCCTGATCGGGCTGACCGTCACCGGGCAGACGCTGAATATCTACAGCCAGATCGGGATGGTCATGCTGATCGGCCTGGCGGCAAAGAATGGCATTCTGATCGTGGAGTTTGCCAACCAGCTGCGCGATCGCGGGCGGGATTTCGACGCCGCGATCATCGAGGCCTCGCGCATGCGTCTGCGGCCGGTGCTGATGACGGCGCTGACTACCGTCGCCGGGTCCATCCCGCTGATCCTGGCCTCCGGGCCCGGCGAGGAGACCCGCTTCGTGATCGGTGTGGCGGTGTTTTCCGGTGTGCTGTTTGCCACGCTGTTCACGTTGTTCGTGATTCCGGCGGCCTATCGCCTGGTGGCCCGTGGCACGACGTCGCCGCTGGCGACTACGCGGCGCCTCCACGAGCTGGATGACGCCATCGACGACGTCGACGGCGAACGCCGGGGTGCCCGCGCCGCTACCGCCCCGCGCGCCGAACCCTGATCACTCGGTGCCTGCTGCCTGCCCTGTTGAGGCTGATCCTGGGTCGGCATCCGGTGTTTACGTGCCTCCGGTCCGCCGCCTGCCGTGCGCTGACTCGCCAGCGCGCCGCGAGGTCCTTTCTTGCTTGCCCAAGAAAGGACCCAAAGAAGGGCACCCGGATTTCGCCCGAGAACCTTGCTCCAGGGCCCTCGGGCCGGCGGCGCTGAACTCGCTACGCTGCGCTTCGCTCAGACATCCAGCGCCTTCTCCCGGCCCGAGAACCCTTCCGCAAGGGGCTCCATACGGGAAGAGTAGGTCAAGACAGAAGGTGTTCCCTCCCCCCGGACACAACAATAGGCAATGCCGCCCGAGCACCCTCGGCGCCCGCTCTGCGGGCGCGGCACGCAA
>NZ_AQXY01000027.1 GCF_000376845.1 Thioalkalivibrio sp. ALE14
CGATCGTCCCCAGCGCACCCTCCGCCGTCTGCGAGAACGAGATGCCGTCGTTGGCATTGCGCACCGCCTGGTTCAGACCGCGAATCTGCGTGGTAAAGCGCTCGGAAATCGCCAGACCCGCGGCGTCATCCTTCGCACTGTTGATCCGCAAACCCGTCGACAGCCGCTCCAGCGACGTCTGCAGGGCACCCTGGGAGTTGTTCAGATTGCGCTGGGCATTCAGCGACAAAATGTTCGTGTTAATTACCTGGGACATGATCGTTCTCCTGATCGATACTGACGTCGCCCTTCGGGCAGCTCTGTCGGCGGTTGTTGTCCGCTCTCAGGGCCAGTAACGGCAGTCCCCGCGCTTCCTTTAGCCTTCCCTGTGATTTTTTTCCATCGACTCGCCCGCGGTCGCACCCGTCAGCCTCGCATCAGCTTCGGAATCACAGCGCTCGCGCATGTACCGCTCCGCGACCTCCGGCCATTCCAGCGATGCCACAAGATCCAGCAACCGCGAACGTCCCTCCCGGTACAGGTCGGCCTGCGCCGCGGCCGGCGCGCGCAGCATCAGTTGATACCAGCGCAACAAGACGTGCCCCATGAGACTGGCAAACACCTCGATGCGACGGTCTTCCGGATCCCTCCGCGCAACGGGACCTGAGACCTCCCACCAGTACCGGTCCAAGGCCCCCACGAAACGGGTCCAGTCGAGCGTGTCGGGAAGTTCCTGTAACGGCTCGCACAACCGAACGAGCAATTCGCGCGGGCAGGTGGCGAACGGCTGAGGGGGCACATCGCTACCGAACGCTGCATAGATCTCAGCCAAGCGTTCGGCCACCCCGGTCACGGGTGGAGGCTCGATTTTTTCCGGATAGTCGGGTATTGCCCCCTCGATCAGGGCCCCGTGCGAGAGATTCCGTACCGGGATGTCGCAGCCGACAATTGCCCGTTCTGCCGATTGTCGTGCGTTGTTCAGATACGGCGTGCTCACCCAAGTGCGCTCGGATGCCGGATGGTTGGTCTTCACCACAGGTGCCCCAGTATCTTCACCAGAAGCTCGGAAGTGGTGGTGAGTTCCCGAAGCATGGCTGCGGTCCTCCTGCGGAAAGGCCAGGTCCAGCCCCACGAGATAAATTTCCGCCGCACGGAAACGCAGTGCCGCTGCAAGCGCCAGGTTCCCGGAGGTCGGGCCAGTGTGCTGCCACGAACAAGGGAACGATGCGACATTCGGTGTCGCCGAATCGGCGAAAAGAAGCGGCTTGTTGAAGCGAATGAGTAGATCCGGCGCTGCGTTGATTGAGGCAATTAATGGGACATCAGGATCCAGAGCCATTCGTTCAAGCGAGGCGTCCGAATATTCATAGTCCAGGCCACATTGAAAGTCTGGACGAATACCCGCAGCGCGCAATGCCGAAACCGCAGATACCGCGCAAATGATCACCATCCGGTCGCGGTACCGCTTAAGCCATTCGATTGCATCATCCAGCGATGGCCCTGCTCCGATCACCGCCACCGGCACCTCGCCAAGGCCCTGGCGGTCATCGCTCCAGATCGCCCGCCCACCCAGCAGATTCCGCACGGCAGAATCCATGCCACGTAACTGACGGTCCATTGGCAAATAGGTATTTTTCCTGAAGTGCAGGCGCGCACGATCGGCGAACGACGGGAACTCCGGAGCGTCATAACCCCGCAGCATGCGCACCCATACCTGGCTGGACACCGGGAAGGCCCCCGAAACGGTCCCCAACACGCGGTCCGTATCGGCCTCGCCCACGAACAGGTACAAGTGCCCCATACGTTCGCGCAATGCGGCGTAGTCGAGGAACAGGCAGGACAGCGCGAATCGTTCGGGATCGGGCTCCAGCAGGACAAAATCCTGCACCCGCGCGCGCGTCAAATAGTATTCGATGTGCAGGCCGGTGTTCAGCCCTAGAAAGAATACGAGTGGGGAGAACACCCGAGCCTTGTCCGCCGCCGGCAACGCAAAGCGGGTCTGAGAGCCCCCCTCCGGC
Organism: Thioalkalivibrio sp. ALE14; assembly: GCF_000376845.1. Classification (GTDB taxonomy): domain Bacteria; phylum Pseudomonadota; class Gammaproteobacteria; order Ectothiorhodospirales; family Ectothiorhodospiraceae; genus Thioalkalivibrio. Next base: position 1,998 of record NZ_AQXY01000027.1, read on the forward strand.
ATGTCGGGAACCAGGCCCTCCAACTGGTCCGTCCACTCCTGCACCATCCTCTGATGCCGGGTCTCGATGGTGCCGGATAAGCGGGTGCCGATAAGTTGGTATTCCCACCAGCCCCCATGGTTAACCTCACCCAACTGGCTAGCGAACTCCACCAGCTTCCCCGGCGGATGCAGTAGCGTACCCGCCCTCTTGTCAGTCACCGCCACTAGCGCCGCGTCCGACTCCACCTGAAAGCGACCGATCCCCACACGGGACACATATTGGGCCAGTTCTGGAAACTTCTTTTCCAGAAATGCCACATTCCGCCGGTGCTGCCGCTTGAGGATCTGCGCCCGCTTGTGCGGTTTGGCCGCCCTTAATTCCCTGACGATCCTAGGCTCCACTCCCATAAAACATGCCCCGCTTTTTCGTGGTCGACGATTGTACTGCACCACACATGAAGGGCATCGTCTCAGATCAGCCAGGTGGTGCCGATGCGGGTCTCGGGGGCGGCGCCGGGGATCAGGTCCATCAGGAACCAGCCGAAGATGAGGGTGATGAATGCGCCGCAGAAGACGGTGGCGACGAACAGACCGATGCGGTTGCCGCGGCGCAGGCCGATGATCTCGCGCAGGGACCAGTAGAGCAGCCAGAGGGAATACAGGATCAGCAGCAACGCGATACCGTTGCCCCAGGGCCAGGGGAACGCCGCGGCCACCTTGCCGACCCAGGCGGGCAGCAGACCGACCGAGACGGCGAGCATCGCCCGGTCCGGGTGCGAGTAGCCCTGGAACAAGTCGGTCAGGTAATGCGCGGACCAGGCCATCCCCAAGACCCCGATGCTCATCGCCAGCGCGCTGTAGACGCCAAAGCCCCACGCCCCGGGCATTGCCTCGGGTGGCAGCCCGGTCGGCATGATCTGGTACAGCCACTGACTGGCGATCACGCTGACCAGCAGCACTGGCAGCGCAAGGCCCAGGAACGTCTGCCACCAAAGTGGCGCCGGGTCGATCGCCTGCGCATCGCGCACGACCGCCAGCGGGTTCACGAGCGCGCGCAGCGTCATGCGGGCCGGATTCAGTCTCACGGGAACGGTCATCACCAGAGTATGTGGCAATTACGTGACCGTTCGATGACAGGTTTTGCTAACTTCCGACATGCACCATCTGGTTCTGGACCGGGAGACGCATCATTGGCTCGCTTGACGATCCGTTTGCCTGACGAAAAGTACGAACGTCTGAAGGTTCTGGCGCGCGAACGCGGGACCAGCGTGAATCGCTTTGTGGACGAGATGGCCACGCTGATGATTGCCGAACACGACGCGGAAACCCGTTTCCGGGCTCGTGCCTTGCGCGGACAGGATCGGGAGCAGGAAGGTCTGGCACTGCTGGACAAGGCGATGGGAGGGCCCTCGCCGGATTAAGTTCTAATGGAGCCCGAGCGTCAGTACGAGGATGACCAGCACGGAGGTTTCCACCAGCTCCAGCGTGGCTCCGACGGTGTCGCCGGTGAAGCCGCCGAGCCAGCCCTTCAGGAGGTGGGTCGCACCCCACAGCAACAGGGCGACGGCGACAAGGGCCAATATTACGCCCCAGAGACCGGAGACCAGCCCCAGTATCAGGCTCAGCAGGGCCGTGGCACCCACCACGCCGACCGCGGCCCTGCGCGGAAGGTGTTGCGCCATCTCGGCCCCCAGCCCGACCGGATTTACGTAGGGCGTGGTCAGAAACAGTACCGGAGGCACCACCCGCCCCAGCACGATCGCGAGCAGCAGGGCGATCCACGCGCCGGACTCCAGCACAACCACCAGCGCCGTGCCCTTCAGCAACAGCACCAGGATCAGGGCCGCAACCGCCATGGGACCGCAGGCGGGATCCTTCATGATCCCGCGCGCCCGCTCCGGATGGCGCTGACCGCCAACCCAGGCGTCCACTGTATCCGCCAGTCCGTCCAGGTGCAGTGCGCCGGTGAGCGCCACCCAGAACGTCAGCACCAATGCCGCGATAAGGAGCGTCGGCGCACCGGGAACGGCGGACAGCGCGATTCCGACAATCACCACGATCAGCCCCAGGATGAGCCCGACCAGCGGATAGGTCAGCACGGAACGCCCCAGATCCTCGGGGCGCGGCTCCAGCGCGGGGGTCGGCAAGCGTGTGAGGAACTGGATGGCCAGCCAGAGCGGCGTCATCACGGGGTTCATACGCCCCCTCCGCCATCCCGACCTGTAGGAGGCCAGCCCTCTGGCCGATGGGGCGCTGGCATATTCCCGATCGGCCAGAAGCGGGCCAATACCGAGTTCATACGGCCCCCTCCGTCACCCCTACCTGTAGGAGGCCAGCCCTCTGGCCGATGGGGCGCTGGCATATTCCCGATCGGCCAAGGGGCTGGCCTCCTACAGACATCCTGCCCGATGACGCGGGCAGGGAAGCCTCTGCCAGAGGCAGGCGCGGGCAGGGGCTTCGCGTGCAAGCACGCTCCTACAGGACCTCGCGCAAGCGCCCCGTTGCGGGTTGTCGCGGGGTCCCGGTGCAGCGCGGAATGGGAAATCATCAGTAAGCCTGCCATGGCTCGACAATATGCAGGGACGCGAGCGGGACGTCGATGCTCAGGAGGTTTTCCAGGGGCCAGCCCTCGTGCAGGGCGCGGATCAGGCGGATGACACCGCCGTGGGCGATTACGAGTACCCGCTCCCCTTCGTTGGGCGCCAGGTCATTCCAGCCGGCGACGACACGCTCGCGAAACGCTTGAAGCGACTCGCCATTGGGCGGCGCGTGGTTCAGCGGATCCTCCCAGAAACGCCCCAGGGCGTCGGCATGCGTCTCCATCAGCGCCGCCGCCGTGCGGCCTTCCCAGTCGCCGAAGTCGAGTTCCGCCAGGCGTTCGTCCACGGCGAGTGGCACAGCCGCCTCCTCGGCGAACGCCTCGGCAGGCCCCAGGCAGCGCATCAACGGCGAGCAGACGACGCGATCCCAGTCAGCGTCACGCGCGAGTGTGTCGCGCATCGCGCCCCGGCCGGCTTCAGTCAGCGGGACATCGCTGCCGCGACCACAAAACCCCTGGCCGGTGGTCTCGCCGTGGCGCAGCAGGCCGATCCGTGCAGAATCCGTGCTCAACCGGCCTCTCCACTGACGCCCGCCTCGCCGAAGGTGGCCATCCCCGAATGCAGCGCGCAGGCCAGGCGCAGCAATGGCACGGCTGTGGCCGCCCCGCTCCCCTCGCCCAGGCGCATGGCGAGATCGAGCAGCGGCTCGGCCTCGAGCGCCGCCAGCAGGCGCCGGTGCCCCGGCTCCGCCGAGCTGTGGGCATAGAAAAACCAGTCCGCCGTACCCGGGCACAGGCGCTCCGCCACCAGCGCCGCCGAGGTGCTGATAAAACCGTCCACCAGCACCGGCAGGCCGATCTGTGCCGCCGCGATATAGGCCCCGGCGAGCCCCGCGATCTCGAAGCCGCCCAGGCAGCGCAGGCTGCCCAGTGCTTCGCCGCGCACAGCGGCGTGGGTTCGCAGCGCCTGATCGATCACCTCGGCCTTGTGGCGCACGCCATTCGCATCCAGCCCCGTACCGGGGCCGGCCAGATCGGCCGGCGGCAGGTCCAGCAATGAACAGGCAAGTGCGGCGGCCGCCGTGGTATTGCCGATGCCCATCTCGCCGCCGATGAACAGTTGCGCCCCGCCCCTTCGGGCGCGCTCGGCGCACTGACGGCCGGCATTCAGCGCGCGTTCCAGCTGCGCTGGCGTCATCGCCGGCTCACGGGCCAGGTTGGCGGTGCCGGGGCCCAGGTTGAGCTGCTGCACGCCGCTGACGGCCGGTGGCTGAGCCACGGTACCCAGGTTGATCACCTCGATGGACGCGCCCAGGTGCCGTGCCAGCACCGAGATCGCCGCGCCGCCGTTCGCAAAGTTCGCGACCATCTGCGCCGTGACCGCCTGCGGGAAGCGCGAGATGCCTTCCGCCACGACGCCGTGGTCACCAGCAAACACCGCGATGTGCACTTGCTCCAGTGTCGGCTTGTCCACACCCTGCATGGCGGCCAGGCGCTCGGCGATCGCCTCCAGCTGGCCCAGTGAGCCGGGCGGCTTGGTTAGCTCGGCCTGACGCTCGGCCGCGCCCTGCCGGGCCGCCGCATCCAGCGGCGCCGGCGGCACCTGCAGCCAGTCACAGTCTTCGGTCACATGTTCTCCCTATTCGATCAGTGTTCGCGGGCAAGCCCGCTCCCACAAGGCTGCCGCACATGCATTTGTGGGAGCGGGCTTGCCCGCGAACCCTCGTCACCCTGGCCGCAGCAAAGCCCACCCTGGATCACAGAAGGTCACCCTTGAGCACATGCGGGAGGCCAGCAACGGTAAGCACGACGCGGTCCATCATCGGGGCCAGGCGCTGGTGCAGCCAGCCGGCCTCGTCGGCGAAGCGACGCGACAGCGCGTCCATCGGCGTGATGCCCATGCCGGTCTCGTTGGAGACGAACACGAGCGTGCCCGGCAGACGCGGAATCGTGGCGATCAGGGCCTCGCGCTCGCGTTCGATACGGGATTCGTCCTCGGTGCACAGGAGCTGGGTCAGCCACAGCGTCAGACAGTCCAGCAGCAGGCACTGATCGGGGGCCGCGGCCCGCTCCAGGGCGCGCGCCAGGCCCGTGTCCACCTCGACCAGACCCCAGTCTGCAGGGCGATCGGCACGGTGGCGCTCGATCCGGCGCGCCATCTCGGCGTCATCCGCCCGCGCGGTGGCGACGTAGGTCACCGGCAGGCCCGACTCGGTGGCCAGCCGTTCGGCCAGCCGGCTCTTGCCGGAACGCACGCCGCCCAGAACCAGGGTCTTCATGCCACCGGCTCCGTGGATTCGGTTTTCAGTAACGCCAGCACGCACCGCATATCCACATGCGCCTCCAGCGTATCGGCCAGGCGTTCCAGGCCGCGTTCACGCGCGCTCGCCAGGTCTTCCCCGCTCTCCAGCCCGGTCCGCATGCCCGCCCATTGCAGCAGGGCCTCGGCGGCCTCCGACACGTCGAACACGCCGTGGACGTAGGTTCCCGCTACCGCGTTATCCGTGCTGCGGGCACCATCCGGGCCGCGTTCCAGCTGCAGCAGCGGACGCTCCAGGCCACTTCCGGTCGTCACGCCGGCATGGATCTCGTAGCCCTCCACCCGAGCCGCCTGCCCCAGCACGCGATCGCCGCCAACCCGCTCCAGGTGCTTCTCGGGTGCGAGCCGGGTCTCGATATCCAGCCAGCCCAGCCCCGGCGTTGAGCCCGGCTGTCCCTCGACGCCATCGGGGTCGTGCACCGTGCGGCCCAGCATCTGGAAGCCGCCGCAGATGCCCAGCACCTTGCCGCCGTAGCGCACATGCCGTTGCAGCGCGTCTTCCCAACCCTGATCCCGCAGCCAGGCCAGATCGTCGCGCACAGCCTTCGAGCCCGGCAGGATGACGAGATCGGCCGGCTGCAGCGACTCGCCGGGACCGACGAAACGAAGATCCACCGCCGGATGCAGGCGCAGCGGGTCGAAATCCGTGTGGTTGGAGATGCGCGGCAATGCCGGCACGACCACCTTCAGCGCGTCCGCCGCCTTCTCCGGCATCGCCTCGCGCGGCAGGGCGTCCTCGGCATCCAGATAAAGCCCGTGCAGGTACGGGATCACGCCGAGCACCGGCTTGCCGGTCTCCTGCTCCAGCCAGTCGAGCCCGGGTTGCAGGAGCCCGACGTCCCCGCGAAAGCGGTTGATCACGAAGCCCCGCACCCGCGCACGCTCCGTCTCGCTCAATAGCGCCAGCGTGCCGACCAGATGCGCGAACACCCCGCCCCGGTCGATGTCCGCGACCAGGATTACCGGGCAGTCCACCGCCTCGGCAAAGCCCATGTTGGCAATGTCGCCAGCACGCAGATTGATCTCCGCCGGCGATCCCGCGCCCTCCACCAGCACATGGTCATACTGCGCGGTCAAGCGCCCATGCGACGCCAGTACCGCCTCGCGCGCCACCGGCTTGTAGTCATGATAGGCCCGCGCATCCAGCTCCGCCGCGGGACGGCCATGAATAATCACCTGCGCGCCCTGGTCCGAGCTGGGTTTGAGCAGCACGGGGTTCATATCGGTGTGCGGTTCCAGACCACAGGCCGCGGCCTGCAGGGCCTGGGCGCGCCCGATCTCGCCACCGTCGGCGGTGACCGCGCTGTTCAGCGCCATGTTCTGGGGCTTGAACGGCACCACCGACAGGCCACGGCGGTGCAGCACGCGCGCAAGCCCCGCGACCAGCACGCTCTTGCCGGCATCCGAGGTCGTCCCCTGCACCATCAGCGTCGTGCCCGTCATGGCCGGCGCAACCCCGCTCCCAGCCGCCGCCACTCGCCCGGGTCACCCGGCAGGCCAAAGCGCAGGCTCCCGGGCGCGTCGAATCGGCGCACCAGGATGCCCTGCTGGCCCAAGTGGTCCTGCCAGCCTGCGGGATCGTCGACCCGGCACCACTGGAACAATGCGGTGCCGCCGGAGGGTTCCAGGTCATGCGCCCGCAACAATTCCGCCAGTTGCTGCCCACGCGCCTGGAGCATGCGCCGCGTCTCGGCCTGCCAGGCCCGGTCCGCCAGGGCCCGGGCGGCGACCCAGCGCGACGGCCCGGCAAGGCTCCACGGCCCCAGGCGGTCGGCCAGCCGGGTGCGCAATGCCTCGCCGGCCAGGACAAAACCGACCCGCGCCCCGGCCAGCCCGAAGAACTTGCCCAGCGAACGCAGCACCACCAGCCCCTCGCGCGGCGCATCCGGGGCCAGGCTGCCCTCGGGGGTAACGTCCATGAAGGCCTCGTCCACGATCAGCCATCCACCACGCGTCGCCAGGTCGGCATGCCAGGCCCGCAGATCCGCGCCGTCAAACCGCTGACCGGTCGGGTTGTTGGGGTTGACCAGCACCAGCACATCCAGCCGCGGGACGGCGTCGGCCACAGCATCGCCCGACAGCGGGATCACCTCGTGTCCGGCCGCGCGCCACGCCCGGGCATGCTCGTTGTAGCTGGGCTCGAGGATGCCGACGCGCGCCCGCCCCTCGCGCAACGCGGGCAGCAGCTGGATCGCGGCCTGGGATCCCGCAACCGGCAGCAACGCGGTCGTCCCGTAATAGTCAGCCGCCGCGGCCTCGAGGCCGTCCTCCGATTCCGGCAGGCGCGCCCAGGCGGCCTGCGGGATCTCGCCCGCGGGATAGCCATACGGGTTGATGCCGGTGGAGAGATCCAGCCACTCCGCTTCGGCGATTCCGTAGCGCGCCGCCGCCTGGCGGATACCGCCCCCGTGCACCTGCATCAGGGCCTGCGAATCCGGCGCCTGGATCGACGACTGAGTGTCAGAACAGGACAACGATGCTCACTCCCGTCACGATGAATGCCATCCAGATGGCCAGCGCACGATCCACCAGCGTGACCGCCTGGTGGATACCCGCGGCGTCGGGTAGCCGTCCCAACCCCAGGCGCGGGCGCCACTCGCGCTGCCCGCCATACGGCGCCGGCCCACCCAGGACCATGCCCAGCGCACCGGCCCCCGCGGCCATCACCGGCCCGGCATTCGGGCTCTTCCAGCCCGCGGCCTGCTCGCGCCAGCACTGCAATGCGTCCCGCCCGCGCCCGGCGAGGGCATAGGCCAGGGCCGTCAGACGCGCCGGGATCAGGTTCATGGCGTCATCCAGCCGCGCGGCGGCCCAGCCAAAGGCGCGAAACCGGTCATTACGATAGCCCCACATCGCATCCAGCGTGTTCACCAGACGATAGGCGACGACGCCCGGCGCGCCGGCCACCAGAAACCAGAAAATCGTGGCGAACAGTGCGTCGTTTCCGTTCTCCAGCACCGACTCGATCGTCGCGCCACTCACCCCGCGCGCGTCCAGGGCCGCCGTGTCGCGACTGACCAGCATCCCCACCCCGGCGCGGGCGGCGTCCAGATCATCCGTCTCCAGGGCCCGGGCCACGACCTCGGCGTGCTCGTCCAGGCTGCGCCAGCCAATCGCCAGCGTCAGGATCGCCAGCGAAAGCAGCCAGCCCCACGCCAGCGACGTCCCCAGCGCCGCGAGCGCCACCCACGGCACCACCAGCGCCGCCAGCAGCAGCGCTCCACGCAGGCGACTGGGCGCATGCCAGCGGGACTCGGCCCAGACGGCCAGCCGGCCGAAACCGGCCAGCGGATGGAACCGCCGCGGGTCGCCGAACAGCCGGTCCAGGATCAGGGCCCCGAGCAGGATCAGGAAGGCACTCATGCCTTCCCGGATCCGGCAGGCTCGTCCGGTGCGGATCCCGCCTCGGCTGCATCCTCGGCCGCCGCCGGCTCGCAGGGCGCCCCCCAGCGGTCCTGGAACACCAGGTCGGCCAGCGGCCGCCGGCGGTCCCAGCCGGCCGTCTCCAGCATCGGCCGGTCATAGAAACGTTCCACGTGCCCCAGGCACAGCACCGCGATCGGATAGCCGCCCTCGGGCATCTCCAGCTGCCGCGCCAACCAGTCCGGATCGAACAGCGAGACCCACCCCATGCCCAGGCCCTCGGCGCGGGCGGCCAGCCACAGGTTCTGGATCGCGCAGGCCGCCGAGCAAAGGTCCATCTCCGGGAGCGTACGGCGGCCCAGCACATAGCGCTCGCGCCCGTCGGTGAGGGCGACAACCAGCAACTCGCCCGCCTCGCGGATCCCCTCCAGCTTCAGGCGGTGGACCTCGGCCGCGCGCTCGCCGCAGGCCTCGGCGGTACGCGCCTGCTCCTCTGCGGCATGCGCATGCAGGGCCTCGCGCAGGGCCGGATCGGTCACCCGCAGGAAGCGCCAGGGCTGCATGTAGCCCACGCTGGGCGCGCGATGCGCCGCCTCCAGCAGCCGCCACAACGTATCACCATCGACCGGATCCGAGCGGAAGTGACGCATATCGCGGCGCTCGCCGATCACGCGGTAAACCGCCTCGCGTTCCGCCGAGGCGAACGCGTTCGGATTCTGTACTGCCTGGCTGGAATCTGGCGCCGTCATGAGTTTCCGTCGAGGCGACGGTACGGCGAAACGGAAGGAACAGACTTCGAGAACAAGTCCATACCCCCGACCGTTGCCCGCCGCACGGTCGCAGAGATCTGTTTGCATCAGGCCGGTCTCCGGGCTTGCGAGCGTCGGGCGAACCCGATCCGGCAGACGCCTTCCCATGCCTCATGCAGGCGCACAGTGGCCAATCTACGGTGTACTTCTTCGCTCGCTTACCGTTGCGGGGGCAGCGCCGGATTTGCACCGGCTTCCCGTTTCACCCGCAAACGCGGGCACCTGTTCAGTGCCTGCGCATGATACGCGTTCGCCACTCGCCGGACCAATTTGGGCACCAAACCATCTCGCTCATGCTGCTATGATGATGCGCTTTCGCAGGCTTCGGGCTATGCGGACGCCATTGCAGGTTTGACCTAACGTTTCAGCAACAACCATCGGATTCTTAATGATCGTTTCTCGCCCCACCCGGCACCTTGTTCTCCTGGTCGCGATGTTCCTTTTCACCGCCGCCGCACAGGCCGAACCCGTCACGGTGACCGACGATGGCGGCCGCGAGGTCCAGCTCGACCAGCCGGCCGAGCGCATCGTCAGCCTCGCCCCGCACATCACCGAGGTGCTGTTCGCCGTCGGGGCCGGCCACAAGCTGGTGGGCGCGACCCAGCACAGCGATTTCCCGCCCGAGGCGCAGGCACTGCCCCGCGTAGGCGGCTATAGCCGCATCGACATGGAGCGGGTGGTGCAACTGGATCCGGATCTCGTCATCGCCTGGCGCAGCGGGAACTCCCAATCCCAGATCGAACACCTGCGCGAACTCGGGTTCAGCGTCTACGTGTCGGAGCCGCGCAGCTTCGACGGCGTCGCCTCCAGCATGCGCCGCATGGCGCGACTGGCCGGTACCGAGGCGCGGGGCGATCAAGCCGTTCGGGCGTTCGAGGAAACGATCGAGACCCTGCGTCAGGACTACGCCGACCGCGAACCGGTGCGCCTGTTCTATCAGGTCTGGGAGCAACCCCTGATGACGGTGAACGACGACCACCTGATCAGCGAGGCGATCCGCCTGTGCGGGGGCGTGAACGTGTTCGGTCACCTGGACCGCCTGGTGCCACGCATGGATCGCGAGGCGGTGATCGAGGCCGACCCGGAGGTCATCATCGGCGGCGGCATGGGCGAGGATCGCCCGGACTGGGTCATCGCCTGGGGGCAGTGGGAGCACATGACGGCGGTCCAGCGCGACAACCTGTTCTTCATCCCGCCGTCCCTGCTCCAGCGTCATACCCCGCGCATCGCCGAGGGCACGCGGTTGATGTGCGAGGAACTGGAACGCGCCCGCCTGCGCCGGGCGGACTGACCCTCCGTGACCCGCTCCTTCCTACTCGCCGCGGCGGTTCTGCTGCCGGCCTCGCTGCTGGCCATCCTGATCGCGCTGGCCTTCGGCAGTGTCGCCATCGCGCCGGGTGACCTGCTGGCCGTCGTGCTCGGCGAGGGGAGCCGCCTGCACGACACCCTGGTGCTGGAACTGCGCCTGCCGCGCGCCCTGGCCGCCTTCGCGGCCGGCGGGCTGCTCGGTCTGGCCGGCGCCCTGATGCAGGTCCTGCTGCGCAATCCGCTGGCCGATCCCTATGTGCTGGGGCTGTCGGGTGGTGCGTCGGTGGGCGCCCTGCTGGCGATGCTCGCGGGCCTGTCGATGTTCTCGATCTCGCTGGCCGCGTTTGCCGGAGCGCTGCTGTCCACCGTGATCGTGTTCGGCCTGGCGCACGGCACCGGAAGCTGGACCCCCACCCGCCTGCTCCTGACCGGCGTGGTGGTGGCCGCCGGCTGGGGCGCCATGATCAGCTTCCTGCTCGCCGTGAGCCCGACCGCGGAGCTGCCGGGGATGCTCTACTGGCTGATGGGCGATGTCTCCCACGCCCGCAACCCCTACCCCGCCTGGATCCTGTTGATTGTCGTCGTGCTCCTCGCCCTGCCGCTGGGACGGACCCTCAACGTCCTCGCGCGCGGCCCGATGCAGGCCGCCGCGCTCGGCGTGGCGGTGCGTCCGGTCGAGTGGAGCATCTACGTCGCCGCGGCGCTGATCACCGCCACGGCGGTCATGCAGGTCGGCGCGGTCGGCTTTGTCGGACTGATCGTGCCGCACATGCTGCGCCTGATCTTCGGCAACGACCAGCGCGTGATCCTGCCGGCCTCCGCACTGGGCGGCGGTATCCTGCTCACCCTGGCCGACACCCTGGCACGCACCATCATTGCGCCGGAGCAGTTGCCGGTGGGCGTGATCACCGCGATGCTGGGGGTCCCCGTGTTCCTGTTCCTGCTGTACCGGAGCCGCTGATGCCGCACACGCCTCCTTCCGCAGCCGCGGCCAGTCAGCCCCACGACGCCCCGGGCCTGGGCGCGCGCAGCGTGCACCAGAAGCCGGGCCCCGACACGCTGCTGGCCACGCATGACCTGGTGATCGACATTCCGGGCCGACCGCCCGGCTCGCCGCTGGAGTTGACCGTGGACCCCGGGCAGTGCTGGGGCATTCTCGGCCCCAACGGCGCCGGCAAGAGCACCCTGCTGCAGACCCTCGCCGGCCTGCGCGCCGCGCGCGCGGGAACCATCAAGGTCAAGGGGCAGCGCATTGCCACCCTGCCCCGGGCGGAGCTGGCGCGCCGGCTGGGTCTCGTCTTCCAGACGCACCACGACGGCTTTCCCGCGACGGTGCTGGAGACCGCCCTGATCGGGCGTCATCCCTACCTTCGCCCATGGGACATCGAAACCTCCGAGGATTACGCCCGCGCCCGGGCCGCGCTCGCGGAGATGGATCTCTCCGACCTCGAGGGCCGTATGGTGGACACGCTGTCCGGCGGCGAACGTCAGCGCCTGGCCATCGCGACCGTCCTGACCCAGGATCCCAGCCTGCTCCTGCTGGACGAACCCACCAGCCAGCTGGACCTGCACCATCAGGTCGCCGTGCTCAACCGCGTACAGTCCATCGTCGCGCAGGAGAACCGCGCGGCCGTCCTGGTACTGCACGACGTGAACCTGGCGGCGCGCTATTGCGATCATCTCCTGCTGCTGTTCCCCGACGGACAGGCGTGCTGGGGTCCGACGGCCACCATGCTGGTCCCCAGTGCCCTGGAACGCCTGTACAACCAGCGGCTCAGTGTGGGCGAGGTCGACGGCCTCCCCGTTTTCCTGCCGCGCAACGAGTAAGCCCCATGGAATTCTTCCGCAACCTCCCCGCGACCCTGGATACCGAAGCGCTACAGCGGCAACTGAGCGTCCCCGCCCTGCCCGATCACAGTGGTGCCATCGACACGCTGATCCAGGACGAAGGCCCCGATGCCGGCGTTGTCTACTGCCTCTGGGGCGAATTCCGCGTCCATCGCGAGATCATCAACGGCGGCGTACGCTTTTCCCTGCCGGAATGCCCCAACGGCCTCGCCTGGACGCTGACCACCGGCCATCCGCCCGAACCCCGGGCCGTCGTCCTGCACCTGACCATCAATCGCCAGGAACACGACCCCGATTTCGTCGAGAGCCTGGAGATGTTCGCCGATTCCTGGGCACTTTCGGCCACCTGACAGAACGCTCCATGACGGGAAACGATGCAATTTTCTTTTCGTTTCATGGTCGGTATGGTGCACATCTGTTGCGAAGGAGAACGCCATGAACCCGACACCGCCGGACAGCGTGAAGACCTCTCATCCCACCCAGGACGGGGCCGGGGTGAAGATTCGGCGCATCCATGATTTTCATGGCGGACTGGACCCCTTCCTGATGCTGGACGAACTCAAGGCCAGCGCACGCGAGGACTACATCGGCGGCTTCCCCTCCCACCCGCATCGCGGCTTCGAGACCCTGACCTATCTGGTGCACGGCGGCCTGACCCACGAGGACTCCATGGGTAACCAGGGCCGGGTCGAAGCCGGCGAGGCCCAGTGGATGAGCGCCGGGCGCGGCGTCATTCACTCCGAAATGCCCCTGCTGGACGCCGACGGCCTGCACGGCTTCCAGCTGTGGGTGAACCTGCCCGCCCGGCGCAAGATGGACCCGCCGCGCTACCGCGACGTGCATGCCGACGCAATGCGCCATCTGCCGGAAGACGACGACCCGCTGCGCTTCAAGGCCATTGCCGGCTCCTGGCAGACCAGCGCGGGCGATACCGAAGGTCCGCTGCCGCAGATCGGCGAAGGCGCCGCGATGGCCGACCTGACCCTGCCCGCCGGCTATCGCCTGTCGCTCGCCGTGCAGCTGGAGGACCGGGTGCTGGCCTACGTGTTCGACGGCGAACTCATCGGCCTGCAGACCGGACAGCTGGGCGTATGGAGCGGGCAGACCCAGATCCACCTGATCGCGCAGCAGGACGCGCGCGTTCTGCTATTCAAGGGGCGCCCGCTGGGCGAACCGATCGCCCACTACGGCCCCTTCGTGATGAATACCTCCGACGAGATCGAACAGGCCATCAGCGACTACCAGTCCGGCCAGCTCGCCGCCGAACCCGCCAGCATGGACTGAGGCCCGGGGCCGAACCGGATCTGGCAGGGGCTTCGCCGCCGAGGCGGCTCCCACAGGGGGCAACAGGTAGAGCGATGCCTTCGACAGGCAGCGCGGCCCAGGTCACTGTGGGAGCAGGCTTGCCCGCGGAGCCCCTGCCCGCATCGGCCAAGCCACCCGCACGTTAGGGAAACACTGATTAATGCACACGCTCGCATTGGCATCCCAGGTTTTCCAAGCGGCCTGAACGCCCTGAACCTCGTCGCGAATCGGGTCCGTCCATGTAGGAGCCGCCTCGGCGGCGAAGCCCCTGCCCGCGCCGGAGCACCCATACGGTCCCACCCCGCTACAACGCCGGATTCCCCTCGTCCTCGCGTGCCCAGCCCATGGTGCGCTTCACCGCCTTCTTCCAGCCGCGGTAGTACCCTTCCCGGGTGGCCGCATCCATCTCCGGTTGGAACACCCGGTCCAGGCCCGTTTTATGCGCCAGCTCGTCGCGGCTCCAGAACCCAACCGCCAGCCCCGCCAGCCAGGCGGCCCCCAGCGCGGTCGATTCGGTGACCGCCGGGCGCTCGACCCGCACGCCGAGCATGTCCGCCTGGAACTGCATCATCACGTTGTTCGCCACCGCCCCGCCATCGACCCGCAGGGCCTTAAGCGCAATGCCGGAATCCTGCGCCATGGCATCGATGACATCCCGTGTCTGGTAGGCCAGCGAATCCAGGGTCGCGCGGGTGATGTGCTCCTTGCGCGTGCCCCGGGTGAGCCCGAAGATCGCCCCGCGCGCATACATGTCCCAGTACGGCGCCCCCAGTCCGGCGAACGCGGGCACCACGTACACACCCTCGGCATCCTCCACCTTGCTGGCGTAGTACTCCGAGTCTTCCGCCGAATCGATCAGATGGAGCTCGTCGCGCAGCCACTGGATCGCCGCGCCGGCAATGAAGATCGAGCCCTCCAGCGCGTACTCGACCTGTCCGTCCAGCGACCAGGCGATGGTGGTCAGCAGCCCGGAGTGGCTCTCCACCGGCACGGTGCCCGTGTTCATCAGAAGGAAGCAACCGGTCCCGTAGGTGTTCTTGGCCATGCCGGGCTCGAAACAGGCCTGGCCGAACAGGGCGGCGTGTTGATCCCCCGCCACCCCGGCGATCGGGATCTCCGCGCCGCCGAACATCTCGGCGCCGGTAACGCCCAGTACGCCACTGGAATCGTGGACCTCGGGCAGCATTGAACGCGGGATCCCGAAACATTCCAGCAGCTCGGCATCCCACTCCAGCGAGTGGATATTGAACAACTGCGTGCGCGCGGCATTGGTCACGTCGGTGACATGGCGCTCGCCCCGGGTCAGATTCCAGATCAACCAGCTGTCCACAGTGCCAAAGGCGAGCTCGCCCCGCTCCGCCCGTTCCCGCGCGCCGTTCACGTGGTCGAGCAGCCAGCGCAGCTTGCTGGCCGAGAAGTAGGCGTCCACGACCAGCCCCGTTCGCTCGCGGAGCACCGCCTCGTGGCCCTGTGCCTTCAGTTCGTCGCAGAACGCGGCGGTGCGCCGGTCCTGCCAGACGATGGCATTGGCAATCGGCTCGCCCGTCGCCCGGTCCCACACCACCGTGGTCTCGCGCTGGTTGGTGATCCCGATCCCCGCGAGCCGGGAGGGCTTGATCCCGCGGGTCTCGAGGACCTCCCGCGCCACGCCGATCTGGGTGCCCCAGATCTCCATGGCGTCGTGCTCCACCCAGCCCGGCTGCGGGTAGATTTGGCGAAAGTCCTTCTGCGCGGTCCCCACGATCGCACCGGCCCCGTCGAACAGGATCGCCCGACAACTCGTGGTGCCCTGGTCCAGGGCCAGGATGTAGCGTTGGTCGGACATGGCGGGACTCCCTTGTCTGCGTTCAGGCACCGTCCTCGATCAGCTCGATGGCGTTGCCGTCCGGGTCGCGCACGAACGCCGCCGGGCGACCGGATCGGCTGCGTTCCACCGGGAACCCGGCCGCCTCCAGCCGTGCGGCCAGCCCCTCCAGGCCGCGTACCCGCAACGCCAGGTGGCGGTCCTGACCACAGCGAACCGCACGCTCGGTCGGGTCGGGGTTGGGCACCAGCAGCAGGTGCAGGGCCTGGCCACCGCCCAGGTCATACCATAGACCGGGAAAACCGAGCTCGGGCCGCTCCAGCGGTTTGAGTCCCAGGTGCCCGCCGTAGAACGCGCTGGAGGCGTCCAGGTCGCCGATCACCAGACTGGCGTGATGCAGGCCGAGAATGGCCGGCGTCGTATCGCTCCCGCCCGTCATACCCGCATCATCCCCGAAGCGGGTTCCAGCAACACGATGGCCTGCGCGGCCACGCCCTCCTTGCGGCCGGTGAAGCCCAGGTGTTCCGTGGTCGTGGCCTTCACGTTCACGGCACCGGCGTCCAGCCCCGTATCCGCAGCGATATGATCCCGCATTCCGCCGACATGGGGCGCGAGCTTCGGCGCCTGAGCGATCACCGTCGAGTCAATATTGACCGGACGCCAGCCGGCTTCGAGCACGCGCTGGAGCGTCTCCCGCAGCAGGACGCGACTGTCCGCACCACAAAACGCCGGATCGGTATCGGGAAAGTGCTGGCCGATGTCTCCCAGTGCGGCCGCGCCCAGCAGGGCATCACAAATCGCGTGGATCAGCACATCGCCGTCCGAATGCGCCACAAATCCACGATCAAACGGGATGTGTACACCGCCGAGGACGAGATGATCGCCCTCCCCGAAGGCGTGGACATCGAACCCCTGACCCACGCGAAACCCGCTCATGCGCTGAACCGGCCTTCCAGCCGTCCCTGCTGCATCAGATAGAGGCGTGCCAGCTCCAGATCCTCGGCACGGGTGATCTTGATGTTCATCGCGGAGCCCTCGATCAGCCGCGGGGCCTGCCCCAGAAACTCGATGGCACTGGCCTCGTCCGTCACGGGATGGCCTGCATCGCGGGCACAGGCATTGGCCTCGCGGAGCATGCCCAGCCGGAACATCTGGGGGGTCAGCGCGCGCCAGACACGTTCCCGGTCCAGCGTCCGCTCGACGTGTCCGGCGCCATCGCTCCACTTGATGGTGTCGCTACTGGGGCTGGCCAGCAGACCACCGACCGGATCGTCACGCAGTTCGCGCAACAAGCGGTCCACATCCTCGAGCGGCAGGCAGGGACGGGCCGCGTCATGCACCAGAACCCAGTCGTCAGAGTGCGCCCGTTCCGCCAGGAATTCGAGTCCATTCTGGACCGAATCCACCCGTTCCGCACCACCGGCGGCGCGGAACAGCCGGCCACCGGCCAGCGGCAGATCCAGGGCATCCGGATCGATATCCGGCCCCAGCACGAGCACCACGCCGCGAATCCGGGGATGTTCCAGGAAAATCGAAAGGGTATGCGAAAGGATCGTCCGCGACCCCAGCGTCAGGTATTGCTTGGGACGGTCGGAACCCATGCGGCGACCGATCCCGGCCGCGGGGATCAGCGCCCAGAAGGCCGGGTCACGCCCGGATGTACTACCGATATCAGCCATCAAAGGGGTCCTCCGGCGGCAGGGTGTCGGTGGCGGGCCCGGCATCGTCGGGTACCCGCGAATCCGGCCCGGGTTCGGTCTCCCCCGCCGATCCGGGTAGCGGCTCGACCTCCAGCGTCGCGGGTTCGTCCTCGCCCACCACGAAGAAAAAGATCTCGTCCTCGCGAATCATCCCCAGATCGCGCCGGGCGCGTTCCTCGACCGCCTCGGTCCCCCCACGCAGGTCGCGAACCTCGGCCTCCAGGGCCTGGTTGCGCTGCTCCAGCTCGGCATTCGCCGCCTGCTGGCGCTCCACCTGTTCGCGCAGGTCGCGCACGTCGCGCCAGCTGCCCTCGCCCAGCCACAGGGGCCATTGCAGGGCCAGCAGCACAAGCGCCAGACCGATCAGCAGGCCGCGCATCACCCGCTCTCCTTCGAAATGAACCGAAAAAGCCCCCGCCCGCGCACCGCGACAGACGCGGGTACGACGAGACAAGGGCTTTTTGGAGTGACCGGCATGCGCGGCATTCTACGAGCCCCGGACATCCCGGGACAGGAACCGCGCCGCAGGCTGCGGACTGCGTGTTCGACACGCCCGGCCCGGGACCGCCTCAGCGCCCGAAGGTGAACGCCGACATGCCCGGATAGGTCGCCCGCGTACCCAGGTGCTCCTCGATCCGGATGAGCTGGTTGTACTTGGCCACGCGGTCGGACCGCGACAGCGAGCCCGTCTTGATCTGACCCGCTCGGGTGGCCACCGCCAGATCCGCGATGGTCACGTCTTCGGTCTCGCCGGAGCGATGCGAGATGACCGCTGTGTAGTTGGCCTTGCGGGCCATCTCGATGGCTTCCAGCGTCTCGGTGACCGTCCCGATCTGGTTGAGCTTGATCAGGATTGAATTCGCAACACCCTTGTCGATGCCTTCCTGCAGGATGCGGGTATTGGTGACGAACAGGTCATCGCCGACCAGCTGCACCCGCTTGCCCAGGCGCTCGGTCAGCGTCTTCCAGCCGTCCCAGTCGTCCTCGGCCATCCCGTCCTCGATGGTCAGGATCGGATACTGGTCGACCCAGTGGGCGAGATAGTCGGAGAACTCGTCCGCCGAGAAGGCCTTGCCCTCGGAATCCAGGTGATAACGCCCGTCGCGATAGAACTCGGAACTGGCGCAGTCGAGGCCGATCCAGATGTCCTCGCCCGCCTTGAAGCCGGCGTTGTGAATGGCCTCCACGATCACCTCGATCGCCGCGGAGTTGGACGGCAGGTCCGGGGCAAAACCGCCCTCGTCGCCCACGGCGGTCGCCAGCCCGCGCTTGGAGAGGACCTTCTTCAACGCGTGAAAGACCTCGGCGCCATAGCGCACGGCCTCGCGCACGGAATCGGCCCCGACCGGCAGGATCATGAATTCCTGCATGTCCACGCTGTTGTCCGCGTGGGCGCCGCCATTGATGATGTTCATCATCGGCACCGGGAGGAGCGTGGCATCGTCGCCACCCAGGGTCTCGAACAGCGGCTGCTCGCGATCCGCCGCCAGGGCGTGCGAGGTGGCCATGGAGACGGCCAGCAGGGCGTTGGCCCCCAGGCGCGACTTGTTCTCGGTCCCGTCCAGCTCGAGCATGCGGCGGTCGACCGCGGTCTGGTCCAGCTCCATGCCGCGCAGCGCGTCGCGGATCTCGCCGTTCACATGGCTCACCGCCTTCAGTACGCCCTTGCCGCCGTAGCGCTTCTCGTCGTCGCGCAGTTCCAGGGCTTCGCGCGCACCCGTGGAGGCACCGGACGGCACCGCTGCGCGCCCCATGGCACCGGAATCCAGGACAACATCGGCCTCGACCGTCGGGTTGCCCCGGGAGTCGATGATCTCGCGGGCGTGAATCTCCGCAATCTGGGACATGCTCTCTCCTTGAAAAAATACCCGCCCGGGCGGGACCGCCCGGGACGCTTTATCGAATTCCTGGGTCGTCAGCCGAGCCCGTATTCGGCCTCGGCGAACGGCTGCGCCTTGGTCGCGGCGTCCAGCGCCTGCAACGTCTTCAGCAGCTCGGCCATCTTCGGCAGTGGCCACGCGTTGGGGCCGTCGGACAGGGCCTTCTCCGGGTCCGGGTGCGTCTCCATGAACAGACCCGAGATCCCGGCGGCCACCGCGGCCCGGGCGAGCACCGGCACGAACTCGCGTTGCCCACCCGAGCATGCCCCCTGCCCGCCCGGCTGCTGCACCGAGTGGGTCGCGTCGAACACCACGGGACAGCCGGTCTGACGCATCTGGGCCAGCCCGCGCATGTCGGAGATCAGGGTGTTGTAGCCGAACGAGACCCCGCGCTCGCAGACCATGATCTGGTCGTTGCCGACCTCGCGTGCCTTGTCGACCACGTTGCCCATGTCCCAGGGCGCGAGGAACTGGCCCTTCTTGATGTTCACCGGGCGACCCTGGCGCGACACGTTCTGGATGAAGTTGGTCTGGCGGCAGAGAAAGGCCGGGGTCTGCAGCACATCCACCACGCTGGCGACCTCGTCCAGCGCCGTATCCTCGTGCACGTCGGTCAGTACCGGCACGCCGATCTCCGACTTCACCTTGTCGAGGATGCGCAGGCCCTCGGCCATGCCCAGGCCCCGGAAGCTCCGGGTCGACGAGCGGTTGGCCTTGTCGAACGAGGATTTGTAGATGAACGGGATCCCCAGATCGTCGGCCATCTTTTTCAGCGCCCCGGCCGTCTCCAGGGCCATCGCCTCGGATTCGATGACGCAGGGGCCTGCTATCAGAAAAAAGGGCCGGTCGAGGCCGACTTCAAAACCGCAAAGCTGCATTGTCTGTCCTGTTGGCAACCAAGCCCCTCCGGGCTCGGCCGCAAAGCATCGAGTATCGGCGCCCTATTCCGTCAGCGCCGTGGTGGTTTCCGGTTCGCGTGCGTCCTGGTAATCCCGGGCCGCACGCACGAACCCGGTGAACAACGGATGGCCGTCGCGCGGGGTCGAGGTGAATTCGGGATGGAACTGGACCCCGACAAACCAGGGATGTTCAGCCAGTTCCACGGCCTCCACCAGCTCCCCGGACTCCGAGACCCCGGAGATTCGCAGCCCGGCGCCCTCCAGCCGTTCGCGATAGGCATTGTTGAATTCGAACCGGTGGCGATGCCGCTCTTCCACCTTCTCGCGGCCATAGGCCTCGGCAATCCGCGAGCCCGGTGTCAGGCGCGCGCTCTGGGCGCCCAGGCGCATGGTGCCGCCGAGGTCGCTGTCGGCGTCGCGGCGCTCGATACGGCCTTCCTGATCCTGCCACTCGGTGATCAGAGCGATCACGGGGTGCGGCGTGTCGGGGGCGAACTCCGTGCTGTGCGCCCCTTCCAGGCCTGCGACATCCCGCGCGAACTCGATCACGGCCACCTGCATGCCCAAGCAGATCCCCAGATAGGGCACGTCGTGCTCGCGGGCGTAACGCACCGCGGCAATCTTGCCTTCCACGCCGCGTTCACCGAAGCCTCCGGGAACCAGGATGGCATCCAGCCCCTCGAGCTCGCGGGCGGCGTCGTTCTCGGCCCCCTCCAGCTTCTCGGAATCGAGATACCGGATGCGGACTCGGGTGCCGACCTGCACACCCGCGTGGGTCAGGGCCTCGTTCACGGACTTGTAGGACTCGGTCAGGTCGACGTATTTTCCGATCATGCCGACCGTGATCTCGGACTCGGGGAATTCCATGGCATTGACCACGTGCTTCCAGTCCGAGAGGTCGGCCTGCGGGGCCTCGATATGCAGCTTGCGAAGCACGATCTCGTCGAGCTTTTGCGAATGCAGCCACAGCGGGATCTTGTAGATGTTGTCCACATCGACCGCGGAGATGACCGCCTTCTCCTCGACGTTGGTGAACAGCGCGATCTTGCGGCGCTCGCTGTCCGGCACCGCCTGGGTCGAACGGCACAGCAGGATGTCCGGCTGGATCCCGATGGAACGCAGTTCCTTGACCGAGTGCTGGGTCGGCTTGGTCTTGATCTCGCCGGCCGCGTCGATATACGGGACCAGGGTCAGGTGCATGAACAGGGCGTTCTCGTGCCCCAGTTCCACCCCCATCTGACGGATCGCCTCGAGGAACGGCAGGGATTCGATGTCCCCGACGGTGCCGCCGATCTCGATCAGCGCAATGTCGGCATCCCCGGCACCCTCGTGGATGGAGCGCTTGATCTCGTCGGTAATGTGCGGGATGACCTGCACCGTCCCGCCCAGGTAATCGCCCCGGCGCTCCTTGCGGATCACGTTCTCGTAGATCTGGCCGGTGGTGAAGTTGTTGCGCCGGGAGGTCTGGATGCGCACGAAGCGCTCGTAGTGCCCCAGATCGAGGTCGGTCTCGGCGCCGTCGGCGGTGACGAAGACTTCGCCGTGCTGGAACGGGCTCATGGTGCCCGGATCGACGTTGATGTAGGGATCCAGCTTGAGCAGCGTGACCTTGAGGCCGCGGGCCTCCAGGATCGCCCCCAGCGAGGCGGATGCAATACCTTTGCCCAGAGACGAGACCACGCCTCCGGTGATGAAAACAAAACGCGTCATGCGGGAAACCTGGCTGGGAGCTGACAAGCGCCCCACCCCGGCTCGCTACGGCAATTCGGGATGGGCCGAAAACGCCTGAGAGAGTACCAGAGCGCCCGCCCCCGCTCAATCCGAGGGTGGGGGCAACTCCCCGTTTTGCGCGGCTGACGAAAGGGGCCGAAAGGCCACCAGCGTCATGTCGTCGCGGCGCGGTTCACCGTCGCGGTAATCCTCCAGGACCCGCACGACCGCGTCGATCTTGGCCGACAGGTCGCGCCCGCTCTTCTCGGTCAGGACCCGGCGCAGGCGTCGCCGCCCGAACAGGCGGGGTGGTTCGCCCCCCACGTGGTCGTGCGCACCATCGGTGATCAGGAAGAACTCGGTACCCGGCTCCACCGGCACCTCGTGATCCACCGGCTGGGCGGGTTCCAGGCTGCGGTAGCCGAGGCCCCCGCGCACGCCGCGAATCTCCTCCACCGTGCCATCACGGTCGATCATCAGCGGCAGGCCCACGCCGGCGAACGCCAGCATCCGGTCTTCCGGACGATAGACGCAGACCGCCGCCTCCAGGCCGTCATCGGAATCCGAATCGTGGCCGTCCTGGCGCAGGCGCGACCGGACCAGCCGGTCCATCTCGCGCAGGATGGCCGAGGGCTCCAGCAGGCGATGCTCGTGGAGGATGCGGTCCAGGGCGGAGGCGACTACCAGGGTAATGAACGCCCCCGGTACACCGTGCCCGGTGCAATCCGCCACCACCAGGATGCTGTGGCCGTCGATGGCCTCGACCCAGAAATAGTCACCCCCGACCAGGTGCAGCGGTTCCCAGTAAATCTGCACCTCGTCCATATGGCCGTCCAGGGCGTGCTTGTCCGGCAGCATCGCGGTCTGGATCCGTCGCGCGTAGCGGATGCTCTCCACCACCAGGCGATTGCTGCGCTCCAGCTCGCGATTGGCCTCGTCGACCTGGGCCAGGGCCCGTTCGGTCTCGGCCTTCTCGTCTTCGAGCTGGCGCGTGCGCTCCTCGACCCGGCGTTCCAGGTCGGCGTTCAGGGCCTTGAGCTCGCCCCGGGCGCCATCGCGCGCGTCCAGGCCCGCCTGGAACGCGCGCAGGAGACGGTCCAGGGAACGCCCCAGTGCCCCCAGCTCGTCGTTCTCGTGATGCCCCAGGCGCGGCATGGGCCACTGGGCGGGCTGGTCGGGGTCGGTATCCGCCACCGCCCGGGAGATCTTCAGCATGGGCCGCAGCATCAGCAGGTAGAACAGCACCACCACCACCAACGATACGATCACCGCCTGGGTGACGCTGGTGACGACGCCAGTCTGCAGGCGATTCACGAATGTGGCACCCAGAACACCGGGGTCCAGCTCGATCCGGAGATGCCCCACACCCTGGACGTTGCCGCGCGTATCGGGATGGCGCAGCTCGCGCGCGTGCTCGCGCAGATCGCCGAACAGCCATCGCGACCATTCCGCGGACTGTCCCCCCATCGCCCGCTCGTCCTCGGCCAGGGTGTTGCCGAAATCGTCCAGAATTTCCACGCGGCGGATCTCGTCGAAGACCAGCAACCCCTGGACCAGCGAATCGGCCTGGGCCGCACTCAGCTGAAAGGCGGCCTCGGCGGCCGGCGGCTCGACCAGGCGTTGCAGCCGATCGATCTGGGATTGCGTCTCCGCCCGGAAGGCATTCCAGTCCGATGCGATGACGTAGGCACTACTGAGAAGACTAAGGGCGAGCGCGGCGAGAAGCGTGGCGACGGCCAGCTTGGCAACGAGGCTCCGATTGCGCCGCTGGATCTCCGGCATCATCCGTGATCGCCGTGCGTTTGCACGATGACACGGTTGCGCCCTTCGTTCTTGGCGCGATACAGCAGATCATCCGCCAGCGCGACCAATTCCCCGGCATCGGGCCAGGGGTTCGTGGTCACCACCAGACCAATCGATACCGCCAGCGAGAGCGGCTCGTCCTTCCAGTGGAGCGAGGCGTTCTCCACAGCGGTCCGGATGCGCTCGGCGAGATCCACGGCCGCCTCGCGGTCAAGATCGGCTGCGACCACGAGGAATTCCTCGCCGCCCATGCGTCCGGCGTACTGCTCCGCACCGAGCTCCCCGCGCAGGATCTCGGCGAAGTTCTCCAGGGCAAAGTCCCCGGCGGCATGGCCATGGGTATCGTTGAGCGTCTTGAAGTCGTCGAGGTCAAGCATCATGACCGCAAGCGAGTGCGATTCGTCGCCGACACTGTCGGCCATCCCCTCCACGCAGTCGATCACGCGCCGGCGCGAGAACAACCCGGTCAGGGCATCCTCCAGCGCCAGGCGCTCCAGCTCGGCGGTCAGGCGTTCGCGCTCGCGCACTTCTTCCGAGAGGGCATTGTTAAGCTGGGCAAGATGTTCGGCCTGCTCGCGCAACTGGTGATTGGCCGACTGGAGGTCCGCCTGCATGCGGTCACTCATGCGCATCATGCGGCGTTGCGCGCGATAACTTTCGGAATAGGCTTTGGCCAGAACCTTCACGCCGTCCGCCACGGCATCCAGCGCCTCGAGCATCTGCTCGGAACGCTGCATGATCGCCTTTTCCTGCTCGAACAGGGAAAAGTCCGCGAGCCCGTCCATCTCCTGCCCGTCACGGGGCCGGTTCGAGGGGTCCATCGGGTCGTCGCGAGAAGGAGCGGTCATGACAGCGGACACATGCGGTAGTCGGCGTGTTCGAAATCCTCGGAAAAATCCTCGCCGAACTCCTCCATGGTTTCGTCATCCTCGTGGTAGCACCAGTTGATCCGGACCGTCAGCCCGGCCGCCGCCCCATCTTCCAGGATCTGGAACATGTTCATCAGGGCTTTCGCGGTGGACGAATTGAAATAGATCATTTCGACCGTGAATTCCACCTCGTCGCTGGCCCGATCCTCGATCGCCTGCCGCAATCCCTGGGTCAGCGGCCCATAGAAGTTCGCCGCATCCTCCGGATAGGACTCCCCGGAAAGGCGGTACGTGCCGGCCCCGAAATCAAACTGCACCGCGGGGGTTCGGTCGGTTGCCTCGTGTTCAATGGTCTCGACAACTGCCATCAGATGTAGGCCTTCAGGACAAAATAGGATTGCGCATCGGAAATGTGTTGAAAGTCGAACTGGATCGGCTCACTGGCGCGGCGGGCGATCTCGATCAGGCCGATGCTGCCCCCTTTGCTGCCCTCGTCCGGCGGCTCACGCAGCTTTTCCTTGTAGAAGCGGCGCAGTTCGTCGCTGTCCATCCCGGCCAGTTCGCGCAGGCGAGCGGCCAGAGTATCGGCATCCTGACGCCCGATGACGTTGCCGCAGATCACGAAGAAACGGCCGTTCTCCGACCCGACCGTGATCATCCCGGAGCTCAACTCGACGGGCGGCTCGGCATCATGCTCGATGCGCTCGGCGGAGTAGCGAATGATGTTCTGCACCTGTTCCACGAACACCGAGAAGACCCGGTTGACGGTCTTGGTGTCCGTGGATTCGAGCCGGATCTTCTGCCGCAACGCGTCGCCAAGGGCCTTCAGGATGCCCTCGGAGATGTAGCCGGTGAACGAAAAGATGATGCCGCGCCGCGTCATGTTGCGCTGAAAATCCAGCACCTCTTCGGCGATCAGGGTGGACGAATCCGCCCGGGCCTCGGCTGCCTCAGTCATTCCGCTCTCCATTGCTGTTGAGGACAGCGTCGACGATCGCGGCATAGCGCCCGTCGGCGCGCATGGCGTCCAGCTCCTCCTGCATGCGGTCCAGCGGCGCCCGCTCGGTTTCCGGATGGCAGGCCAGCGACATCACCGTATCGTTGAACGCGAAAAGGGATTCCAGTGCCCCGACCCCTTCCTGGCGTGCATACCAGGGAGCCAGATGTTCGCCACTGACCCAGACATCGATGCGGTTGGCGGCGAGCTTCCGGGCATTCAGCCGGTCGTTCGGCGCGGTATCGACCGGGATTCCCTGGCGCTCGACATGCAGCGCCACGGCGTCGTCGCGATAACCCCCCACGCGGTAGCGCTCCAGATCCCGCAGGGAGGAAGCATTCACCTCGGCGCCCTCCAGTACGAACGCATGCCACTGGTTCTCCACCAGGGGTCCGACCCAGGTAAACAGATCTTCGCGTTCCGGAGTCCGGGTCGTGGAAAACACGCAGGTGCCGGGTTCGGACTGGGCCTCGGCATAGGCGCGGCTCCAGGGCAGAAGGCGGATCTCCGCGTCGACCCCGGCCACCTCCAGCAGCACATCCATGACCCGGACGGAGATCCCGTCCAGGTCCCCGGCTTCGGTCTCGAAATTGAATGGCGGGTAGCTTTCGGTGGTGAGCGTCAGGGAGTTCGCGCTCAGGGGCGCCGCCAGCAGCATCCCGGCCGCCAGCAATGCTGTGCCCATACGTCGTCCGCACTGTGCCGCGAGACCTGTCACGTGCCGCTCACCCAAAACCCATGGAGACGGCCAAAGAATTGTCCGATTCGGACCACGCCGTCAACTCCGGGCGTTAGCCGAATCGGGCCACAGCACGGCCATGACGGTGCCATCCGGGTGGCACAACAGCGGGATCCGCTGGCGCTCCCAGGGCGCGATCCCGCGCTCCTGCATCAGTTTTTTGAGTGGCCGGCGCCCGGCCGGTGTCGAGACCCGTTCGCCCCCGCGGCGATAGCTAACGGTCAGGGAGGCGCCCGGGTCGATGCCCAGATCCGCCAGCATGTCGCGGGTCAGGCGCCGTCCGTCCGCCAGGACAAGTTCCGGCTGGTCAGCCGGCCAGTCCTGGTCCAGTGGCGGTGTACCGCTCTCCTCCTCCTGTCCCGCAGGCCCGGCGAGCAGCCGGTCGCGATAGCACCGCATCCAGCCTTCATTCCACTCCACCAGCGGCGCGGTCCCGGGGCGATCCGCCATCACCTGGCGCAGGAACTCCCCGAGACGCTCGTGCCCGGGCGGACGGAGCCCCTGCTCCCGCAACCAGTACCGCACCAGGCCGCGACCCGTCGCCGGATCCAGCGACCGCAGCGTCTCGCGATTCAGGGACCCCGATGCGGGATCATGTGCCTGCTGCATCAACCCGGCGAAATACGCCCGCAACTGCCCGGCCGCCTCGTGCTGCCAGCCGGCGGCGCGTGAAAGCCCGGTCACGTTTCCAAAGCGTTCGCGCAATAACGGGAGAACGGAATGCCGGAGGAAATTGCGATCAAAGCGAATATCGCGATTGCTCGGATCCTCGTACCAGTCGAGTTTCTCCCGCTCCGCGTACTCGCGCAGCGCCGCCCGCGGCAGGGCCAGAAACGGTCGCCCCAGCCAGGTGGCCCCCTCGCGCCGTAGCGGCCGCACGGCCTGCAGGCCCTCCGGGCCGCTCCCGCGCAGGGCGGCCAGCAGAAAGGTCTCGGCCTGATCATCCGCATGCTGAGCGGCGAGGATGATGTCTTCCCCCTCCAGTCCCTCGCGCAGCGCCCCATAGCGGGCCTCGCGCGCCGCGGCTTCGAGCCCGGACGACCGAGGATCAAGCGGCTCCAGAGTGGTAAGCCGAAATGGGCAATTCAGCGCACGGGCTACCGCACGGCAATGCTCGGCCTGCCGCTCGGAGTCCGGGCGCAGACGGTGGTTTACATGCAGGGCCTCGAGCCCGGGGATACCCAGTTGCACGGCCGCGTGCAGCAGAACCGTGGAATCGAGCCCGCCACTGAAGGCAATGCGCACCCGGCGGTAGCCGGAATGGATCTGGAGGAAATCCCGCAGCGCCACGACCACGGGATCGGACGCCGTGGCGCCCGGATCAGGAAGCGGCTTCCTGGAAGGCACCGTAGTCCATCAGGCGACGGTAGCGCCGCTCGAGGCGCTTGCCGGGGTCCAGACCCTCGAGCCCGTCCAGGGTCTCCAGCAGCGCAGTGCGCAGGCGCGTGGACATCGCGTCCGGGTCACGATGGGCCCCGCCCAGCGGCTCCGGCACAATGCGGTCCACCAACCCCAGGTCCTTCAGGCGCTCCGAGGTAATCCCCAGTGCCTCGGCGGCCTCCGAGGCCTTCTCGGCACTCTTCCAGAGAATGGAGGCACAGCCTTCGGGGGAGATAACCGAGTAGGTCGAGTACTGCAGCATCAGGGTGGCATCGCCGACCCCGATGGCCAGCGCACCGCCCGAGCCCCCCTCGCCGATCACCGTGGCGATGACCGGCGTATCCAGACGCGCCATCACCCGCAGGTTACGGGCAATGGCCTCGCTCTGCCCGCGCTCTTCGGCGCCGACGCCCGGGTAGGCTCCCGGGGTATCGATGAAGGTCAGGACCGGCATGCGAAAGCGTTCGGCCATCTCCATCAGGCGCAGCGCCTTGCGATAGCCTTCCGGGCGCGGCATGCCGAAGTTGCGGTAGACCTTGTCCCGCGTCTGGCGCCCCTTCTGATGCCCGATCAGCATCACCGGCCGGCCGTCGAGACGCGCCACGCCCCCGACGATCGCCGGGTCGTCGCCATAGGCACGATCGCCATGCAGCTCCTCGAACTCGTCGAACAGGTCCGGGATGTAGTCGAGCGTGTACGGACGCCGCGGGTGCCGCGACATCTGTGCAACCTGCCAGGGCGTCAGCTTGGCGAAGATGCTCTCGGTCAATGAACGGCACTTGTCTTCCAGGCGCTGGATCTCTTCCTGGATGTTGACCTCGGCGTCGTCACCGACATAGCGCAGATCGCGGATCTTCGCTTCCAGTTCGGCGATGGGCTGTTCGAAGTCGAGAAAGTCCGGATTCATGCAGGGTCCCGAGGGCTTGGTTGTGGATGCCGGCGAAAGACGCGAATTGTAACCAATCGCGGCGCGCGCCGCTCCCGTGCCGATGCGCAGCGGTCTATCGACCGTACAGCACCTGGGCCTCGCATTCCGGCCCCAGCGACTGCTGGATGCCGCGCAGCAGCTGTTCGTCCGGCCGGATCGTCCAGCCCTCCGGCAGGCTGATATCGGCCTCCAGCCCATCACGGCGATAGCACATGTGCACGCGGCAGGACCCTTCGCGATGGGCCTCCATCAGGCCCCGCAGATGGGCCACCTGTTCCGGCACCACCCCCTCCAGGCAAAGATGCAGCGCGCGTGCCCACTGCGCCCGCGCCTCGTCCAGGCTGTACACGGCCCGGGCGCGCATGCGGATACCCCCGGCGTAGTCATCCAGCGTCACGCTGCCCTCCGCCACCAGCAGGGCATCCGGCTCCAGGCGATCCTTGTACTGGGTGAAGTCATCGTTGAACAGCACCACCTCGGCCCGCCCGCTGCGGTCGTCCAGGGTGACAATCCCCATGCGCCCGCTCTGCGTGTTGCGCACCCGCACGCCCACAATCAGGCCGGCAATCCGCACCGTCTCCTGCTTGCCGCGCCACTTCTGTCCCTGCGTTTCGTCCGGCCGATCCTCCAGCTTCGCCTCCAGCGCCTGCAGCGTGGTGCCCGTCAGGCGCAGCAGCTCGGCGCGGTAGCGCTCCACCGGGTGGCCGGTCAGGTAGAGGCCCAGCGTGTCCTTTTCGCCACGCAGGCGCTCGTCGTCCTCCATCTCGTCGAGGGTCGCGCTTTCCGGGATCACCGCGGCGGCCGGATCGCCGAACAGGTCCACCACCCCCAGGCTGGCGTTACGCTCGGTCTGCTCGGCCGCCGCCACCGCCATGGGGATGTCGTTCAGCAGCGTCGCTCGATTCGCGCCCAGCCCGTCCATAGCGCCGGCGCGCACCAGCGTCTCCAGCACGCGCTTGTTGAGCTTGCCGAGATCCACGCGCTGGCAAAGATCCACCAGCCCGTGGAAGTCGCCGCCCTCCCCGCGCGCCTTCAGCAGCGTGTCGATCGCGGACTCGCCCACACCCTTGATTGCCCCCAGGCCGTAGACGACGGTCTGGGCATCGCGACAGGTGAAGCGGTAATCGGACTGGTTGACCTCCGGCGGCAGGACCTCGAGGCCCATGTTGCGGCATTCCTCGATCAGCCCGACGACCTTGTCGGTGTTGTCCATATCGGCCGACAGCACCGCCGCCATGAACGGCGCCGGGTAATGCGCCTTGAGCCACGCCGTCTGGTAGGCGACCAGGGCATAGGCGGCGGAGTGCGACTTGTTGAAGCCATACCCCGCGAACTTCTCCATCAGGTCAAAGATGTAGGTGGCGGTCCCCTCCTCGACCCCGCGTCCCAGCGCGCCTTCCATGAAGATCTGGCGCTGCTTGGCCATCTCCTCCGGCTTCTTCTTGCCCATCGCTCGGCGCAGCAGGTCGGCGCCGCCCAGGGTGTAGTTGGCCAGCACCTGGGCGATCTGCATCACCTGCTCCTGGTACAGGATGACGCCGTAGGTCGGCTGCAGGATGGGTTCCAGGTCCGGGTGCGGGTACTCGACCTGGGCACGCCCGTGCTTGCGGTCGATGAAGTCGTCCACCATGCCCGACTGCAGCGGCCCCGGCCGGTAGAGCGCCACCAGCGCGATGATCTCCTCGAAGCTGTCGGGCTGCAGACGCTTGATCAGATCCTTCATCCCGCCGGATTCCAGCTGGAACACCGCGGTGGTCTGGTAGTCCTTCAGGAGGCGGAAGGTGTCCGGGTCATCCAGCGGGATCGCATCCAGATCCACCTGCACCGAGGCATCCATCTTGCGGACGTTATTCACCGCCCAGTCGATGATGGTCAGCGTGCGCAGGCCCAGGAAGTCGAACTTCACCAGGCCGACCGCCTCGACGTCGTCCTTGTCGAAGTGGGTTACCAGCGACCCGCCATCGTCTTCGCAGTACAGCGGCGAGAAATCGGTCAGCGCGGATGGCGCGATCACCACCCCGCCCGCATGCTTGCCGGCGTTCCGGGTCAGGCCCTCGAGCTTCTGCGCGAGGTCGATGATCGCGCGGACCTCCTCATCCTCGTCATACAGCGCCTTCAGGTCCTCGCTGTCGGTCAGCGCCTTCTGCAGCGTCATGCCCAGCTCGAACGGAATCAGCTTGGCAATGCGGTCGACAAAACCGTAGCCATGCCCCAGCACGCGCCCGACATCGCGCACAACCGCCTTGGCCGCCATGGTCCCGTGAGTGATGATCTGCGAGACCTTGTCGCGCCCGTAGCGCTCGGCGACGTAGTCGATCACGTCGTCGCGTTTCTCCATGCAGAAGTCGACATCGAAGTCGGGCATGGAGACGCGTTCAGGATTCAGAAATCGCTCGAACAAAAGTTCGTAACGCAATGGATCGAGATCGGTAATTCCAAGCGCATAGGCGACCAGGGACCCCGCGCCGGAGCCACGCCCCGGCCCCACCGGGATCCCGTTGTCCTTGGCCCACTGGATGAAGTCCGCCACGATCAGGAAGTACCCGGGGAAGCCCATCTGGCAGATCACGTCCAGCTCGCGCTGCAGTCGGGCCTCGTAGTCCTCCTTCGGGGCAAAGCAGAAACGTTCCAGGCGCGCTACCAGCCCCTTCGCGGAGGTCTCCCGCAGGTGGTCCTCCACCGTATAGCCCTCGGGCACCGGGAAGTCCGGCAGCACCGATTCGCCCAGGGTCAGACTCACCGAGCAGCGCCGGGCGATCGCCACGCTGTTGGCCAGGGCCTCGGGGATATCGGCGAACCGTTCCGCCATCTCCTCGGGTGAACGCAGGTACTGGGCCTCCGAGTATCGACGCGGGCGCCGCGGATCATCGAGGGTCACGCCATCGTGAATACACACCCGGGCTTCGTGCGCCTCGAAGTCCTCTGGGCGCAGGAAGCGGACATCATTGGTCGCCACCACCGGCAGGTCGAAGGCCTCGGCTGCGGCCAGGGCCTGCTCGATCCAGGCCTCCTCGCCTGGCCGATCGCTGCGCACCAGCTCCAGGTAAAAACGCCCCGGGAAGCGCCGCATCCACGGTTCCAGGTCCTCGGCCAGAAGGGCCCGCGCCGTCCCCGAACCGTTCACGAACAGCCCGTCAATGGCCCCCGACAGCGCGATCAGGCCCTCGGCCGCCGCGTCCAGCCAGGCGCAATCCACCCGCGGGATGCCCTTCTCCTGGCCTTCCTGCCAAGCCCGGGAGATCAGCCGGGTCAGGTTGCGGTAGCCCGGGTCGTTCTGTGCCAGCAGGGTCATACGCGCCAGGCTGCCGTCGGCGCGCGCATCGCGCACCAGCACGTCCGCCCCGATGATCGGCTGCACGCCCTGCCCGATCGCGGCGCGGTAGAACTTCACCAGCCCAAACAGGTTGCAGTGGTCGGTGACCGCCACCGCCGGCATGCCGGCCTCGGCCACGGCGTTCACCAATGGCTTCAGACGCACCAGGCCGTCAATCAGGGAATACTCCGAATGCACCCGCAGGTGCACGAAGCCGGGATTGCCCTCGCTCATGCCCCGGCCCCCTGCTCATGCGCGGCCAGGGAGCGCGCGACCGGGCCGAAACTGCGCCGGTGCTGCGGACACGGGCCGAGCCGTTCCAGCGCCGCCCGATGGGCCGCCGTGGGATAGCCGGCGTGCCGGTCGAAGCCGTAATCGGGGTATTCGTCGTGCAGTTCCCGCAGCCATCCATCGCGGGCCACCTTGGCGATAATCGAGGCCGCGCTGATCGCCGGCACCGAACCGTCCCCGCCCACGATGGCCTCGGCCGTCCAGGGACCCTCGGGGGTAAAGCGGCCGTCCACCAAGAGATGCGCCGGCGCGATGGTCAGGCCCGCGACCGCGCGCTGCATGGCCAGCAGAGTCGCATGGTGGATGTTCAGGGCATCAATCTCGGACGCCTCGGCCCGCCCCAGTGACCACGCCAGGGCCTCCGCGCGGATCTGCGCGTCCAGCGCCTCCCGGCGTTTCGCCCCGAGCTTCTTGGAATCGGTCAGCCCGGGGCAGGCGTAGCCCTCCGGCAGGATTACGGCTGCGGCGACCACCGGCCCGGCCAGCGGCCCGCGCCCCACCTCGTCCACGCCGGCGACATGGCGCTGCGCTGCCTCTGTCATGGAGTCTCCACCACGGTGAACTGCGGGAAATCGCCCGGCCGCAACCATGCGCCGCGCCGGGGATCCGTTACAATAGCGCCGAAAATCCTAGCACACCCCCTCCGGATCCGAGCCTACCCATGTCCCAATCCCCGTTACGCTGCGCCGCCATCGGCGTGGGCCACCTTGGCAAATGGCATGCCGCCAAATACGCCGCCCTGCCGGACACCGAGCTGGTCGCCGTCGTCGATGCCGATTCCGAAACCGCCAGCCGCATCGCCGCCGAACATGGCTGCCGGGCGGAGATCGATCATCGCGCCCTGATCGGGCAGGTCGATGCGGTCTCCATCGCCGCCCCCACCACCCTGCACTACGACATCGCCCGGGACTTTCTCGAGGCCGGCTGCCACGTGCTGGTGGAGAAGCCGATCACCGCGACCCTGGACCAGGCCGAGACCCTCAACCAGATCGCCGAGCAACAAGGCGTTGTCCTGCAGGTCGGGCACCTGGAACGCTTTAACGCGGCGCTGCGCCGGCTCACCGAGAGCCCGCTGCACCCGCGATTCATCGAGTCCCACCGCCTGGCGCCCTACAAGCCGCGCGCCACCGATGTCTCGGTGGTACTGGACCTGATGATCCATGACATCGACATCATCCTGTCGCTGGTGGATGCCCCACTGACCGAGATCCGCGCCTCCGGGGCCCGCGTGCTGACCGGCGACATCGACATCGCCAATGCCCGCCTGGAATTCGCGAACGGCTGCGTGGCCAATGTCACCTCCAGCCGGATCAGCACCAAGTCCGAGCGGCGCATGCGCATCTTCCAGTCGCATGCCTACGCCTCCGTTGACTTCCAGAACCGCATCCTGTCGCTGAACCACATCGGCGAACCCGATCCGGAGACCGGCGCCCCGGCCATCCACCGCGAAGAGAGCGTGTTCGACGAGGCCGACGCCCTGCTGGCCGAGATCCAGGCCTTCGTCGCCGCTGTGCGCGGTCAGGGCCCGGTGGTGGTCAGCGGCCGCGACGGCCAGCGTGCCCTGGAGACGGCCAGCCGCATTACCGACCTGGTCTACGAAAACCTCAACATCATGAGCCGGGCCGACGGCCCGCACAGCCACCTCGAAGGAGTCAAGCCGTGATCCCGATGGTCGACCTGCAGCGCCAGTACCAGAGCCTGCGCCCCGAAATCGATGCTGCCCTTCAGGACGTGCTGGCCGGCGCCCGCTTCATCCTGGGCCCCAACGTGCAGACCCTGGAACAGGAACTGGCCGACTACCTCGGCGTCGAGCACGCGATCACCTGTGCGTCCGGCACCGACGCCCTGCATCTGGCCCTCGCGGCAGCCGGGATCGGCCCGGGTGACGAGGTCATCACCACCCCGTTCACGTTCATCGCCACCGCCGAGGCGATCCGTTATGTCGGGGCGGACCCGATCTTCGTGGACATCGACCCGCGCACCTTCAACATCGACCCGGACCAGGTCGAGGCGGCCATCACCGAACGTACCCGCGCCATCCTGCCGGTCCACCTGTTCGGCCAGCCGGCCGACATGCCGCGCCTCCAGTCCATCGCGGAAAAGCACAAGGTCATGATCGTGGAGGACTGCGCGCAATCCTTCGGCGCAACAGTAGACGGTGTGCAGACCGGGGCAGGCAATGCCTTTGGCTGCTTCTCGTTCTTCCCCAGCAAAAACCTCGGGGCCTTCGGCGACGGCGGTCTGGTGACCACCAGCTGCCCGTCCTCCGCCGAGGCCCTGCGCCGTCTGCGCAACCACGGCTCCAGCGAGCGCTACTACCACGACGAGATCGGCTACAACAGCCGGCTGGACGAGATGCAGGCCGCGATCCTGCGGGTGAAGCTGCCGCACATCGATACCTATAACGCCGAGCGCCGTCGGGTGGCGGCCCGCTACCGCGATGGCCTTGCCGGTCTGCCGGTGGAGGTGCCGTTCGAGGACGGCATCGGGACCCACGTGTACCACCAGTACACGCTGCTGACCGATCACCGTGACGCGATCATGGAGGCCCTCAAGGCCGCTGAGGTGGCCTGCGCGATCTACTACCCGGTACCCCTGCATCAGCAAAAGGCCTTCGCCGATCTCCCGAACCGGCCGGAATCGCTGCCCGTCACCGAAGACGTCGCCGCGCGCTGCCTGTCGCTGCCGGTCTTCCCCGAACTCGAGGACGCGACCATCGACATGATCTGCGGGAAGATCCGCGAAGCCCTCGCATGACGCCACCCCGCCACGCGCCTACGGGAGCCCGGCACCGACAATGACGCAGCATGTGGTGATCTGCGCCGGCGAAAGCTCCGGGGACGCCCTTGGGGCCGGGCTGGTCCACGAGCTCTCCGCGCTGGAACCCGGACTACGCTACTCGGGCATGGGCGGGTTCCAGATGCGCGCCGCCGGCGTCGACACGTTGATCGATGTGTCCGAACTGGCCGTGGTGGGCCTGGTCGATGTGCTGGTCAACTATCCACGCCTGCGCGGGCTCTACCGACGCATGACCCGGCATCTGGAGACCGCGCGTCCGGACCTGCTGGTGCTGGTCGACTACGTGGAGTTCAACCTGCGTCTGGCGGCCCACGCCCGACGTCTGGGCATTCGGGTACTGTTCTATGTCAGTCCGCAGCTATGGGCCTGGCGCGCGGGACGCATCAAGCGGATCCGCAAGTCGGTGGACGCGATGGCGGTCCTGTTCCCGTTCGAGACCGAGGTCTACGAGACCGCTGGCGTCCCGGTGCGGTACGTGGGTAACCCGCTGGTCGACCGGGTTCAACCGCCACAAGCACCGATTCGGGAAACGCTGGACCTGCCGCCCGACACGCGCCTGATCGGCCTCTTGCCCGGAAGCCGCAGTGGCGAGCTGAGACGCCACTGGCCCATGCTCGTGGATACCGCCCGGCGCCTCCATGCAACCCATCCGGACCTGCGGTTCGCGGTGTCGCTGGCTCCCGGCGTGACCGCCGACCGCCTGGCCGAACTCGCTGCCTGCGACGACCTGCCAGTGCAGTTTGTGGGGGGTGACGCG
The DNA here is from genome assembly GCF_000376845.1 of Thioalkalivibrio sp. ALE14. GTDB lineage: Bacteria > Pseudomonadota > Gammaproteobacteria > Ectothiorhodospirales > Ectothiorhodospiraceae > Thioalkalivibrio. Next base: position 37,340 of record NZ_AQXY01000027.1, read on the forward strand.
GAGACCCATTCCCTGATGGCCGGTGCCGACCTGCTGCTGATCGCCTCCGGCACGGCGACCCTGGAGGCCGGCCTGCTGCAGGCGCCCATGCTGGTCTTCTACCGCATGGGTGCGCTGAGCCATGCCGTCTTCTCCCGACTGGTCCGGCTCGAGAACATCGCCCTGGTCAACATCGTCGGCGGGGAGCGCCTCGTGCCCGAGTACCTGCAGCACGACGCCACCCCCGAGTGCCTGGCACGGGATGCCGCCGAGCTGCTGGATCGCCCGGAGGCACGGGAGGCGGTGCGGGAACGCCTGGCACGCGTGCGGGAACGCCTGGGCGATGGCGGGGCGGATCGGCGCGTCGCCGAGATGGCCCAGGAACTCCTCCACCACGGCCACCTGCTGACCACCAACCGCCATAAAACCACTTAACTGAGCGCATCGCTGTCTTGATTGCACCACAGCGGACACGGAGTGCACGGAGAAGGTCAAAGTCAAGAGCGGTTCACAGGAAGGTGGGAAGAGACGAAGAAATTCAGATTTATATGCTTCAAGGGAACGGGTCATTTAGGTGAGCGGTTGGTGCAATCGAAATCTGGATTCGCCATCACCCGTGTGAAATCGAGGGAACCAACAACGCCGAAAACTCCGTCATCGCGAGTCGCGAAGCGACGCGGCGATCTGCCAGAACGCCCCCGATTCCCCGGAGATTGCCACGCTACGCTCGCAATGACGATCCCTCAAAGGCTTCCAGACGCACCCGAGCCAGCCAGGGCCCCACCCCAAAACCCCTTCCTACCTTCCGATCTTCCTGTGAACCGCCCTTGACCTTCTCCGTGCACTCCGTGCCCTCTGTGGTTGAATGACAGAGGAAATCGGGGCACCACGTCAGTGGGGACGGCCGCCGCGCAGGATGCCGCGACGACTGCCGCGCACGAAGCCGATCAGGTTGCGCACCTCGGGGACCTCGGTCTCCTCGAACATCGTGTCCAGGTGGCTCTCGCGGCCGGCACGCCCGCGCATGCCCTGGATAAACACCCGATGGAGCGCCTGGATCGCATCGTTGGAGAACCCGTTGCGCTTGAGGCCCACCTTGTTGATGCCGATCAGCCGCGCATAGTTGCCGCTCGCCAGACAGTACGGTGGGAGGTCGCGGTTGAGCGCAGCGCCCATGCTGGTGAAGGCGTAGGTCCCCACCCGACAGAACTGGTGCACAAGGGTAAAGCCACCCAGGGTCGCGTGATCCTGGATCTCCACGTGCCCGGCCAGCGATGTCGCGTTGGAAAAGATAATGCTGTTGCCGATGGTGCAGTCGTGCGCGATGTGGACGTACGCCATGATCAGGTTGTCATGGCCGATTACCGTCTCGCCCAGCCCTTTTTCGGTCCCCCGGTGCAGGGTGACCGACTCGCGAATCACGTTGCGGTCGCCAATGACCAGCCGGGTGGGCTCGCCACGATAGCTGGTATCCTGAGGCTCCTCCCCGAGGGAGGAGAACTGGAAGATCCGGTTGTCGCGGCCGATCTCGGTCGGCCCCTTGATTACCACATGCGACCCGACCCGCGTCCCGGCACCAATCTTTACATTGGCACCGATTACCGAGAACGGCCCGATCTCCACCGAGCTGTCGATCTCGGCGCTGGGATGGACATCGGCGCGGGGATCAATCACGCGGGGATTTCCTGGCCGGAACACATCAGCTGCGCGGTCGCGCAGACGTCGTCGCCCACCTTCGCCACCGCATCGAACCGCCAGATGCCGCGCACCGTGCGTTTCAGATCGACCCGCAGATGCAGCTGGTCCCCCGGGACCACCTGGCGCCGGAAGCGGGCCTCGTCGATCCCGACAAACAGATAGAGCTGCTGCTTGTCCTGGTTCTCGTTGCGAGCCTCTTCGGTCTTGAACGCCAGAAGGCCCGTGGCCTGTGCCAGGGCCTCCAGGATCAACACCCCCGGCATGACCGGCTTGATCGGGAAATGCCCCTGAAAATACGGCTCGTTGATGCTGACGTTCTTGATGCCGGTCAGGTAGCTGCCCGCCTCCCACTCCAGCACCCGGTCCACCATGAGGAACGGGTAGCGGTGCGGCAGGTACCGCATGATTTCCTGGACGTTAAAGTCATCCACGCCGGTGTCCTTTTTCTGATTCTTGAGATGCCGCATACGGACCGCTGCGCGGACGTTCAATACGACGTTTGATCGGTCCCCTGCCCAATCGACCGGGACCGGAACGTCCCGGGAACCGGTCGCCCCGAGGGAAACACTGATTCATGTACACACTCGCGCTCGAGTCGCTTTTGCGTGCGAACCAGGCGCGGTGACTGCCGTGCAGTCATTCTGCACAAGGGAACCGCAACGCTGTGCGTACGCCCGTTTTTGATAACAACGGGCGGCCGAGCCACTGCATTCAATGGCTTGTGGGGTTGGCGCCCCAGATTCCCCGATCCTGCGTTGCGGGCCGAATCAATCAAAAACGGGCCGGTAGAACCACTACCGGCTGCGCACCGCGCCTTGTCTCGTAAAACCTGGGGCACCAACGCGAGTGTGTACATGAATCAGTGTTTCCCTAGCGCGCCAGGCGTCGCAACCGGGCCAGCATGCGGTTCCAGAGCCGCGCCTCCTGATGCGGGACCCCTGATGCGTAGTGACCGGCGCGCTCGATGGAGCGCGTGACCAAGGTCATCGCGTGGATCGTCACGTGATCCGCAATGGACAGGTGCCCGAGGATCCCGGCACCACCCCCGATCGCACAATGCGCCCCGATCCGGGCACTGCCCGCGATGCCCACACAACCGGCAATGGCGGTATGGTCGCCAATCTCGACGTTATGGGCAACATGGACGAGGTTGTCGATCTTCACCCCGTTGCCAATCCGCGTCGCCTGCAGCGCCGCGCGGTCAATGGTGGAGTTGGCCCCGATCTCCACGTCGGAACCGATCACCACCCGGCCGAGCTGTTCGATCTTCTCCCAGCCCTGCGCACCGGCGGGGGCGAACCCGAAACCATCGGCCCCGATCACGCAGCCAGAGTGCAGGATGCATCGCTCCCCCACTTCGACCCCGGCCAGCAGGGTCACCCGCGGATGCAGGAAGGTACCAGACCCCAGCTTCACCCCCTCGGCCACCACGCAGTGGGCCTCAACCACGACCCCGGACCCCACCGAAGCTCCGGCGCCTATCACCGCACCCGGGCCCACGAAGGCATCGTCCGCCACCGAGGCCCCGGCATCCACCACGGCACCGGGATGAACACCCGCCGCGCGCGCACGACGCTGCGCACCGAGACACCGGCTCGCACGGGCATAGCCCAGGTATACGTCCTCGAGATGGATCAGGCTGCGGCTCGGGGCGGGCTCCACCCCCGCCACCTCGGGAACCAGAATCACACCGGCAGCACTCGCCTGCAATGCGTCGCCATGGCGCTGGATATCGGTGACAAAACTCAGGTCGTCAGGGCCCGCCGTGGCCAGCGGCCCGAGACCGGTGATCCGCCGTTCGCCGTCCCCGGCAAGCCGGCCCCCGAGCAGATCGGCCAGTTCGCGGGCGGTGTACGCCGCGTCAGTCGCGCTGCATTGCGGCAAGGATGTCGTCCGTGATGTCGATCCGGTCGCTGGCATAGAGCACATTGCGTTCGGTCAGGATCAGGTCAATGTCGCGTTCTCGGGCGAGATCGACGATGGCATCGTTGATCCGCCGCTGGAGCTTCGCCAACTCCTCGTTGCGGCGCACGTTCAGATCCTCGCTGAAGCTCTCCTGGGCGCGCCGAAACTCGCGCGAGCGCTGCGAAAACTCGCGCTCCAGGTCGGCACGCTCCGACGGATTCATCAGGTCCCCGTCACGCTCCAGCCGGTCCCGCAGGCGCTGCAGCTCCTCGCGTTCCGCCACGAGTTCCGAGTCACGCGGGGAAAATTCGCGCTCCAGTTCGCGCATCGCCTCCTCGGCCTGCGGCGAATCCTCGAGGATCCGGTTCATGGTGACGAAGGCCACGTTCTGCGCGCCCGCCGCCGCCGGCAGCGCCAGCCACCCGCTGACGACCATCATCACGATCACCCACCAGGCTAGCCCGGATCTCATACCGCCTCCCGATGCACCGGCATCGCTTGCATCGACCATCCTCAGAAACTGGCCCCCAGCAGGAACTGGAAGCGCTGCAGATCATCACCCGGCTGATCGTTGAACGGCTCGGCCACACTGAAGCTCAACGGCCCCACCGGGGAGAACCAGGTGACCGCGACCCCGGCAGACGCGCGCAACTCGCTACTATCGAAATCCGACACCTGATCGAACACGTTCCCGGCATCCACGAAGGTACTCATGCGCACGGCGTCGTTGTCGGCGGCAAACGGCATCGGGAAGAACAGCTCCGCGGACAGCGTGGTCCGGAAGCGACCACCGTAGGGGTCGTCGTTCGAATCACGCGTCGCGGTCTGGCCATCCCGCAGCGGGCGCAGGTCGCCCAGCCGGTTGTCCTCGTACCCGCGCACGGAGCGAATGCCGCCGGCGAACAGCCGTTCGTAGAACGGCACCTCGTCGCCCCCGTAGCCATCCGCATAGGCAAGCCCGGCCGACAGACTGAAGGAATAGCGATCGGACAGCCGGAAGATCTCCTGGCCCGAGTACGTCAGCTTGTAGAATTCGCGGTCACTGCCCGGAATCGCCACTTCCAGTCCGACCCGGTGCCGCCGACCTTCCGAGGCGAAGGTCGTGCTGTCCCGCGTGTCATGGACGTAGCTGGTCTCGAGCTTGTAGAGATTGGCCGTGTCACCGAATTCGTCCAGCTCGTCGATGATCTCGTCCGGCGTCCCGATGCGCGTCTCCGACGCCTCGACCGTCTCGATTTCGATGTTCTCGAAACCGGGCCGGACCTGGATGCGGTCGAACTCCGACAGCGGGATGCCGTAGGTCACGTCGAAGCCAAAGCGGTTCGACGAGTACCGCGAGATGTTCGCCTCCTCGGCATCGATCTTGCGGTAGAACACGGAGAATCCGCGGCTCGCCCCGGATGGCGTGAAGTGCGGATTGGTCACGCTCATCCGGAACAGCTGGTTGACCTTGCTGGTACTGACCTCGGTCGAGAAGCGGTTGCCGGTCCCCAGGAAGTTGTCCTGGGTCAGGCTGGCGGTCAGCAGCAGGCCCTGGTTCTGCGAGAAACCGGCCCCCAGCGACAGGGCGCCAGACTGCTGCTCCGTCACCGTGATGTTCAGGTCCACCTCGTCATCCGTGCCGGCGACCCGCTCGGTCTCCACATTCACGCTCTGCACGAACGGGAGCCGCTGGATCCGCACCCGTGACCGCTCGATCAGGGCTCCGTTGTACCAGGCACTCTCCATCTGGCGAAGTTCGCGGCGGTAGACCCGCTCTTCGGTGTTCTGGTTGCCGGTGATGCGGATGTTGCGCACGTACACGCGTGGACCCGGATCGACAAAGAACGTGATCGACACCTCGCGATTGTCCTCGTCCACGTCCGGGACCGGATTCACGTTGGCGAATGCGTATCCTTCCTGGGTCAGGCGCTCGCTGATGCGCTCGGCGGATTCGGTCACCTGGCTGCGCGAGAATGGCGCATCGATGTCCACCTCAATCAGTTCTTCCAGCTCCTCGCGCGGGATCACGAACTCCCCGGCCAGATCGACCCCGGTCACGGTGTAGCGGTCGCCTTCATCCACGTTGATCGTGATGAACAGATCCTTGCGATCCGGGGTCAGGGTGACCTGGGTGGAGTCGATGTCGAACTCGAGGAAACCCTGATCGAGATAATGCGAGCGCAGCTGTTCCAGATCCCCGGAGAGCTTTTCGCGGGAGTAGTTGTCACGACGACTGAAGAAGGCCCACCAGCGCGGCACGCCGGACTCGAAGCCCCGGGTGAGTTCGCGCGTGCTATAGCTCTCGTTGCCGACCACATTGACCTGGCGAATCTTCGCCACCGGCCCTTCCGCAATGTCGATCTCCACGTCCACGCGATTGCGCGGCAGGTCGACGATCTCGACGTCGATCTGCACGTTATACCGGCCGCGGGCGAAATACTGCTGGCGCAGTTCGCTCTCGATCCGGTCCAGCATGGTGCGGTTGAACACACGCCCGGAACGAAGCCCCGCGGAGTTGAGCGCTTCGCGCAGGCCCTCGTCCGGGATATCGCGGTTGCCGGAGAAATTGATCTCGTTGATGGCGGGGCGCTCCGAGACGATCACCACCAGCACGTCACCACGACGTGCAATCTCCACATCGTCGAAGAACCCGGTCTGGAACAGCTCGCGGATCAGCTCCGGGCTGCGGCTATCCTCGAAGGTATCGCCCACCTGAACGGGCAGATAGCTGAGGGCTGTCCCGGCGGTGATCCGCTCCAGGCCCTCGATCTCGATATCCTCGATCTCGTAGGCCTGGCCCCAGGCCGTCCCCGCCAGGCTCAGCAAACCGACCAGGGCCATTCCTCTCAAGCTGTTTCGCGCCATGCTCTCCGCCAAAAAAAGGCCGTTCGGCAGGCCAGTCGAAGGCACCCGGATAACACTCCGGAACGCCCGCGCCTACCCGAACAGTCGTGTCAGGTCATTGTACAGGGCCAGTGTCATCAGACCCGCAATCGCCAGCAGGCCCACCTGCTGGCCGATGATCTGGGTGCGTTCCGACACCGGGCTGCCCTTCACCGCCTCCGCGGCGTAATACAGCAGATGTCCACCGTCCAGCATCGGGATCGGCAGCAGGTTGATGATCCCGAGCGACACGCTCACCAGCCCGAGAAACCCCAGGAACGCCGAGATCCCGATCAGTGCCGAGACCCCCGCGAACTCGGCTATGGTAACCGGTCCGCTGATATTTTTAACCGACGCATCGCCAGTGATCATGCGCCACAGGATCCCGAGGGTCAGTACCGACACGTCCCACGTGCGCTGCACGCCCGAGACGAACGCCGAGACCGGGCCCTGGCGCACCAGCACCGCCATGTCCCGGGCCGCCGCCTGATCCGTGTCCACCCCCGCGCCGATCCGGCCAATTGTTCCACCGTCGTGCTCCACGGCTTCCGGCGTCATGCGCAACTCGAGGGTTCGTCCATCGCGCTCCACGGTCACCCGGAGATCCGCCTCCGGGTGGTCGCGCACCACCTCGACCCAGCGATTCCAGTCAGCCACCGGCTCGCCGTCCACGGCCAGCACGCGATCTCCCGGCTCCAGCCCGGCGGCCGCTGCGGGGCTCCCGGCCTCCACGGCACCAATGCGCGGCTCAAGCAGGGGCCGGTAGGGCTGCAGCCCCAGCTTGTCGAGGAACTGTCCCTCGCCCAGCAACTCCTGGCGGTCGCGCAGGTCGACCTCTCGCTCGACTTCGCGACCATCGACATCCCGGACCAGCAGCGTAACGGCCTCGCCTCGCACCGCATGATCCAGCAGCCTCAGGTTGGCCTGTTCCCAATCCACCACCGCACGATCACCGACCCGCAGGATCTCCTGTCCCCGCTCGAGTCCGGCCTCGGCGGCCGGCGAACCGGATGCGACCTCGCCGAGGATCGGCTTGATGCCGCCCACACCGACCATGAACATCACGGCGTACACCACAATGGCCAGCAGAAAGTTCGCCGCAGGGCCCGCCGAGACCACGAAGGTGCGCGCCCCGAGGCTTTTCTGGTTGAAAGCACGGGACACCTCTCCATCCGCCACCGGCCCCTCGCGCTCGTCCAGCATCTTCACGTAGCCGCCGAGCGGCAGCGCGGCGATCACGAACTCGGTCCGGTCTCGCCCGAAATAGCGCTTGTACAGCGGACGCCCGAAACCCACCGAGAACCGCAGCACCTTCACGCCCATCAGACGCGCGGCGAGGTAGTGTCCGTACTCGTGCACGGTCACCAGCACACCAATGGCCACCGCAAAGGCCAGCAGGCTCGTCAGGAAGGTCATGATAGGACCGGCCGCGCGTTCGCGACCTGTTCCCCCGCGATCGCGCGTGCCCGGTGGTCGGCACCCAGAACCCGCTCCAGCGAATCGGCCGGCTCGACGTCCATCGCATCCAGAGTGGCCGCGATCACCGCCGGGATTTCGCTGAAGGCCAGGCGCTCGTCGAGAAATGCCTCCACCGCGACTTCATTGGCCGCGTTCAGCACGGCCGTGGCCGTCCCGCCCAATTCCAGTGCCCGGTAGGCAAGCCCCAGGGCCGGGAAACGTGCGGCCTCGGGTTCGGCAAACTCCAGCTTGCCCATGGTCAGCAAATCTAGCGGTTCCACGCCCGACTCCATACGTTCGGGCCAGGCCAGCGCATGGGCAATGGGCGTACGCATGTCCGGGTTGCCCAGCTGGGCCAGCACGGAGCCATCGTCGTAGGCGACCATCGAGTGCACGATGCTCTGCGGGTGCAGCACCACCTGGATCGCCGATGGCGGCACCGCAAACAGCCAGCAGGCCTCGATGACCTCCAGGCCCTTGTTCATCATGGTGGCCGAGTCCACCGAGATCTTGCGGCCCATGTCCCAGTTGGGATGGGCGCAGGCCTCGTCCGGGGTGATCCCGGCGAAGCTGTCGAGCGGCCGGTCCCGGAACGGCCCACCCGACGCCGTCAGCCAGATCCGGCGTGCCCCGTGCGGGGTCACCGACTCCGCACAGACATAGCCATTCGGCAGGCACTGAAAGATGGCGTTGTGTTCGGAGTCGATCGGCAGCAGGCAAGCGCCGGAACGGCGCACGGCATCCATGAGCAAGGCCCCGGACATCACGAGGGCCTCCTTGTTGGCCAGCAGGACCCGCTTGCCGGCCTCGGCCGCCGCCAGTGTCGGCAGCAGCCCCGCCGCCCCGACAATCGCCGCCATCACCGCATCGACCCCGGGCGCCCGCGCCACCTCGGCCAGGGCTTCCGACCCCGACCGGACCTCGGTGCGCGCGCCGGCAGCGGCCAGCGAAGTCCGCAGCGCCTCGGCCGCCTCGGGATCCACCATCACCGCGACCTCGGGTCGGTGGGCAAGGCACTGCTCGCGCATCCGTTCCACGTTGCGGTGAGCCGTCAGCGCAAACACCCGGAACCGCTCGGGCTGCCGCCCCACCACGTCGAGCGTGCTCACGCCGATGCTGCCGGTCGATCCGAGAATGGTGATGTGCGTCGTGTTCATGGGCCTCTGCCTGCGTTCGCGCTACGCCGTCGCCGACGGCATCGGGACCAGCGCCAGCCAGAGCAGGCCGGCGAGAAACACCGGGGCCGCCGCGACCATGCTGTCGAACCGGTCCAGAATACCCCCGTGACCCGGCAGCAAGGAACCACTGTCCTTGGCTCCCGCCTCGCGCTTCAGGATACTCTCGAACAGGTCGCCCACCACCGAGACCAGACCGATCAGGACCGACAGCAGCAGGAAGACCAGCGCGTCCATCGGCTCGAGCCCCCAGATCCCCGCCACCACGATCGCGAAGGCCAGCACGGTCACCAGGCCCCCGAACAATCCCTCACGGGTCTTCCCCGGGCTGATATGGGGCGCAAGCGGATGGCGGCCGAAGGCCTTGCCGGCAAAATACGCGCCGGTATCCGCGAGTCCGACCAGCACCACCAGATACACGACCAGCAGTGGTGCCAGGGCATGCAGCCATACCAGTCCCATGCCGGCCGGCACCAGGGACACGATCGCGGCCACCGCAAAGAGCGGCCCTCGCCGATTCTGCCCCGCCACTTCATGTTCACGGTAGAACGGCAGGACCAGCAACACGACCAGCCACCACAGAAGCGCGAGCCCGAGAATCAGGTAGTGCAGCCCGGCGACCGGCGTCAGGCCCAGCGCCAGGACCGGCGCAATCACGGCCAGGACCAGTCCGCCCCGAGCCGCCGCCCCGTCAAGGCCGGAAAGCCCGGCCCATTCCCAGGTGGCCAGGCCGAGAATCAGCGCAATCAGCAACAGAACCGCCCAGTTCGGACCCCAGGCCACCAGCGCCAGCGCGGGGAGACCCAGGATCGAGGCAGTCAGGATGCGCTGCCTAAGCACTGGGCACCTCGCCCGGCTCCACCGGCGCCGAGCCGGAGAGGACCCGGCCAAACCGCCGCTGCCGGCGCGCATACCAGGACAAGCCCTCTTGCAGCTCAGCCGCGCTCACATCGGGCCAGAAGGTATCGATGAACAGCAGTTCGGCGTAGGCCGCCTGCCACAGGAGGAAATTGCTGATCCGGCTTTCGCCTCCGGTGCGGACCAGCAGATCGACATCGGGGAGCCCGGCCGTACTGAGATGGCCGGCAAATGACGCCTCCGGGTCCGAATCATCCCCGCCGGCCGCTACCCAGCGCCGCGCGGCCTGCAGGATGTCCCAGCGCCCGCCATAACCCAGCGCCACCACGAGGCGCATGTGTTCGTTCCTCGCGGAGGCCTGCTCGGCCTCGACCATGCGCGTCTGGAGATCCGGCGGGAAGCTTGCGCGATCACCAATGAAGCGTAGCGCGATTCCGCGCTCGACAAGTTCCGGGAGTTCCGCCTCGATGGCGGACACGAAGAGATCGAACAGGGCTTCGACTTCGTCACGCGGCCGGGCCCAGTTCTCGCTGCTGAAGGCGAACAGCGTCAGGGTGTCCACACCCTGTTCGGCAAAGAACCGAACGGCATTGCGCGTGGCCTCCAGCCCGGCGCGATGGCCCTCCGAGCGACTCAGGCCACGGGCCTCGGCCCAGCGCCCGTTGCCATCCATGATGATGGCGACGTGCGCGGGCAATGCCTCCGTGGATGTACTGGAAACCGGCATCGCGCGCGCCGGTCAGACTTCCATCAGCTCGGCTTCCTTGTCCGCGAGCATCGCATCGACCTTGGCGATGTGGTCGTCGGTCAGCTTCTGGATCTGTTCCTGCGCCTTGTGCTCGTCGTCCTCGGACATCTCCTTGTCCTTGACCAGCTGCTTGAAGGCATTGTTGGCGTCACGCCGGATGTTGCGCACGGCCACGCGTGCGTGCTCGGCCTCGGCCCGGACCACCTTGACCAGATCGCGGCGGCGCTCCTCGGTCAGTGCCGGCAGCGGAACCCGGATCACGGTCCCCATGCTGGCCGGGTTGAGTCCCAGATCGGAGGTCATGATGGCCTTTTCGATCTTGCCCACCATGTCCTTCTCGTAGGGCACCACGGCCAGCGTGCGCGCATCCTCCGCCGTGATATTCGCGACCTGGTTGATCGGCACTTCCATGCCGTAGTACTCCACGTGCACGTGTTCCAGCAGCGTCGGGTGGGCACGCCCGGTGCGGATCTTCGACAGCTCGTTGCGCAGCGCTTCCAGGCTCTTGTCCATGCGCTCGCGCGCATCCTTGATGGTGGCGTCACTCATTGCGGGATCCCTCGACCAGGGTACCAACCGCCTCGCCCATCACGAGCCGTTGCAGGTCGCCCCTGGCAAACATGTTCATTACACGAATCGGCAGGCCATTGTCGCGGCACATCACCAGGGCCGTGGTATCCATCACGCCCAGGCGCTGTTCCAGCGCATCGTCGAACGTCAGCCGCTCGTAGCGCCGGGCATCCTTGGTGGTCACCGGGTCGGCATCGTAGACGCCGTCCACCTTGGTGGCCTTGATCATGATATCCGCATTGATCTCGATCGCCCGCAGACTCGCCGCGGAATCGGTAGTGAAAAACGGATTGCCGGTACCGGCCGCGAACACCACGATCCGGCCTTTCTCCAGATGCCGCACCGCACGCCGCCGGATGTAGTCCTCGCACACCTGATTGATGCGGATCGCCGACATCACACGCGAAAAGCGTCCGGCCCGCTCGATCGCGTCCTGAAGCGCCAGGGCATTGATGACGGTCGCCAGCATGCCCATGTGGTCGCCGGTCACCCGGTCCATGCCGCCCTGTGCCAGCCCCGCACCACGGAAGATGTTGCCGCCACCGATCACGATGCCGACCTCGACTCCCATGCGGGAAAGCTCCGAGACCTCTTCGGCCACCTGCGCCAGGACATCCGGGTCAACCCCGTAGGATTGCTGGCCCATCAGGGCCTCCCCGCTCAACTTCAGAAGGATGCGCCGGTACGCGGGCTGGCTGTCCTGACTCATGGGGTTCCTTGTCTCGGGCTCGGTTATTCTCGCTCGCCAGACTTTTCTGGCCCTTTTATCCGGAAGCGGCCGCATCAAGCGGCCGCCCGGGGTCCTGCTGCCTCAGGCGCCGCGCGCCTGGGCCATTACCTCTTCAGCAAAGTTCTCGGTCTTCTTCTCGATCCCTTCGCCGACTTCGTAGCGGATAAAGCCGGACACGGAGGCACCCTTGCTTCCCAGCAGCTGGCCTACGGTCTGGTCCGGATCCTTGACGAACGGCTGGCCGACCAGCGTGATCTCGCCCAGATACTTGCGGATCCGCCCTTCGATCATCTTCTCGATGATGTTCTCGGGCTTGCCGGACTCTTCCGCCTGCGCCTTGAAGATCGCGCGCTCCTTGTCGAGCATCTCGGTCGGGACCTGGCTCTCGTCCACGCACACCGGGTGGCTGGCGGCGATATGCATCGCGATATCCTTGGCCAGCTGCTCGTCGCCCCCGTTCAGGCCGACCAGCACGCCGATGCGGGCACCGTGCTGGTAGAAACCCAGCGCGCCTTCCGCGGACATGCGCTCGAAACGACGCACCTGGACGTTCTCGCCGACCTTGGCGATCAGCTGGGTGCGCTGCTCTTCCAGGGTCTGGCCGTCGACCGTCTCGGCCATCAAGCCTTCCACCGAATCGGCGGAGGTATTCAGCGCCACGCTCGCGCAGGTGCTGGTGAAGGCACGGAAGTTGTCGTCGTTGCCGACGAAGTCCGTCTCGCAGTTGATCTCGACGATCACGGCGCGCGAACCCTCGCTGGCGATCTCGACGCGGCCCTCGGCGGCAACCCGGTCGGCCTTCTTGTCGGCCTTGGCCATGCCCGACTTGCGCATGGCCTCCACGGCCGCTTCCAAGTCACCCCCGGTCTCGGTCAGGGCCTTCTTGCATTCCATCATGCCGGCGCCGGTGCGCTCGCGCAGTTCTTTCACTTGTGCAGCAGTAATCTGCATCGTTGGTGCTCCTGAATCATGCTTGGTCCGGCCGTCCACTCGGACGGCCGGACCCAGTTATCAAGCGGGGTTGGCGGGCGACGCGGCGTCGGAACCGTCGGTGGAGGCCGCAGCGGCCGGCTCGACGAATTCTTCCTCGCTCACCCCTCCGGTGCTCACGGCGCCCTTGGCCTCGATAATGGTGTCGGCAATCGCGGCCACATACAGCTGGATCGCGCGCATCGCGTCATCGTTGCCCGGGATCACGTAGTCCACGCCTTCCGGGGAATGGTTCGAGTCGACCACGGCCACGACCGGGATGCCGCGCTTCTTCGCCTCGGCCACGGCAATCTTCTCGTAGCCGACATCGATCACGAACATCGCGTCGGGCATGCGGTTCATGTCCTTGATACCGCCCAGGCTGCGGTCCAGCTTGTCCTTCTCGCGGCGACGGCTCAGGGCCTCGCGCTTGTTCAGGACCTGGAAGCTGCCGTCGGCATCCATCGTCTCGAGGTCCTTCAGGCGCTTGATCGACTGCTTGACCGTGTTGAAGTTGGTCAGCATGCCACCCAGCCAGCGATGGCTGACGTGCGGCATCCCGCAGCGCCGCGCTTCTTCCGCGACCACGTCGCGGGCCGAGCGCTTGGTGCCGACGAACAGGATCTGGCCACCGTCGGCCGCGATCTTGCCGAGGAAGTTCAACGCATCGTTGAACATCGGCAGGGATTTCTCGAGGTTGATGATATGAATCTTGTTGCGTTCCCCGAAGATGTACGGGGCCATCTTGGGATGCCAGTAACGCGTCTGGTGGCCGAAGTGCACACCGGCCTCCAGCATCTGTCGCATAGTCACGAGGGACATGAGTTTTCTCCTGTAACGGGTTGAGCCTCCACGCATCCCGATCTGAAACCCGAACCGAATCTTCTTCGCGAGCGGGCACCCGACAGACCGTGCCGATACGTGTGTGGATTAAGGTTTCGAATGCCGGCCCGGCAAAGGGCGGCTTCCGGCCCCGCCGAATTGCCAGCAAGGCGCGCGCTTTATAGCATAGGACGCTTACCCGAACCAAACGCCGAGCCCCTCCGGGCGCCGCGGCGGGAGCCCTCATGTCCGTATCCATCAAGACCCCCGAAGAGATCGAACACATGCGCGTCGCCGGCCGTCTGGCCGCCGAAGTCCTCGAGATGATCGAGCCCCACGTGCAGGCCGGCGTGACGACCGGGGAACTGGACCGGATCTGCCACGACTACATCGTGAACACCCAGGATGCGATCCCGGCTCCGCTCAACTATCGCGGCTTTCCGAAGTCGATCTGCACCTCGGTCAACCACCAGGTCTGTCATGGCATTCCCGGTGACCGGAAGCTGAAGAACGGCGACATCCTCAACATCGACATCACCGTCATCAAGAACGGCTTCCACGGCGATACCAGCCGCATGTTCGTGATCGGCAAGGCCGGCATCCAGGCCCAGCGGGTGATCGACGTGGCCCGAACCAGCATGTACCTCGGCATCCAGCAGGTCCGGCCCGGGGCCACGCTCGGCGACGTCGGCCACGCCATCCAGGAATACGCCGAGGCACAGCGCTGCTCGGTGGTGCGTGAGTTCTGCGGTCACGGCATCGGCCGCGGCTTTCACGAGGACCCGCAGGTCCTGCATTACGGCAAGCCCGGCACCGGCATGACGCTGGAGGAAGGCATGTGCTTCACCATCGAACCGATGATCAATGCGGGACGCCGGCATACGCGCATCCTGGCCGATGGCTGGACCGCCGTGACCAAGGATCACAGCCCCTCGGCCCAGTGGGAGCACACCCTCCTGGTCACCGCGGACGGCTACGAGATCCTGACCCTGCGCAAGGACGAAACGCCACCCCAGGAGATCGCGGCCTGATCGAAGGGCTTCGTACCTGTTCCCCCGCCGATTCGAACCGCCCATTCCACGGAGCTCCAATGAATCCAGCGGGCAGCACACCCGGCGAACTCGATACGCCGGCCTTCACCCCGGACTGGGGCGAGGACTACCAGCGGTTAAGCCGCAACCCGGGGAATATCGCCCTGTTCCGGGATCGCCGCCGCGCCATCCTGGACCAGCAATACCAGGGCTTTCGCGACGGGATGCCCATCGCCGAACTGATCCACGGCCATGCCCGGCGCATCGACGAGCTGCTCAAGCTGATCTGGGCGCAAAAGGGCCTGGCCGACGATGACCAGCTCTGCCTGATCGCAGTCGGCGGCTACGGCCGCGGCGAACTGCACCCGGCCTCCGACATCGACATCCAGATCATCCTCGAGGGCGAGCATGACCGCGCCCGCTTTGAGCACATCAGCGACTTCGTCACCTTCCTCTGGGACATCGGCATCGAGGTCGGTCACAGCGTGCGCAGCATCGAGGACTGCACCCGCGAGGCACGCGACGACATCACCGTCGCCACCAACCTGATCGAGTCCCGCTACCTGGCCGGCCACCTGGGTCTTTTCAACGACTTCCGCGGCGCCATCGAACCCGACCGCATCTGGGACTCGCGCAGCTTCTACGCGGCGAAACTGGCCGAGCAGCAGGCCCGCCACCGCCGCTTCGGCGAGACCGCCTACCGCCTGGAGCCGAACGTCAAGGAAGGCCCCGGTGGCCTGCGCGACATCCAGATGATCGGCTGGGTCACCAAGCGACATTACGGGGCCGAACGCATCGAGGAGCTGGTCTCGCTGGGTTTCCTGCGCGAAGGCGAGTTCCGCGAGATGATGGAGGGACAGAACTTCCTCTGGCGGGTGCGCTTTGCCCTGCACATGCTGGCCGGCCGCCGCGAGGACCGCCTGCTGTTCGATCTGCAGCGCCAACTCGCCAACACCTTCGGCTTTGTCGACCAGAACCACAACCGGGCGGTCGAGCAGTTCATGCAGCGCTACTTCCGCACCATCAACGACCTCGAGCGACTGAACGAGCTGCTGCTGCAGCACTTCAACGAGGCCATCCTCGACGATCCCGAAGACCTGCAGGACCCGGTCCGCATCCATCAGCGCTTTCAGGTCCGCGGCGGCTACCTGGAGGCTGCCCACGACCAGGTCTTCATGATCTACCCCCCGGCGCTGCTGGAGGTCTTCCGCCTGCTGCAGGAGCACCCCGAGATCCAGGGCATACGGGCCTCGACCATCCGCCTGATCCGGGCACATCGCCACCTGATCGACGGTCATTTCCGGCGCAACCCGGTCTGCCGCGAGCTGTTCATGGACATCCTGCGGGCCCCGCGCGGCATCACCAGCCAGCTGCGGCGCATGAATCGCTACGGCGTGCTCGGCAACTACCTGCCGGCCTTCGGCCGCATCATCGGCCGCATGCAGTACGACCTGTTCCACGCCTACACCGTGGACGAACACACCCTCAACGTGGTGCGCAACGCCCGCCGTCTGGCGCTGCCGGAATTCGCCCACGAGCAACCCCTGGCCCACCGGATCTACACCGAACTGGAACGCCCCGAACGCCTGGTGCTGGCCGCGCTGTTCCACGACATCGCCAAGGGCCGCGGCGGGGATCACTCGGAGCTGGGGGCGCAGGACGCCCTGCACTTCTGCCAGCAGCACGGCCTGTCGGATACCGACGCCGGGCTGGTCGCCTGGCTGGTTCGCTCGCACTTGCTGATGTCCCTGACCGCGCAGCGCAAGGACATCTCCGACCCCGATGTTGTCCTCGCCTTCGCCCGCGAGGTCGCCACCCGCGAGCGGCTCGATTTTCTCTACCTGCTCACCATCGCCGATATCCGGGGCACCAACCCGGAGCTCTGGAACAGCTGGAAGGACTCCCTGCTTCAGACCCTCTACCACGCCACCCGCAACGTCCTGGATCGCGGTCTGGACACCCCGCCGGACATGGACGAGCAGATCCGCAAGACCCGCGCGGAGGCACTCGAGCGCCTGCAGCAGCAGGGATTCGAGCCGGACCAGGCGCGCCAGCTGTGGGACGAACTCGACGACGAATACTTCCTGCGTCACTCCGCCGACGAGATCGCGTGGCACGCGCGGGCCCTGCTCCCACTGGAGCCGGAGGCCCTCCCGCTGATCATGGTCCGCCCCAAGACTTCACGCGGGAGCACGGAGATCTTCGTCTACGCCGACGACCACCCGCACATCTTCGCCCGCATCACCAGCGCCCTGACCCAGCTCGGGCTGGACATCGTCGACGCCCGCATCATCACGACCAAGGGCGGCCGCACGCTGGATACCTTCCTCGTCCTCGAGAGTGGTGGCGGACAGACCGTGGATGCCGGCTATCGTGCCGACGAGATCCGCCAGAACCTGGAACGCGCCCTGGGGCACGAAGGCGGCATCCCCAACCCCGCCTCCCGGCAATTGCCGCGGCGGCTCAAGCACTTCGACGTGGACACGCGCATCGAATTCGAACCGACCGCCAGCGGCCATGCCACCCGGATGCGGCTGCGGGCCCTGGACCGACCGGGGCTGCTGTCCACGATCGGCCACATCCTTGCGGAACAGGGCATCGACGTCAGCACGGCCCGGATCGCCACCGCTGGCGAACAAGTGGAAGACAGCTTCCTGCTGAGCCGCCCGGGGCGCAGGCCCCTTGAGAGCGACGACCAGACCCGGCTGCGCCAGGCGCTACTCGAAGCGATCTGAGCCCGGCCCGGTCGCGAGGCCGGGGTGCGGATTGCACCCCTGGATCAGCGTCCGCGCGCCTCCAGTGGCAAGGGTTCGGGCTCCACGGGCACCTCGCCCAGAAGTCGCGTCTCGAAGTCCGTCAGCACACTGAATTCCACCCGCCGCGAAGCCCGGCGGTCCTCCTCACCCCGCTCGTCCAGCACGCGCCGCGAGGAGGACAGCCCCACCGCCGCCACCCGCGACCGAAACCAGTCCGCCTCCTGCAGGGCATCCAGCTGATAGGCGTATTCCAGGACCGCGCGCGTGCGCCGCTGGCTGAGGTCCATGTTGCCGAAATAGGCCTCCAGGGCATCATCGCTTCCCGCCCATTCGCTGGAGGTATGTCCCTCGATCCGGACCTCGCGGATCACCTCGGCAAAGGGCCGCAACTGCTCGGCATAGCGCGGCATAAAGTCCGCAAGGATCGTCTCGAAGCGCGGCCGGATTGTCGCCGAACTGCGCTCGAACAGGACCTCCGGCTCGCGGAAGCGCAGGGTCAGGCTGTCGCGATCCAGTTCCGCGTTCCAGCGCGGCAGATCCTCGCGAAACTCCTCCTCCAGCACCGAATAGATCGCGGCGCGCAGCGCGGCCGCCTCGTTGCGGACCTCGGTGTGGGCCGCGCTCTCGCGCTCCACCTGCACCATGTGCAGCAGGGCCAGGAACAGGAAGATCATCATCAGCGCGGCCATGAGGTCCGCCACCGCCAGCCAGTGCGAGCCCTGATCGGCCTCGCTCCCGCCACCCGGCCCTCGGCGGCGACGCGCGAGCCAGGCCAGCATCAGCTACGCCCGCCCGCGGATACGGCCGGAGCGGCGCGCTCGGCACCCCAGCGACCCTCGGCCGCATGGCCCGCCTGCACGGCGTTCTCGATACTCTCGAGCATCGCCTCCAGGCGGGCGTCCATCGCCGGGAAGGCCTCGGTGGCGCGGTCGCGCAGCGCCGCGATACTGCCCAGCAGCGCC
Organism: Thioalkalivibrio sp. ALE14; assembly: GCF_000376845.1. Lineage (GTDB taxonomy): Bacteria > Pseudomonadota > Gammaproteobacteria > Ectothiorhodospirales > Ectothiorhodospiraceae > Thioalkalivibrio. The sequence continues at coordinate 55,866 of NZ_AQXY01000027.1, forward strand.
TCCAGCTCCACCGTCTCCCGGCGCAGGCTCGACAGCGTCGATTCCTGGTCCTCCACGTGCCGGGTGATCTGCAGGGCCAGGCCGGTCATCCGCTCCAGGGTCTGCTCGGTTTGCTCCACCCCGGCCCGCGCCTGGTCGAACGCGCGGTGCAGGCCGTCCATCTGCTGACGGTACTGCTCCTGCCATTCCACCAGCCGGGCCACCGAGTCATCCAGACGCCGGAAGTTCTCGCCGAACTGCTCGCCCAGGCGGCTGTTGAAGTCGTGGATCACCCGCTCCAGGGCCTCGACCAGGTGTCCGCTGCTCATCTCCGTGATGCGCTCGGCCATGCCGTCCAGGGTCCGGGTCAGTTCGCGGTGCTGCTGCTCCAAGCGGGCGTCCAGGCGCTGATCCAGCGCGCGCACCGCCTCGCCCACGGCGAGCGTGGCGTCGCGCTGCTGCGCCGCCAGTTCTGCGTCATGGGATGGCCCGCTCGCGGCGCCTGTGGGCGAGGGTTCGCTGGCTGATACCGGCGCCGGCGCGATCACCTGTACGATCCGCAGCACGGCGGCCAGCAGGATGCCCACGATACTGGTCACGAAGGCCAGCTTGAGGCCCTCCAGCAGTGCAGGGATGCTGGCCTCGACGCGGCCGGCATCGAAGTCCAGCAGGCCAATGGCAACCCCTAGAAAGGTCCCGAGGATCCCGAGGGTCGTCAGCAAGGTGGGCGCAGCCCCCTGAAAGGCCACCGCACGGCGCAGGACGGTGGCCGCCAGGCCCGCCAGGAACAGCCCGAACAGCAACAGCACGAACATACCAATAACCGTCAACGGACTGAGCCCCTGGAGCGTGGCCAGCAGGGCCTCGGCAATCCTGTCAAATATTCCGGTCATGTCTTCTCCTGCCGCACCGTGGGCGCTCTCGTGAATCGCTGCCCCTTTGCGAAGCAAGAAAGAAGCCAATCCAGAAGGGTCCGGGCATGCGCGGCGCTAGGTGGCGATCGACCAGTTTTTGACAGTTGCGGATTGGAGCCACCTCAACCAGGGCGCATGAGCGTCATTTTTCTGGCTATTCACGCTAACCACACGCCGCTTCTGGTGAAGCCCTGACAGTCCAGCTAGAAAAGAAGGCTAGCCTGCGCGTCAGCGCGTATCCGGCTTCTGCAAACGGAGGTACACCGACATGTCCAGGGCGCCACCGGGTCAACCACCGCTTCGGGCATCCCGCATCGCGCGGGCCATTGCCTGCTCCCTAGCTGTGACCCTTCTAACGCAGGTGCCCGCACATGGGTCCGAAGCACGTCTGCTCGGCATACAGCCATTTCTCAGCCCTCCAGCGCTCTTCGAGCGCTACGCGCCGCTACGCGACTGGCTGGCCGCACACATCGGTGAGCCGGTCCGAATCGAGTCAGCACGCACCCGCGACGCCTTCCATCGCAGGCTTGCGGCCGAGCGCTACGACCTCGTCATCACCTCTCCACACGTGGTGCCCTTCCTGACAGAGGAGACAGGCTATCGCCCCGTGGCGGCCACACGCGACCGGCTGGCGATCGTGGTGGGCGTCAGGCCAGAAGCCCCGTTCACCCGTATGGAGGACCTGGCGGATGCGAGAATCGCGGCGCCCTTCGAGGAAAGCCTTGCTGCCGCTTTTCTGGACCACACGCTCTCGAATGTCGCATGGCCGTACGGATCCGCACCACCAACCATTCGGCACCACCATCACCACACTGGCGCTACAAGCACGTTTATTCGCGGGGAAGCGGAAGCCTTGGTCCTCGTCACGGACGGGGATCTGATCACCCAGCCGCGTCTCGACGAAACGACGCAGATGCTCATGTCGCTCGGCGAGGGCACCCTGATTCGCGTGATTTCCCGCTCACCAAGCTTTCCGGGGATGACGCTCCTCGTCAACGAGGAGGTGCTGGTCAACTCACCGGGATTGAGAGAGCAGTTAACGCGCCTGCAGGAGACGCCTCAGGGACGGGAGGTACTCCAGAAAATCCGCCACCGGGGCTTTGTCGCGATCGAGGAGGGCGACTATCGACCTTTCCGCCCGGATACCTTCGGCTGGGAACTCCCTTCCATGGGAGACGCAATGAATGACTGACCGGAGGATGTCTTGCGTTACCGCAATGGGCATCCTCAGGACAGTCCCGCTAGAATAACCGTGTTTGCATCATTTCCCGCTTAACCACCTACACTGGCGCGCATGCGACCCGGATCTCCCCCATGAATTTTGCCGACCCGGCCAAAAGCGTCCGTTCCTGTTCGCCGGCCGTCCCACTGCAGGGGTAAACGGTTCCGCATGCGGCTGAATTTCGCCTGGCAGATCATTATCGGCACCGTCGCGATCCAGGTCGCGATGGTGGCGGTGCTGATGTTCAGTGGCCTCTCCCAGGTCCAGCAGAACCAGTCCCAGATGCTCGAGCGCTTCGCCGAGCAGCAGGGTCGTCTGCTGTCCAGTGCCCTGACCCCGGGGCTTGCCTATGCCGACCCGACCATGCTGCAGGACCTCCTGGAGCTGGTCGCGGACGACTCCCACGTCCTCTATGCCGTGGTGCTCGACGCCCAGGATCGGACGATGGCCTCGGTGGGCATTTCGCCGGCGGCGATCACCGAACGCGCCAGAGGCATCCGCACCACGCCCGGCCAGATCGAAATCCTCCGCGAGATCGAGCTCGCCGGACAGCCCCTGGGTACCCTGGCAGTGGGGTATTCCACCGACGCGATCGACGCGCTCTCCGCCAACCTGCTGGAGCGCAACGTCCTTCTCGCCCTTGCGGTCCTGCTGCTGTCGACGGTCGCCGCGATCGTCTTCAGCCTGGTCATTACCCGCCGCCTGCGCCTGCTGAACCAGGGCGGCAAGGCCCTGCAGGGGGGGCGCCTGGACCACCGTATCCCGGTGCGTTCGAACGATGAATTCGGAGATCTGGCGCATACCTTCAATGACGTCGCCACCCACCTGGGTTCCACTCAGGCTACCCTGGAGCAGCAGAACCAGCAGCTCAACCGCTCAGTCGCGCGCCTGGAATCCATGCTGGGCGGCGCCAACGCCATTCTGTGGGAGGCCGACCCGGCAAGCCATGAATGGGAGTTTGTAGCCGGCGACACCCGCCGCCTGCTCGGCTTCCCCGCCCGCAACCTCGGCCGCGGCGAGCTACGGGCCCGGCACATCCACCCGAGCGACCTGCCACGAGTCCAGGCAGCCGCCCGTGAGAGCCGCGAACAGCCGCGCACGGTGGACTACCGCTTTGCCCATCGCGACGGACAGTGGATCTGGCTGCGCGACATCCTTTCCTGGGCGACAGACGCCGACGGTCGCGAGAATTTGCGCGGGCTCACGCTGGACATTACCGCTCATCGCCGGACCACCGATGCCCTCGCCGAAAGCGAGAATCGCTATCGAGACGTGGTCGACCACATCTCCGAGGTAATCTTCCGGACCGACGCGGATGGGCGCTGGACCCTGCTGAACCCGGCCTGGGAACACCTCACCGGCTTCACCGTGGAAGAGAGCCTGGGCCGGGCAATGTGCGATTTCGTCGCCCCCGAAGACCACGACGACGCGCGCAGCTTCTGCGCCACGCTGCTGGACGGTGGCTCACATGCCCAGTCGGAGGAGATCCGCCTGCGCACCCGCGACGGGGCCATCCGCTGGGTCAGCGTCTACGCCAGTGCCCGCTTCGACGACCAAGGGCAGATCATGGCGACGTTCGGAACCATGACGGACATCTCCGACCGCAAACAGGCTGAAGACGAGATCCGCCGACTCGCCTTCTTCGATGGCCTGACGCACCTGCCAAACAGGACGCTGCTTCACGACCGGCTCGGTCAGACGCTCGGCAACACCGAGCGCTCCCATCTGCACGGCGCGCTGCTGTTCATCGATCTCGACAACTTCAAGGACATCAACGACACCCTCGGGCACGCAGTCGGCGACGACCTGTTGCGGCAGGTCGCCGAGCGCATGCAGGACTCGGTGCGCGAGGCGGACACCCTGGCCCGACTGGGTGGTGACGAGTTCGTCGTCATCCTCAACGATCTCCATCCGGACCCGGCACGCGCGGCGACGCAGGCCGAGGCCGTGGGGCGCAAGCTCATCGACCTGCTGCGCGATCCCTTCGAACTCGCCGGCCAGAAGCGCCATGTCACGCCGAGTATCGGGGCAACCCTGTTCAGCGGCCGCAGCCTCGGTGTGGAAGAGATCCTGAAGCAGGCGGACCTCGCGATGTATCGCGCCAAGAACGCCGGCCGCAACACCGTGCGCTTCTACGACCCCGACCTGCACCGCGCCGTCGAGGCCCGCTTCGAACTGGAAAGCGAGCTGCGCCACGCCCTCGACAACAACGACTTCAACGTGCACTACCAGCCGCAGGTGGACGCCTCCGGCCGCGTCATCGGCGCAGAGCTCCTGCTGCGCTGGATGCACGCCACCCGCGGGGCGGTTTCGCCCGGCGAATTCATCCCGGTCGCCGAACAGACCGGGCTGATCGTCCCGATCGGGCGCAAGGTGCTGCGCGCGGCCTGCCAGCAGCTCGCCACCTGGCAGCACCAACCGGCGTTCCGCAACCTGACGCTAGCGGTTAACGTCAGTGCCCGACAGTTCCGTCACCGCCACTTCGTGCGCGATCTGGCCAGAATTCTCGAGGAGACGGGCGCTCCAGGGGAGCGCCTGAAGCTGGAACTGACCGAGAGCATGCTGCTGGATAACGTGGAAACGGTGATCGCCCACATCGAGGAGCTGCGCACCCTGGGGATCGAGTTCTCCCTGGACGATTTCGGGACCGGATACTCTTCGCTGGCCTACCTCAAACGCCTGCCGCTGGCGCAACTCAAAATCGACCAGTCCTTCGTGCGTGATGTCCTGGACGATCCGAACGATGCCGCGATCGCCCAGATGGTGGTCAACCTGGCGCACACACTGGATCTGGAAGTCATTGCCGAGGGTGTGGAAAACGACCAGCAGCGCGCCTTCCTCTTCGGCCTCGGCTGCCGCCACTTCCAGGGCTACCTCTACGGCCACCCCGACACCCTGGCGGAAATGGAGGCGCGGGTACTTCACCAGACCGGCAACGATCAGCCCGCGGCCCGGCACTAACCTTTCGTATTAATCGAATCATGTAGGGTGTTTTTCGGGATTTTCATTCGTATAAATCGGATCTAGGCTAGCGGGTATTCAAATCTGACAAACGAGGCACGTCGACCATGAATACCAAGATCCTGATCCTGTACTACTCCACCTGGGGCCACATCGAGCAGATGGCGGAGGCCGTGGCCCGGGGGGCCCGCGAAGTCCCGGATACCGAGGTCACGATCAAGCGCGTCCCGGAACTGATGCCGGACGAGGTAGCCCGCAACGCCGGCGCCAAGCTTGACCAGGCCGCACCCATCGCGAAGCCGGAGGAACTGGCGGACTACGACGCCATCATCATCGGCACCCCGACCCGCTTCGGCCGCATGGCCGCCCAGATGGCCAACTTCCTCGACCAGACCGGCGCCCTGTGGTTCGGCGACAAGCTGGTCGGCAAGGTCGGCAGCGTGTTCGGCTCCACCGCCTCGCAGCACGGTGGTCAGGAGACCACGCTGATCTCCACCATCGTCAACCTGCTGCACTTCGGCATGACCGTGGTTGGACTGCCCTACACCGAAAAGCGCATGCTCGACGTCAGCGAGGTCTCCGGCGGCACGCCCTACGGTGCGACCACGCTGGCCGCCGGCGACGGCTCGCGCCAGCCGAGCGAGAACGAACTCGGCATGGCCGCCTCGCAGGGTCGCCACGTGGCCGAAGTCGCACGAGCCCAGCGCCTGGGACGCCAGGCGGGCTGAACCGAGCGATCCACTGGCAGGTGAGTGTCCTTTACCTCGCCCGCCAGTGGCCCACGCCAAACCCGGCACGGGGTCGTTTCCCCCGTCACCACGCGGGGCCGACCCGCTTCACTACAAGGAGAGTATCGACATGGACCACACCCTCGACGACAGCGGCAAGCTCGTCCTGCGCCTGGCGCTCGGCATCATGATCCTGCTGCACGGCATCGCCAAGATCACCGGCGGTATCAGCGGCATCGAAGGCATGCTCGCGAACGCCGGGCTCCCGACCCTCCTCGCCTACGGTGTCTACATCGGCGAGATCCTCGCTCCGATCCTCATCATCATCGGTTTGTACTCGCGCATTGGCGCGGTGATCATTGCCATCAACATGGTCTTCGCCATCTTCCTGGCACATGCCAATGAGGTCTTCCAGCTCACCGGCCATGGCGGCTGGGCCCTCGAGCTGCAGGGCATGTTCCTGTTCGCGGCCATCGCCCTCGCCCTGACCGGCCCCGGCCGTTTCGCGATCAACCGCCTGTAATTCCGGGCACCACCCGGGGCGGCGCAATGCCGCCCCTTTCAGGTACCATGCGCGACCTCCACCCCCCCCGCGCAGACCGTCCGCCATGAGCCATGCCCAGACGCTGATCCTCGCAGCCCCCCAGATCCTTCCCGTGGTCCCCCGCAACACCCTACTGCAAGACCATGCACTGGTGATCCGGGACGGCATCATCCAGGCGATCGAGCCCCGGGAAACCGCCCGTGCCAACCACCCCGACGCCGAATACCGCGAGCACCCCGGGCAGGTCCTGATCCCCGGCCTGATCAACGCCCATACGCACTCCGGCATGAGCCTGTTACGCGGTATCGGCAGCGACCACACGCTGATGGACTGGCTGAAGCGCTACATCTGGCCCGCCGAAGGCAAGCTGCTGTCGCCGGAGTTCGTGCGCGCCGGCACCCGGCTCTCCGTCGCGGAGATGCTGCGCGGCGGCACCACCTGCTTCAGCGACATGTACCTGTTCGTGGAGGATGCCGCGCGGGTGGTTGACGAGACCGGCATCCGAGCCTCGCTGGGGCTGACTGTATTCGATTTCCCCACCCCCTGGGCGAGCACCGCAGACGAATACTTCCAGCGCGGGGCCGATGTCGTGGCGGCCTGGGGCGAGCATGACCGGATCACCTTCAATGTGGCTCCGCACGCGCCCTACACCGTTGGCGACGCGAGCCTGGAACGCGTCGCCGAACGGGCCCGCGAGCTGAACGCGCCCATCCACATGCACGTCCACGAGACGGCCAGCGAGGTCGCCGACGCCCTGCGCGATCAGGGCGAACGGCCCCTGGCGCGCCTCGCCCGTCTGGGCATGCTGGATCAGCCCTTCATCGCGGTGCACATGACCCAGGTCGATGACGACGACCTCGGCCTGCTGCACGGGCGCCCGGTGTCCATTGCCCACTGCCCGGAGTCCAACCTGAAGCTGGCATCGGGATTCTGCCCGGTCACGCGCCTCCAGGAGGCCGGTATCAACGTCGCCCTGGGCACCGACGGGACCGCCTCCAACAACGACCTCGACATGATCGGCGAGATGCGCACCGCCGCCCTGCTCGCGAAGGGCGTCAGCGGCGATGCCGCAGCCCTGCCTGCTGCCTCGGCTCTGGAGATGGCGACCCTGGGAAGCGCCCGGGCCCTGGGCCTGGATGGCCGCATCGGGTCACTGGAGCCCGGCAAGCAGGCGGACGTGGTCGCCGTGGACCTGCAGGCCCTGGAGCTGCTGCCGGCACACGACCCTAGCGCCCAGATTGTGTACGCCGCCACGCGCGAGGCGGTGCGCGACGTCTACGTGGCCGGACGACCGTTGCTCCGCGACCGCGAACTGCTTACGCTGGACCCGCAGGATCTCCGCGCCGAGGCCGATTACTGGCGCCTCCGGGTGCTGGAAACCCAGCAGCCCACTGCCTGAGGGAAACACTGATCAATGTACACGCTCGCGTTGGTACCCCAGGTTTTCCAAGACAAGGCGCGGTGCGCAGCCGATAGTTGTTCTACCGGCAAGGGCCGCAACGCAGGATCGGGGAACCTGGGGTGCCAACCCCGAGGGGCTCGGCCGCTTTTGCGCGCGCACGGCGTTGCGGCTCCCTTGTGCAGAATGACTGCACGGCAGTCACCGCGCCTTGTTCGCACGCAACAGCGACTCGAGCGCGAACGTGTACATTAATCAGTGTTTCCCTGAGCGAGACAGACGCCATGAGCCCCGAATCCCACTCCCAGACTTCTTCGCACGCAAACGTCGATAGCGCCGAGATCCACAAGTTCACGCACCGGGCGCACGAGTGGTGGGATCGCAGCGGCCCCTTCGCCACCCTGCACGCGATCAATCCGCTGCGCCTGGAGTGGATCGACGGCCAGGCGGAACTGGCCGGCAAGACGGTGCTGGACGTCGGCTGCGGCGCCGGGATCCTCTCCGAGGCGATGGCTGTACGCGGCGCGCAGGTGACGGCCCTGGACGCCGGCGCCGAACACCTCGAGGTCGCCCGCGAGCATGCCACGGAGGCCGGCCTGAAGATCCACTACCTGCACACCACCGCCGAGGCGCACGCCGAACATCACGCCGGCGACTACGACGTGGTCACCTGCCTGGAGATGCTGGAACACGTGCCCGACCCGGACGCGGTCATCGATGCGCTCGTGAAGCTCGTGCGCCCGGGCGGCTGGCTGTTCCTGTCCACCATCAACCGCACACCGCGCGCCTTTGCCGAGGCGATTGTGGGGGCGGAGTACCTCCTGCACATGCTGCCGACCGGCACCCATGAATACGGCCGCTTCATCCGGCCCTCGGAACTGGGCGCCGCGCTGCGCCGGCACGGCTTCGAAGTGACCGCGATGACCGGCCTGACCTATTCGCCGCTCAGCGGGCGCTACCGCCTGGTCCCCCGCACCGACGTGAACTACCTGATGGCCGCCCGCCGGGGCGAGGCCGACGCCGACGCCGACGCCGACGCCGACGCATGAGACACGAACTCGGATCGGTCCTGTTCGACCTGGACGGGACCCTGCTGGATACCGCCCCGGACATGCATGCGGCACTGGCCACCCTGATGGCCGAGCACGACCGCGCCCCGCTCCCGTTCCACGCCGTGCGCAACCATGTCTCCCACGGCTCGCAGGCCCTGGTGGCACTCGCGTTCCCCGATGCCGACCCCCACTTCACGGAGCATCTGAAGAAACGCTACCTGGAGATCTACGCCCGCGATCTGTGCCAGACCACCGCTCTGTTCCCCGGCCTCGCCGAACTGCTGGATGCCTGCGAGGCCCGTGGCTGGTCCTTCGGGGTCGTGACCAACAAGCCGGGCTGGCTCACCGATCCGCTGCTCGACGCTCTGGGGCTCCATTCACGCATGGCGGCGGTGGTCAGCGGCGACACCCTGCCCCAGCGCAAGCCCGACCCCGAACCCATGTGGCTGGCGGCGCGGCAGACCGGCCTGCCCCCGGGACACCACTGCTACTGGGGCGATGCCGAGCGTGACATCGCCGCCGGCCGCGCCGCCGGCATGCCGACGCTGATCGCCAACTGGGGCTACATCGACGCGGACCAGCAGCCGGATCAGTGGGGTGCCGACGCCGCCCTGGAGCAGCCGGATGATTTCTGGGCCTGGTACAACGGCGCCCCCGCCCCGGAGCGCAGCCTTGCCGGGTAACCATGCCTGCCGCGCCGCGTACGCCTCCGCGACCGGGGGCCGCTGAATGGCGATGGAGCCCCGAATCCGTGCGGCCTATCGCCACTGCCGCCAGCGTGCCACGGCGCATTACGAGAACTTCCCGGTGGCGTCCTGGCTGCTCCCCGCGCGCCTGCGCGGACCGGTCGCGGCGATCTACTGCTTTGCCCGCGACGCCGACGACCTGGCCGACGAGGACCCGCGCCCGGTCGCCGAACGGCGCCAGGCCCTGCTGGCGATGCAGGAACGCGTACAGATCCTCGAAGACCCGACCGCCGAACACGATCCCGAATGGATCGCCCTGGCCGACGCCCGCGCCCGCTTCAACCTCCCGGCGGCACCGTTCTCCGACCTGATCGACGCCTTCCTGCAGGACCTCGAACAAACCCGTTACGCCACCTTCGGCGAGGTGATCGACTACTGCCGGCGTTCGGCCAACCCCGTCGGCCGGCTCATGCTGCACCTCAACGGCAACCCGACCGAGGAAATGCTGGGCCATTCCGACGCCATCTGCTCCGCCCTGCAGCTGATCAACTTCTACCAGGACCTGCAACAGGACCTGGAGGAGAACAACCGCATCTACCTGCCACAGGAAGAGATGGACCAGTATGGTGTCACCGAGGCCATGCTCGCGGCCGGCAAGACCACCTTCCAGCTACGCAACCTGATGCAGTTCCAGTACGCCCGTGCCGACCGTCTGCTGCGGGCCGGCGCGCCCCTGGGCGGCATGCTGCGCGGGCGCATGGGGTTGGAGATCCGGGCGATCATCAACGGCGGCGCGCGCATCCTCTGGCGCCTGCGCCAGCAGGATGACGTCTTCTCCCGCCCGCGCCTGCGCACCCGCGACGCCTGGATCATCCTGAGCCACAGCCTGCGCCCGCGCCGGCGCGCACGGGCGCGCTAAACCACCCTGCTGTAGCGCCGCTGGCCTTCGGTGGCCAGATAGGCGTCGAAAGCCATGGCCACATTGCGCAGAAGCAGGCGGCCGCGGGGCAACACGTCCAGCCGGCCCTCCTCCATACGCACCAGGCCGTCTGCCTGCATGCCCTGGAGCCGTTGCAGCGCGTCCTCGAACACCTCGCCGAAGACGATCCCGTGGCGCGCCTCGATCGCGGCAAAGTCGATCCGGGAGTGGCACATCAGTTCGCTGATCACGTCCCGCCGCAAGCGGTCGTCGGCACTCAGTTTCAGGCCGCGAAAGACCGGGAGCCGCCCGGCATCGAGCCGCGCATAGTAGGCGTCCAGCTCCCGCAGATTCTGGCTGTAGGTCGCGCCGACCTTTCCGATAGCCGTCGGCCCCAGCGCCACCAGGTCGTACTCGGCCCGCGTGGAGTAGCCCTGGAAATTCCTCTGCAGCGTCCCGGCCCGCTGAGCCTCGGCCAACTCGTCGTCCGGCAGGGCAAAGTGATCCATCCCGATGTAGACGTAGCCCGCATCGGTCAGCCGGTCGATGGTCGTCTCCAGGATCGCGAGCTTTTCCGCCGCATCGGGCAGGTCGGTCTCGCGGATCTGGCGCTGGGTCTTGAACATCTGTGGCAGATGCGCGTAGTTGTAGATCGCGAGGCGCTCCGGCCGCAGCTCGAGGGCGCGTTCCAGGGTGCGGGTGTAGGTCTCCACCGTCTGCAGCGGCAGGCCGTAGATCAGGTCGAAGTTGGTGGACTCGAAGCCATGGTCGCGCGCCTGTTCAACGGCCCGCGCCGTGACCTCGAAGGGCTGGATGCGGTTGACCGCCCGCTGCACGTCCGGATCGAAGTCCTGCACCCCGAGGCTGATGCGGTTGAACCCCAGCTCGCCCAGCAGCGGGATGGTCCCGGGCCGCACCGCTCGCGGGTCGATCTCGATGGAGAATTCGCGCGCGTCACTACCGTCGAGCCGGAAGTGCCGCCCCAGCACGGCCATGACCCGCCGCAGGTCCTCGTCCCCGAGATAGGTCGGTGTACCCCCGCCGAAGTGCAACTGCCCCACGGGCCGGTCCGCATCGAACAGCTCGCCCTGCAGCTCGGCCTCGCGCTCCAGATACTCGAGATAGCGCTGCGCACGCTGGTAGTTGCCGGTGATCACCTTGTTGCAGGCGCAATAGAAGCAGACCGTGTCGCAGAACGGCACATGCACGTACAGCGACAGCGGACGCGCCGGGTCCGCCCCGTTGGCGGCCTGTGCCGCCTCGGCATACGCCCGGTCGTCAAAGCCCTCGTGAAACTGGGGGGCCGTGGGGTACGAGGTATAGCGCGGCCCGCTCACGTCATAGCGACGCAGGATCTCCGGATCGAATACCAGGCGCTGTTCCATCGGGTCCCCCTCGAGCGTTTTCCGCCCGTTTACGGCTTCGGATGGCCACAGGCTACGACCCCGCCCCGGCACCGGGCTTGATGCAGGTCAACAATCCGCCTTCGGGGGCGATCTCCCGCCCCCTGCGCCGCCTGTGCTAGCCTTCCCACCCTGTTCGAAACCCGCCACGCGAGAGCGCATGTCCCCCGACGAGTATTGCGAGGAGAAGGCCGCACAGAGCGGCTCCAGCTTCTACTACGCGTTCCGCTTCCTGGAACCCGACCGCCGCCGCGCGATCACCGCGCTGTACGCCTTCTGCCGCGAGGTCGACGACATTGTCGACGAGGTCAGCGAGGAGAGCATTGCCCGCACCAAGCTCGACTGGTGGCGCCAGGAAATCGAGCGCCTGTTCGAGGCCGAACCCCGCCACCCGATCACCCAGGCGCTGCAGCCCCACATCGCCGCCTTCGATCTGGGCCGCGAATATTTCGACGAGATCATCGACGGCATGCAGATGGATCTCGACTACGACAGCTACCCGGATTTCACCACCCTGTCGCTGTACTGCTATCGCGCCGCCAGCGTCGTCGGCATCCTGTCCGCCCACATCTTCGGCTATAACGATCGCCGCACGCTGAAGTATGCCCACGACCTCGGCATGGCGCTGCAGTTGACCAACATCCTGCGCGACGTCCACGAGGACGCCATGCGCGGTCGCGTGTACATCCCAATGGCCGAACTGCACAAGCACGGCGTGAAGCCCGAGGAATTCCAGGTGAACATCACCACCGACCGCCATCGCGCCCTGTTCGCGGAACAGGCGGAACGTGCCCGGCAGTACTACGATCGCGCCGAGGAACATCTCCCCGATGCCGACCGCTACGCGCAGCGCCCCGGACTGATCATGGCGGCGATCTACCGCACCCTGCTCGACGAGATCGAGGACGATGGCTTTCGCGTACTCGAGCACCGGGTGCGCCTGACCCCGATCCGCAAGCTCTGGATCGCCTGGCGCACGGCGCGACGGCTGAAGCGCGAGCATCGCCGCCGCGCGGCCTGACGCCATGGCCTCCAGCGCGCCCGCGAGCCCTGTCGCCGTGGTCGGCGCGGGCTGGGCCGGCCTGACCGCCGCCCTCGCCCTCGCGCGGGCCGGAAAGCCCGTGCACCTGATCGAGGCCGGCAGGACCCCCGGCGGCCGCGCCCGCAGCCTGGAGCTGGACCAAACGGCGCTGGACAACGGCCAGCACATCCTGGTGGGGGCCTGCCAGCAAACCCTGGAGCAGATCCGCGCGGTCGGCATCGATCCCGAATCAGCCTTTCACGCCGTCCCGTTCGGCCTGCGGATGTTCCATCCCGACGGCCAGACGCACGCACCGGCGTTCGTTCTCGAACCGCGCTCGCCCCGGCTGCCGGCCCTGGCCTCGGCCCTTTATCGGTCCCACCCCGGGCACTCGCCCGCCATTCGCCTGCGTGCCCTGATCGGCGCGGCGGCAATGCTCCATCGGCCCCTGCGACACGACCTGCCGGTGCTCGACTGGCTGCGACAGCGGCACCAGCCCGAGGCCCTCGTCCAGCGCCTGTGGGATCCCCTGTGCCTGGCCGTGATGAACACCCCGACCCGCCTCGCCTCCGCCCGGATCTTCCAGAACGTGCTCCGACGGGCCCTGAATCACGGGCCGGAGGCGGCCCGGCTCCTGATCCCCGCCCGGCCCCTGGGCGAGCTTTTCCCCGACGCCGCCAGCCGCGAGCTGCGGGCCCGAGGTGCGCGCGTGGACCTTGGCCGCCGGATCACGACCCTCGAGCGCGACGCGACACGCCCGGATGCCCCCTATCGGCTGCACGACCGTCAGGGCGGCACCAGCACGGCCCGTGCGCTGATCCTGGCCACCCCGCCCAGCGCGACCGCCAGCCTGTTGCCATCGGAAGCCGCGTGGGACGTCACACACCAAGGCCTCAAGGCGATGGGCGCGCGCAGCATTTGCACCGTCTACCTGCGTTACCCGCATCCGGTAACGGACCGCCCCCCCCTCCAGGGCCTGCTGGGCCAGCATGGCCAGTGGCTGATTCCCCGGCATGTCGCGGGTGCCCCACACTGGCTGGCGATCGTGATCTCGGCCGCCGACGACCTCGAACCGTTGACGGCGGACGCTCGATGGCGCACCGTCGCCCGCTCGCTGGCGCGGACCTTTCCCGAGCTGGGGGCACCCGAAACCGGCCACACCGTCTGCGAACGACGTGCGACAGTGGACGCTCGGGTGGACCTGGATCAACACCGGCCGCCGCCACGCACGCCATGGCCCGACTGCTATCTGGCGGGGGATTACCTGACCCACACACTGCCGTCCACGCTCGAAGCGGCCGTACAATCTGGACTAGAATCGGCGCACCTGTTCCTGGAGGACCATCCTTGACCGACCTCGATATCCCCCGCCTCCTCGCCCACCGTCCCGAGCCGGGCGCCTTTGACCAGCGCGTGATCCTCGTCACCGGGGCCGCCGACGGCATCGGCCGCGCGGTCGCGGAGGCCTGTGCCGCGGCCGGTGCCACGGTCGTCCTGCTGGACAAGGACCTGAAGGGCCTGGAGGCGGTCTACGACCGGATCGAGCAGGCCGGTCATCCACAGCCCGCGATCTATCCGCTGAACCTCGAGGGCGCCACGGTCAAGGACTACGGCGACCTGGCGGAAAACATCCGCGACTCGCTCGGCCGCCTCGACGGGCTGGTGCTGAACGCGGGCTGGGCCGGCGCGCTGATGCCGATGAAGAACTACGACCCGGAGCTGTGGTTCAAGGTCATCAACAGCAATCTGCACGGCCCGTTCTTCCTGACCCAGGCCGTATTGCCGCTGCTGGAGGCCAGCCCCACCGGCAGCCTCGTGGTCTCCACCCAGAACGCGCGCAAGGCCTTCTGGGGTGCGTTCGGAATGGCCAAGGCCGCACAGGACGGCCTGATCGACATCCTGTCGCACGAGCACCGCAACGAGCCGCGCTTCATCCACGTCAATGGCGTGGACACCGGTCCCGTGCGTACCCGCTTCCGTGCCGGCCACTACCCGGGGGAGAACGCGGAGTTGCTACCCGAACCCGAGGCGGTGGTGGGCCCGTACCTGTACTTCCTCGACCCCGGCGACCGCACGACCACCGGCCTGAACATCAGCCTGGAAGGCCACGTCCCGGCCCCGAAGCCAACCGACTCCTGAGGGCCCTCAGCCGCGCACGCGCGGCGGTTTTCCGGCCGTACGGCCCTTCTTGCGCGGCTTGCCACCCTTCGGTGCCCCGGCGCGAGCCGCGCCCTTGCCGCCGGGCACGGGCTTGCCACCCGGACGGGCTGCCGCCTCCACACCGTTGTGCTGGGTCTGGAAGGTCTGCCCGCGCTTCTTCAATGCCTTCCCGCCGCGGGTCATCCGCCCCCCCGTGGATGGACGCGCCGCGCCCTGGCCCGTCCCGGCCGGCTGCCAGGTCGGCACCAGGTGGTGTTTCCCGTTGCCGATCAGATCGGCGCGACCCATGCGCTGCAGGGCATCGCGCAACAGCGGCCAGTTGTTCGGATCGTGGTAGCGCAGGAACGCCTTGTGCAGGCGCCGTGCGCGAACCCCGCGGGCCACGGGAACCCGTTCATTGGCCTTGCGCCGGATGCCACGCAACGGATCGCGCCCGGAATGCCACATGGCCGTGGCCAGCGCCATGGGACTCGGCAGGAAGGCCTGGACCTGATCGGCGCGGAAGTCGTTTCGCTTGAGCCACAACGCCAACTGCAGCATGTCCTGGTCGGTGGTACCGGGGTGCGCGGCGATGAAATACGGGATCAGGTACTGCTCCTTCCCGGCCGCCTTCGAATACTTCTCGAACATGGCCTTGAACCGGTCATAGGTGCCCATACCCGGCTTCATCATCCGGGATAACGGGCCCGTTTCTGTGTGTTCCGGCGCGATCTTCAGGTAACCCCCAACGTGATGGGTCACCAGTTCCTTCACGTACTCCGGGGACTCGATCGCGAGGTCGTAGCGCAGCCCCGAGGCAATCAGGATCTTCTTGATCCCCGGCAAGGCCCGCGCCTTGCGGTAGAGCCGGATCAGGGGCGCATGGTCGGTATCCAGGTTGCTGCAGATGCCCGGGTACACGCAGGACAGCCGGCGACAGCTCTGCTCGATCTTCGGATCCTTGCAGGCCAGGCGGTACATGTTGGCGGTCGGCCCGCCCAGATCCGAGATCACCCCGGTAAAGCCGTCCACCTTGTCGCGAATCTCCTCGATCTCGCGCAGCACGCTGTCCTCGGAGCGGCTCTGGATGATCCGGCCCTCGTGCTCGGTGATCGAACAGAACGTACAGCCGCCGAAACAGCCGCGCATGATGTTCACCGAGAAGCGGATCATCTCCCAGGCCGGGATGCGCGCATCGCCATAGGACGGATGCGGGGCTCGCGCATAGGGCAGGTCGAACACCGCGTCCATCTCGGGCGTCGACAGCGGGATCGGCGGCGGGTTGAGCCAAACCTCCTTGTCACCATGGCGTTGCACGATCGCCCGCGCGTTGCCCGGATTGGTCTCCAGGTGGAGCACCCGCGAGGCATGGGCGTACAGCACCGCGTCACCCTTCACCTGCTCGAAGGCAGGGATCCGGATCACCGTTTGCTCGCGCGGCGTACCGCGCGGGATCTGCCGTTGAAAGCGCACGACCTTCGCGCCCGGCTCGTCCTCCGCCCCGGCATCGGCACAGGTCTCGGGCGAGACCATCGCGTAGGGGTCCGGGTTGGCGTCCACCGGCCCGGGGGTGTCGACCTCGCTGGAATCCAGCTCGACATACCCGCCGGGCACCGCATCGCGCAGAAAGGCCGTGCCGCGGAGATCCGTGATCTCGCGCGGGTGCTCGCCCGCGGCCACGCGATGCGCCAGCTCCACGAGTGCCCGCTCGGCGTTGCCGAACAGCAGTATATCGGCGCGCGAATCCAGCAACACGGAGCGCCGGACCTTGTCCTGCCAGTAGTCGTAGTGGGCAATGCGACGCAGGCTGGCCTCGATCCCGCCGGCCACGACCGGCACATCCTTGTACGCCTCGCGGGCGCGCTGGGCGTAAACGATGACCGCGCGGTCGGGACGCCTGCCGTGCACATCCCCCGGCGTATAGGCGTCGTTGGAACGGATCTTCCGCTCGGCCGTGTAGTGGTTGACCATCGAATCCATGTTCCCGGCGGTCACGCCGAAGAACAGGTTGGGCCGCCCCAATGCGCGGAACGGCTCGGCCGACGTCCAGTCCGGCTGCGCGAGAATGCCCACCCGGAACCCCTGCGCCTCCAGCAGCCGCCCGATGATCGCCATGCCGAAGCTCGGGTGATCGACATAGGCATCGCCGGTGACCAGCACGATGTCACAGCTGTCCCAGCCCAGCTCGTCCATCTCGTCGCGCGTGGTCGGCAGAAACGGGGCCGTGCCGAAGCGCTTGGCCCAGTAGGGCTTGCGGGCAAACAGGGTCTCGGGGGCTGCGGACATCACCAGGCTTCTTCCGGCGGGCGCCGGCGACGGGAAATGCGCGCATTACACGCCCGGGGCGCCCCGAGATCAACAGGGCACGCCCGCGGGCGGGGCTTCATGGGGGCGGGACCGGCCGCTCAGCCGGTCCTCGGCTTGATCAGTAGCGTTCGATGAACAGGTCGATCGCCGGGCTCAATGCGCCGCGCCAGCGCTGGGCCAGGGATTCGTCCCAGCGAGGATCCACCTCGCGGGCAGTCTCCACCATGCAATTGAGCCACACCCCGTACAGGTCCGGCTCGACCGGCACCCGGCCATGACGGCTGTGCACCTCGGCCATCTTTTCCATGGTCGGTGCCACAAAACCCTCGCCCTCGGCATAGCTGATCGCAGTGGAGATCGCCTGGCCGAGCGCCCGCTTCTGCTGGGACCAATTGGTGGTCCCAAAGGCCTTCGCCACTCGCTCGTCGGCCGCGAGAAAGCGCTCGTAGAAACGATCCACGAAGTTGCCGGCCCGCCGGCAACGCCCGTAGCTCTGGTGCACGTCGGAGTAGCTCATCCAATCCCCCAATCCGGAAAAAGCGCGAGTCTAACCGACTCGCTCCGAGAAGGACTGATCCAGATCAAGCCGCAGGAATCAGCAGCGTCACGATCATTCTGCTCGCGCAACGTGGGTTAGTTCCCCTCCAGCACACCCCCATACTGGATCCCGGCCAGGCGCGCCAGCTCGTGATCGAAGGTGGTCAGATCGTTGGGTCCGAAGTCTTCGAGGCTCGCATGGCCACAGGCGCGCGCCAGCACCTTCATCAGCTCCGCGGACCCGTCCAGGAAACGTGCGAGCCGCTCGCCCCCCTCTTCTGGATCGAGGCGGCTGCGCAGCTTCGGATCCTGGGTCGCGACGCCACTGGGACACTGGTTGGTATGGCATATCCGGGCCCCCACGCAGCCCACCGCCTGGATCGCCGAGTTGGCCAGGGCAATCCCGTCGGCGCCTAGCGCCAAGGCCTTCACGAAATCCGCGGGCGTACGCAAGCCACCGGTCACCAGCAGCGTCACCCGCCCCGAGGCCCCGTTGGCATCCAGGAAGCGCCGGGCCCGCGCCAGGGCCGGGATCGTCGGCACGCTGATGTGATCGCGCAAAAGCGCCGGCGCGGCCCCTGTACCGCCGCCGCGTCCGTCGAGGATCAGATAGTCGGCCCCGGCCTCCAGGGCGAAGGCCAGATCCGCCTCGATATGGTTGGCCGAGAGCTTGAACCCCACCGGCACCCCCCCGGTCTTCTCGCGTACAGCATCCGCGAACCGCCGGAAATCGGCCGGAGTCTGCAGGTCGGCGTGAGCCGCCGGCGAATGGGCATCCTGGCCGGCCTCGATCCCGCGTACCCGGGCAATCTCGTGGCTGACCTTGCTGCCCGGCAGGACACCACCCACGCCGGTCTTGGCCGCCTGCCCGGCCTTGAAGTGAAACGCCTGGACCTTTTCCAGGACATCTTCCGAATAGCCAAAACCGGCGGGGCCCAGCTCGAACAGATAGTGCGAGTTCTCCGCCTGCTCGGCGTCCAGCATGCCGCCCTCGCCCGAGCAGATACCAGTGCCAGCGCGCTCCGCGCCGCGCGCCAGGGCAATCTTGGCCTCGCGCGAGAGAGCGCCGAAGCTCATGTCCGACACCAGCAGGGGGATCTGCAGCTCAAGCGGGCGTCGTGCTTCGGGCCCGATCACCAGTGATGTACCCACATCGGCATCTTCGTCCAGTGGGCGCGCGGCCAGTTGCGCCGCCAGTAGCTGCAATCCATCCCAGCTCGGCAGGCGATCTCGCGGGACCCCCATGGCCACCGTGGTCCCGTGACGACCTACACCCTCCAGCCCGTCACGAGCCAGCGCATGGATCCACTCCACATGCGGCTCCACATCGCTGTTGCGCGGGGTTGGTGCCTGGTCATCGTCACTCGCCTGACCGGAATCCGCCTCCGCCTGACTGGCCGGGCCACCCACGGCATCCGCATCGAACTGCGCGTGCGTACCGTCGCAGTAGGGCAGATTGCCGGACTGCTTGCACTGACACAGGTAGGCCTCGCCATCCTCCTCCGCGGTAAACACCAGCGGCTCGATCCCCGTGCCCTGATGCGACCCGTCGCAAAACGGCTGATCCTGCGAGCGTCCGCAGCGACAGAAGGCGTACTCCTCGCCCTTTTTCAGCTCCACGCCCCGGGGTTCCACTGCGGCGATGATCGGTTCAGCCATGGGATGCTCCTTGCGTTCGTTGTCTCTGTCCCCAACTGTGACAGCGAAAGTCCTGCAAATTTCCGAAACCGTCACTCCGCCGTATGATGACGGCGTGTCGCTCAACCACGGGGAACCGCATGACCACCGCCGACCACCGCCACACCCGCCGCGACTACGCCCGCGCAGAACTGCGTCGCAGCGATCTACGGGACAATCCGCTCGGCCTCCTCAACGACTGGCTGGAAGCGGCCCGCGAGGCCGGCAACCCGGACCCCACCGCGATGATCCTGGCCACCGCCGACGCCGACGGCCAGCCCTCCGCCCGCACCGTTTTGCTCAAGCACGTCGATGCCGGAGGTCTCGCGTGGTATACCGATTCGCGCAGCCGGAAGGGGCAGGATCTCAACGAAAACCCGCGCGCGGCCCTCCTGTTCTACTGGCCCGAGACGGAACGCCAGATTCGCGTCGAGGGTCCGGTCTCCGCGCTGCCGGGCGAACTTGCGGATGAATACTTTCACCAGCGCCCCCGAGGCAGCCAGCTGGCCGCCGCCGCCTCCACCCAGAGCCACCCGGTCGTGGACCGCGGCGAACTGGAACAACGCGTGCGCGAGCTGGAAGGACAGTACCCCGACGGCGACATCCCGCGCGACCCCGCCTGGATCGGCTACCGCCTGCAGCCGGAGCTGTTCGAGTTCTGGCAGGGCCGCCCCAATCGGCTGCACGACCGCTTTCAGTACCGGCGCGTCGGGAAGGACTGGGAGGTCACCCGCCTGATGCCGTAGGGCGCCGCTACCGCTTGGCCAACCGAATCTGCTAGGATTCGCTCCGCCGTGGCGGCTCGACCCCGCCCGGCGTCAAAAACGGAGAGGTGCCGGAGCGGTCGAACGGGGCGGTCTCGAAAACCGTTGTACGCGCGAGCGTACCGAGGGTTCGAATCCCTCCCTCTCCGCCAGATTCAAGAAAGGGGCCCAAGTGGCCCCTTTTGCATGTCTGGCCCCCAGAGGCACCGGGATTCGAACCCGAGGGATTAGAGAAGATGGTTCGACCGGTGGCGCGCAGCGACACCGGAACGCCGCAGCGCAGCGAAGGCGGCCCGGAGGGCGGCGACCCCGTCGCCGTAATCCCTCCCTCTCCGCCAGATTCAAGAAAGGGTCCCGAGGGCCCATTTTTCATTCCCAGCCCCGGAAGTGGGCCGCACGTTTACCCCGGAGTACCAAGCCCCATTTTCCCGGGCGCGAATCAACGCATACACCAACCACCCGTATCGTCGCGCCGAAATGCACCGGGCTACAGGCTCGTACCGGCACAAAAAAAGCGGCCCGGTTGCCCGTGGCCGCTTTTCCTCGATCCGAAACTGGTGGGCGGTACTAGGTTCGAACTAGTGACCCCTGCCGTGTGAAGGCAGTGCTCTACCGCTGAGCTAACCGCCCGGAGCGCGCACTAGATTAGGGTTCGGTCGGGCGAACGTCAAGCACTGCGTCCCGGTTTCCTTCACCACACACGACGCAATCCAGGATCTGGACTACAAGGCCGAATCCATCCCTCCCTCTCGTGGCCGCCAGGCCACGCAGCACCACCCCGGTTGCCAGTCCGTCCCCCTTGCCAGACAATGCTCGACCTCGGAGAGGTGGCAGAGCGGTTGATTGCACCGGTCTTGAAAACCGGCAGGGGTGAAAGCCCCTCGAGGGTTCGAATCCCTCCCTCTCCGCCATTCCCCAAGCCCGCAAGGCGTCATTTCCCCTCCCCCACTTAATCGACCCACCACCAAGCCATTCATAGTCCATCTGATATGCGTCATATAGAACAGGTTAGATAGAAGAAAATATACTGACCCTCTATAATCGGCCGCACTTTCCCGACTGCGCCCGCGCTCTCCCCCGGGCCCAGCCCCGGCTGCCAGTACTGTGACGACGGCCCTGGCACGCCCCGGCCCGGACGACCTCCGGCGCTGAAAAACCGGTGCGGCCGTCGTCGAGTCTCACGAACTGGCCAAGCGAGCGACCTGATGAATTCGATCCTGCTGCGAGTGTTTCCCTTTCTTAGCTGGCGCCCGACCAAGCAAACCCTCAACGCGGATCTCATCGCCGGCATCTCGGTCGCCCTGGTCCTGATTCCCCAGTCGATGGCCTATGCGCAGCTGGCCGGGCTGCCACCGGTCTACGGGCTGTATGCCTCCTTGCTGCCCGTGATGGTGGCGGCACTCTGGGGCTCTTCGAATCAACTCGCGACGGGTCCGGTGGCGGTGGTCTCGCTGTTGACCGCCTCGGCACTGATACCTCTCGCCGCCGAGGGCTCTTCCGAGTTCGTGATGCTGGCGATCGCCCTGGCGTTCATTGTGGGCCTGGTTCAGTTGATGCTGGGCCTGTTCAAGCTGGGGGCACTGGTCAGCTTCATTTCCCACCCGGTCATCGTCGGTTTCACCAACGCGGCGGCGATCATCATTGCACTCTCGCAGTTGAACAAGATCCTCGGCGTCCCGATCGACACCAGCGGTCACTTCATGCTGGGGCTGTGGGGCGTCATCCTCGAGCTGGGCAGCATTCACTGGCCAACGCTCGCTTTCGGTGTGGGTGCCATCGTCCTGATGGTGCTGATGAAACGTTTTACCCCGAAGATTCCCGGCGTTCTCGTCGCCGTGGTCGTGGCGATCCTTGTGAGCTGGGCGATCGGCTACGAACAGAAGGCCGAAACCTCTATCGAGCAGATTGCCCCGGCCGAGGTGCTGACCCTTGCGCAGAACATCGAACGCGAGGGCGCGCGACTGGCCGAACTCGACGATCAGATCCGCAAGCTGGAAGCCCAGCTACAGAGCCAGGAGGGTGCCGAGGCCGTTCGCTTGCGCCACGAAGCCGACCAGTTGCGCCTGCAACGCGACGAACTCCGCCCCGAACTGGCCGGCATGCGCGACGAAATCCGCGACATCTCGCTGCGCCGTGTGCCCGGTGCGGATGGTGAGCCGGCCCGCTTTATCGCCGACGACCATCTGACCGACGCCGAGCGCGAGCGCGCCGACCGGGCGGCCTGGCGGATCGAACGAGTCGGCGCCGATACGGTGCACCTGAATGGTGGCGGCGCGGTAGTCGGCAACGTCCCCCAGGGGCTCCCCGCCTTCTCGATCCCGGAAATCACCTTCGGCACGTTCACCACACTCCTGACCACGGCCTTCGTCATTGCCCTGGTCGGGTTCACCGAAGCCATCGCCATCGCCAAGGCCATGGCCGCCCGGACCGGGCAGCGGCTGGATCCCAGCAAGGAACTGATGGGCCAGGGGCTGGCGAACCTCGCCGGGGGCTTCACCCAAGGCTATCCGGTCAGTGGGTCGTTTTCGCGATCGGCGGTCAACCTGAACTCAGGGGCCAAGACCGGGCTGTCCTCGGTATTCACCGCCGTGATCATCGGTCTGGCCCTCCTCTTCCTGACGCCGCTGATCTACCACCTGCCCCAGGCGGTCCTTGCGGCCATCATCATGATGGCGGTGGCCGGGCTGGTGAACTTCAAGGCGATCAAGCATGCCTGGGTGGCCAACAAGCATGACGGCGTCGCCGCTGTTGTAACCTTCGTGGCCACCCTCGCCATGGCGCCCAACCTGGATTACGGGATCCTGACCGGTGCCGGCCTGGCCATCGTGCTCTACCTGTACCGCACCATGCAGCCGCGTGTGTCGGAACTGGCCCGCTACGAGGACGGCACCCTGCGCGAGGCCCAGCGCTACGGCCTGGAGACCAACGAGAAGGTCGGCATGATGCGCTTCGACGGCTCGCTCTACTTCGCCAACGTGCCGTATTTCGAAGACGCGGTCCTGGACCTTGTGGCACGGCATCCGCAGGCGAAATATCTGATCGTCGTCGGCAAGGGCATCAACGAAATCGACGCCTCCGGGGAAGAAGTCATCCATCAGCTGGTCCATCGCCTCAAGGCACGCGGCATCACCCTGGTTTTCGCAGGGGTGAAGGCCCAGATCATGGAGGTCATGCAGCGCACCGGACTCGACGACATCATCGGCAAGGACAACATCTTCAAGTCCACCGACCACGCCGTGAAGACGATCTCGGAAAAGGTCGGCGAACCCATCAAGTGAGGGGCGCTGCCACGCGCGGCTCCATGGCCGGAAGGATCTCCCTGAACGGCCATGGAAACACTGCAACCGGGCGCGCTTGTCGCTACACTGTGGATGCTTTGAACCTATTGAGGAGTTGACCCGTGTCCCGAGACCAGATCGTCCGCTCGAGTCGTAATCCGTCCAGCACTGGCTCCATCAGCGAGACCATCTCCACCAACAAGGTGATCCGGCAGACCTACATGCTGCTGTCGCTCACCCTGGCATTCAGCGCGGTTACCGCGTTCATCGCCATGGCGGTCAATGCGCCGCCGGTGCACTGGATCATCATGCTGGGCGTGCTGATCGGCGGCCCGTTCGCCATCCACGCCGCCCGCAACTCGGCGCTGGGCATCGTGCTGACCTTCGCCTTCACCGGCGTCCTGGGCTTCTTCCTCGGCCCCATCCTCAGCATGTATCTGGGCCTGCCCAACGGGCCGCAGATCGTCGGTAACGCCTTTGCCGCCACGGCCATCGCGTTCGTCACGCTTTCCGGCTACGCCCTCGCCACCAAGAAGGACTTCAGCTTCCTGGGCGGCTTCCTGGTCGTCGGCCTGATCGTGGCCCTGCTGGCCATCGTCGCCAACCTGTTCCTGGCGATCCCGGCGCTGTCGCTCGCGATCTCCGCCGCGGTCGTGCTCCTGCTGTCGGCGGCCATCCTGTTTGACACCAGCCGGATGATTCACGACCCCGAGGCCAACTACATCGTGATGACCGTCTCGCTGTACGCCAACCTCTACGTGATGTTCCTGCACCTGCTGAACCTGTTCCACGCCTTCATGGGTGACAACTAAGGGTCCGGCGCAACCCGCAAGAACACGTTCAAGGGCCCCGCCGCGCGGGGCCCTTTTCGTTGGGCATCGTTTGCACAGACACCCGGGGAATTCGGCCATGACCCAGCTCCAGCGCGGCGTCTTTCTCGACCTGAACACAGTCGACCGGGACGACCTTGACCTCACCGAACTCCGCGCCAGCCTGCCCGACTGGACCTTCCACGACCGCACGCGTCGCGACCAGCGCGCCGAACGGATCGCGGACGCCGAGGTCGTGATCACGAACAAGGTCGAGCTGGATGCCGATCTGCTGGCCGCCGCGCCCCGCCTGCGACTGATCTGCGCCGCCGCGACCGGCTTCAACAACATCGACGTGGCCGCCGCCCGGCGCCACGGCATCGTCGTCAGCAACGCGCGCGACTACGCCACCGACTCCGTGGTGCAGCATGTCTTTGCCCTGCTCCTGACACTGGTCACCCGCCTGGATGCCTACCGCGCCGACATCCGCGCCGGTCGCTGGAGTGCTTCTGACCAGTTCTGCCTCCTCGACCATCCCATCGGCACCGTGGCCGGGATGCGTCTCGGGATTATCGGCTGGGGCGTGCTCGGCCGGGCCACCGCCCGGGTCGCCGAGGCCTTCGGCATGGAGGTCCTGGTCGCCGAGAGCCAGGCTCCCGCTCGCGAGGCGAACGACGATCGGGTACCGCTGGAACGTCTGCTCGGCCAGTGCGAGGTCATCAGCCTGCACTGCCCCCTCACATCCGCGACCCGGCACCTGATCGACGACGCCGCACTCCAGCGCATGCGCCCGGGCAGCCTGCTGCTGAACACCGCCCGCGGTGGGCTGGTCGAGCCCGAGGCGCTGGCCCGCCATCTGCGCAGCGGCCATCTCGGCGGCGCTGGTATCGACGTCCTGGAGCCGGAGCCCCCGCCGCCGGATCACCCCCTGCTGGCCGACGACCTCCCGAACCTCGTCCTCACACCCCACACGGCCTGGGCCGCCCGTAGCGCCCGGCAACGCGTGATTGACGAGGTCACGGCCAATATCCGCGGCTTCGCAAGCGGTTCGCCGCGCAACGTGGTGGAATGACGCGCATGGACACCGAAGCCCTGCAACAGCGAATCGAGGATCTGGAGATCCGCCTGGCCCATCAGGAATACACCCAGGAGGAACAGGCCCGCGTGCAACTGGAACTGCAGCAGGCCAATACCGAGCTGCGCCAGCAGGTGCAGTGGCTGCGCGATCGTCTGCGCGATCTCGAGGAGCGCGGCGACGCCCCCGAGGGCGCGGAGCCCCCTCCGCCGCACTACTGAACCCATGCCGCTCGAGGTACGTGCCGCACCCGGTCACGAGACGGAAGCCGAGCGATTGCGCGAGGCACTGGCCGGCTATCACCACGAAGGCGAGGCCGAACTGGTGCTGGAGGCTGGAGACCACGGCCTCCAGCTGATTCGTGCCGACCTCCAGCCGCCACTGCGGCTGCACCTCGACTTTGCTGCCGGCCGCCAGGGCTATCGCCTTGCCCATGCCGGCCATCAGCGCGAAGGACTGATCCGGGCATTCGGCAAGCTGCCGCGCGACGGACACGTACTGGATGCCTCCGCCGGCCTCGGCCGAGATTCCCTGCTGCTGGCCGCACACGGCTTTCGCGTGACCGCCTGGGAACGCCATCCGGTGGTCTACCACCTGCTGGACGACGCGCTGGCGCGCGCGGCCCACAGCCCGGAACTCGCGGCCATCATCCGCCGTATCGCCCTCCTCGAGGGACCGGCCACCCCGGCGGATGTCACCCCGCCCGCGATGGCGGCCGTATTCGATCCGATGTTCCCCGAACGCACCAAGCGCGCGGCGGTGAAAAAGGACATGCAGCTGATCCAGGCGCTGATGCCCGACGCGGCCGACCCGGATGCCGAACAGACCCTGGCCCGCTTGCGTGGTCACGTGGAGCGTCGCGTCATCGTGAAACGCCCGCTGCATGCCCCGGCACTCGGCCCGGACACGCCCCAGGCGAGCGTGAAGGGCAAGAGCGTTCGCTTCGACCTCTACCCCGCGACCGGAACGGACCGAAAGGCGGGCTAGCGCACGTCAGGGATCGCCGACGATCAACCGGTCCTCACCCACCAGACGGTAATCCGGGATCGGCAGATTGCGCCGGGCGGACTGCCCGGCATAGACCCGTCCAGCCCCGTCGTAACGCCCGCCGCGGCAGCGGTCGACCAATCCGCCGCTCCAGCCTTCGGCATCATCCGGGTGTACCAGATCCAGTTCGCAACCCAGATCCGTACTCTCGCCGATGACCACCAGCCATTCCGGCCGGAAACTGCGCAGCGGCAACTCCAGCCCGTCCGGTTGCTGGCCCCGGCGCGCGGCCGGATCCACCAGCTCGTCATCGTCCGCCAGGGCGGCCTGCCAGGCGGCATCACGATGAACCACCAGCACATGCCGGTTCCCATGGATGAACCGCCCCGCCTCGCCCGGGGCGATTTCCGCAAGATCCACCCGAAGCGTCTCGCCGCGGGTATCCACTGATCCGGAAAACGCGTACCGCAGCATCACCCCCACCAGCAGCAAGGCGGCTCCCAGCACCATCAGCTTTATGAGCGCGCGAATCCGCACCCGCGCCAGTGAATCGTTCCCGACTTGCACCCGTGATCTCCGTTTCCCTCGCCAACCGGCGAAAACGCTTTGCCTGAGCCCAACTCACCCCTACACTAGGCGGCATGAGAGGACCCAACCGTTCCAACCGCACCTATGTCGGCCTGTACAACGACATGTACGCCGGCATGACCCCCATCGGCAATTTCATCCGCGATGCCTGGGTATTCGGCATCCTCCCGGAGACCGAAACCTGTGATGGCTGGGATGTCTCGCGCATCCAGATGCTGCACGACCAGGTCAACGCCGAATGGGACAAATACGACCTGCGCATCGGCAACCTGCCGCCGGAACTGCGCGAACGCCACGAACGCATCCACCAGGAAGCGATCGAACGCGCCCGCGAACACGGCTGGGTCCCCGGGCAGGACATCGACAGCGAGATGGGCGACGACGCCTGATGATCGGTGGCGAACCCCTGATTCGTCCCCTGATCGTCATCGCCGCCCTGCTGGGCGGAATCGCGGTCGTCCTCGGTGCCTTCGGGGCCCACGCCCTCCAGGAACGCCTCTCGGAGCACGCGCTGGCAACCTGGCACACGGGGGTCCAGTATCACTTTGTCCACGCCCTGGCCCTGTTGCTGGTGGCCGCGCTGTGGGCGCACCTGGCCAACGGCTGGGCCGCGGCCAGTGCCGTCGCGTTCGTCATCGGCATCCTGCTGTTCTCGGGCAGCCTGTATGCCCTCGCACTCGGCGCTCCCCGCATCCTCGGGGCCATCGCCCCGCTGGGCGGGACGGCCTTTATCCTCGGCTGGGCGGGGTTGGCCATTGCCGCCTGGCGCGGCTGACCTATAATCGCGCCCTGCCAGACCCCAACCTTCACGACCGGATCGAGCGCCCCATGAGCCAGACCTCCTTCGCCGTATTCGCCGAGAAAACCCTCGACGACATCCAGACCCGCCTGAGCGACCAGAGCGCACTGGACGACCTGGACATCGACCTGATCGACGGGGTGATGACGATCGAATTCGACGACGGCGCGCAAGTGATCCTGAACCGCCAGGAGGCCGCCCAGCAGATCTGGCTGTCCTCGCCCGAGGGGCCGGCGCACTTCGGTTACTCCGAGGACGAAGGCGCCTGGATCGATGACCGCAATGGCGAAGACCTGCACGCGACCCTGGTGCGCGTGATCGAACAGAAACTGGGCGTTCCGGTCGAGCTCTGAGCCCGCACCCGCTGGATCAGTGTTTCCCTAATCCGCTTTTCCCGACCCTTTTTTCGGTTCGTCCTGGCCCGCCGCCGCGCGCTCGTCCGCGGTCGGCGGCTCGTCTTCAAGGGCGCGCAGATGCGCCTCGACTTCCGCCAGCACGGGGTGGGGTTTGTCCTGCTCCAGTGCCACGTCGATCGCCCTTAACGCCTCCACCGCCTGCGGATCCCCGCGCAATGGCATGCGCGCGACGCCCAGCGCCAGCATGCGGAACTGGCGAAACACCAGGTAGCTGACGGTCGCCACCACCAGCGCGCCCCACATGTTGTCCTGGAACCACAGCCACACGGCTGCTCCGTAACCCCCGAAGGTCAGTACGAAGATCCCCAGCGCGACGCGATGGGATCGGGCGACGATGCCTTCCAGCACCTCGCGGTTGCGGATTACGAAGTCACGTTCGAAATGCAAGGGAACAGTTCCTTGGGTCGTGTGCGGGCTCAGGGACGCGGCGGTTGCTGGGCACGCCAGCGCTCGAAGGTCGGGTAGTCCTCGTAGCCCCGAGTCAGCACGTAGTCCATCACGTTGCGCAGTCGGTTCAGGTGCACGACGGAGTCGATGCGGATGATCTCCTCGCCCTGCTCATCGAAGAAGATCAGGGTCGGCGCCCAGTGTACATCCAGTCGCGCCGCCCATTCCTTCGGATTCGTGCGTTCACCAGCGGGCGTCAGTACCGGGGTATCGGCATCGTCGGCATCCAGCTGCACGGCGTCAATCAGCGCGATGCGTTCCAGCACCTCGTCCTGCTGCAGGGGCTCGGAATGCAGGATATCGCAGGCGTGACAGGCCTCGCGCTCGAAGAACACCACCAGCGGACGATCGGCCGGGATCCGGCTGCGGTCCAGCGCATATGGTGGATTGACAAAGAAGTCGCGTTCGTTGATGTCGTCCAGATCGAATTTCGGCGGCGGGTTTGCGCGTTCCAGATAGGTGCGGAAGCTCATATCGCGGTCGTGACGGTCGATCACGTACTCCAGCAACGCCCGGAAACGGTACGGAGGGTAGTAGCCGCGCATCTGGTGAATCCGCTCGCCATCCTCGTCGTAAAAGGCGATCGAGGGCGTGAAGTTGAGCCGCTGTTCGGCCGCGTAGCGCCGCTCCATCCAGGTCTCGCCGTCCAGATCGGTGACCTCGCGCGTCCCCAGCGCATCGATGGCGACGACATTGAAATGCGACGCCAGATAGTCGCGGATATCGTCCTGCGCGAAATTCTTGTCGAACAGCGCCTCGCAGTAGGGACAGTCATCCATGCCGAAGTAGACGGCCAGTCCCATCTTGCCCTCGGCCACCGCGTCTTCCAGGTCCTCGCGCAGGTCCAGGAAACTCAGTTCGAACCAGTCCGGTGTATGCAGCCCGATGTGCCGTGGTGTGTCATCGAAGCGCAAATCCTCCTCGAACGAATCCGACCACGCCGGGGTCGGCAACAGCACCAGGGCGAGACAGGCGAGCCATGCCATGGCGGCCCAGCGAAAGCGGTTGGGATAACGGGTATCGTTCACTTGGCGCGCCAAATCGAAAGGGCCTGCTACTCGGACGGCGGCTCCAGCACCGAGGTTCCCCCGAGATACGGACGCAGCCGCTCCGGGATGCGGATCGAGCCGTCCGCCTGCTGGTGGTTCTCCAGCAGGGCCACCAGGGCCCGGCCCACCGCAACGCCGGAACCATTGATGGTATGCACCAGTTCCGGACGCTCACCCGCCTTCGGGCGGTAGCGCGCCTGCATCCGACGGGCCTGGAAGGCCCCGAAATTCGAGCACGACGAGATCTCACGGTAGGCTTCCTGCGCCGGCAACCAGACCTCGAGGTCGTAGGTGCGCGCCGCGGCGAAGCCCATGTCACCAGCGCTCAGGAGCATGACGCGATAGGGCAGTTCCAGTGCCTGCAGGACGGCCTCGGCGTGCCCCAGCAGGCTCTCGAGCGCCGCATCCGACTCTTCCGGCCGCACGATCTGCACCAGCTCCACCTTCTCGAACTGGTGCTGCCGGATCAGGCCGCGCACGTCACGACCGTAGCTGCCCGCCTCGGAGCGGAAACACGGGGTATGGGCCACCATCCGCAACGGCAGCTCGTCGGCCTCCAGGATCTGCTCTCGCACCAGGTTGGTCAGCGTGACCTCGGCCGTGGGGATCAGCCGGTAGCGCTGATCACAGTCCACCGAGAACAGATCCTCGTCGAATTTCGGCAACTGGCCGGTGCCCTCCAGAGACTCAGGATTCGCCAGGTAGGGCACGTAGGTCTCCTGATAGCCATGCGACCCGGTGTGCAGATCCAGCATGAACTGGGTCAGGGCCCGGTGCAGACGCGCCATCTGCCCGCGCATGACCACGAAACGCGAACCGGCCACCCGCACCGCCGCCTCGAAATCCAGCCAGCCGCCCGGCAGGCCGAGGTCCACATGATCGCGGGGCGCAAAGCCGAACTGTGGGATCGCTCCCTCGCGCCGGACTTCCACGTTGGTCGTCTCGTCGAGGCCATCCGGCACATCCGCCTGCGGGAGGTTGGGCATCCACATCAGTAGCGTGTCCAGTTCCTCCTGAACCTCATGCAGATCGGTTTCGCACTGCTTGAGTTCGTCGCCCAGCCGGCCGACCTCCGCCTTCAACGGTTCGATGTCCTCGCCCCGGGCCTTGGCCTGCCCGATGCTCTTGGAGCGGGTGTTGCGTTCCGCCTGCAGCTCCTGGGTACGCACCTGCAACGCCTTTCGCCGGGCCTCGAGCGACTCGAAACGTTCGCGGTCCAGGGTGTAGCCACGACGCGCGAGTGCGGTGGCGGTCGCATCCAGATCCTGGCGCAGGCTGCGGATATCAAGCATGACGGGTTTCCAATCAGGGGTTGCTGAAACGACCGGGAAGTCTACGGTTGCCGCTGCATGACGTCCACGATGGGCGGGCGCCAGCGCGACCTCGTTCGCCACATCTCACGAAGCCAGGGGCCCGACGCCGAACACCCAGCGTGCCCCGTACAGCCCGGCCGCCGCGGCCAGGACGCAGGTCAGCAGGCTGGCGAACATGTAGCCCAGGGCACGCCCCCAGGCGCCGGTATCCATCATGTGGACCACCTCCAGCGAGAAGGTAGAGAACGTCGTGAAGCCCCCCAGAACCCCGACCACCAGCAACAGCCGCCACGCGGGATGCAGTTCCATCCGTTCCACCAGGAGCACGGCGAGTACGCCGATCAGGAACGAGCCAAGGATGTTGATGCCGAGGGTCCCCCACGGGAAGGCGCGACCAAACTGCGCCACCATCCACTCCTGCATGCCCAGCCGGAGCGCGGAGCCCAGCGCCCCGCCAACCGCCACGGCCAGGTAGGAACCCATTCCAATGCCCATCATCCGGCCCCGCTCGCAAAAAGGGCCTACAGTTTATGCGATCACGTCGCGTGTACCCAGCAGACCCCTACCATCGAACCCATGAGCGCGAACGCTTCCATCGCCCCAACCGAGACCGCCACGCAGGCACTCGCCGCGGTCATCGAGGCCCTGACAGCCGAGCTGCCGCCCAATGCCCTGGTCATCGAGGCGGCGGAACGCCGGGCCTACGAGTGCGACGGGCTATCTGCCTACCGGCAGGTCCCGGGTGCCGTGGCACTCCCACGGACCCGGGACGAACTCCTGACCTGCCTGCGCATCTGCCGCGAACACGGCGTGCCAATCATCCCGCGCGGCGCAGGCACCGGGCTGTCCGGCGGTGCCCTGCCCAGCGAGACGGGCCTGCTACTGTCCATGGCCCGCTTCAATCGCATCCTCGAGATCGACCCGGACAACCGCTGCGCGGTGGTCCAGCCCGGCGTGCGCAACCTCGCCATCTCCGAGGCCGCCGCTCCCCAGGGGCTGTACTACGCACCCGACCCTTCGTCACAGATCGCCTGCTCCATCGGGGGCAACGTGGCCGAGAATGCCGGCGGCGTGCATTGCCTGAAATACGGCCTCACGGTGCACAACGTGATCGGGCTGGAGCTCGTCACCCTGGACGGCGAGACCATCCGGCTCGGTGGCAAGACGCTGGATACCGCGGGCCTGGATCTACTCGCCTTCATGATCGGTTCGGAGGGCATGCTGGGCATCGTGACCGAGGTCACCGTGCGGCTGCTGCCGCGCCCCGAGCGGACCCAGGTCCTGCTGGCCAGCTTTGACGACGTTGAATCCGCCGGCCGCGCGGTGGCCGGAATCATCGCCGCCGGCCTGATCCCCGCCGGGCTCGAGATGATGGACAACGCGGCCATCCGTGCCGCCGAGGACTTCGTCCACGCCGGCTATCCGGTCGACGCGGCCGCCATCCTGTTGTGCGAACTCGACGGGACCAATGCCGAGGTCTCCGAGGACATCATGGTGGTGCGCCAGAAGCTGCTGGATCTGGGGGCGACCGAGGTACGCACCGCCCGCGATGATGCCGAACGCGCACGCTTCTGGGCCGGCCGCAAGGCGGCCTTCCCCGCCGCCGGCCGCATCTCGCCGGACTACTACTGCATGGACGGCACCATCCCCCGCCACCAGCTCGGGACCGTGCTGGAACGCATCAATGCCCTGTCCCGCGAGCACGGCCTGGGGGTCTGCAACGTCTTCCACGCCGGCGACGGCAACCTGCACCCGCTGATCCTGTACGACGCCAACCAGCCCGGACAGCTGGAGACCGCCGAGGCCTTCGGCCAGCAGATCCTCGAGCTGTGCGTGGAAGTCGGTGGCACCGTTACCGGGGAGCACGGCGTCGGCGTGGAGAAGCTGGACGGCATGTGCGTGCAGTTCGCCGCGCCGGAACTCGAACAGTTTCATAACCTGCGCCGGGCCTTCGACCCGCTGGGCCTGCTGAATCCCGGCAAGGCCGTTCCCACCCTGAGCCGGTGCGCCGAATTCGGGCGCCAGCACGTGCACGGCGGGCAGTTGCCCCACCCCGATCTGCCTCGCCTGTAGCATGGCGGACCCGACCGAACCGAACGCGCGTCCCGCCCGCCCGGAGCCACCCTTGCGACCGCGCTGGCAGACGAGTTCTCCGGCGCCGTCGACGCCACCCAGCCCACTCAAGCGGGCGCCTGCACCCGCCGCTTCTCGACCGAACGTCCCATGGCCCGAACCTTCGACACAACCGATACCAACCCCTCCCCGTTCAACCTGGGCGTCGATCACACCCTGAAGCTGCTGCACCGGATCGCGCCGCTGGACGTCTGGATGCTCACCCGCATCGAGGACAACGAGCAGATCGTGGTGCGCGCCGATGACCATGGCTACGGCATCGAGGCGGGCACCGCCTTTGACTGGGGCAATTCCTTCTGTATCCGCATGCTCGCGGAACGCGGGCCGCGCATCGCCCCGGACGTACAGCAAATCCCCGCCTACCGGGAAGCACTCGCCGCCCAGACGGATCCGCCCGCCATCGGCAGCTACATCGGGTTCCCGGTCCACGAACGCGAGTACGGCATGTATGGCGTACTCTGTGCGATGCACCCCGAGCCCGTAGTCGCGGACATCGAATCCCATACCGAGGCGATCGAATCCGCGGTGCAGGTGATCGAGGCCCTCCTCCGTCAGCGCCGCCAGATCGACGAACTCGAACGCGAGCGCGAAGCCCTGAAACTCGAGGCCTACAACGACGCCCTGACCGGTGCCCGCAACCGGCGTGGCTGGCAGATCGCCCTCCACGCCGAGGAGCAACGCTGCCTCGATCACAGCCTCCCGGCGGGCATCATCGCCCTGGACCTGGACCACCTGAAGGCGATCAACGATCAGGAGGGGCATGACGCCGGCGACCGGTTGATTGCGGCCGCCGGGGCCGCCCTGCGGGACGCAACCCGCGAGATCGACACCGTCGCCCGCCTGGGGGGCGACGAATTCGCTGTCCTGCTGCCGGAAACGCCGGCCGACAACCTGCCGGAAATCGCCAGCCGGCTGCGCACGGCCCTGGAGACCGCCGGGGTGGCCGCCTCCATCGGCTTCGCCTGCCGCACCGTCAGCGGCTCCCTGGAGCAGGCGCAGACCAACGCCGATGCGGCCATGTATGCCGACAAGCGCCAGCGCCGCGATTCGCCCACCTCCTGAACACGCCAATCTCACGCGAATCCAGCATACCGCCCTTCCTTTGAAGGCTCGTCGCGAAGGAACCCGACGACTTCCCGGTTCGGCCCGATTCCCGCTGCCGGAGGGCCGCCTTTGGTTTACCATTGCGATATCCGCATCCGGACGACCCCTTTCCCACGAGGCCGTTTCATGAGCAAAACCGTCACGCTGACCGACAACACCACCGGCAAGAGCATCGAGCTGCCGATCCAGGAGGGCTCGCACGGCCCCAACTGCCTGGATGTCCGCACCCTGTACAAGGAACTCGGCTACTTCACCTACGACCCGGGGTTCATGTCCACGGCCAGCTGTCGCTCGGACGTCACCTTCATCGACGGGGACGAAGGCACGCTGCTCTATCGCGGCTACCCGATCGAGCAACTCGCGTCGGAGAGCACCTATCTCGAGGTCTGCTACCTGCTGCTGAACGGCGAGCTGCCCTCCTCCGACGACCTTCACGACTTCTCGCGCATCATCAAGGAGCACTCGATGCTGCACGAGGCGGTACGCCGCTTCTTCGACGGCTTCCGCCACGACGCGCACCCGATGGCGATCATGGTCGGCGTGGTGGGCGCGCTGTCGGCCTTCTATCACGACAACGTGGACGTGCATAACCCGGAGCACCGGCGTATCGCCGCGCACCGGCTCATTTCCAAGATGCCGACCATCGCCGCCTGGTCGTACAAGTACGCCCATGGCCAGCCGTTCATGTACCCGGACAACAACCTGTCCTACACCGCGAACTTCCTGTCCATGATGTTCGGCGTCCCCAGCGAGCCCTACCAGCCGAACCCGGTCTTCGTGCGCGCGCTGGACCTGATCCTGATCCTGCACGCCGACCACGAACAAAACGCCTCGACCTCCACCGTGCGCCTGTCCGGCTCCTCCGAGGCCAACCCATTCGCCGCGATCTCCGCCGGCATCGCCTCGCTGTGGGGGCCGCTGCACGGCGGCGCCAACGAGAAGGTCATCCGCATGCTCGAGGAGATCGTGAACTCCGACAAGAGCGTCGAGGACTTCGTCGCGCGCGCCAAGGACAAGAACGACTCCTTCCGCCTGATGGGCTTCGGCCACCGGGTGTACAAGAACTACGACCCGCGCGCGAAGATCATCCGCAAGATGTGCCACGAACTGCTGGCGGAAATGGGCGACATGGGCGCCGACAACCAGCCCCTGTTCGACGTGGCCATGGAGCTGGAACGCATCGCGATGGAGGACGACTACTTCATCGAGCGCAAGCTCTACCCCAACGTCGACTTCTACTCTGGCATCATCCTGCGCGCGATGGGCATCCCGCTGAACATGTTCACGGTGATCTTTGCCCTGGCCCGCACGGTGGGCTGGATCTCGCACTGGAACGAGATGATGCAGGATCCGGAATCCCGCATCGGACGCCCGCGCCAGCTCTACACCGGCTACCCCGCTCGCGAGTACGTCGCCATCGAGGAACGCTAGGGAGACGCTGAATCGGGACTGTTCGTTACCGCCGGGCGCGGAAAAACCGGCGTAACTGATCCCCGGCCGCGTCCGCGAGGACCCCACCCGTCACCTCGATGCGGTGATTGTGTGCCGGGTGGTCAATAAGGTTCACAGCGCTCCCGGCCGCCCCGGTCCGCGGATCGCTCGCGCCGAAGACCAGGCGGGCCACCCGGGCGTGGATCATGGCCCCGGCGCACATGCTGCAAGGCTCCAGGGTGACGTACAGCGTCGTGCCCGGCAGGCGGTAGTTCTGCAGGCGCTGCCCCGCCGCGCGCAGCGCGCGGACCTCGGCGTGGGCGGTTGGATCATGCGCCTCGATGGGGGCGTTGTGGCACGCCGCGAGGCAGGACCCATCCGCCGCGACAATAAGCGCGCCAACCGGAACCTCGCCCGCTTCCGCCGCTCGCTCGGCCTCCTCCAGGGCCCGCCCCATCCAGAATTCGTCGGCCCCCGGCTGCTCCGGGCGGGGCCCGTCGACCCCGGCGAGCGCCTCGCTACTGTCCACGGTCGCTACGCGGATCGGGCTCGGCCAGGGCCGCCTCTATGGCAACGGCCAGGTCGCCCGGCTTTTTCTGCGGGGCGAAGCGGTCAATCACCCGGCCGTCGCGGCCGACCAGGAACTTGGTGAAGTTCCACTTGATCCCCTGCGTGCCCAGGGCACCCGGCGCCTGCACCTTCAGGTGCCGGTAAAGCGGATGCGCAGCATCGCCATTCACCTCGACCTTCGCGAACACCGGGAACGAGGCCCCGAACTTCACGCCGCAGGCCCGAATCTGGTCCGCATCCCCCGGTTCCTGCCCGCCGAACTGGTTGCAGGGAAAACCCAGCACGCGGAATCCCCGGTCGCCGTAGCGCTCGTGCAGGGCCTGCAGGCCCTCGTACTGGGGCGTAAATCCGCATTCGCTCGCGACATTCACGATGAGCAGGACGTCACCCAGCCAGTCCGACAACGGCTGTTCGCCGCCACTGGGCAAAGGGGCTGAAAACTCGAAGACATCGGTCATTCGCGGGTCTCCTCTTGCGCCGTGCGCAGCAGCTCGTGTTCCAGCTCCGCCAGCACGTCGGCGGTCGCCTGCGACAGCGCGGCGACCAGGCGCGCGGCCGAACGCCGGTCGATGGTGTGCTGCGCCTCCATGTGAGCCAGACGCGAACGCTCCGCCGTGCGCAACTGGGTGCGCAGTCCGACGCGTCCCAACCCCCGAACGGGAACATCGGCATCCGCCTGCGCCCGCGTGTCCGGATTCGCACCGTCCAGATCCCCGTAGAGGGCCGTCACCAGCAGGTGAAGCTGCACCGCCGGCCGCCCCTCGGCCCAGACCGCATCCGCGTTATCCACCAGTTCGATGGCCGCGCCCTCCCGGGTCCAGCGCTCGCGCAGGAGCTGCTCGATCTGCTCGGCCGGCGTCAGAAACCATTCGTTGTAGTAGTCGGATTCGTAGCGATGGTCGCCCAGGCGGTAGACCAGACCCTTGCCGGAGTAGGCGGGCGCCACTCTGACCGAGCCCAGTTCGACCGCCAGGGGTTCGTCCGCCTTGGCCTGCAGCGGGGCCGGTTCGGCGGGCAGTTCCAGCAGGAACCACGACCGATCCACGGCCTCGCGTTCGGGAATCAGCGTGCATCCGCCCAGCAACCAGGCCGACAGCAGCAC
Source organism: Thioalkalivibrio sp. ALE14 (assembly GCF_000376845.1). Lineage (GTDB taxonomy): Bacteria > Pseudomonadota > Gammaproteobacteria > Ectothiorhodospirales > Ectothiorhodospiraceae > Thioalkalivibrio. The sequence continues at coordinate 93,219 of NZ_AQXY01000027.1, forward strand.
CGCGGGTAAGGTCCATCGGGTCATCGTCTACTCCTCGTCCATTGAACTGCGCGGTGGCGGTGCACCGAACAGCGCCCCCCCCGGGTTGCGGCGGACATCGTCCGACAGACTGCGCAATCCACTGATCGCGGCCTGCAATTCGTCGAGGGTCTCCAGCAACTTGCCCTCGCTCACGTCCATCCCGCGATTCAGGCGCTCGACCATCGAATCCATCCGGTCAACCAGACGCCCGACATCGGCTGCCTCGGCCGTCTCGCGCAACTCGCGCAGAGCAGCACGGGTCTCGCTGGGCAGTGCCTGGGTATCCGGGTGTTCGACCAGACGTTCCACCGACTCCATCACCCGGTTCGCCGTACGCGTCGTGGTCTTCAGCTCCTCGATCATCTCGTCCGCCTGATCGGCCAGACGACCGGCATCGAGTTCGCCGATGGTCGTCTCCACGGTGACCAGCAGGTTCGTCAGGTTGTCCACCACACCCTCGATATCCAGCTCGTCGATGCGTCGCATGAAACGCTCCGCATACTCCAGGAACTGCATCGCGGTACTCGGCGACGACGGGATGTAGATCGCCTCCGGCTCCCAGTCATGCGCCAGCGGCGGGTGCACCTCCGGGTCCGCAAAGTCGGCCTCGAGGTAGTTCATGCCGGTGATGCCCTGGGCCGCCATGCGGACCCGCAACCCGGCGTCAATCAGCGTCTGGAAGACATCGACCCGGAACTCGCCCTCCTGCGCGCTGGCGGCGAAGCGGTCCGGATACAGCCGAGCCCGCACCATCACGTAGCGCTTGCGATCGCGCGGGACCACATCCGCCTCGTAGACCACGGAGGTGAATGTCAGGTTGGTCACCTCGCCGATCGTGACCCCCCGGAACTTGACCGGTGCCCCGATCTCCAGGCCCTGGACCGAGGAGTCCATGTAGGTCTCGATCTGGATCGACGGGCGCAGCAGATTGCCGGCGGTCAGGATCAGCAAGGCCGCCACCAGCGCGGCGATCCCCCCGAGGATGAACAAACCCAGCCGGAAATGATGTCGGGCACTCATGCGGGCCTCTCCTCGTCGGAATCCGTCCGCCGCAGGAAGCGCTGCACCCACGGGTGATTCGATGTGTCACGCAGGGTGGCCGGGTCGCCCTCGGCCGCAATCCCCTGACTCTCCTTGTCGAGCATAATCACCCGGTCGGCAATCGCAAAAATGCTGGCCAGTTCGTGACTGACGATCACGATGGTCATGTCCAGGGTTCGGGCCAGACGCTGGATCAGCCGATCCAGGTCGGCCGAGGTGATCGGGTCAAGCCCGGCCGAGGGTTCGTCCAGAAACAGGACCTCCGGATCCAGCACCATAGCCCGCGCAATCGCCGCGCGCTTCTGCATGCCGCCGCTGATCTCCGACGGCATGAAGTCGGCAAAGGCGCCCAGCCCCACCAGCTGCAGGCGGGCCCGCGCGATCGCGTCCATCGCCTCGCGCGGCAGGTCCGTATGCACCTCCAGCGGCAGGCGCACGTTCTCCAGCAGGGTCATGGAACCGAACAACGCGCCCATCTGGTACATCACCCCGACCCGCCTCAGGATCGCCTCGCGCCGCGCATCGTCGGCCTCGGCGATATCCGCGCCCGCCACCCAGATGTGACCGGCCAGTGGCTGGTAGAGCCCGATCATGTGCTTGAGCAGGGTACTCTTGCCACTGCCGGACCCGCCGAGGATCACGAAGATCTCGCCCCGGCGCACGTCGAAGTTCAGATCACGCATCAGGACGAAATCATCGAAGCCCATGGTCAGGCCCCGCACCCGGATCACCGCGTCGCCATCATCATCCGCCCTCGACATACCCGAGTCGGTCATGGGTCAGACCCCCAGATGGTAGAACAGCACAGCAAACACGCCGTCCAGCACCACGATCAGGATAATGGACGTCACCACCGCGCTGGTGGTCGACAGCCCCACCGCGGCGGCCCCGCTGCCGGTCTGCAGCCCGCGCAGGCAACCCACCCCGGCCACCACCAGCCCGAACACCACGGCCTTGGCCAGCCCGGAAAACAGATCGGACATGCTTAGCGCGGACGTCACCTGGCTGAAGTAGGCCACCCAGGGGATACCGAAGCCCTGCATCACCATCGCGCCGCCGACCAGCCCGATCATGTTGGCGTACAGCGCCAGTAATGGCGCAACCAGCAAACCGGCCAGCACCTTCGGCAGGACGAGGAAGTGCATCGGGTCCAGCCCCATGGTCTTCAGGGCGTTGACCTCCTCGTTCACCTTCATCGTCCCGATCTCGGCCGCGAAGGCCGCGCCCGAGCGCCCCGCCAGCAGAATCGCCATCATCAGCGGCCCCAATTCCCGGAACAGCGACACCGCCACCAGGTTGGCGACAAAGATCTCGCCGCCGAACTGGCGCATGGCAATCGCCGACTGGAAGGCCAGGATCACACCCAGAAGAAAGGCAATCAGCGAGACGATCGGCAATGCCTGGAAGCCCGCAGCCTCCGCCACACGCAGCGTATCGCCCCAGCGCACCTGACGCGGGTGGCGCAGCGAACTGCCGATCGCCCGGGTCAGGGCGCCCACGAAACTGAATTGGGAATGGGCGGCTTGCCCTACCCGGTCGACACCATCCAGCAGGGCGGGCCACCAGCCCCCGCCCCGTGCACCGCGCGCCGGCTCGACCGCATCCAGTTCGCGGTAGGGCGCCAGCTGTTCCCGCACCATCCGCCCCATGCCCTCGAACCGGACCTCGGCACCGCCGCTCGCCAGGTCCTGTTCCAGCGCATGCAGCAGGGCCGCCCCCGCGCCGTCGCAGTACACGACCCCTTCCAGGTCCACGTCGACAGAACCCGCCTGCGCCTGACGGGCCAGCTCGCGCGCACGACGACGCAATGGGCCCCAGTGCCGCTCCACCGCCTGCACGTCCAGCCGGCCCGTCAGGCACAGGCGGGGCCCGGGCTCGGCTGTGGCATCATATTCGAACGGGTGTTCCGCACCGGCGGCCGTGGAATCCATCGCGTGACTCGCGGAGAACGTGCGGCCATGGTAGCCGCAACCCGGCCCCGGGAACCATTCGTGGACCAGGAACTCTTCAAGGCAGCCCCTGCCCGTCCGTCACAACCAACCACGAGGCTCGTATGCCATCGGCCCAGGACGCCCTGCAAAGCATTGAACGCACGCTCAACGAAGTGCTCCTCGGCAAGCCGGGGCCCGTCCGACTGGCGCTGGCCTGTCTGCTGGCCAACGGGCATCTGCTGATCGAGGACCAGCCCGGCGTCGGCAAGACGACCCTGGCCCACGCCCTCGCCCGAGCGATGAACCTCGACTATCAGCGGGTTCAGTTCACCAGCGACCTGCTGCCCGGCGACGTACTGGGCGTCTCCATCTTCGAGCAGGGCACCGGCCAGTTCCGCTTTCATCCGGGCCCGATCTTCACCCAGGTCCTGCTGGCGGACGAGATCAACCGCGCGCCGCCGAAGACCCAAAGCGCGCTGCTGGAGGCCATGGAAGAACGCCAGGCCAGCGTGGAGGGGGCCACCCGCGTGCTGCCGGTGCCCTTTTTCGTGATTGCCACCCAGAATCCCGAGGAGCAGGTCGGCACGCACCCGCTGCCGGAATCCCAGCTTGATCGTTTCCTGATGCGCATCCAGCTCGGCTACCCGGATGCCGGTGCCGAGCGGGCCCTGCTCGAGCGCAGCGGGCCGGCCCCGGCCGCCGCGCCCGTGACGGAGAGCCACCCCACTCCCCCCAGCCTGGCCGCGCCACACCAGCTGCGCGAGTGGCAGGAACGGGTGGCCGAGGTCCATGCGGACGCCGCGGTCCTGGACTACCTGCAGGGCCTGCTGAGCGCCAGCCGCGATCGTGCCCGTTTCGCCCACGGGCTGTCGCCGCGCGCCGGGCTCGGGCTACTGCGCGCCGCACGGGCCCACGCCTTCCTGGATGGCCGCGACTACACCACCCCGGACGACATCGCCCGCGTACTGCCATCGGTCGCCGGCCACCGCCTGCGGGCACGCGAACCGGAGGCCCCCGAACGCACGGTTGCGCGCCTGATGGAATGCGTCCCGACTCCGTGACCCAGGCTGGCCCATCCCGCAGCCGCAGCGCCCGCCTGCGCGACGATGCGATCCGCTGGATCACCCGGCGCCATAGCGACGATGGCGAACAGGCGCGAATGGGTCGCGACCGCATCTACATCCTCCCCACGCGCGCCGGCTACACCCTGCTCGGCATCATCCTGGTGATGCTCCTGGGGTCGATCAACTACTCCAACAACATGGCGTTCCTGCTGACCTTCCTGCTGGTGGGCATCGGTCACAACGCCATGTGGTACACCCACCGCAATCTGCTGGGCCTGCAGGTCTCCACACTGCCGGTCCCGCCGGTCTTCGCCGGCCAGCCCATCGTGCTACCCGTGCGTCTGACCGAGACCGCCGGGCGCGCCCGCGAGGCCCTGACCCTGCGCATCGGGCATCGCGCAACCGCACCCTTTGCTGTCCCGGACCGCGGCACCCAGACCGCCCGGCTGGAACTGGCCGGCCTGGCACGCGGGGTCTACCGCCTGCCCCGTCAGCGCCTCGACACCCGCTACCCGCTGGGCATTCTCGAGGCCTGGAGCTGGCTGACCCTGAACCCGGAGATCGTGGTCTATCCGGCCCCAGTGGACCCGGGGCAGACCACGGGCGGGTCGGGCGAAGAGGACGCACCCTCGCGTGACCGGCGCGAAGGCGAAGCCCCGGATCAGATCCGCCCCTACCGACCGGGCGACCCACCAGGGCGGATCGTCTGGAAGGCCTTCGCTCGCAGCGGCAAGCTGCATGTTCGCGAAGCCAGCAGCGGTCAGGGCGATCGCCTGTGGCTGGAATGGGAAGCCATGCCCGCCTCCGATACCGAGACCCGCCTGTCCATGCTCTGCCACCAGGTCCTCGCGGCCCATGCCGAGGGCCGCGCCTTCGGCCTGCGCCTGCCCGACCAGACCCTGGACCCCGCCCAGGGCCCGGCGCACCGCGACCATTGCCTGCAGGCCCTCGCGCGGTTTCGCACCGACGTGATCGAGCTCGTCTCGTGAGTACCGCCGCCCCAACGACGCAAACGACGCAACAGACGGATCTGCGCGGACTGGACCTGGCCCTGATCGCCCTGCCGGTCGCCGCCCTGCCACACGTCTGGCACCAGCCGCCCTGGATCACCGCGCTGGTGGTACTCGCCATCGCGACCCGGGCGTGGCTGCTGGCCACCGGGCGCGCCGCGCCCTCGCTCGCCGTGATGAGCGTGCTGGCCGTGATCGCCGGTGGACTGACCTTTGCCCAGTTCGGCACCGTCTTCGGCCAGGAGGCCGGGACGGCCCTGCTGCTGGTGATGATCGCCTTCAAGCTCCTGGAGACCCGAAACCGCCGGGATATCGTGATCGCGCTGTTCCTGGGTTATTTCGTCGTCGTCACCACCTACTTCTTTGACCAGTCCATCCTGATCGCCGCCTATTCCCTGGTGGCCACTGCCCTGCTGACCGCCGCGCTGATCCAGGTCCACGCCGGGCGCTTCATTCCCCGACCTCAGCTGGCGCGCCAGGCCGGAGCGATGCTGCTGCATGCCCTGCCCTTCATGCTGATCCTGTTCTTCGTCTTCCCGCGTATCGAGGGTCCGCTGTGGGGGGATCCGCAACGCGAGCAAAGCGCCCGCACCGGCTTGTCCGGCGAGCTCAACCCCGGCGACATTGCCAATCTGCTGCAGGATGAATCCACCGCCCTTCGGGTCGAATTCGACGACGAGGTACCGGCCTTGCGGGCGCAGTACTGGCGTGCCCTGGTGATGACGGACTTCGACGGGCGCCGCTGGTCCGCGGACGCGGATCGCAGGGTGATTCAGCCGCCCACGACGGGCAACGACGGCCGACGGATACGCTACACCGCGACGCTGGAGCCCACACGGGCGCGTTATCTTCCGGTGCTGGACTACCCCAGCACCCTGCCGGCGGATGCCGAACTGCGCGCAAACCACCAGGTCCTGCGCGATCGCCGCATCACCAGCCGGATTCAGTACAGCGCCGAGGCGGACCTCGTCACCCCGCCCGGGGCCGGCGAGGCCGCACTGGATCCGCAGGAACGCGGCCGTGCCCTGCACCTGCCGCCTTCATCCGCGCCCCGTGCCCGGGCCGAGGTCGCCCTCTGGCGTGCCACCCACGGCGATGACGATCGCGCCATCATTCAGGAGGCCCTGCGCCGCTTTGGCGCCGAACCCTATCGCTATACGCTTCAACCCCCGCGCCTCGAGGACGACACCACGGACCAGTTCCTGTTCGAGACCCAGGCCGGCTACTGCGAGCACTACGCCTCCGCGTTCGCCGTACTGATGCGGGCGGCCGGAATCCCGACCCGCGTGGTTACCGGCTACCAGGGCGGCGCCTGGCAGACCCGGGGCGAATACCTGCGCCTGCGCAACGCCGACGCGCACGCCTGGAACGAGGTCTGGCTGGATGGCGAGGGCTGGATCCGGGTGGATCCGACGGCCGCCATTGCCCCCGAGCGCATCGAACAGGGCCTGCCCGGTCTGGCCAGCGACACGGGCGAGCCCATCCCCGGATTTCTCCGTCGCGGCGAGGGGCTCTCCTGGTTGCAACGGGCCCGTTTTGGACTGGAGGACTGGGGAGATTTTGTGCGCTTTCGCTGGGAAAGCTGGGTGCTGGCCTTCGATCCCGAGCGCCAGCGGGAGCTCTTCGCCCGCCTGGGTCTGGATCCGCGGGACTGGCGCTCGATCCTGATTGCACTGGGCGTCGGGTTCGGCAGCCTGGCGCTGATCGTCGTGAGCTGGATCTGGCTGCGCCGCCCACGCCAGCGGCGCTCACCCGCCGATCGCCTGCTGCAAAGACTGTCGCGGCGAATCGCGCGACACGATCGCCGCCTGGCCCGGGCGCCACATGAACCGGTGGACGCATGGGCCCGGCGCGTCGGCCAGGCGCGACCGGACCTGGCGGAACCGCTGACGGCCTTCGCCGGCGTCTACAACCGCCAGCGCTTCGCGCCGCTGACTCCGGAGCAACGAGCGGATGAGCTTGGCCGTCTGCGCACGCTCCTGCAGCAGGTCCCCCGCGGCAAGCCGCCCGCCGCGCAACCGGGCCCCGCGCGGGCGTAACCCCAAATACACCCAACCCCCAAACAACTCGGGGCCGGCCGGTCCTGTTGAACCGGTCGGCCCCGTTTGCTGTTCACGACCCTGTTCGCCGGGTCGTGCCGCGTGACGCCTCAGGCGGCGTCGTTGCGGAAGATGAAGTGGTGCCGGGCACCGCGGCGTTCGTCCTGACGCCGCGCAACCTTCTGCACTTCCGGACGGTTGGCGAACTGCGCCAGGGTAATCCCGTCGAGGAAATCATACAGCTGCTGGCTGAGGTCGTCCCACAGCTCGTGCGTCAGGCAGCGATCACCGTCCTGGCAGTCCTTGTGGCCCTTGCAGCGGGTCACATCGACCGACTCGTCCACCGCCGTAATGATGTTCGCGATGCTGATCTGATCCGCGCGCTTGGCCAGGCGATAACCACCACCCGGACCCCGCACGCCTTCCACCAGGTCGGCCTTGCGAAGCTTGGCAAACAGCTGTTCCAGATAGGACAGCGAAATGCCCTGGCACTGCGAGATGTCGGCAAGCGTCACGGGCCCGATCCGGTCGTGAATCGCCAGATCCATCATGGCCGTCACTGCATAGCGGCCCTTGGTTGAGAGTTTCATGATTTGTGCCTCCGAATAACCTTGAGTATGTGTCCTGCTCGACATCCGTTCGCAGGCTTGCATCCATTCTTAATTCCTGACCAGTTACGTCAAGAATAATTCCCGTCTTACCTGACAGCAATAGTCGGGAATAATTCCCTTATTCTAGCAGGCGATTGAACAAAGATCACGGAATGCTAACGTAGGTATTGAGAGGCCCCGGGGTTACAGGAGTTCCACGCGACTGCGATCCGTACCATCCCGGCTCGCAAACACAGGCTATGACAGACCCGTCCGGGGGATCAGACTGCCGGGGAGATCCAGGATCTTCAGGAGAGGTCGGAAGCGGCTACTTACGCGGCAGGCGGCAACGCCGGGCCAGAGTCAGCGCCATCATCCTCGAAGGCGCCCGGCCAAACGGTGACGGCCGAGGTCAATGCACCACCGCGCCGGAGAGAACCAGGGAGACGCTGATTTAATCGCGCGTCCGCGCTCGAGTCGCTTTTGCGTGCGAACAAGGCGCGGTGACTGCCGTGCAGTCATTCTGCACAAGGGAACTGCAACGCCGTTCCCACGCCCGTTTTTGATGACAACGGGCGGCCGAGCCCCTGCGCTCAATAGCTTGTGGGGTTGGTGCCCCCTGTTCCCCGATCCTGCGTTGCGCCGCTTTCGGGTAGAACCACTACCCGCTGCACGACGCGCCTTGTCTCGGAAAACAGGGGGGGTACCAACGCGGACGTGCGATTAAATCAGCGTCTCCCTAGCCGAAAGCCGGCACCGTCGGGCCGTCCAGAATCATGACCGGCGTCCCGACGGGGAGGCGCGGGAACAACTCGATCACATCGTCGTTGCGCATGCGCACGCAGCCCTCCGAGGCCGGCTCGCCAATGCGCCCCTCTTCGTCGGTGCCGTGGATGTAGATATATCGGCGCAGCGAATCGACGTTGCCACCCTGGTTGATGCCTGGTTCCAGGCCTTCCAGCCAGAGGATGCGCGAGGTGATGTTGTCGCGCGGGCTGCGCGCACCGGGTTCGGTCAGGATTTCCGCAATCTGCCCCGTGTTCCCCCGCGCCCGGAAGATCGTTCCGCGCGGCGCACCCTCACCGAAGCGCTCGGCGATACGGTGGAGGCCCAGCGGCGTGGTGTAGGTGCCTTCCTCGAAGCCCACTCCGCGGGCCGAGGTGGACACATCAAAGATGTCCGTGACCCGGCCCCCTTCCCAGACATAGAGCCGCTGCTGATCCACCCGGACCACGACTACCGGCACGTCACCGGCATTCGTGGCCCGTTCCCGGGCATCCCGGACCACCGGTTCAATCCATTCGAGACTGGGCACGAGCACCTCGCGTCTACTTCTTGTTGGCCAGGTCCAGCACCTCGCCGGCCACCGGCGTGTTCACCAGCCCGTCGCCGCGCAGGGCAGCCAGGTGTTCCAGGTAGTCCGGCGGCAGCCCGGTTACGTACTCCCCGGTGAAGACCGAGCAGTCGAACGTCTGGATGTTCCTGTTACCCCGGCGCACGGCCTTTTGCAGGTCATCGAGGTCCTGATAGATCAGGCGGTCCGCGGCGATCGCCTCGCACACCTCATCCTCGTCACGACCATGGGCAATGAGTTCCTCGGCGGCGGGCATGTCGATCCCGTACACGTTGGGAAACCGCACCGGCGGCGCGGCCGAGGCAAAGTAAACCTTCTTGGCACCCGCCTCGCGCGCCATCATGACGATCTCGCGCGATGTGGTTCCGCGCACGATGGAGTCGTCGACCAGCATCACGTTCTTGCCGCGAAACTCCAGCGAGATCGCGTTCAGCTTCTGGCGCACGGATTTCCGCCGCTTGGTCTGGCCCGGCATGATGAAGGTGCGACCGATATAACGGTTCTTGATGAACCCCTCGCGGTACTTGATGTTCAGTTCGTGGGCCATTTCCAGCGCGACCGTACGGCCGGTATCCGGGATCGGCACGATCACGTCGATGTCGTGGTCCGGCCAGATCCGGCGGATCTTCTCGCCCAGCGCGGTCCCCATACGCATGCGTGCACGGTGGACGAACACGTTGTCGATCACCGAGTCGGGGCGGGCGAAGTACACATGCTCGAAGATGCAGGGATTCAGGTGCGTCTCGGCCGCGCACACGCGCGTGCTGACCTCGCCCTCGGGCGTGATGAACACCGCCTCGCCCGGTGCCAGATCGCGCTCCAGGTCAAACCCCTGGGACTCCAGCGCGGCGCTCTCGGAGGCGACCATCCATTCGCGCCCGCCCTCCTCGGCCTCGCGCGAGCCGTAGACGACAGGGCGGATGCCATGGGGATCGCGAAACGCCAGCAGGCCGCGACCGGCAATCATCGCGACCACGGCATAGGCACCTTCCGCCCGTTGATGCACGCGTTCCACCGCGTCGAACACCGAATCCGGAGTCAGCCCGTTGTCGAGGAAGCGCAGCAGCTCCTGGGCGAAGACATTCAGCAGGATCTCGGAGTCCGAGTCGGTGTTGATGTGCCGACGATCCGTGGCGAACAGCGCCTGCTTCAACTCGCGAGCATTGGTCAGGTTGCCGTTGTGCCCCAGCGTGATCCCGAACGGCGAGTTCACGTAGAACGGCTGCGCCTCGGCCGAGCTGGACGAGCCCGCCGTCGGGTAGCGCACATGACCAATCCCCATGTTGCCGGTCAGGCTCTGCATGTGCTGGTTGTTGAACACGTCGCGTACCAGCCCGTTGTCCTTGCGCAGATGCAGCCGGCCGTCATCGTCACAGGTCACGATACCCGCGGCATCCTGCCCGCGGTGCTGCAGCACCAGCAGGGCATCATAAAGGGGCTGGTTCACCGGGCTGCGCCCGACGATTCCGACAACTCCACACATAGGATTCGAGGCTCCAGGTCTACGGCGAGGGAAACACTGAGTAATGGACACGCCCGCGCTCGAGTCGCTTTTGCGTGCGAACAAGGCGCGGTGACTGCCGTGCAGTCATTCTGCACAAGGGAACCGCAACGCCGTGCGCGCGCAAAAGCGGCCGAGCCCCTGCTTTCAATCGTTTGCGGGGTTGGTACCCCAGGTTCCCCGATCCTGCGTTCCGGCCCTTGCCGGTAGACCCACTACCGGCTGCGCACCGCGCCTTGTCTCGGAAAACCTGGGGTGCCAACGCGAGTGTGTCCATTACTCAGTGTTTCCCTGCTCGCCGTCGGGGATCACTTCTTCGACAGGTTCGTCACTGGCCAGCAGATCGTGGATCTGCTCCTGCCAGCCCTCCGGCAACTGGGCAATCAGCCAGTCCACCAGGCGTTCAAACTGGGGAATCAGGCGGCTGTTTTCCCACCACGCCTCGTCCGGCATCAGCGTCAGCGAGGCGAGGAAGATCAGGACCGCGACCAGCAGCACGCCGCGCAGCAAGCCGAAGATCACGCCCAGCGAGCGGTCGGTACCGGTCAGCCCGGTTCCCTTCACCAGGCGGTTGGCCAATACTCCGAGGATGCCGCCCACAATCAGGACGCCAATAAAGATCAGGGCGAAGCCAATGCCCAGGCGCAGGGTGGCATCCGAAACCGCCTGGGGGATTTGTTCCGCCACCTCGGCCGCATAGCGGATACCCAGCCACACGCCCACGATCCACGTGGCGAGCGAGAATGACTCGCGCACGAAGCCGCGGAACAGGCTGATCAGCCCGGATACGACGATCAGGGCGATGATGACGAGGTCGATCCAGTTCACGGGGCCGGCGTCGCGTGCTGAAAGGGCGCGTAGTTTACCGCAGCCATCCGTTCCACGCAGGTCCGCATCATCCCGGCCATCAGGGGTGCGCCACCACGATGCCGGACAGTTCCAGCTCGTCCTGCAGGCGTTCGCCCAGCTTCACCGCCTCCTCGCGCTGGGCCAGGGGGCCCACCTTCACCCGGTAGATCGGGCGGCCATCGGCGGTGGAATCGTCGATAAACGCCGGCCAGCCGGCATCGCGCAGCCGGGCGGATTGATCGCGCGCGTTGTCCTCGTCGCGGAAGCTCCCGACCTGGATCGCCCAGCCCGCCTGCACCGGCTCGTCCCGTTCGACCGCGCGCACCGGGGGCTCCGTACGCTCCGGCTCCGCGCCGGCCGCCGCGACGCCCTCGCCATTCTCCAGGCTGCGAAGTTCGGCCACCGGTGCATCGCGTTCCGGCGCCGGGGCCGCCGGGCCCGCATCCCGGCGCGGGCTCGGACGCTCCGAGGGCAGCGCGATATCGGGTTCGGCAAAGGTCGGCGCGGGCGGCACCGGATCATCGATGCCGCTCATGTACTCGTAACCGGCCCCGTCGAACAGCCAGGGCAGGAAGATCACCGCCAGCACGATCAGGATGACCGCGCCCACCAGGCGGAAGCGAATGGGGTTGTCGCTGGTCATGCGGTCATCCGAAGGCGGCAGCTGGGTTCGACACGGTTTCGGGCACGATCACCTGCCCGTGACAGTACGCCCGCGCACGAGCTGGCCGCAAGCCATCCCGGGAAACCCATGCGCCAGTCACACGCCATGCACCACCTCGCCGACTTGTGAGTCCGCCACGGCCCGCCCGGACAGGGCCGCGCGGGCCAGCTCCGGGACCTGTTCCAGCACGGCCGCCACGGTGTAGAACGAGCCGAACACCAGCACCCGGCCGTCAGGACCGGCACGCCGCGTCGCGTCCTCGATAGCTGCGGCCACATCCGGCACACGCACCACCGACCGTTTCCCCGCCGCCTCCAGCTCGTCGGCCAGCGACCCGGCCGGCAATGCCCTGGGAAGTTCCAGCGGCACCGGCACCCAGGCATCGACCCGCCCCTCCAGACGGGGCCACATCGCCGCGCGTTCCTTGTCCGCCATCACGGCGACCAGGGCCACCACCGGACCGCCCACCGGATGGGCCTCCAGCCAGCGCGCCAGCTCCCCCACCGCGTGCACGTTGTGGGCCACGTCCAGCAGCCATTGCGGCGCGCCCTCCACCACCTGCAGCCGCCCCGGTGCGGAGACCCCCAGGGCCTGGCTGACGACGGTATCGGTCAGGCCCTCGCTGAAACCCAGGCACTCGACCACCGCCAGCGCCGTAGCCGTATTCAGCAAGGACGCCCCGTCGATGCCGGCTCCAGCCCCTTCGACCGTCCAGTCCCGCATCCGGCCCTGCCAGCCCCAACGCAGGGTCGCCCCATGCCGCGTCAGGGTGAAGTCCTGGCCACTGCGCAGGGCCTGCGCCCCGAGTCGAGCCGCATGCTCCAGCACGCTCGAGGGCGGCTCGGCCTCCCCCAGCACCACGGGGCGATCGGCCCGCATCACGCCGGCCTTCTCGCGCCCGATCGCCTCGCGGCTGTCGCCCAGCCAGGTCTGATGATCCAGATCCACCGCGGTGATCGCTGCGACGTCGGCATCCCAGATGTTCACGGCATCCAGGCGCCCGCCCAGACCGACCTCCAGCACCTGAACCGCGACACTCTCCTCGCGGAACAACCAGGCCGCCGCCAGGGCACCGAACTCGAAATAGGTCAGGGAATCTTCGCCGCGGGCCTGGTCGATGGCCTCGAAGGCCCGGCACAGGGCGTCATCGGCGACGGGTTCGCCGTCGATACGAATACGCTCGTTGTAGCGCAGCAGATGCGGGGAGGTGAACAGGCCGACCTTCAGACCCTGCGCCTGCAACAGGGCGGCGGTGCGTGTCGCCACCGTACCCTTGCCGTTGGTCCCGGCCACAACCACCGTCCGTGGCACATGCGCATCGCGCAACCCGAGGCGGTCGGCGACCAGTGCGATGCGCTCGAGGGTGAGGTCCATGCCCACGGGGTGCAACCGCTCCTGGAAGGAGAGCCACTCCGCCAGGGTCGAGAAACGCATCGGCCGTCTCAGGAGGAGCGCGGCGGGGCGACGCGTTCGACGTCGGCGCCATTCTCGGGGCTGATCACCTCGACGGATCCCTGGCCCTCGGCAGGCGCCTCGGCCACGTCCGAGCCCGGTGCCGGGGCGTGGGTCAGCATGCCCAGCACCGACGCCAGGCGGCTGCGCATGTCACGGCGGTCCACGATCATGTCGATCGCGCCATGCTCCAGCAGGAATTCCGAGCGCTGGAAGCCCTCTGGCAGGGTCTCGCGCACGGTCTGCTGGATGACGCGCGGCCCCGCGAAGCCGATGAGTGCATTCGGCTCGGCCACATTGAGATCCCCCAGCATGGCCAGACTCGCGGAGACACCCCCCATTGTCGGATCGGTCATCACCGAGATGAACGGGATACGCTCCTCCTGCATGCGCGCCAGAACGGCGCTGGTCTTGGCCATCTGCAACAGCGAGAACAGGGCCTCCTGCATGCGCGCACCGCCGGAGGCGCTGAAGCACACCAGCGGAATGCCCTGCTCCAGCGAACGGTTCGCACCGCGCACGAAGCGCTCGCCCACCGCCGAGCCCATGGAGCCGCCCATGAAGCGAAAATCGAACGCGGAGGCCACCAGCGGGCGGCCCAGCAACTGCCCCTGCATCACCACCAGCGCGTCACGCTCGCCGGTGGCCTTCTGGGCGGCGGCCAGGCGGTCCTTGTACTTCTTGGAGTCCCGGAACTTCAGGACATCGGAGGACTCGATACCGGCCGCGATCTCCTCGCGGCCCTCGGCGTCCAGAAAGGTCTCCAGGCGCCGCCGAGCGCTCATCCGGCGGTGATGACTGCACTTCGGGCAGACGTCCAGGTTGCGCTCCACCTCGGGGCGGTACAGCGTCGCGTCACAGCCCTCGCAGCGCACCCACAGGCCCTCGGGCACGCCGCGCTTGGTCGCGTTGTCGGTGCGGATGCGCGAAGGCATCAACTTTTCGAACCAGCTCATGCCGTCTCCCCGTAATCCGAATCGGCGCCGCGCATTCTACACCGTGGCCGCCGCGCCCGGGGAACGCGCTGCGTCCATGGCCGTGCGCATCTCCCGCACCACGGCCGCCGCGGCGCGGGCAAACGCCTCGCCATCCCCGTCGTGTTCTTCGGCCAGGCGTACGATGGCACTGCCGACCACTACCGCATCGGCCACCCGCGCCACCTGCGCCGCGGTCTCGGCATCGCGAATGCCAAAGCCCACACCCAGCGGCAGTCCGGTATGGCAGCGCAGTCCCTCCAGGCGTTCGGCCAGGGCCGAGACATCCAGGCTCTGCGAGCCGGTCACCCCCTTCAGGGACACGTAGTACACGAAGCCGCGCGCCGCCCGAGCCACGTGGTCGATGCGCGTCTCCGAAGTGGTCGGCGCGATCAGGAAGATGGGATCGATGCCGGACTGCTCCAGCAGGCCGACCACGTCCTCGCTCTCCTCCGGCGGCAGATCGACCGTCAGCAGCCCGTCCAGCCCCGCCGCCTTCGCGGTCTCGGCAAAGGTTTCGTAGCCCATTCGCTCCACCGGGTTCAGGTACCCCATCAGCACGACCGGTGTGGTGGTGTCCTGCTTGCGGAACTCGGCCACCATCGCCAGCACGTCGCGCAGGCCGGTCCCGAAGCGCAGGGCGCGTTCGCAGGCCTTCTGGATCACCGGACCGTCGGCCATCGGATCAGAGAACGGCACGCCGAGCTCGATCAGGTCGGCCCCGGCTTCCACCAGCGCGTGCATCAGGGGCACGGTGGCACCCGGCTCCGGGTCACCCGCCGTGACATACGGGATCAACGCGGCACGATTCTGTTCGCGCAGTTCGGCGAAGCGCTGCTCGATCCGGCTCATAGCGTAATCCCCTCGCGTTCGGCCACGGTGTTCAGGTCCTTGTCGCCGCGCCCGGACAGATTGATGATGATGCTCTGGTCCGGTCGCATCTGCGGGGCCAGATCCAGCACATGGGCAATCGCGTGGCTGGTCTCCAGCGCGGGGATGATGCCCTCGGTGCGAGTCATTCGGTGGAACCCGGCCAGCGCCTGGTCATCGGTCACCGACACGTAGTTCACCCGCCCGATATCCTTCAACCACGCATGCTCCGGCCCCACCCCCGGGTAGTCGAGCCCGGCCGAGACCGAGTGCGTGCCGATGATCTGCCCGTTCTCGTCTTCCATCAGGTAGGTGCGATTGCCGTGCAGCACGCCCGGCTGGCCGGCGCACAACGGCGCGGAATGCCGGCCGGTCTCGACGCCATCCCCGCCGGCCTCGACCCCGATCATCTCCACCGACTCGTCACCCAGGAACGGATGGAACAGCCCGATCGCGTTGGACCCTCCCCCGACACAGGCCACCAGCGTATCCGGCAGCTTGCCGGTCATCGCCAGATGCTGCTCGCGGGCCTCGCGGCCGATCACCGACTGGAAGTCACGCACCATCGCCGGATACGGGTGCGGCCCGGCCACCGTGCCGATGATGTAGAACGTATCGTCGACATTGGTGACCCAGTCGCGCATCGCCTCGTTCAGGGCATCCTTCAGCGTCCGTGTTCCGGACTTCACGCCCACCACCTCGGCGCCCAGCAGGCGCATGCGGTAGACATTCTGCGACTGCCGCCGGGTGTCCTCCTCGCCCATGTAGATCACGCACTCAAGGCCCAGGCGCGCGGCCACGGTCGCCGTCGCCACGCCGTGCTGGCCGGCGCCCGTCTCGGCGATGATCCGGGTCTTGCCCAGCTTCTTCGCCAGCAGCGCCTGGCCGATGGTGTTGTTCACCTTGTGCGCGCCGGTGTGGTTCAGATCCTCGCGCTTGAGGTAGATCTGCGCCCCACCCAGCTCCTGCGACAGGCGCTCGGCGTGGTAGAGCGGGTTCGGACGGCCCACGAACTGCTTCAGGTCATGATCCAGTTCCGCCAGGAAGTCCGGGTCACCGATGTACTGCTCGTACACCTGCTGCAGCTCGTCCAGCGCACCCATCAGCGTCTCGGACACGAATCGCCCGCCATACGGCCCGAAATGCCCGCGGGCATCCGGGAATGCCGCCCAGTCAATCTTGTTCATCAGTCTCCACCTCGCATTGGCGCACGGCCTGCACAAAGGCCTGCATGCGCCGTGCATCCTTGACCCCGGGCGCGGATTCCACCCCGGAACTCACATCGACCCCGTACGGGCGCAGGTGTTCCAGCGCCTCGCGCACCGAGTCGGTATCCAGCCCCCCGGCCAGCAACCAGGGTCGCTCCAGGGCGTCGGGCACCTGCTGCCAGTCGAAGCGATGTCCCGACCCGCCGCTGCGCCCGCCCCCGTGACTGTCCAGCAGGAAGCCCTGGGCGTCGGCGTGCGCGTCCATCACCGGGCGCGGATCCTGCCCTTCGCCCATCGCGATGGCCTTCAGATAGGGCCGGCCAAAGCGCGTACAAAACGGCGCCGTCTCGTGCCCGTGGAACTGCAGGCAGTCCAGCCCCACGCTCTGCAGCACCTGCTCGACGCGGGCCGGCTCGGGGTCCACGAACAACCCCACCGTGGTCACGAACGGCGGCAGCGCCGCCGCGATTGCCGCCGCCGCGGCCGGTTCCACCGCGCGGCGGCTGGGGGGGTGAAACACCAGCCCGATGGCATCCGCCCCGGCCGCCGCCGCGGCACGCGCCTGCTCCGGCGTGGTGATTCCGCAAATTTTTACCCGATAGCGCATCTGACGACGGCCCAATTCACCAGGCGACAAAGCCTACCAGAACCGGGCCATCCTCCCCTTTTCCCGCAATCAACCCGTTCCATTCCCGGGCACCCCGTCGAAGACCGGTCCGGATGCGATCGGCAAGGCGAACTCGGGCGGGTAATCCACATGCACGAAGTACAACCCGCCAGCCGGGGCCGTGATGCCGGAGGCACGACGATCGCGCGCCGCCAGAACCTCCAGGGGCCAGTCCGCCTCCGCTCGGCCATCCCCGACGGCCAGCAGCACCCCGGCGATATTGCGCACCATGTGGTGCAGGAAGGCATTCGCGTGGATATCCAGGACGACGTAGGGTCCGCGCCGCCAGACCGACAGGGAATGCACACGCCGCACCGGCGACTTGGCCTGGCACGCCGCCGCCCGCAGACTGCTGAAGTCGTGCTCGCCAACAAAGGCCTGGGCCGCACGATGCATGCGCTCGGCGTCCAGCGGTCGCCGCCACCAGGACACCCGCCCGGCCTCCAGCGCCGGGCGCACCCCGCGATTCGCGATCACATACCGATAGCGCCTGCCGAAAGCCGAAAACCGGGCATGAAAGGTATCGGCTACCGGCTGCGCCCAGGTCACCGCGATCCCGTCCGGGAGGCGGCTGTTGCTCCCCAGGATCCAGGCATGCGGCTCGCGCGGCGCCGGGGTATCAAAGTGCACCACCTGGGCCGTGGCATGTACTCCCGCATCCGTACGCCCTGCGCAGTTCAGCTCAACGGGGTGGTTTGCCACGAACCCCAGGGCCGCCTCCAGGTGGGCCTGCACGCTGGGGCCATCCTTCTGCCGCTGCCAGCCGAGCAGTCCGCGTCCGTCGTATTCCACGCCCAGTGCCCAGCGCCGGGGCGCCTCGACCACAGACTGCGTGCGTTCTCGATCGCTACTCAAGCGGTCACATCCCCACAATCATCAACCAGACGAAGATGACGCCTGCCCAGAGCCAGGCCAGACCACCCCACGGCGTGGGTTTATCCCCGGACGCATCGACGACTCCGGCCGTCTCCCAGCGCGTCTCCACAGCGCCCTCCAGTGCCCGATCCAGTCGTACGACCAGCCACTCCCGAACCTCGTGCAGCCGCGCCCGGCGCGATCCCCGCAAACCCGCACGGCGCTGCTCGACCGCCGCTCGCTCGTCTTCGAACAACGCCAGTGCCAGAAACAGCCGGGACGCGAAGCGCTCGCCCCAACCCCCAAGCATCTGGCGAGGCCCGCCCAGCAGCGCCCCCAGGGCGGCCACCAAAGCCAGGCGCGAGAAGCGCCCCGTCAGCCAGACCACCAGGACCACCACCAGCATCAGCGCGGCAATCCGCCAGCCCGCCTCCTGCAGCCCGAGGGCCCAACCTCCGGACTCGGAGGGCCACAGCCCGTAGAACACCGCAAGCGACAGGTAAAACCATTTAAGCCGGAGGGCGAGCCGCCCCACACGCCGCCAGTCCACACCATCCCCAACCGCCAGTCCACCGATCAGGCCGGCCACCAGGGCCACCACCAGAGGATCCGCGGACACCAGCGCCGCAGAGGCACCCAGCACCCCCAGCACCCCCGTGCCGGCGGCGACCACGCCCGGTGAGCCGGGCCGCGGGATTCCTGAACTCTCCGGTGTGCTTACCACTTGGCGTTCGCTCGAATCCTCGCAATTAAAAGGCCCCGCCCGGGAGGTACTTCCGGGCGGGGCCGCACACTGCAGGCCGAATCGGGAGCCCCTAGGGAAACACTGATCAATGTACACGTTCGCGTTGGCACCCCAGGTTTTCCGAGACAAGGCGCGCCGCGCAGCGGGTAGTGGTTCTACCCGCAAGTGGCGCAACGCGGGATCGGGGAACCTGGGGTGCCAACCCCACAAGCGATTGAATGCAGGGGCTCGGCCGCCCGTTGTTGACAGAAACGGGCGTGGGAACGGCGTTGCGGTTCCCTTGTGCAGAATGACTGCACGGCAGTCACCGCGCCTTGTTCGCACGCAAAAGCGACTCGAGCGCGAACATGTACATTGATCAGTGTTTCCCTAGAGAACCGCCGAACTGGCGGCTCCCAGGTGCCGGCAATCAGGAACCCTGGATCTGGTTCCGGATCGCCTCGGCTTCCTGCTTCTGCTCGTCCGTTCCCGAAGCGAGCACCTCGTCGATGAGTTCCTGCGCGCCTTCGGCATCCCCCATGTCGGCATAGGCCTGCGCCAGGCTCAGGCGGGTCACGTTCTCGTCATCACCCGCCCCTGTTTCGCCTTCACCGGCGTCACCGGTTTCCGGGGTCCCCAGCGGTTCATCCGGGGTCTGGAGCTCCTCGTCCATCGCAAGCCCGGTGTCGTGACCCTCGCCACCATCACCGCCACTCGCGGGCGCATCCAGATCGGGCAGTTCACTCTCGTCGAGATCGAAGGACAGATTATTCAGGTCGTCATCGACCCCGCCTTCATCCGCCCCCGACTCCGCGGCGCTCGCCAGATCCTCCTCGAGGTTCTCGTCGAGATCGAACGCCAGGCCCTGGTCATCACTGCCCTGCGTCTCGCCGGTCTCCGCGGAAGGTGCCGCCTCGTCCACGTCCGGAAGGTCCATTCCGGAGAAATCGATTTCGTTACTGTCCGAGTCGGCCTCAGGGACTGCGCCGCCGCTGCTGGTAGCCGGCTCGTCCAGCGCCTCGCTCATGGCCCCCGCTGCCGCGCCCGATCCGGCCCCAAGTCCGGACTCGAGCTCGGAAAGACGATCGCGGATATCGTCGTCGTCCGGCCCCAGTCGATCACGCAGGGCGCTGGCCGCTTCGCGCGCGCTCGCCTCGTCCTCGAGGGCCACGTGCGCCTCCACCAGCTTGAGACGATACTGCTTGTTGTCCGGCTGGTCCTGCAGTGCCGCATTCAGCGTCTCGACCGCCTGGTCATTCATTCCGTAGGCCAGGCAGACATCCACTTCGGCCAGTACGTCATCCATCCCGGCGGCCCCTTCGCGGGTGCTGGAGACGACGACTTCCCCGACCTCTTCTTCCGGCTCGGCTGGCGGATGCGCGGATTCCTCCTGCGCGGTCTCCGTCTGCTCGTCCGCGCCCCCCGCGGTTGCGCTACCCAGGATGGTCCCGGCTGCGGCGCCCGTCGCCGTCGCAGCGGCCGTGGATCCCGGATTACTGTCACGGCCGGCGACCTCGCGGGCCTCGTAGCCGGCCGACGCGACATCCTGTGCCTGAACCTTGCTGTTATCCGCGCGCGGCTGCAGCCCGGCACTGCGCTCGTCCACCACCACGTCGCGGCGCCCGCCGCGAGCAAACGCGAGCAGCACCAGCAGGAGCAGAATGACCAGCGCAATCGCCATCATCAGCAACAGCGGATCGTTCATGATGCGTTCGTGCAGTGGCGCATTGCGCTCCGCATCGGCTCGGTCCAGACGGGTGCGCAGCTGCTCACGCTCGGCGCGCAACTGGCTCAATTGCTGCTCGAGCTCGGCCATGTTCTCGCTGGAGATCTCCGCCAGACGTCCACGCTCGCCGAGTTCCTCGCGCAGCTCGGAGAGCTCCTCGCGCATCCCCTCCATTTCGGCGCGCTGGGACAGCAAGGCCTCCTCCAGCAGTTCCTCGGAACCGCCCTGCGCCGCAGCTGCCTCGGCATCTTCCGGCAGCAGGTCGGCCACGATCTCCAGCCGGTCTTCAGCCGCGGCTTCCTCGCCCACAGCTTCCTCCGCCGCAGCGGCTTCGTCCTCGCTCGCAGCCGACTCGGCTTCGGCGACCGCTGCTTCGCCCTCATCGGTCGCGGCGGCGGTGTCTTCCTCAGCAGCTGCTTCCGCTGGCTCCGCGACATCCTCGGCCTGGCCGACGGTCTCGTCCTCGATTGCAGCGACATCGTCAGCGGCCGGTGACGGAGCGGGCTCTTCGCGTGCGACACGCGTGGATTCCTGCCAGGACCGAGTCTGTTCGGCGACCTCTGCTCGCGCCTCGGCGGCGCTGCGGGCCTCCAGCTGAGAACGTGACGGCGTTCGCAGTTCCGCATCCGCACGCAGCGAATTGATGTTGTTTCCGATAAAGGCCTGCGGGTTGGCGTCCAGGAACGCGAGCATGGCCTGTTCGTCGCTGTACCCCGAAAACCCGCTGCGGCGCACGACGGCAGAGAGCGTGTCGCCACGGCGCACCTGGATGGTGTCACCTGCGCGGGGCGTACGCGGCGCCACGCCGGGCGCCTGGGTTAGCGCCGGTGCCGAACTCCCGGCCGGCATGGTGCCGGGCGGATCCAGCAGCAACGAGACCTCGCGCATGGCGCGGCCGCCATCCCAGCGGGCCTCCAGCAGTATCCCGACGTAGGGTTCGCGCACCGGCCGCCGGGTGGTCAGGATCACGCGATCCCCATCGACCTGGATATTCAGGTCGCCGGGAACACCGCCCCGATTCAGGCCGGCACGACGGTACGCGTCCTCGGGCGCCTGGCGAATGCGCAGGGAATCCGCGACAGCCGCAGCCCCTCGCAAGGGAATCTCGGCCCGCAAGGGCTGATTCAGGAAGGATTGAAGGTTGACTTCACCGAAGCCCACGGAGTTCGAGGACGCCGGGGCTACCAGCAGCAAGAACAAAAACCCAACCAATAACTTGCGCACGAATTCCCCCTGAAAGTGCCGCGTGGCCTCAATGCCCCGGCCGGCACGGCCGACGACCCCCTGGCCACGGATGTGCCGGGCAGACACCCGGCGTTTTCCCGGATTAAATCACAGGTAATCGCGGATCAAAACCTCCGCGATCTGGATCGTGTTCAGGGCGGCCCCCTTGCGCACGTTGTCCGACACCACCCACAGGTCGAGCCCGCGGGGGTGCGAAATGTCCTCGCGGATACGACCGACGAACACCGCATCCTTGCCGGAACCTTCGGTGACAGCGGTCGGATAGCCACCGTCCTCGTGCTTGTCCAGCACCGTGATCCCCGGCGCGGCGGCCAGGATCTCGCGTGCCTTTTCGGCACTGATCTTCTCGCGGGTCTCGATATGCAGCGCCTCGGAGTGACCATAGAACACCGGGATGCGCACCGCGGTCGGGTTCACCAGGATGGACTCGTCGCCCATGATCTTGCGGGTCTCCCAGACCATCTTCATCTCTTCCTTGGTGTACCCGTTGTCCTGGAAGACATCGATGTGCGGCAGCGCGTTGAAGGCGATCTGCTTGGGGTACACGTTGCACTCGACCGGACGGCCGTTCAGCAGCGCCGCGGTCTGGTGCGCCAGTTCCTCGATCGCCTCCTTCCCGGTACCGGAGACGGCCTGATAGGTCGCCACGTTGATGCGTTCGATACCCACCGCGTCATGCAGCGGCTTCAGCGCCACCAGCATCTGGATGGTCGAGCAGTTCGGGTTCGCGATGATCCCGTGCCGGGTGTAGTCACCCACGGCATCCGGATTCACCTCGGGGATCACCAGGGGGATCTCCGGGTCGTAGCGAAACTGCGAGGTGTTGTCGATGACGACGCAGCCGGCCGCGGCGGCCTTGGGCGCGTACTCGGCGGATACCGAGGCGCCCGGGGAAAACAGCCCGATCTGCACGGTGGAGAAGTCGAACGTCGCCAGGTCCTCGACCTCCAGCTCGCGCCGGCCGAAGGCGACCGTCTTGCCCACCGACCGCGAACTGGCCAGCGCATGCACACGCCCGATCGGGAGGTCGCGCTCGGCCAGGATGGACAGCAGGGTCTCGCCGACGGCGCCGGTTGCACCGACCACGGCCACGTCAAACTTGCGGTCACTCATCGTTAATTCCCGGTTGAACTTTAAACGTTAACTTCATGTATTCAATCTATTCGTCCAGCGCGGCGACCAGGGCATCACCCATGCCCTGCGTGCCCACCAGGGTCATGCCGTCGCCGAAGATATCCGGCGTGCGCAGCCCCTGATCCAGCACCCGGCCCACCGCGGCCTCGATACGCTCGGCGAGGTCGTTGCGATTCAGGCTGTGCCGCAGCAGCATCGCGACCGACAGCACCGTCGCCATCGGGTTGGCCTTGCCCTGTCCGGCAATGTCGGGCGCCGAGCCGTGGATCGGCTCGTACAGGCCCACGCCCTCGCTGTTCAGCGAGGCGGACGGCAACATCCCGATGGAGCCAGTCAGCATAGCGGCGGCATCCGACAGGATGTCGCCGAACATGTTGCCGGTCACCATCACGTCGAATTGCTTGGGGTCGCGCACCAGCTGCATGGCCGCGTTGTCCACATACATGTGAGACAGCTCGACCTCGGGGAATTCCTTGCCGACGCGCTCCACCACCTCGCGCCACAGCTCGGAGACCTCCAGCACATTCGCCTTGTCCACGGAACACACGCGCTTGTTCCGGCGCATTGCAGCCTCGAAACCCGCGCGGGCGATGCGTTCGATCTCGGATTCGCTGTAGACCAGCGTATTGAACCCGACCCGCTCGCCATTGCGCTCCTCGATCCCGCGCGGCTGGCCAAAGTAGATCCCGCCGGTGAGCTCGCGCACGATCAGGATGTCCAGCCCGCTGACCACCTCGGGCTTGAGCGTGGAGGCCGAGGCCAGCTGCGGATACAGGATCGCCGGGCGCAGATTCGCGAACAGTCCGAGATCGGAACGGATACCCAGCAGCCCGCGCTCGGGGCGCAGGTCGCGCTCCAGCGATTCGTACTGCGGGCCACCCACCGCGCCCAGGAGGATCGCATCCGCGCGGCGCGCCGCCTCGCGGGTCGCCTCCGGATAGGGGTGCCCGGCCGCGTCATGCGCCGCGCCCCCGATCAGCCCCTGCTCGATCTCCAGATCCAGACCGCCGATCTCGCCCACGCGCTCCAGCACCTTTAGTGCCTCGGCCACGATCTCGGGCCCGATCCCGTCCCCGGGCAATACCAGAATTCGGCTCACAAACCTCTCCTGACTACATGATTATTCTTTAAATATCTTCCGCCCACCCTGTAGGAGCCGAGCCCTCTCGGCGATCAGGCGCCACGCCAGCCCCTATCGGCCAGAGGGCTGGCCTCCTACAGCGCCATCCACGGCCATTCGCGGCGCTGGCGCTCCTCGAAGGCGCGGATATCGTCCGCGAACTGCAGCGTCAGGGCGATGTCATCCAGCCCGTTCAGCAGGCGATGGCGGCGATCCTCGTCCAACGTAAAGCCGAATACGGTACCGTCCGGCGCGGTCACGGTCATCTCTTCCAGGTTCACCTCGACCTGGGCACCGGGGTTCGCCTCCACCTGTTCGAACAGGTTCTGCACCTCGTCCTCGGCCAGCACCACCGGCAGCAGGCCGTTCTTGCAGCTGTTGGAGAAGAAGATGTCGGCGAACGAAGGTGCGATCACCGCGCGGAAGCCGAAGTCCGTCAGCGCCCAGACCGCATGCTCGCGGGAGGAGCCACAGCCGAAGTTCTTGCGCGCCAGCAGGATGGTCGCCTGGTCGAACGGCGCCTGATTGAGCACAAAGTCCGGGTTCGGCCGGCGCTGCGACCCGTCCATGCCCGGCTCGCCCGGGTCCAGGTAGCGCCAGTCGTCAAAGGCATTCGGGCCGAAGCCCGTGCGCTTGACCGACTTCAGGTACTGCTTCGGGATAATCGCGTCGGTATCCACATTGGAGCGGTCCAGCGGCGCGACAATGCCCTTGTGTACGGTAAAGGCCTGCATCGCTTACGCCTCCTTCAACGCGGACGGTTCTATGAAGTGCCCGGCCACCGCGGCCGCGGCGGCCAGCGACGGGCTGACCAGATGCGTACGTCCGCCCTGCCCCTGGCGGCCCTCGAAGTTGCGGTTCGAGGTGGAGGCGCAGCGCTCGCCCGGCTCCAGGCGGTCGGCGTTCATCGCCAGGCACATCGAACAGCCCGGCTCGCGCCACTCGAAACCGGCATCCAGGAAGATGCGGTCCAGCCCCTCCTGCTCCGCCTGCTGCTTCACCAGCCCGGAGCCTGGCACCACCATCGCCAGCTTGATGTTGTCGGCCTTCTTGCGGCCCTTTACCACCTCGGCGGCGGCGCGCAGGTCCTCGATCCGCGAGTTGGTGCAAGAACCAATAAACACCTTGTCCGGACGAATCTCCGTCATCGGGGTATTCGCCTTCAGGTCCATATACTCCAGCGCCCGCTGCATGCCCTCGGCGCGCACCGGATCAGATTCGGCCGCCGGGTCCGGCACCCGCCCGTCGATCGGCGCGACCATCTCCGGCGAGGTGCCCCAGCTAACCTGCGGAGCGATCTCGGCGGCATCCATTTCCACCACCGCATCGAACTCGGCATCCGGATCGGAGACCAGCGTGCGCCAGTGTTCGGCCGCCCGCTCGAACATCTCGCCGGTCGGCGCCTGCGGCTTGTTGCGCACGTATTCGATGGTCTTCTCGTCCACCGCGACCATGCCCGCGCGGGCACCGGCCTCGATGGACATGTTGCACACGCTCATGCGGCCCTCGATCGACAGGCTGCGGATCGCCGAGCCGGCAAACTCGATGGCATAGCCGGTACCCCCGGCGGTGCCGATG
The DNA here is from genome assembly GCF_000376845.1 of Thioalkalivibrio sp. ALE14. Taxonomy (GTDB): domain Bacteria; phylum Pseudomonadota; class Gammaproteobacteria; order Ectothiorhodospirales; family Ectothiorhodospiraceae; genus Thioalkalivibrio. The sequence continues at coordinate 118,836 of NZ_AQXY01000027.1, forward strand.
CGGCCGATGATCGCCAGCACCACGTCCTTGGCGGTTACACCGGGGCGCAGCTCGCCCTCCACGCGGATCTGCATCGCCTTGGTCTTCTTCTGCCACAGGCACTGCGTGGCCAGCACATGCTCCACCTCGGAGGTACCGATACCGAAGGCCAGCGCCCCCAGCGCGCCATGCGTGGAGGTATGCGAGTCGCCGCAGACCACCGTCATGCCCGGCAGGGTCGCGCCCTGTTCCGGACCGATCACGTGCACGATGCCCTGGCGCACGTCGGCCATCGGGAAGAACTTCAAACCCAGGCTCGTGACATTACTCTCCAGCGTCTCCACCTGGGTGCGCGAGACCGGATCGGCAATTCCCTTGTCGCGATCGGCAGTCGGCACATTATGATCCGGCACCGCCAGCACGGAATCCCCGCGCCACGGCTTGCGCCCGGCCAGCCGCAGCCCCTCGAAGGCCTGCGGACTGGTCACCTCGTGCACCAGGTGGCGGTCGATGTAGAGCAGCGTCGAGCCATCCGGCTCCTCGCGCACCACATGCGCCTCCCACAACTTGTCGTACAGTGTCTTGCCTGCCATTACCTGCTCCCGCGGCCGCGCCGCGATGTTCCTGCCATGTTTTCGATGCGCTTGGCCCACTCACCGACCTGTAGGAGGCCAGCCCTCTGGCCGATTCGGCGTCGGGGCCCATCGGCCAGAGGGCAGGCCTCCTGCGGGCACCGCATTGCCAGTCTGCGGCCGCCCTCCTATTCTTTCAAATCCGATTTATTATCTTTACCATTCCATCTGGTTATGGATTGACGATCCGGCACCGCATCAGTCAGCCGGTCATTATCCCACGGAGGCGGCAGATGCGCCCGGAACAGCTCAGCATCGAGTCCCTGCAGGCCTTCGTGGCCGTGGTCGATACCGGCGCCTTCTCCGCCGCGGCCGAGCGGCTGTACCTGACCCAGCCGGCGATCAGCAAGCGAATCCAGTCGCTGGAGGCGACGCTGCAACGCCCGCTATTCGAGCGTCAGGGGCGTCGCGTGCGGCCCACCGAGGTCGCCGAACGCCTGCTACCCGAGGCCCGCGAGATCCTGGCCCGCCTGCACGCCATCGAGCAGCAGGTGGCGGACCTCGACCACGTCGTGCGCGGCCGCATCCGCCTGGCCACCTCCCACCACATCGCCCTGCACCGCCTGCCCGGCCCTCTGGCCCGCCTGCGGACGCGGTACCCCGAGCTGGAGCTGGAACTGGCATTCATGGATTCCGAGGCCGGCATCGAGGCCGTCATGCACGGCGATGCCGACCTGGCACTGGCCACGCTGCCGGATGAACTGCCGCAGGATGCCGAGGCGCATACCGTCTGGACCGACGACCTCGTCCCGATGGTCGCCCGCAATCGCGCCAACGACCACCCTCTGGACACGCTACAGCGCCTGCACAACTGGCCGGCCATCCTGCCGCCGGTGGACTCCACCACCCGCCGCCAGATCGACCAGGCCCTGGCCGCGCAGGGCCTGCACCCCACGGCCGCCCAGGAAAGCCCCTACCTCGAAGTCATCCGCATGATGATCGCGGCCGGCCTGGGCATCGGCTTTCTCCCCCGCACCATGGCCACCGATGACCTCGCCGTGCTCGACTGGCCCGGCGCGCCCATTACCCGCCACCTCGGCTGGGTCCGCCACGCCGAGCGCTACCGCTCGCGCACACTGGAGGCCGTCATCGAGGAATTGCAGCGTCCCCGGTGACCGGAAGATGCTGACCCTTCCGATTCGGCATCCGCACTCTCAGGCGCGGGCGGCCTCACGGGGGAGCAGGGAGGAGATCATCCAGGTGGCGAAGATGAACAGGGTGGAGGCGATCAGCGCGCCCTCCAGGCCCCAAACCATGAAGATGGCACCGGAGGCGACGGTGCCGACCAGGCGCCCGCCGGCGTTGGCCATGTAGTAAAAGCCGACCTTCATGGCGACGCGGTCGGCCTCGGCGTAGTCGAGGATCAGGAAGGAGTGGACGGCGGAGTTGATCGCGAACACCACGCCGAACACGCCCAGCCCGACCATCAGCACCCAGGCCGGGTCCAGGCCCACCTCCAGACCGATTACGATGGCGATCGGCAGCAGCATCAGGATGAAGGCCCACAGCCGCGCGGTGAGGCCGGTCGGGTGCACCCCACCCTTGCCCAGCAGGCGCGGCACCGAGGCCTGCACGATGCCGTAGCCGATCACCCACAGCGCGAGGAACGCGCCGACCTGCATGTGGTTCCAGTCCAGCGTGGCGCTAAGGAACACCGGCAGCGCGACCACGAACCACACATCACGCGCGCCGAACAGGAAGAAGCGTGCGGCCGACAGCACATTGATCGCGGCGGAATTGGAGAACATCTGGGTGAACTTCGGCTTGCCACCGACCTTCCCCAGGCCGCGCGGCAGGCCGACCACCGAGAACAGCATCACCACGGCCAGCATCCCGGCGAGGATCACCAGCGCCATCTGAAAGCCCACGCTGTAGAGCAGCGCCCCGCCAACGAAGAAACCGACCCCCTTTAGCGCGTTCTTGGAGCCGGTGAGCACTGCAACCCAGCGAAACAGCCGCCCCTCCCCGTCGCCGGCCACCAGCTTCACCCCGGACTTGGCACTCATCTTGTTCAGATCCTTGGCGATGCCCGATAGCGCCTGCGCGAACATCACGTAGGCCACGCCCAGCCAGGCCTCGGGCACCGTGAGCATCAGCAGGGCCGCCACCTGCAGCAGCGTCCCGCCAATCATAGTGGTGTTCACCCCCAGCCGCGCGGCCAGCCAGCCGCCGGTCAGGTTGGTGATCACCCCGAACAGCTCGTAGAACAGGAACAGAAAGGCAATCTCCAGCGGGCTGTAGCCCAGCTGGTGGAAGAACAGCACGACCAGCATGCGGATCGCGCCGTCGGTGACGGTGAACGCCCAGTAGTTCGCGGTAATCCGCGCGTAGACACCCAGCCCCAGGGCGGGCGGCCCGCCCGGGTTTGGCTGGTCGGCCGCTCCGCTCACGACGGCCTCAAACCCCCAGCTTGGCGACGCGGGCGACCAGCTCGACCAGTCGGTTCGCGTAGCCCCATTCGTTGTCGTACCAGGCCAGCACCTTCACCTGGGTGCCGTCCACGACCATGGTCGACTGTGCATCCACGATGGACGAACGCGGGTCGGTGCGGAAATCGCTGGAGACCAGCGGCCGGTCTTCATAGCCGAGGATGCCCTTGAGATCACCGTTCGCGGCCTCGCGCAGCAGGCCGTTGACCTCCTCCGCCGTGGTCTCGCCCGCGACCTCGAAGGTGAAATCGGTCAGCGAGGCATTCATCAGCGGCACGCGCACCGCGTGGCCGTTCAGCCTGCCGTTCAGCTCGGGGAAGATGTCACCGATCGCCTTGGCCGAGCCAGTCGTGGTCGGGATCAGGTTCAGCCCGGCCGCACGGGCCCGGCGCAGGTTGTCGCGCGGCAGGTCCACCGGCGACTGGGTGGCGGTCATGTCGTGCACGGTCAGAATCGTGCCGTGGCGGATCGACAGCGCCGGGTGCAGCACCTTCACCAATGGCGCCAGGCAGTTGGTGGTGCAGGAGGCGGCCGTCACCACCGGGTGCTTCGCCGGCTCGTAGGCCTCCTCGTTCACGCCCATCACGACGTTCAGCGCCCGTGCGTCCTTCACCGGCGCCGCGACCACCACGCGCTTCGCGCCCCGGGTGAAATGCGGCTCCAGCGTATCCATGGTGCGAAAGGCACCGGTGGAATCGATCACGATGTCCACCCCCGACTCGTCCCAGGGCACCTGCCCCGGCTCGGCATGGCTCGTGTGGCGCAGCTCGCGCCCGCCGATGCGGATCTGCTCGGCCTCGGCCTCGGGCTCGCGGCCCCAGCGCCCGTGCACCGAGTCGAACTCCAGCAAGTGCCCGGTGACAGTCCCGTCCGCCGCGCCCTCGTTCAGGTGCACGATCTCGATGTCGTCCCGATCCCAGGCCGCACGCAGCGCCAGCCGACCGATCCGCCCCATCCCGTTGATCCCTACGCGCACCGCCATGGCCCCCTCCCGCGAAAAATCGCGTCAGCATACCCCGCCCCAATGACAAACGCATGACGCCCGACCACGGGCAACGGCACCACCACCAGCGCACGAATGCACAAAGACGGTCAAGAGCGATTCACAGGAAGAAGGGAAGAACGGAAGATTTTTTGTTGATTGGACCGGGCGAGGCGCAAGGCTGTTGCCGCACCCGTGTTTCCCATCCAGCACTTCTTCCAGTCTTCCAACCTTCCTGTGAATCGCTTTTGAACTCGTTCGTGATGGCTCGTCAGGTATTGAGCCAGACGATGCCGGCGTTGAGGTAGATGGCGAAGGCAACCCACAGCAGGTACGGCACCAGCAGGGCGCCGGCGATGTGGTCGATGCGCCAGAAGGCCACCAGGGTCGCCAGGATCAGCGGCCACAGGATCAGGATCTCGGCGAGCGCCAGATCCGGGCGTTGCAGGCCGAAGAACAGCACCGACCAGCCGAGATTCAAGGCGAGTTGAGCCAGGAACAAGCCCAGCGCAATCGGCGCACCGGTCAGGCCAACCCGCCGCCACACATGCCAGGCCGCCAGCCCCATCAGGCCGAACAGCACGCTCCACACCGGGCCAAACACCGCATCCGGTGGATTCAACGGCGGCCGGGCGAGGGTTGGATACCAGTCGCTCACTGACAGACTGGTCGCCCAGCCGCCCAGACCGGCCACGGCAAAGACCAGGACCATCCACGCCAGCAGGCCGAGCATGTCCCCACCGAAGGAGCGTCGTCGCGGGCGCGCTGCCCTGACCGTATCGCGTGTCATCACAGAATTCTCCTCGAAATTCCCGGTCCCATGGCAGGATGCCCCGAACAGTGGCCGAATTCCGAACCGGATTCATTCAGGATTCAGTGAACCACGCCACACTCCCGCTGACCATCCCGAAAAAAGCGAGCTGCGATGCCCCGCCCCGCCACTCTGATCACCGTGGTTCTGTTCCTCCTGGCCGCCGGCCTGCTGGGCTGGATGCTGCTCGGCCCGGAGGACGACATCGCCCCTTCCGGCCGCCCCGGCGGCGGCGAGACGCGACCGGTGGCCGTGGCGGTGGCCGCCATCGAGAACCGTGATCTGATCGAGCGCCGACGCTTCACCGGGAGCATCGAGGGCGCCGACCGCATCGAGATCACCCCCCGCGTGGGTGGCCGAGTCGCCGAGGTCTTCGTCAGCCTGGGCGACCGCGTGGAACCGGGCGATCCCCTGCTCCGCCTGGATACCGAAGAGTTCGAGCAGGACGTCGCCCAGGCGGCGGCAGAACTGGCGGTCGCCGACGCCAGTCTGGCCGAGGCCCTGGCCAGCCGCGATGCCGCCCGACGCGATCTGCAACGCACCCGGGAGCTGCGCGACCAGGGCATTGCCTCGCGCTCCGAACTGGAGGCCGCGCAGACCGAACTGGCTCTGGCGCAGACCCGGGTGACCCTCGCCGAATCGCAGATCCGCCAGCGACGCTCCGCCCTGCGGACCCGCGAGATCCAGCTCGGCTACACCCGCATCGAGGCGGACGCCTCCAGCGGCACGCGCTGGGTGGCGGAACGCCATGTCGATCCCGGCACGGTCATCAGCGCCAACGAGCCGGCCCTGGCGCTGGTCCGGCTGCAGCCGGTCCGCGCGATCCTTGCCGTGACGGAGTCCGACTACGGCCGGCTTTCTCCCGGTCAGGACGCCGAGGTGCGCACCGGCGCCTACCCCGAAACCACGTTCGCCGGGACCATCGCCCGAATTGCACCCGAGTTCCGGCCCGGCTCGCGTCAGGCACGCCTCGAGGTGGAAGTGCCCAACGAGGACGCCCGCCTGCGCCCCGGTATGTTCGTCGAGGCCGCGATCACCCTGGGTCGACGCGACGGCGCACGCGCCATCCCGCGCGACGCGATCATCCAGCGCGAGGCTGGCCCCACCGTGTTCAGTGTGGACCCCAGCGGCGAGCGCCCGCGGGCCCGCCGCCACCAGGCCGTCACCGGCGTCCGTGACGGGGACTGGGTCGAGTTGCTGGAGCCCGATCTGCCACCGGGCACCGAGGTCGTGATCCTTGGCCAGCACCTGCTCGCGGACGGCACCCCGCTGCGGCTGAGCGAACCGGACCGCATCGCGGGCCATGGTGACGCGCCCGAGGCGCAGACGCCGTGAATCCCGCCCGCCTGACCGTCCACCGCCCCGTGCTGACCAGCATGGTGGCGCTGATCGTGGTGATCCTGGGCCTGACTGCCCTGACCCGCCTGCCGGTGGACCTGCTGCCCGACATCACCTACCCCGTGGTCACGGTGATGACCTCCTACCCCAATGCCGGGGCCGAGGAGGTCGAGCAACTGGTCACCCGCCCCGTGGAGCAGGCCGCGGCCGCCATCACCGGCGCACAGGAGATCCGTTCCACCTCCGCCGAAGGCAACAGCAACGTCCGCATCAACTTCGCCTGGGGTACGGACATTCGCCAGGCGGTGGACGACCTGCGGGACCGCCTGGCACGCATCGAGGACCGCCTGCCCGACGACGCCGATCGCCCGCTGGTGCGCCAGTTTGACACCCAGGATTCACCGATCATGCGGCTCGGCATCGGGACGAGCCTCGACCCGATTCATCTGCGCACCCTGATCGACAACCGCATTGCCCCGCGCCTGGAGCGCATACCGGGGGTGGCGGCGGTGGATGTCTGGGGCGGACTGGAACGCGAGATCCGGGTCGAGGTGGATCCAGCGCGCCTGCAGGCCATCGACCTCGGACTGGACGACGTGCGCAACCGCATCCGCGACGCCAACGTCATCACCCCCGGCGGTCCCATCCTGGATGGGCGCCGCGAATACCGCCTGCGTACGCCGGCCGAATTCCGCACGGTGGAAGAAGTCCGCGACACCGTGGTGCAACGCAGCGACGAGGGCGTCACCCGCCTGTACCAGGTGGCCGACGTGCGCGATACGCATCAGCGCATCACGCGCCGTTTTCGGGTCAATGGCGAGGAAGGCGTTCAGGCATCGCTGCGCAAGCTGGCCGACGCCAACACCGTCGAGGTCTCCGAGGCCGTGCACGCGGAACTCGCGCGCCTGAATCGCGACTTCCCGCAGATCGACATCCGCGCCGTCACCGACGAGGCCGGCTTTATCCGCAATTCCATCACCAATGTCGGCCAGTCCATCCTTTACGGCAGCGCGCTGGCGGTACTGGTGCTGCTCGTGTTCCTGCGCAACATCCGCTACACCCTGGTGGCCGCGACGGCCATCCCGCTAGCCGTGATCTCGACTTTCGGCCTGGTGTACTTCGGCGGGCATTCACTCAACCTGATGACCATGGGCGGGATCGCGCTGGGCGTGGGGCTGATGGTGGACAACGCCATCGTCGTGATCGAGAGCATCGCCCGCCGGCGCGAAGAACATGCCGAGCAGACCGCCGCCGAGGCCGCGATCAGCGGCACCGGGCGCGTCGCCCCCGCCATCGTCGCCAGCACCCTGACCACGGTCGCGATCTTCCTGCCGCTGTTCTTCGCCGAGGAACTCGCCGGCCAGCTGTTCAAGCCGCTGGCGGCGGTGGTCGCCTTTGCCCTGGCCGGCTCGCTGATCGTCGCCCTGACGCTGGTCCCGATGCTGATGGCCCGCGCGCCCATGCCGAAGCGGGACACGAGTGCCCTCGCACGCATGGAGCAACGCTACCAGGGGCTGCTGCGGCGCACCCTGACGCAGCCGTGGATGGTCATCGGCGTCAGCCTGCTGCTGATGATGATCGCCCTGACCGGTCTGCGCGGCGTGGGTACCGAGTTTCTGCCCGCCACGGACGAGGGCGAGATCCGGGTGCATGTCACCATGGAACCCGGCACGCCCCTGAACGAGTTGTACACCACCATGGCCGGCCTCGAGGCGATCATCCACGACGAGGTCCCGGAACTGGAAAACCTGGTCTCCAGTTCCGGCGCCTCGGCATTCCGCGCCTCCTCGCCCGCCTCGGGCAACATGCGCGTGATGGTCGGCTCGCGCGACAGCCGCAGCCGATCGTCCGACGACATCGCCGCGGCGCTGCGCGACACGCTGGGCAGCCCGCCGGGGGTCGAGATCCGCGTGCGGGCCTCCAGCGGGATCTTCTTCCGCGGCTTCGGGCGCGGCGCGGACGAGGAAAGCCTGTCCATCGAGGTGCGCGGGTTCGAGCTGGATACCATGAAAGCGGTGGTCGAGCGTTTCGAGGCGGCGCTGGGCGACATCCCCGGCGTCACCGACACCCGCGTCGGCTCCGACGGCGGCCAGCCCGAGTTCGCCACCCGCATCCACCGCGACCGCGCCGCCGATCTGGGGGTGGACGTACGCACCATCGCCCAGACCCTGGAGACGGCCCTGGGCGGCTCCAGCGCCGGGCAGTTGCGCGCGGGCGGCGACGAGACCCGCATCTGGGTGCAGCTGCGCGACGCCGACCAGAGCTCCCTGGACGACCTGCTGAACCTGACGGTACGCAGCGAAGACGGCGAGCGCGTCGCCCTGCGCAGCCTGGTCTCCTTCGATCCCGCAATGGGTCCGGACAGCATCCAGCGCCGCGAGCAGGCGCGCATCAGCACGCTGTTCGTCCACATCGGCGACCGTTCGCTGGGCGAAGTCGCCGCCGACGTGCGCGCGGCCCTGGCCGACATCCCGCTGCCGGAGGAGATCGACTTCTCCATCACCGGCGACATCGAGGAGCAGGAGGCCGCGTTCTCGGAGCTCCTGCTGGGCACCCTGCTCGCGACGTTACTGGTCTACATGGTCATGGCCAGCCTGTACGAGTCCCTGCGCGACCCGCTGATCGTGATGTTCTCCATCCCGCTGGCGATCATTGGTGTAACCGGCGCACTGCTGGTCACCAACACCACCCTCAACGTGCAGTCGCTGATCGGCATCCTGCTGCTGGTCGGCATCGTGGTGAACAACGCCATCCTGCTGGTGGACCGCATGGCGCGACGCCACCGCGACGACGGCATGGAGCTGCAGGCCGCCATCGTCGCCGCCGCCGGCGAGCGTCTGCGCCCGATCCTGATGACCACGCTCACCACCATCCTCGCGCTGTCGCCGCTGGCGATCGGCATGGGCGACGGGGGCGAGGCCCAGGCCCCGATGGCACGGGTCGTGATCGGCGGGCTGCTGTCGTCTACCCTGATCACCCTGGTGCTGATCCCGACGCTCTACCTGCTGTTCCACCGCCGGGGCGAACACCCGCAACCCGTCTACCGAGGCGCCACCGAACATGCCTAGAACGGCCCTGCCCTTCCTGGTCGCGCTCGCGCTGGCCCTCCCGGCCCACGCCTCTGAAGCGCCGGATGCCTCCGACGGGCTGCGCCTGTCACTGCCCCCGGATGCACTGACGGACGCCCGGCCGTTCGAACGCGAAGCGGTGGCGGAGGAGACCCTGTCTTTGGAAGAGGCCGTCGCCCGCGCGCTGGAGAACAATCGCGGCCTGCGCGCCGAACGCCTGCAAACCGCGATCCAGGGCACCTTTGAGGCGCAGGAACGCGCGGTGTTCGACCCCGAGCTGTTCGCCGAGCTGGAAATCAGCCGCGACCAGAGCGTGCGCCAGCTGGAACAGATCGGCGAAACCGACGAAGTCACCACCACCCGTCGCTTTGGCGAGGCCGGCCTGAGCCAGTCGCTCCCGACCGGCACGGATCTCACCGTCTCGGTGCGCAGCTCGCGCAGTTCCAGCTCGCGCGTGGAGACGCCCCAGTTCACCACCCGGGCGGGGCTGACGCTGACCCAGGCCCTGCTCCGGGGCGGTCGTATCGAATCCAACCTGGTGCGCCTGCGCCAGGCCGGCCTCGACGTGGAGGCCTCGGAGTACGAGGTCCGCGGCTTCGTCGAACAGCTGATCACCGACGTCGAGGGTCGCTACTGGGATCTGGTGCTGGCCGACGAACGAATCGCCATCTTCGAGGAGGCCCTGGCCGTGGCCCGCGAGCAGCTCGACCAGACCGAGCGACGCATCGCCGCTGGCGACCGCCCCGAGACCGAGGCCGTGTCGGCCCGTGCCGAGGTGGCGCTGCGGCGCCAGGGCCTGATCGATGCCCGCGCCGAACGGGCCCGTGCGCAGGACAGTCTCGCCCGGCTCCTGCAGGGCGGCAACGGCGGGCTCTGGGATACCCGGCTGGAGGCCAGCTCGGAACCCGGGCTGGAACGCTACGCACTGGAACCGCTGGACACCTACGTCGCTCTGGCCCGCGACCACCGCGCCGACATCAACGAGACCCGCCTGCGGGTCCAGCGCAACCAGCTGGAGGTTGTGCGCACCCGCAACGGCCTGCTGCCGCGCCTGGATTTTTTCGTAACCCTCGGCCAGTCGGGCTACGCCGACAGCTTCAGCCGCACCTGGCGCGACCGCCAGGGCGATGGCTACGACCTGGCGGCCGGGTTGCGCTTCGAGATGCCGATCGGCAATCGCGCCGCCGAGGCCGAGCACACCCGGGCCCGGCTGACCCGCCAGCAGATCCAGGAGACGCTGGCCAACCTGGAACAGCTGGCGATCGAGGACGTGCGCGGCACCTGGTTCGACGCCGCCCGGGTCCGCGAACAGATCCAGGCGCAGGAAGAGACCATCGAGTTGCAGGAAGAACTCCTGCGGGTGGAACAGACGCGCTTCCGCGTCGGCGCCGGCACCGCCCTGGCCGTGGCCCAGGCCCAGCGCGACCTGCTGGAGAGCCGCCTGAACCTGACCGAGACGGTCGTGCGCTTCCGTCAGCTCACCACCGAACTGCTGAACGCCAGCGGCACCCTGCTGCTGCACCGCGGCATCGACGCCCCGGGCGCCGAGCGGGTGGAAATCCGCCTGTAACCCAATAGAGAGGCGCAGCCGACGAGCCCCGACCGGGACGCCCGGCTAATTCTCCACCAGCCGGGCGTTGCCCTGCGCGTCGATCTCGACGACCAGCATCGCCCCCGCACCAATGCTGCGGCCACTCAGCTCCATGATGTTCGCCCGGTGCGTCACGTAAACCGCGGGCCCTTGTGCCTGCCGGTATTCCTCCGCCAGGTGTTCGCGCCACGCCCGCATGCGCCGCTCCCGATGCGGGGCATTGGTGCGGAACACCGAGCCCAGCGCCTCCAGGACCTCCGGTTCGCCATAGCCCAGCAGCTTGGCGGTATCCCGGTTCCGGCACCAGGGCCCCGCAAACACGCGTATCGAATCCAGCCCGGCGGCGCGCAGGCGGTCGCCGGTCTCGCGGGCCTGTGCGCGGCCCTCGTTGGAGAGATTGCGCTGGGTGGCGCAGTCCGTGACGTCGAAGCCCGCCGGGTCGCCAATCCCGGGCGCGATGGCATGACGCATCAGCAGGATGCGGTGCGGCTCCTGCAACTGCTCGGCAATAGCACGTTCCGCCGCGAGATCATCCGCCATCACCGGCGCCGCGAGCGCCAGCACCACCACGACCCAGAACCCCGGGAATACAGAGCGCTTCATGACGCCGATTTCCTCGTACGGCGACGCCGGCAGGCGTCGGAACAGTAGCGCACCTCATCCCAGCAGCGGGCCCACTTTCGTCTCCAGGAGAATGGCCGACCGCACACCGCGCAGATCTTCTCGGGCGGGTGCGGCTTGGCGTGCGCCATCAGCGATCCGGGTGACAGACCCCGTCGTCGCAGCGCGAGCGCCAGCGATAGCGGGCGATCACGTTGTAGACGCGATCCATCAGCCACACGACCGGCGGCAGGCGATGCAGCACGGCACCCATCCAGCGATAGTAGGGCAGATGCCGCCAGACCAATACGAAGGCCCACGCCCCGCTGCGAATACGGCCCTCGGGGCTGACGGCATGCATGCGCTGCATCGCCTGGTCCCACGTGATCCCCCAGTCGGCCAGCGGGGTCGCATCGGCGTGGACGTCGCGCCAGTCGATCGCCCCGGCGGCGTCCAGCCGCCGGTAATGGCCGATCTCGCGGCGGCACAGGGGACAGCCGCCGTCGAAGAACACGATCGGCCGGCCCGGAGCCTCCGAGCGCGGGTCCCGTAAAGGCTCAGGCATGTCCCACCGGCCCGGTCTGCTGGTGCCGAGCCTCGCCCAGCGAGCGGAGGGCACGCTCGACCACATCCCGCGCGAGTCCCTGGGTCATCTCGGGATCGGCCGGGATCATCTCGGTGCGTACCGCCAGGGCCATTGCAAGCGCCTGCAGCACGTCACCATTGCAGGTATCCCCGAGCACACCGATCTCGCTATCCAGCGTATCGGTCAGGCGATCCAGCAACTGCTGCACCCGCACGGCAGAGCCGGTCTCGGGGTGCAGGCGAAACTCGAAGGACACGGCCTCGCCACTGGGTGTGACATAGCGATAGGGCAATACGTCCATGGCTCTCTCCTTCGCGAACGGTCGGGTTGTCGGGGCGGATTTCGGGGCGGTCGGGCATCCCCTTCGCCATTGGGCCACGAAACCGGAAAACAGTTCGACCAGCAACGGGCCGGCAGACCGGATCGCATCGCGAAACCCGCCCCGCTCGGCACGCGCAGGCGTTATCCTTGCGCCTCATGGAGACCCGCGACCGCAACATCGACTCCGCCGGCGCGCCCCGCGAGGCAGGGGGCCGGTAATGGGGGCGCGCCGCAAACGCCGCCCGTTGCGCCGCCTGCTCTACTGGACGGCCGGGCTGGCTGCGTTTCTTCTGGCGCTGGGGGTCGGGGCCATGCTCGCGCTGGTGGTGTTGTTCGCCCGCGTCGACCCGCCCTACGGCATGGCCATGGTGGTGGCCACCGACTGGCAGACCGCCTCGAACCGGCGCCCGGACTGGCAGCGGCTGGATGATCTGCCCCGCCACCTGATGCTCGCGGTCATCGCCGCCGAGGATCAGCATTTCCCGAACCACCGAGGATTCGACTGGGGATCGGTACGCCAGGCCGTCAGCGATCACGTGCGCGGCGGACGCCTGCGCGGGGCCAGCACCATCAGCCAGCAGACCGCGAAGAACCTGTTCCTGTGGCATGGCCGTTCGTGGGTCCGCAAGTCGCTGGAGGCAGGCTTCACGCTGGGTATGGAGTCCCTGTGGCCGAAGCGGCGAATCTTCGAGATCTACCTCAACCTGGCCGAATGGGGCCCCGGCATCTACGGCATCGAGAATGCCGCGCAACACTATTTCGGCGTGCCGGCGACGGAACTGACCCGGCATCAGTCCGCACGCCTGGCCGCCATCCTGCCCAGCCCGGGCCGCATGAACCCCGTCCAGCCCGGACCCCAGCTGGATCGGCGCATCGCCTGGGTCGAGCAGCAGATGGCCCAGCTCGGCATCGCCTGGCTGGACCCAATGCTGCTGGAGTAAGCTTCGTGCCCGACCAACGCCGAGGTCGGTCACGAAGATCGCCACGCGCCTCTGGCGCTCGCGATGACGGTGCTTTTCCACGTCATGGCGAGGCCCCGCCAGGGGCCGTGGCCATCTCCGGACGCACCCGCCCACGGTCGCCTGGCCCGAATTGTGGCGGGGAACTTCCAGCCCTTAGACTGCTCGCACTGACTGCACGGGCGAACCGCCGCTCAATGGGTCCATCGGCATGGACGCAATTATGGGCGGCTCCCATGGATGCCCCCGAACATTGAGGTTTGCCGTGACCCACCAGCGCTCGCCGTTTCGCTTCTTCTCCCGCCTGCTCGTCCTCGCAGCCCTGCTATTCTCCCTGCCGCTGGGGGCCGTCTCCGCTCAGGACGCCAGCGCGGCCGGGGCGGAATCCGGCAACGACCTGCGGCAGACGCTGATCGACGCGCTGGAAAACGAGGAGGCCCGCGAACGCCTGCTGGAAGCCTTGCGCGCCGACAGCGGCTCCAGCGAGAGCGACACGGCCGAAGATGCCGTCCCGGTAGACACAGGCGAAAGCGAATCCGTCGCCCGCCAGATCGCCCAGCTGACCCAGTCGCTGGCCGAGGGCACGGTGGCCGAAGTCCGGGCTCTGAACGACATTGCCACGGACATCGCCGAGCGCGTCCGCGCGATCGAACCGACCGTGTTCGGCATGGCCGTGCTCGATCTCGCCATCATCATCGTGTTCACCGTGGCGGTGTTCCTGATCCTGCGACGGCTGGGCGCCCCGATGTTCACGGCGCTCGACCGCTGGGCACTGAATGCCGCCGAGCACATGCGCCTGATGCGCGCGCTGCCGGCGGTCACCCTGGCCGCCATCATCGATTTCCTGATCGTCATCCTTGCCTGGCTGGCCGGCTATGCCCTGGCGCTGTTCGTGCTGGGCGAATCGGGCGAAATGAACACCCGCCACTCGCTGTTCCTCAACGCCTTCCTGCTGATCGAGGTCACCAAGGCGGCGCTGCGCCTGATCTTCGCCACCCGCTACCACGGCCTGCGCCTGCTGCCGATGGCCGGGGACGAGGCGGCCTACTGGAATGCCTGGCTGGCCCGCATCGTGGGCTATATCGGGTACGGCCTGTTGCTGCTGGTGCCAATTGCCAACAACCAGATCTCGTCCGAGGCGGGCCGCTCGCTGGGACTGCTCGTGATGCTGACGGCCTTCCTCTACGCCGCCGTGATCATCCTGCAGAACCGCACCCGGGTACATGACCGCCTGATGGCCCTCGCCAACCGGGCGGAATTCGCCTTCACCCGCATCGTGACCTCGCTGCTCGCGAAGTCCTGGCACTGGATCGCCCTGCTCTACTTCCTGGCCCTGGCCGTGGTCAGCATCACCCGCCCGGAAGACGCCCTGCCCTTCATGGCCAAGGCCACCGGACAGACCCTGCTCGCCGCGTTCGTCGGCATCTTCGTGGCCAACCTGCTGACCCAGCTGATTGGCCGCCAGATCCGCGTGCCGGAGGAGACCCGGGAGAAATTCCCGTCGCTGGAACTGCGGCTGAACTCGTACATCCCGAAGGCGTTGCGGGTAATGCGCCTGGTGATCCTGCTGATCGTGCTGGCGGTGGTCGCAGATGCCTGGGGTGCCTTCAGCCTGACCACCTGGCTGGCCTCCGATACCGGCATGGCGTTGCTGGGAACCGCGATCTCGGTGGCCTTGATCGTGCTGGGTGTGCTGGCCATCTGGCTGGTGTTCGCCAGCTGGATCGAGCACCGCATGAACCCCAACACCGGGGACGGCGGCCCGACCGCGCGCGAGGCCACACTGCTGACCATCTTCCGCAACGCGGTGGCCATCGTGCTGATCGTGATGACCACCATGATCGTGCTGGCCGAGATCGGCGTGAACATCGGCCCGCTGCTGGCCGGCGCCGGTGTGCTCGGGCTGGCGATCGGATTCGGTGCCCAGAAGCTGGTCCAGGACGTGATCACCGGGGTCTTCATCCAGCTGGAGAACGCGATCAACGTCGGCGACGTGGTCACCGTCGCCGGTACCACCGGCGTGGTCGAACGCCTGACCATCCGCTCGCTCGGCATCCGCGACCTGTCCGGGACCTACCACCTGATCCCGTTCTCCTCGGTGGATGCGGTCGCCAACTACATGCGCGAGTTCGCCTACCACGTGGGCGAATACGGGGTGGCCTACCGCGAAGACATCGACGAGGTCATCGTGCGTCTGCGCGAGGCCTTCGAGGAGCTGAAGGAAGACCCGGACCAGGGTCCGAACATCCTCGACGAGATGGAGGTCCACGGGGTCACCGCACTGGCCGACAGCTCGGTCAACGTGCGGGTCCGGATCAAGACCCTGCCGGGCACCCAGTTCGGTCTGGGGCGCGCCTTCAACCGTCTGGTCAAGCGTCACTTCGACGCCGCCGGCATCGAGATCCCGTTCCCGCACCAGACCATCTACTTCGGTCAGGAGAAGGACGGGTCGGCCCCTGCGGCGAACCTGCGCATGATCCAGGCCGCCCCGGAGGGTGGCACGGACGACCAGGACTATTCGAACGACCGGCGCGCGCGCCCGAACCCGAAGCACAAGGGCGACTACGACGAGACCGACGACTGATGCGCACGGTTGCCGCGGAGGCCGATCCTGGCCTCCCGGCAACCGGCATCCTGTCCTGAGCCGTCTTACCCTTTCCGACAGGGAGGGATTTGGGTCAATATAGGTCCATGCGACTGTTGATCCTGCTCGCGCCTCTGTTGCTGCTCCTCGCCTGGGCACCGGGCCTCTGGGTGCGCCACGTCATGAAGAAATACCACCAGCCGGCGGACCGCTACGACGGCACGGGCGCGGAACTGGCCCGCGACCTGCTGGACCGTCACGGGCTGCACAAGGTCAGGGTGGAGACCACCACCAAAGGCGATCACTACGATCCGGACGCCCGCACCGTGCGCCTGTCGGAGGAAAACCACGACGGACACTCGCTCACGGCGGTCACCGTGGCCGCCCACGAAGTGGGCCACGCCATCCAGCATGCGGAGGGTTACGCCCCGCTGCGCATGCGCAGCTACCTGGTCTGCGTCGCGGGATACGGACAGCAGATCGGCGCCTGGCTGCTGGTCGCCATCCCCTTTATCACGATCCTCGCCCGTCACCCGGCGCCCGCGATCCTGTTCCTGCTGGCCGGGGTGCTGTCCATGGGACTCGCCGCACTGGTCCATTTCATCACCCTGCCCACCGAACTGGATGCCAGCTTCCGGCGTGCCATGCCGATGCTCCGCGACGGCAAGTATCTGCACCCGCCCGACTACCCGCATGCCGAACGCATCCTGAAGGCCGCTGCCTATACCTACCTGTCACAATCGTTGATGAGCCTGCTGAACATCGCCTCGTGGTTCCGGTACCTGCGTCGATGAGGTCGTCCGCACCGGACACCTGCATGCTGTGCAAACATCCCACCCGACCGTTTCACCACCGCGGCGTCGGCGACCCCTCGCCCGGCGACTACCGCCGCTGTCCTAACTGCCACCTGGTGAGTCTCGAACCCTCTGACTGGCCCGACCGCGAGGCGGAACGTGCGTATTACCGCACCCACGAAAACCGCCCCGACGATCCGGGCTACCAGGCCCATTTACAGCGGGTGATACAGCCACTGCTCGAGGCTCTGCCGCCGCCCGCTCGCGGCCTCGACTGGGGCTGCGGACCACAACCGGTCCTCGCAACCCTGCTGCGGCATCAGGGCTACCGGATGGACACCTGGGACCCGGCCTTTGCGCCCGACCGGCCCGACCCACCCGGCCCCGGCTGGGATTTCGTCACCTGCACCGAAGTCATGGAACACATACACCGTCCCCGGGAGGCGCTGCAGACCATGCTCGACCACCTGCGCCCCGGCGGCATCCTGGCCGTGATGACCGAATGGCCTCCCGAGGCGGCCCGCTTTCGCCGCTGGCATTACCGCCGCGATCCCACCCATGTCGCCTTCTACGGGCCCGAGACCCTGCACTGGATCGCGGACCAGCTGGATTGCGCACTGAAGCTGCCGTCGCGTGACATCGCCCTGTTCACCCGTACCCGGGATTGTGCGCAATGATCGACCGCCCGCGCGGGGCTTGTCCGGACGACTTCGGGTACACCCATCCGCGCTAGCAAGCGAGCCATGCCGGCTCCGGAGCCAACCAGCCAACCAGCCAACCAGCCAACGGAGATGCTGCCGCTGGGCGTGGTCATCCGCGAAGCGGACTACGGCCGATGGTGAGGCCTCTCGCCGCGGCCACTGGCATGCGGCCACAAGCGACCCGGCCAATCGGATCGCCGCCCCCGGACTGGAACGGGCGTCACACCGATGCGGTTACCCCATCACGCCCGGGGAACAACGCCGCCTCATGCCGTTCTTTGACTGGTACCGTAACCCTTCAGCGTGGCTTCCCGAACAGCGGAGAGTCCTCCCGGAAGGCCGTACGCCCCCAACGTCCATATGGGCATCTCAGACGGCTCACCGGCGACAAGGCGCGCCCACGTGGCCGGGCGCGACAGCGCATTGGCCTTGATGTGATGCGTTTCCGGGGCGTTGCGGCTCGGCACCCGGGGCACCTGGCGCATGCTGCCGCCGGCATCACCGGGCCACGCTTGTTAAGCTGGGGTTAAGTGCGATTGTCTACGCTATACCTGTACTTATGAGGAGAAGTTTTATGAAGATTCGTTCGCAGTCCCTCGCCGGACTGATCGCCGCCGCCGCGCTCGCCCTGGCCAGCCCGCTCGTCATGGCCCAGGGGATGGGCCAGCAAGGCCAGGGTGGTATGGGCATGCAAGGCGGCCAGGGCGGTAACCCGCAGATGGAGATGCAGCAGCTCCAGCAGACCCTCGCCGAGACCCAGCAGCAAGCCATTCAGAACAACCCGCAGCTGGAGCAGAAAGGCGAAGAACTGGAAAACCTGGTGCTGGACAAGATGGAGTCCGCCGGCTACCAGCCGCGCCGCGATCTGGAAACCCTCGAATCCGCCGAGGAACGCCTGCGCGATCCGGACCTGAGCGCCGAAGAGCGCCAGCAGGTTATCCAGTCCGAGGACGTGCAGCAGGCGCAGATGAACCTGCAGGAGGCCCAGCAGGCGGTCGCGCAGGATCAGGAGATCCGCGAGGCCCAGGAATCCCTGCGTGACGACCTGATGGCCGCCATGCGCCAGGAGAACGCCGATATCGACAACGTGATCGAGCGCATGCAGAGCCTGCAACAGCAGATGCAGCAGCAACAGGGTGGGCAGGGCGGCATGATGCGCTGATCGCGCAGCCCTCCCCTTCCGCCCGACGAAACGCCCGGCTCCCGCGAGGGGGCCGGGCTTTTTTGTGTTCGACCCGGGCGCCCGCAGGACCCCAACGGGGGCTGCCGTCAATCGAGGCGTCCGGTCTCCTGCGCCAGTGCGCGCAATGCGTCCGTCTGCCCCTCGGGCAGCTCGCTCCATTCGAAGCGCCAGCTCCAGTTGCGCTCGTCCACCGTACCGGGGATGTTCATGCGCGCATCCGACCCCAGCTGCAGGGCATCCTGCATGGGCAGGATCGCCAGCTGCGCCGGCGAACGGAACGCCGCGCGGATCAGCGGCCAGGGCATCTCTCCGGCCGGGCCCTCGTCCAGCGTCGCGATTACATGCTGCTGCATCTCCAGGTCCAGGCAACGGAACCAGCCCAGGGTAGTGTCATTGTCATGGGTGCCGGTGTACACGGCACTCAGTTCGTCGTGATTGGCCGGCAGGTAGGGGTTGTCCGGCCCGCCCTCGAAGGCGAACTGCAGGATGCGCATGCCGGGCAGGTCGAAGCGCAGACGCAAGGCCGTCACCTCCGGGGTGATCACGCCCAGGTCCTCTGCCAGCAACGGCAGTACGCCCAGACGGTCCTGCAGCTGTTCAAAGAAGTCGGCACCCGGCCCCGCCACCCAGTGGCCCTGCGTGGCATCCGGCTCGCTTGCCGGCACGGCCCAGCTGGCCTCGAAACCGCGGAAGTGGTCGATCCGCACCGCATCCACCGTCTCCAGCGTCCAGCGCATGCGCTCGACCCACCAGTCGTACCCCCGTTCGGCCAGACGGTCCCAGCGGTAATGGGGATTGCCCCAGCGCTGGCCGGTCTCGGAGAAGTAATCCGGCGGCACGCCGGCCACCGTCAGGGGGTGCCCCGTCGCATCCAGATCGAACAGGTCGCGGTGGGCCCAGACCTCCGCGGAGTCGTGGGCCACGAAGATGGGCATGTCGCCGAGGATCAGGATATCCCGTGCGCGCGCATGCTCGCGCACGTCCTGCCACTGGTCGAACAGCACGAACTGGGCGAAACACACGGCCTCCAGTGCCTCCCCCGACTCGGTTTCCACGGCCGCCAGGGCCTCCGGATCACGGTCGCGCAACCCCGCCGGCCATTCCCACCAGGGACGGTCGCCCTGGCGTGCGCGAATGACCACGAAGCGCGCGAAATCCTCCAGCCACACCGGCCCCTGAGCGTCGCGAAACGCCTGATAGGCCTGAGCCCAGCCGTCGGCCATCTGCTCCAGCCGTTCCCGCGCCTCGTGCAGCAGGGTCTCGACGGGCGAATCCGGCCCATCCAGGCCCGCGCGTTCGCCAAGACGTTGCGGATCGATCAGACGGACATCCCCCGCGAAGGCGGAGATACTCGCATACGGGGAGCCGTCCTCCTGGGGCGGATGCAGCGGGAGAATCTGCCACAGGCTGAACCCGGCGTCCCGTGCCCAGTCGAGGAAGCGGAAGGCCTCCTGCCCCAGCGTGCCCACCGGGCCCGGACCCGGCAGCGAGACCGGATGCAGCAACACGCCGGCCCGGCGCCGCTGCATCAGGGGGTTACAGTGCTCCTCACCCGCCTCCATCGACTACTGTCCCTTCCGCATGGTCCCACCCGCAGCCGGATCACCACCACCGACCGAAAGTACCTCGCCCAGGGACTCCGGCACTTCCAGGTCGGCCAGCTGGTACAGGCGTGCGAGGTGGCGGCGGTAGAGTTGTTCGAAGTCACTCACTGAGCCGGCCGGGTTGTATTCCCCGAACCACCAGCACCAGTCGGACCCCTCGCAGACCGCCAGCTGCTTGCGCAACTCCGGCGTATCCAGGGCCGGATGCCGTGCGATGGCCTGATCCACGGCCGTCCAGGCCTCGATCAGGCGATCCCAGCCCAGGTTCTTGTCCGGATCGCCGATCCAGGTGGAGAAGGTCCCGTACACCCAGGAACCGGCCACCATGCCCGGCAGTTCACCACGTTCCGTCCGCGGGCCGGTACGCTGGCAGACGTCGGAGAAGGTGCACAGGTTCAGCCGCGGGTTTTCCGCCAGCCGCTCGTACAGCGCCCGCAGGAAGTAAAATCCGTTATCCGGGTAGTACTCCCAGGCATTCTCGCCATCCAGGATGACCGGCACCACGCCACCCTCGGGAGAAGCCTCGGCAATATTTTCCAGGTGTTGCACGAAATCCCCGACGGCATCGTCGGCATGCCAGTCGGCGTAGCGAAACCCGATGGCATCGGACAAGCCGTCATCGCGAAAGAACAGCTCGGTCCTTGCACCTTCCAGGCAATAGGGCCGGTGCAGCCAGCCCTCCTGTTCCGCCGAGCCGGTATGCGACTCGGCCGTCTGCCCCGCCGCGGCCAGGCTGTTGCCCAGCACGGTCTGGCCGCTGGCCGTCCAGCAGATCCCGTAGTCATCCAGCAGGCGCACCGTGGCTTCGCTGAGACTGCCCTCCGACGGCCAGCAGCCGCGTGGACGGAAGCCGAAGTACTGCTCGAACACCTCCAGACCGCGTTCGATGTGCCAGCGCACACGCGCCTCGCCCTCCGGATATGCCGGCGCATTCGGCAACTCGACATCCGGCATCGCCTCGCGTGCCGAGTTCAGGTCCAGAAGCAACGGCATGATCGGGTGCGCATAGGGTGTAAAGGAGAGTTCCACACGCCCCTGCTCCGCCAGTTCACGATAGCGCGGCAGGATCGCCTTCACCTCGTCGCGGATCAGCTTCAGCAGACGACCGCGAACATCGCGGTTGAAACCCGTCTCGGCCTTCAGCCAGCCCTGTACCTCCGGATAGGCGCGGCGCACCGTCTCCCCTAGCCAGGCCAGGTGGTAGCAGGTGGCCAGGTCCTGGAAATAGCGGGTGTCCAGGTGCGCCAGCAGCACCGGGTCCTCCAGCGCCTGGCGCGCCAGCGCCGCCAGGCGCTCGAACAGCGGGAAGGGCTCGATCATCCGCGGGGCATGCGCGCGCAGGCAGACGCGCAGGATCTCGCGACGCTGCACGGGATCCACCGGGACAATGTCCATCTGCAGCAGGTCGAGTACCGGATCACCAAAGCTCGAGCGACTGCCGATGCCGGCATCCAGCCGTTCACCATAGTCCGCGATCTGCTCCAGCAGGATCGGCGCGAAATTCACCACCGCCCGGGCCTGGGGACAGGCCTCCAGGTGGGCCGCCATGTCGGTGTAGTCCTTCAGCGCATGCAGATAGGTCCACGGCAGCACGTACTCGCGCGCGCCCGAGTCGTAGTACTGCGGCTGATGCATGTGCCAGCACAGCACCACGTCGAGCTGTGGTGCCTGCGTAGCGAGGGCCGTCCTTGCGTCGGATTCAGCGGACATGGTGGGTCGCCTGTCCAAGCATCTCCGGCGTCACCACCCGCACCCCGCCCGGGGAGACGAAGTAGTCGCGGGCATCGGCCTCGTCGTCCACCCCGATCTCCGTCCCGTCCGGCACCCTGCAGCCCTTGTCGATCACCGCGTTGCGGATTACGCAGTTCTCGCCAACGGTCACGCTTGGCAGGATCACCGAGTCCTCGACCGTGGCACAGGCATTGACCTGCACATTCGAGAACAGCAGCGAGTGACGCACGGTACTGCCGGAGATGATGCAGCCGCCGGAAACCATGGAGTCGATCGCCATGCCGCGGCGGTCCTCGTCATCGAACACGAACCCGGCCGGCGGCAGCTGCTCCTGGTAGGTCCAGATCGGCCATTCCGAGTCGTACAGATTCAGTTCAGGGGTCACGCCGATCAGCTCCAGGTTCGCCTGCCAGTAGGAGTCGATCGTCCCCACGTCGCGCCAGTAGCCCTGGCGCACGCCCTGCTCGTCGCGGAACGGATAGGCCATCACCTGGTAGCGCTCGATGATGCCGGGAATGATGTCCTTGCCGAAGTCGTGGCTGGAAAAGGTGTCGTCCGCATCCTTGATCAGCTGCTCGAACAGGAATTCGGTGTTGATCACGTAGATCCCCATGGAAGCCAGCGAGTGGGTCTTGCTGCCGGGGATGAGCGCCGGGTCCTCCGGCTTCTCGGCAAACGAGGTGATGCGGCTGGCGGCATCCACGCCCATGACGCCGAAGGCCTTGGCGCGCTCCTGCTCCACCTCCAGGCAGCCCACCGTCATGTCGGCCCCGCTCTCCACGTGGAAGGCGATCATCTGGCCGTAGTCCATCTTGTAGATGTGGTCGCCGGCCAGGATCAGCACATAGCGTGGGTTGTGCTGCCGGATGATGTCGATGTTCTGATAGACCGCATCGGCCGTCCCGGCGTACCAGGAGGTCTCGATGCGCTGCTGCGCCGGCAGCAGCTCGATGAACTCGCCAAACTCCCCGCGCAGGAAGCTCCAGCCACGCTGCATGTGCTGGATCAGCGAATGTGCCTTGTACTGGGTGACCACCGCCACCTGGCGAATCCCGGAGTTGATGCAGTTGGACAGGGGGAAGTCGATGATGCGGAACTTCCCGCCGAAGGGCACGGCCGGCTTGGCCCGCCACAGTGTCAATTGTTTCAGTCGCGAACCACGTCCGCCGGCCAGAATCAGGGCGAGGGTCTCCCGGGTCAGGCGGCTAACGTAACGTTGCGGTTGTGGAGTCATGCATCCATCCTTGCCAAAAAGAGTGATACCCACGTGTTCGGCCAATCCAACCCGAACCCTGCTGTTCCACCTCCGAAACGCGAGCTTGATCCGAGTATGGCAACAGCCCCCGACAAATGCACCCGCTCCGTCGCCGATTCATTGGGACGTCTGGCCGAGGCGCGACACCATGATCCCCATAGCGTCCTCGGCCGCCATGCGCTGGATCAACAAACCATCTGCTACCGAGCCTGGCTGCCGCACGCGGACGCGGCGTCCATCACACTTTGTGACGGTCGCCCCGCTTCACTGGAACCCGCCGCCGGGTACCCGGGGCTGTTCCTGTGGCAAGGCCCGTCGGACGACCTCCCCGCGCACCCGCAGCTGGAGTGGCACGCCGAGGGTGGCACGACAACATTGCAGCAGGTCGATCCCTGGGCCTTCGCGCCGGACATCCCCGAATTCGACCGCCACCTGTTCGCCGAAGGCCGCCACTGGCATGCCCACCGCATGCTGGGTGCCCATCCGCTCACCCGCGACGGCATCCACGGCGTGCGCTTTGCCGTCTGGGCGCCCAACGCCGAGCGCGTCTCGGTGGTCGGTGACTTCAACCGCTGGGATGGCCGCTGCCACCCGATGACCGTCCACCCCGGCAGCGGCATATGGGAGCTCTTTATCCCGGACCTGGCCACGGAGACGCTGTACAAGTTCGAGATCCGCAACCGCGACCAGGGCAGTCTGCACCTGAAGGCCGATCCCTACGCCCGCGCCTACCAGCTCCGCCCCGAGACCGCCTCGCGGATCCAGCCCCCCAGCCGCTACGCCTGGGACGACGACCACTGGATGCGCAATCGCGATCCCGAGGCCTGGAAGCACCGGCCCATGAGCATCTACGAGGTGCACCTGGGCTCCTGGCAGCGCAGCCCGGAGGGCGAATGGCCCAACTACCGCGACCTGGCCGAGCGTCTGGTGCCCTACGCGCGCGACCTGGGCTTCACCCACCTCGAGTTGCTGCCGATCACCGAGCACCCGTTCGACGGCTCCTGGGGCTACCAGAGCACGGGGTTTTTCGCCCCCACCTCTCGCTTCGGCAACGCGGACGACTTTCGCTACTTCGTCGACCAGGCCCACCAGGCCGGACTGGGCGTGATCCTCGACTGGGTCCCGGGCCACTTCCCGCGCGACGAGTTCGCGCTGGCCCGCTTCGACGGCACCGCGCTGTACGAGCACGCCGACCCGCGCATCGGCGAGCACCGCGGCTGGGGCACGCTGATCTTCAACTACTCGCGCCCCGAGGTCCGCAACTTCCTGCTCTCCAGCGCCCTATGCTGGGTCGAGGACTTCCACCTCGACGGCCTGCGCGTGGATGCCGTCGCCTCCATGCTCTATCGCGACTACGACCGCGAAGGCGAGGACTGGCTGCCCAACATCCACGGCGGCAACGAAAACCTGGAGGCCATCGACTTCCTGCGCCACCTGAACGAGACGGTCCAGACCAGTCATCCGGGCGTCGCCATGATCGCCGAGGAATCCACCGCCTGGCCGGGGGTCAGCCGCCCGCCTTCCATGGGCGGGCTGGGCTTCACCATGAAGTGGAACATGGGCTGGATGCACGACACCCTGACCTATTTCGGGATGGACCCGATCTACCGCACCCACCACCATGGCCAGCTCACCTTCGGCCAACTCTACGCCTACAGCGAGAATTTCGTCCTGCCGTTCTCGCATGACGAGGTGGTACACGGAAAGCGCAGTCTGCGCGGCCGCATGCCCGGCAACGAGTGGGAACAGCACGCCAACCTGCGCCTGCTCTACAGCTGGCAGTGGCTCTACCCCGGCAAGAAGCTGCTGTTCATGGGCCAGGAATTCGGCCAGGGTCCGGAATGGTCGGAGGATCGCGAACTGGACTGGTACGTGCTGCAGTACCCGCTGCACCAGGGCCTGCAGAACCTGGTGCGCGACCTCAACCGGGTGTACCGTGAAGACCCGGCCCTGCACGCCCGCGAATTCGAGCCGGACGGCTTCGACTGGCTGGACTGCGACGACGCCGAGCACTCCACCCTCAGCTTCGTGCGCCGCGACCACCAGGGCCGCCAGGTCGTAGTGGTGCTGAACCTGACGCCGGTGGAGCGCCCGGCCTACCCCGTACCCGCGCCCCACGCCGGGCGCTGGCGGGTCACCCTGAACAGCGACGCCGAGGTCTACGGTGGGGGCTCGCGCGGCCCGGCGGAGGCCTATGCCGAGCCGGTGGAACGCCACGGGCACCCCGCGACGCTCTACCTGCATCTGCCGCCACTGGCGGCCCTGTTACTGGAGCCAGCCGGCGACTGACGTCGGGGCGCCTCGGGCCGAAGCCGCTAAGACCGGCTCCTGTTTGCAGGCCCGTGCGGGCCCGGAACTCGCGGCACCAATGCCGGCCATGGGCTCGGGATCGGGATCGGGCTCATTCCAGGCGATAAAGCCCGCCATCCGAATGGTCCGTCAGCACATAGATGTGCCCCTCCGGTCCCTCGCGGACATCACGAATGCGCCCGATCTTGCCGTGCAGCAGCTCTTCCATGTGCACGACTTCGTCGTCCTCGATCACGATGCGCAGGATCCGTTCGGCACGCAGGCCACCCGCCAGCAGATTGCCTTGCCAGGACTCGAAGCGATCCGCGGTCACCATCGCCAGCCCGGACGGCGCCAGCGTCGGCAGGAACTCGTAGACCGGGTCGATCATGTCCGCGTCGTGACGCGCCTCGCCAAAGGGTTCCTCGGACCGGTAGTCGCGCCCCCGCGACACCACCGGCCAGCCGTAGTTGCCCCCGGCTTCCATGCGATTAAGTTCATCCCCGCCCCGGGGCCCATGGTCCGTCAGCCAGATCGTGCCGTCCGCCGGATCCACCACCAGACCCTGCGAATTGCGCAGGCCATAGGCAAAGATGTGTGGCTGGGCATCATCGCGGTCGACAAACGGGTTG
The DNA here is from genome assembly GCF_000376845.1 of Thioalkalivibrio sp. ALE14. Lineage (GTDB taxonomy): Bacteria > Pseudomonadota > Gammaproteobacteria > Ectothiorhodospirales > Ectothiorhodospiraceae > Thioalkalivibrio. The sequence continues at coordinate 144,905 of NZ_AQXY01000027.1, forward strand.
TCCGCCGGGGCCTCGCCATCCTCGGTCAGGCGCAGCAGGGACCCGGTATGTGCAGAAAGGTCCTGGGACGGGTCTTCCTGCCGACGATCGCCGATCGTCATCAACAGGGTGCCATCGGCCTGCCAGGCCAGCCGCGAACCGAAGTGGCCCGGATTGCTGCCGCCCCGGTCCTGACGGAACAGCTCCTCCACCTCGTGCAGGGCCCCGTCCTCCAGACGCCCGCGCCCCAGCGCGGTGTAGGACTGGTCGGAATCCCCGGTGACATAGGTGAAATACACCCGGTGGTTCGCCGCGAAGTCCGGGTGCAGCACGACATCCAGCAAGCCGCCCTGGCCGCGCGCCACGACCTCCGGCACACCCTCGACCGAGCTCACCTCGCCATCGCGCACCTGTTTCAGCGCACCCGTCCGTTCGGTCACCAGATAGCCGCCGTCCGGCAGGAAGGCTACCGACCAGGGATGCTCCAGACCACCGGCTACCCGCACGAGATCGAATTGTTCGTACTCGCTCGAGATGCCTTCCTCGACCACTTCGCCGGCCAGGGCCGAGCCCACCAGCGCCAGCCCCGCGACCAGCGCACCGGTGCGGATGGCGTAGCCTCGTGTCATTGCCTCTCGCATGCCGTACCTCCCGTTATCTGCCATTGCAGAAATGGGACACGACGACCGGGGGATTGTTCACGCGACGGCGTGGTGTGCCGAATCAGGCCTCCGGGCGCAGGTGCGGGAACAGCAGCACGTCACGGATCGACGGGCTGTTCGTCAGCAGCATCACCAGGCGGTCGATGCCGATGCCCTCGCCGGCCGTGGGCGGCAGGCCATATTCCAGGGCGCGGATGTAGTCGGCGTCGTAGTGCATCGCCTCGTCGTCGCCCGCGTCCTTCTCCGCGACCTGGGCCTGGAAACGCTCGGCCTGGTCCTCGGGGTCGTTGAGCTCGGAGAAGCCGTTGGCGATCTCGCGCCCACCGACGAACAACTCGAAGCGATCGGTCACGAACGGGTCGTCGTCGTTGCGCCGCGCCAGCGGCGAGACCTCGGTCGGATAGGCGGTGATGAAGGTCGGGTGGCGCAGCTTGTTCTCGGCGGTGTATTCGAAGATCTCGGTCCACAGCTTGCCGAGCCCAAAGCTCGCCTTGATCGGGATCTCCAGACGCTCGCAGTGGGCGCGCACCTTGTCGATGTCCGCGAGGTCCTCGCTGCTGATCTCCGAATTGTGCTCGAGGATCGCCTCGCGAACCGTCATGCGGGTGAACGGCTGGCCGAAATCGTAGGTCTCGCCCTGGTACTCGATGGTGGTCGTGCCCAGCACGTCCTCGCACAGCCCGCGCAGCAACGTCTCGGTGCGGTCCATCAGCGCATGGTAGTCCACGAACGCCTCGTAGAACTCCAGCATGGTGAACTCGGGGTTGTGCCGGGTGGACAGCCCCTCGTTGCGGAAATTGCGGTTGATCTCGAAGACCTTCTCGAAGCCGCCGACGACCAGACGCTTCAGGTACAGCTCCGGCGCGATGCGCAGGTACAGCGGCATGTCCAGCGCATTGTGGTGCGTGGCGAACGGCCGCGCGGTCGCGCCGCCCGGGATCACCTGCATCATCGGGGTCTCCACCTCGATGAAGTCCTCGCGCTCGAAGTATTCGCGGATGTAGCGCACGATCCGGGTGCGGGTGCGGAACAGCTCGCGGCTGTCCGGGCTGGTGATCAGGTCCACGTAGCGCTGGCGATAGCGCTGTTCCTGATCGGTCAGGCCATGGAACTTCTCCGGCAGCGGGCGCAGGCTCTTGGTCAGCAGGCGCAGCTCATCCAGCTTGACCGTCAGCTCGCCGGTCTTGGTCTTGAACAGCGTACCCTGCCCGCCAACGATGTCCCCCAGATCCCACTGCTTGAACGCCGGGTAGACGCCCTCCGGCAACCGGTCGCGCTCGGCGAACAGCTGGATATCGCCCGACTGGTCGCGCAGGCGAATAAAGCTCGCCTTGCCCATCACGCGCTTGCCGACCATGCGCCCGGCCACAACCACGCGGATCCCCTGCGCCTCCAGGTCCTCGCCCTCGGTTTCGTCATGTGCCGCATGCAACTCCGCGGCCAGCGCGTCGCGGCGGAAGTCGTTGGGGAAGGCCGGGCCGGCCGCACGCAGCTCGTTCAGCTTGGCGCGGCGCTGGGCGATCAGCTTGTTCTCGTCAGTGGTTTCGGTCATCGCGAATTCCGCCAATAGGGATACTTACAAGCCGCTCTTCAGGCTGGCTTCGATGAAGGGGTCGAGATCGCCGTCGAGTACGGCCTGGGTATTGCCCACCTCGACGCCGGTGCGCAGATCCTTGATCCGCGACTGGTCCAGCACATAGGAGCGGATCTGGCTGCCCCAGCCGATGTCGGACTTGGTGTCCTCCACCGCCTGTTTCTCGGCGTTGCGCTCCTGCAGCTCGCGCTCGTAGAGCTTGGCGCGCAGCTGATTCATCGCCATCTCGCGGTTCTTGTGCTGCGAGCGGCCGGCCTGACAGGCAGTGACCACCCCGGTCGGGACGTGCGTGATGCGCACCGCCGAGTCAGTGGTGTTCACGTGCTGGCCACCCGCGCCGGAGGAGCGGTAGGTATCCACCCGGAGATCCGCGGGATTGATCTCGATCTCGAAGTTCTCGTCGATCTCTGGAGAGGCGAACACCGACGCGAACGAGGTATGCCGCCGGTTGCCGGAATCGAACGGCGACTTGCGCACCAGCCGGTGCACGCCGGTCTCGGTGCGCAGCCAGCCGAAGGCGTACTCGCCCTGGATGTGCACCGTCGCGCTCTTGATCCCGGCGGTCTCGCCCTCGGAGAGCTCGATCACCTCGGCCTTGAAGCCCTTGTGCTCGGCCCAGCGCAGGTACATGCGCAGCAGGATGTTGGCCCAGTCCTGGGCCTCGGTGCCCCCGGAACCGGCCTGGATATCGAGGTAGGCGTTGGCCTCGTCCATATCGCCGGAGAACATGCGGCGAAACTCCAGGCCCTCGATACGCGCGGTCAGCGCCTCGACATCGGCCTCGACCGATGCCGCCGTTTCCTCGTCATCGTCCGCCTCGGCCATCTCCAGCAGATCCCGGCTCTCGTCCAGCTGGGTCCCGATCTCGCGGACATTAACGACCACACCCTCGAGCTGGGCGCGCTCCTTGTTCAGGGCCTGGGCCTGCTCCGGGTCGTTCCAGATATCCGGGTTCTGCTCCAGCTCGCGCTGGACTTCCTCTAGCCGTTCTTCCTTGGCAGGGTAGTCAAAGATACCCCCTAAGGGCATCCAGACGGCCCTTCAGGTCATCGATTCGGGAATACAGCGCGTTCAGTTCCATGGCAGTTTCCGTCGGGTGCCGCGAAGCGCGCGGCACGTTCCATCACGTGGCGAGAAAAGCCGCGCAGTATAACACCCGCACACCGATTCAGGGCCGCCGTGGCCGTCGCCAGAAGGCCAGCGCGTGGCGACGTTCGAGCCGCAGCACAGGGTCGTCGCACTGCGGGTCCACGAACTCGAGGGCTCGCAGACGACCGCGAAGGAGGTCGCGCACCCGGGGCGCGGCCACGTCGTCGGCGACCGATTCCAGCAGCTCCAGGCGTCGCTCGGGTGACGGCGGCGCCCCGAGGGCGTCGACCACCGCCACCGTGTCGCCCGCCTCCGCCGGCGTGCAGGCTGGGTCCGGACACCAGTCGATGCCGGCGCCCTGTGCCAGCCAGCGGCCGATCGCCCCGGCCCCGCATACCCGGCTCACATCGGTGGGGCCACCGGCATACCCCGGCGTCCACAACCAGAGCCCGTGCACCGCACCGCACCCCTGGCGCTCGCGCTCCAGATTGACCGGATGCTGGAACCAGGCCATCTGCAAGCCGGTCGCCAGGACCTGCAGGCGCCGCGCCACATCGCCCTCCAGCGAGTGGGCGACCATGGACCGCCCGAGCCCTACCGACGGCGGCGGGCCCGAGGCCTCCCCCTCCGCGTCCATGCGCAGCGCCCACAGGCCGTCGTCGCCCAGGCTCAGGCTTGCGCCGGCCGCTTCCAGTTCCGGCTGCGCGGCCGCCCACAGGGCCTGGCGATCGGCGTCCGCCACCGGTTCTACAGGCGAGGCCACCAGGTCCTTCATCCCCGGCGTCAGCTGTATCGGCTGCGCCAGCCAGGTCCGCAAGCCCGTTCCCCGCGGCCGATAGCCCAGCCTTTCGGCCAATGCCGCCTCCCAGCCGCAAGCCCCCGCCAGCGCCTCCGCCGGCCTGGCGCGACCGAGCCAGCGGGCCAGACGCCGCACTGCGGGCGATCCATCACCCGCGGTCGCCCCCGGCGATGCCCACAGGCCCGGGAGCAGCACGATCACCCGCTGGTCCGCTCCGCCCCCGGTCATTGATCGGACCCGTAGCGTCCCCTCGGCGCATCCTGTTCCTTCGCGGGATCCTTCTCGATGCCCGGGGTGATCCGGCCCTCGTCATCGTAGGGGAAGCGGATATGGCCATAGCGCAGGATCAGCACGGCCCCGGCGAGGATCAGGACCCCCGCCGTCACCGCGATCAGCTCCCAGACCGACATGTCCTTCATGTCGATGATCACGTAACGCGCCAGCGCGACGATCGCGATGTAGATGGGCAGGCGCACCGGCAGGCGCCCGGATCGCAGATAGATCCCGACCATCGCCAGCACCTCGAGAAAGATGAACAGCAACAGCAGGTCGGCAAGCCCGACCCACATTGCCGAGATCATGCTGGCGATCTCCTGCAGGATCGCGATCACGGTGGCCACCGCGATGACGACCAGCACGGCCACCTCGACGTGATGCAGGGCGCGGCGTCCGGCGCGTTCGACGTTCATGCACTTCCCCTGATGCGCGAAAACTCGCGCCATCGTATCACCCGCATCCGTGCAGGAACGCGGCCTGTGCCCGGTGGTCTATAACCACAGGCACCTTTACCATCGGGCCGCTGCCATGACCCACCGATTCGTCCCTCCCATTCCGCTGTCCTCGCCTCGCCACCGCCGGTCCGGCGTTCCTGCCCTCCTTATGGGGTTGGCCCTGCTCCTGCTGCTGTCACCCGTGACCGCGGCAGACTATCCGACCGACTCGAGCATCGACTGGCAGGACTGGGACAGCGGGCTGTTCGCAGAATCCGAGGCCCGCGAGCGTCCGATCTTCCTCTACTTCCATGGCCAGTGGTGCACATGGTGCCGCGACTTCCAGGACGAGTCGCTGGAGAACCCCTCGGTGGTGGATGCCATCGACGAACACTACATCCCGGTGCTGGTCGATCTGGACGAACGCGCGGACCTGTTCCGACGCTACGGCGGGCGCGGCCTGCCCTTCGTGGTCATCGTGAATCACGAGGACGAGATGCTGACCCGGTTCACCGGGCACGTGACCGCCCGCGACCTCGAGAGCATCCTCCAGGCGCAGCGTGACATGTTCTCGGTCACCGGCCGCGAGATCACGCCGGACGATGCGGCGATTGCCGATCTCGACGCCTTCATGGAGATGCTGGACGAGGTCTATGACAACCGCGCCGACCGCCTGAGCGGCAGCGCCACCTTCGGCACCCTCAGCAAGCGCCCGCAGCCCTGGACCTACCGCTTCCTTCTTGGTGCCGATGCCTGGGATGACCGCATGCCGGGCCTGCTCGACCAGATCGCGGAGGACCTCTACGACGAGGTCGAGGGCGGTTTCTTCTTCTTCCACGATCCGGACCAGCGCGACCCCGTCCTGGCCCTGGAGACCTCGAAGCGCCTGGACCAGAACGCCGCCTTCCTGTGGCTGTTCTCCGAGGCCCATGATCACCTCGGCGACGAACACTACGCGGAGATCGCGCGCGGCATCCGCGACTACCTGCGCGACCACCTGTGGGACGCCCGCCAGCTGCGCTTCGGCAACAGCCAGTACGCCGACCGCGACTACTATCAGCTGGACCCGGAAACCCGTACCCAGACCGCCCCGCCGAGGGTCGACCGCAATACCTATGCGGACACATCCGGCCAGGCCATTGCGGCGCTCGCCAACATGGCCCGGGTGCTGGACGACCGCGACACGCTCGACTGGGCGCGCGAGGCGCTGGACGCGCTGGATCGCTATCTGCTTACCCGCAACGGCTACCTCCACGGCATTACCGCCACCGGGCGGCCGGCGATGCAAGGCTACCTGCCCTCGCAGATCTGGCCGGAGATTGCCCGCCAGGAACTGGCCCGCGCTGCCGAGGCACTGGGCGGGGAACGCCCGGACCTGCCCGATCCGATCGCCGCCCTGGATCGTCTGGAACCGTTCTTCGACGAGGATCTGGGTGCCCACGCCGAACGCATCGGGACGGACCTGGAGCCCTGGTCCGAGACCCGCACCCAGGCCGCCCTGGCCTGGTGGCTCTACCGCCTGCCGGAGGATGCCGTCGAGGCCTCCCATATCGACCGCGACACGGTGCGCGAACGCCTGCGCATCGAGCCGGGCGCGGATCCTGACGACGTCGCCCTCGGATTCGACGCCCTGCGCCGGGGCTTCTGAACCCCGACTTCAGGTCTCCGCGAGCCCCCCGCGCCCAAGCCCGCGGGAGACGCACCGGCAACACCGGCGGCAACGCGCTCAGCCCTGCTGACGGAAGCCCTCGACCTCGCCCTGTAGCTGCTGCGCCAGGGCCTCCAGGGCCTCCACCGCCTGCTGCATCTCGTTCGCCCCATCGGCATTGCGCACGGCGATGTCGTTGATGTGGTGGATGTTGCGGTTGATCTCTTCCGCCACCTGGCTTTGCTCCTCGGTCGCGCTGGCCACCTGGCGGGTCATGTCGTCGATGGCGGTCACCGAGTCGTGGATGTACTCCAGGGTCTCGCCGGCCTCGCCAGCCTTTTCCACCGAGGTCTCGGCATGCTGCTGGCTCACCTCCATCGCCTGCACCGCACGGGTCGCCCCGCCCTGGAGGCGCTGGATGATCTCGCGGATCTCGCCGGTCGAGTCATTCGTGCGTTGCGCCAGATGACGTACCTCGTCGGCCACCACCGCGAATCCCCGCCCGGCCTCGCCGGCTCGCGCCGCCTCGATCGCCGCGTTCAGGGCCAGCAGGTTGGTCTTCTCGGCGATCTCCTCGATCACCTGCAGGATGGTGCCGATGTTGTCGCTGTCGCCCTTCAGCTCGCCGATCACGTTGCTCGCCTGGCGGATCTCCCCGGCCAGGGTATTGATCGCGCCCTGCGTGGCCTGTACCACGGTGCGTCCGCCTTCCGCCGCCCGGGTCGCCTGACCGGCGCTCTCCGCGGTGCTCTGGGTGTTGTTGGCCACCTCCTGCACGGTCGCGGACATCTGGTTCATCGCCGTAACCACCTGCTCCACGTCGCCACGCTGCTCGTGGGTGGCCCGCGTCATTTCGTTGCTGCGCCCTTCCAGCTGGCGCGCCGAGGCCGCGATGCCGTCGGCCGCATCCGCGACCTGCCGGATCAACCCGGACAGCCGGCCCATCACCGTGTTAAAGGCCTCCCCGGTGCGCCCGATCTCGTCGTCCGTGGTGACCTCCACTCGGTGCCCGAGATCGGCGCGCCCCTCGCCAATCGCCTCCAGACCCTCGGCCAGGCGCTCCAGGGGCCGCGTCAGCACGTTCGCGTAGAACCAGCCGATGCCCAGCGCCACCACGAACGCGATCACCCACAGCGCCCACAGCAGCCACCACAGCTGCGTCACCAGGGCCTCGTCGACCCCGGCGGCAAGATCGCCCTTCATGGTGTGGAACGTCACCCCGCCCATGATCGAAAGCGGCACCGTGCTCACCACGATCACCAGGATAATCAGCTTCAGTCGCAGCCCACCCAACGGTCCAATCTTCATCGACGCCCTCCTTTCCGTCCCTTAACGACCAGCCGGCCCCGCCCTTGAGTCGGCACAGTATCCACCACCCAACGATCCCCATCGTGATCAAGGTCAAGGGCGATTAACAGGAAGATGGGAAGACAAGAAGATTTTTCGGGTGGGCGCCGAGGATCGGCTGGCACCTGGGCTTACAGGATCGTCCTGTACTCCTCGGCGCCCCAATTAAACCAGCCTTCCCATCTTCCTGTTAGAGCTTTTCGCCCTTGAGCCAAAGTCCCAGCGCAGAGGCACAAAAAACCCGCGGCCCCGGAAATCGGGGCCGCGGGTTCGCGGTACTACGCTGGCGAGTCGGACTAGCGACCGCGCGCCGCGCGATTGCCGCTGGCGGACGGGCGGCCGTTACCCCCGCGACCACCGCCGCCGGGCTTGCCACCGCGCCCGTTGCGCGGGGCACCATTGCGGGCACCGCCGCCCGGCTTGCCACCGCGGCGGTTGGCGTTACCGTCATTGGCGGCCGGCTTCGGCGCGGCGAAGCCCTCGGTCTCGATGCGGTCGATCGGGCGCTGGATCAGGCGCTCGATGCCCTTCAGCAGCTTGATCTCCTCGCCGTCCACCAGCGACAGCGCGGCACCGGCGGAACCGGCACGCCCGGTGCGGCCGATGCGGTGCACATAGTCCTCCGGCACGTTCGGCAGCTCGAAGTTGACCACCTGCGGCAGCTGGTCGATATCCAGTCCGCGCGCGGCGATATCCGTGGCCACCAGCACCGGCACCTGGCCGGACTTGAACTGCTTCAGCGCCTTGGTGCGCGCCGCCTGGCTCTTGTTACCGTGGATCGCCTCCGAGCGCACGCCGTCTTTCGACAGCTTCTCGGCCAGGCGGTTGGCGCCATGCTTGGTGCGGGTGAATACCAGCACCTGTTCCCAGTTATTGGTTCGGATCAGGTGGCTCAACAGCTCGCGCTTCTGGCTGGTTTCGACCAGATGCACGCTCTGCTGCACGCTCTCGGCGGCCGTGTTACGCGGGGCGATGTCGATCTCCGCCGGGCGGGTCAGCAAGCCGTTGGCCAGCTTGCGGATCTCGTCGGAGAAAGTCGCCGAGAACATCAGGTTCTGGCGGTTCTTCGGCATCATCGCGATCAACTTCTTGATGTCACGAATGAAGCCCATGTCCAGCATGCGATCGGCCTCGTCGAGGACCAGGATCTCCACGCCGGACAGGTCGATGGTCTTCTGGTTGGCGTGATCCAGCAGACGCCCCGGGGTCGCCACCACGATGTCCATGCGGTCGCGCAGGGCCTTGATCTGCGGGTTCATGTTCACGCCGCCAAAGATCGTCATCGAGCGCATCTTGAGGTTGCGCCCGTAGGTCTTCACGGAGTCGTGCACCTGCGCGGCCAGTTCCCGAGTCGGGGTCAGCACCAGGCAGCGCGGGCGGCCCGCACCGGGCTTGGGCGCATCGCTGGTGGACAGGCGCTGCAGGATCGGCAGGGTAAAGCCGGCGGTCTTGCCGGTGCCGGTCTGGGCGGCGGCCAGCAGGTCGCCCCCCTTCAGGACTTCGGGGATCGCCCGGGCCTGGATCGGGGTCGGGTGCTGGTACCCGGAGGCTTCCAGCGCGCGCAAAAGGGTATCGGCCAACCCGAGGTCGGCAAAGGTCGTATCAGTCATGGAATGCTCCAACGCTACCCGCCACTCGTTCAACAAGAGCACCCATCGGGGGAAACGAAATCAGGGGGATCACTGTGAACCGGAATGGCTCTGGATCAGATGAACGGACGCTGACGGGCGGGGCGTTCGATGCGCGCACTATACGCCTTTCGTCAATGAAAAGACACCGCTTCCATAATCCCCTAGATATATATTTGTTTTGTGAGGGAATATCGGCTAGCTTCCTATCCATAAAAGAAACCGATGCCTACGCAGCACCGGTCAGGCCGACGCGACGCCAACAACAACAGATCGGCCAGCAGGGGAACCACAATGAAACGCAATCTGCCCATCACCGGGATCGAGGTGGACTACCCGGAGAGTGCCAACATCCTCTCCACCACCAACCTCAAGGGAGCCATTAGCTACGTCAATCCGGAGTTCATCGACATCAGCGGCTTCGAGGAAGAAGAGCTGCTGGGCAAGAACCACAACGTGGTCCGCCACCCGGACATGCCCCCTGCCGCATTCCAGGACCTCTGGCAGACCATTCAGGGCGGGCGATCCTGGATGGGCATGGTGAAGAACCGCTGCAAGAACGGCGACCACTACTGGGTCAGTGCCTATGTGACCCCGGTGACCGAGGACGGTCAAACGGTGGAATACCAGTCCGTGCGGACCAAGCCGCGGCGCGACCTGGTAGAGAAGGCCGAATCCGTCTACGCCGCCCTGCGCGAGGGGCGGATGCCCCTGGCGCTGCGTCTGCCACGCATTGGCATCAAGACCAAGGCGGTCGCATCGGTGGCCGGCGGCGTGCTGGCCGGCCTGATTGCAAGCATCGCGTTGACCAGCATCACCCTGGGGACCGCACTGGTCTTCACTCTGACCGCCCTGCTGGTCGGGGGCCTGCTCCTCTGGACCAGCCTGACGCCGCTATGCCGCGCCGTGGCCCACGCCCGCCGCATCGCCAGCAACCCGGTCAGCCAGTACATCTACACCGGTCGCACCGACGAGGCCGGCGAGCTCCTGTTCGCCCTGGAGATGCTGGAGGCAGAGGGCGGCGCGGTCGTCGGGCGCATGGGGAATGCGGCCGAACGCCTTACCCGGACAGCCGACGCCCTGGTGACCGCGGTCGGTGACAGCCGGCAAGCCTGCAACCATCAACAGACCGAGACCGAACAGGTGGCGAGTGCCACCCAGCAGATGGTGAACAGCGTGCAGGAAGTCGCGCGCAGCGCCCAGGGTGCCGCCGATGCAGCGGATCGGACCGACCGCGAAGCCGGTGCCGGAAGCGCCGTGGTGGGCGAGAGCACTCAGGCGATCGAGAACCTGGGCAAGCGGATCCGCGATGGCTCCGGTGTAATGGCCGAACTGGACCAGCACAGCCAGGACATCACCAGCGTACTCGACGTCATCCGCGGCATCGCCGAGCAGACCAACCTGCTCGCCCTCAACGCGGCGATCGAGGCCGCGCGCGCCGGCGAACAGGGCCGTGGCTTCGCCGTAGTGGCGGACGAGGTGCGCACACTGGCCAGTCGGACTCAGGACTCCACCGCCGAAATCCAGCAGATGATCGAGCGTCTTCAGGATCGCGCACGGGCGGCAGTGTCCACCATGGAGCAAAGCCGGGCTCAGGCCGAAACCAGCGTCGAACAGGCGCAACAGGCCGCGGCGGCACTGGACAATATCACCACGGGCGTCGGGCAGATCCGCGACATGAGCACCCGGATCGCGGCCGCCGTGGAACAACAGGGGACCGCCGGCGAAGAGATCCGCCGCGGGGTCGACTCCATCCGCAACGCCGCCGACACGACAGCGAACCGCGCCGACCAAAGCGAGGCCGCTGCCCGTGAGGTCGCACAGCTCGCCACAGGATTGCAGGGCCTCGCCCGGCAATTCTGGGCAAGACATCGCTGAAAGGAAAAGCATCCGGATGACTTCCCGATCCGATCGGTACCTGCGCCAGCATATGGGCCTCGCCTCCGGCGTACTGCTGGCCCTGTTGCTGTTCCCACTGGTGATCTGGTTACTCGGCCTGGACCTGCCCCGGATCCTGCCCCGTGAGCACCTGACGGCGTTCCATACGGCGGCGGAGCTGTTCGCGGTGGTCGTCGCGGTACTGGTGTTTGCGGTCGGCTACCACGTCATCGACCGGCGTCGGGTCGCCGCTTCGGTCCTGCTCGCCTGCGCCTTCCTGGCGGTCGCGCTGCTCGATTTCCTGCACCTGATGACCTATCCGGCGATGCCGGACTTCATCACCCCCAACTCGACGCAGCAGACCCTGTTCTTCTGGCTGGCCGCGCGCCTCGTCGGTGCGGCCGCGTTGCTGGCCTACGTGGCCCTGCCGATGGTCGCCCACAGCGACGGGCCGCCTCGCCATATCTACCTGATCGGGAGCCTGTTGCTGGTCGCCCTGCTCGCATGGATCGGTCTGTGGCATGCCGGGATCATCCCGCCCCTGTTCGACCCGATCAGCGGCCTCACAACCTTCAAGCTGGGGCTCGAGGCACTGGTGATCGCCCTGCATCTGGTTACGCTGGCCCTGCTGGTCCTGCGCCGCGAACTCCTGCAACGTCCCGGCATGCCACTGGTGGCCGCGGCGCTGGTCATCAGCATGGGGAGCGGGATGTTCTTCATGTTCTACGAAGACCTGACCGACACCCCCTTCGTACTGGGCCACCTGTACAAGCTCGCGGCCTACCTGCTGATCTACCAGGGGCTGTTCCTGGAAAGCGTGCGCTCGCCGCTGGAGCGCCTGCACCTGGCCCACCGCGATATCGAGAACCGCGAACGACGCTACCAGCAACTGGTAGAGACGGCCCCCGACGGTGTACTGGTCACCGACATGGACGGGCGCATCGTGATGGCCAACCGCAACATCGAGCGCCTGTTCGGCTATCCCCGCCAGCAGCTGATCGGCCAAGCGGTGGAACTCCTCGTCCCGGAGCGCCTGCGCGAACGCCACCGGGGCCATCGCCAGGCTCACAGCCACAGCATCAACCGGCGCACCATGGGCCAGGTGCCGCACCTGCGCGGACGCCGCATCGACGGCACCGAGTTCCCGCTGGATATCAGCCTGAACGCATTCGATGACACCGACGGACGCCGGATCACCGCCTTCATCCGCGACATCACCGACCGCCAGCGTCGCGAAGCGCGCATCCAGCACCAGGCCACCCACGACAGCCTGACGGAACTGCCCAACCGCTGGCTGCTGCACGATCGCCTGACCCAGGGCATCTCCCAGGCCGAACATCACGACCATCCGATCGCGGTGATGCTCCTCGACCTCGACAATTTCAAGATGGTAAACGACACCTTCGGCCACCACGAGGGCGACCAGCTCCTCAAGGCCGTGGCCGCGCGCCTGCAGGGTGCCCTCGACCACGAAGCCACCATCGGGCGCTTCGGGGGCGACGAATTCATGATCCTGCTGACCAACGTCGAGGACGAACAGGCCATTGGCACGATCGCCCAGCGCATCCTCGGGATCTTCCATACACCGTTCCAGACCGAGCACGCGCGCAACCTGGCCGCCACCGGCAGCCTCGGCATTGCCCTGTTTCCGCGCGACGCCCGCGACGAGCACAACCTGGTGCGCTACGCCGACATGGCGATGTACGAGGCCAAGCATTCCGGGCGCAACACCTATGCCTTCTTTTCACAGCACCTGGACGCCCAGGTCCACGAGGAGCAGCGCGTGCAACAGCGCCTGCAGCAGGCGCTGGAAAATGGCGATCTCGATCTGCACTACCAGCCGCTGCTGGAGGTCGCCTCCAATCGCATCATCGGCGTCGAGGCGCTTGCGCGCTGGACAGATGCCGAACTCGGAGCGGTACCTCCCGCACGCTTCATCGCCAGCGCCGAGGCCAATGGCCTGATCCTGTCCCTCGGCGACTGGGTCATCCGCGAGGCCTGCGAACAGCTCGCCCAATGGGACCGAGCGGGACTGAACCTGCGCCTTGCCATCAACATCTCGGCCATGCAATTTCGCCAGCACGACCTCGTGGAACGCCTGGGCGCAGCCCTCGAGGCCACCGGCGCCCCGGCCCAGCGCCTCGAGATCGAGGTCACCGAGACCGTGGCCATGTCCGACGTTGCGTTGACCCGCGACCAACTGCGCGGTCTGAAGGCCCTGGGCATCCGCGTAGCCCTGGACGACTTCGGCACCGGCTACTCTTCGCTCGCCTACCTGAAATCACTCCCCATCGACAAGCTCAAGATCGACCGCTCTTTCATCGCCGACATCGGCCAGGACCCGGAATCCGGGATGATCCTGCGCTCCATCGTGCACCTCGGCCACAGCCTGGGCCTGACCCTGGTCGCCGAAGGGGTGGAAACCCCGGAACAACGGGCGTTCCTGCACGATATCGGCTGCGACCTGTACCAGGGCTGGCTGCATTCCCCGGCCATGGAGGGCCGCGACCTCCAGAGCCACCTGCGACGCGAAACGGTGTGATGACCCTCCCGGAATCACAACCATGTGACCAGTCCGGGAGTAAGTTCGATGCAGATTGCGTCTAGGTTCGAATCAGGCGGCAAAAGATCGCCAGGACCATTGTCAGGGGGAGACAACATGGCCCACCGGGAATCACCCGACGCCACGGCATCCGATTCGACCCTCCATCGGCACGATTACCGTTCCGCTATCGCCATCACCGCGGGCTTCGCGGTGGTGTTGCTGCTCATGGCGTTGATGATCATGATCGGGCTCGATCGCATCAGCCAGGTGCATGACCGGCTCGATGTCATCGTCCACGAACACAACGTCAAGACGGAATTGCTCAATAACATGCGCACCGCCGCACGCGAGCGGTCCGTGACCCTGCTGCGCCTGTCGATCACCGACGACCCCTTCGACATCGACGAGGGAATCATGGAGTTCCGGGGCCACGCCTCGGACTTCATGGTCAACCGCAACGAACTCGAGGCAATGCCGCTGTCCGAGCGCGAGCAGGAGCTGCTGGCGGAATCCCGCGAGCTGACCATGCGCGCCGTCGAGGTCCAGGAGCGCGTGCTCGACAAGATCCTCGATGGCGACATGGAAAACGCCTCGACCTGGTTGCTGGAACAGGCGATCCCGAGGCAGAACGAGGTGCTGGACAACCACGCCTCGCTGCTCGAGCTGCAACAGGAGGCAGCGGAGGCCGCGGCGCGGGACACCGCGGAGCAATACGAGAAAGCGGTCCAGTTCATGTCCTTGCTCGGCGGCGCCGCCGTGCTGATCGGGATCCTCGTGGCCCTCGGCGTCCTGCGTCGCAGCCGCGACATCGAGACCGAACTGTTCCGCGAGAAGGAGCGAGCCCAGGTAACCCTGCACGCCATCGGCGACGCGGTCATCACCGTCGACACGGACGGGCGCATCGACTACCTCAACCCGGTGGCCGAACACCTGACCGGCTGGAGCGATGCCGAGGCCCGCGACGAACAACTGGACCGGGTGTTCCGCACCATCCGCGAAGATGACGGCACGCCGCTCCCGCACCCCCTGGTGGAGGCCGTCCCCGACGGCACTGCCTGCAGCCTGGACCAGGGCGCGATCCTGGTCGCCCGCGACGGCCGCGAGTACGGGATCGAGGAGGTTTCCGCACCTATCCGGGATCGCTCGGGCGCCGTCATCGGGGCGGTTCTTGTCTTCCGCGATGTCTCCCGCGCGCGCGAGATGGCCCGGGACCTGTCCTGGGCCGCCACCCACGACTGCCTGACCTCGCTGGCCAACCGCATGGAGTTCGAGCGTCGCCTGCGCCAACTGGTCACCAGCGCCCATCAGGACGGCCGCGAGCACGCCCTGCTGTACATGGACCTTGACCAGTTCAAGCTGGTGAACGACACCTGCGGCCACGGCGCCGGCGACGATCTGCTGTGCCAGCTGACATCCCAGATGCAGGCCCAGTTGCGCGAGAGCGACATCCTGGCCCGTCTTGGCGGCGACGAGTTCGGCGTCCTGCTGGAAAGCTGCCCGCTGGAGCGCGCGGAGCAGATCGCGGAGGACCTGCGCCGGGCCATCGAGCAGTTCCGCTTCGACTGGGAAGGCCGCCTGTTCCGGGTCGGCATCAGCATCGGGGTCGTCCCGATCCGCGGCGAACACGGCCACGCGGCCCAGTTCATGAGCGAGGCCGACGCCGCCTGCTACCTGGCCAAGGAGCGCGGGCGCAACCGCATCCACGTCTCGCGCCCCGACGACGCGGCCCTTTGCCACCACCAGGGCGAGATGAACTGCCTGCAGCGCATCAACCACGCCCTGCAGAACAACCACTTCTGGCTGTACGGCCAGCATATCGAGCCGCTCTCCGGCGGTGGCCCACGGCATACCGAAGTGCTGCTGCGCATGATCGACGAAGACGGCGCCATCACGCCGCCCAGTACGTTTATTCCGGCCGCGGAACGCTACGGCCTGATGGCCGCCATTGACCGCTGGGTCATCGATCGGGTCCTGAAGATCGCGTCCCAGTCACCCGAAGATGAAGGCCAGTTCGCCATCAACCTGTCCGGGCAGTCGCTGTGCGAGCGCGGCTTGCTGGACTACATCGTGGAACGCATCGAGACCAGCGGCGTAACGCCGCACCGCCTGTGCTTCGAGATCACCGAGACCGCCGCCATCGCCAACCTCAACCAGGCCAGCCGCTTTGTGAACACCCTGCGTGCCAGGGGCTGCTGC
Source organism: Thioalkalivibrio sp. ALE14 (assembly GCF_000376845.1). Taxonomy (GTDB): domain Bacteria; phylum Pseudomonadota; class Gammaproteobacteria; order Ectothiorhodospirales; family Ectothiorhodospiraceae; genus Thioalkalivibrio. The sequence continues at coordinate 160,980 of NZ_AQXY01000027.1, forward strand.
TTCTCGCTCGACGACTTCGGCACCGGCATGGCGTCATTCGGCTATCTCAAGACCTTGCGCGTGGACTACCTGAAGATTGACGGCAGCTTCGTGCGCGACATGAACGATGACCCGATCAGCCACGCCATGGTCGAGAGCATCCACCACATCGGCCATGTCATGGGCATCAAGACCGTCGCCGAATGCGTCTCTCACGAAGGCCTGCTATCGCCCCTGCGGGCCATCGGCATCGACTACGCCCAGGGCTTCGGGCTGCACCTCCCCGAACCCCTGGAACCTTGCCCGATTCAACGCGAAGGCCGCACCACCGACACCCGCTACGCCTGATCGTTTGGGGTTCGCAAACCGTCTCGCATCCAACCCTCGCATCTCCCGGCGCTGGCCCAGCCGATGCTCGGGCGCAGCCATCGGCCTGCGAGCCCCGATACCACCGCCCCGGCCGCAGTGGCGGGAAGAACCGGTTGCTTTCCGTTCCATCCAGCCCATACCCGTCACAAAGAAAAAGGCCGCCCGAAGGCGGCCTTTGCTGCGGCTGTTACCGGGCCGGGTCAGTACCCGGTGGCGCCGTGCACGTCCGGCGGGGCCTCGCGCGTCAGCATCGCCCAGGTCAGGTGCGCCATCACCTCCGGCGCCACCACCGTATGGCGATTACCGCTGTTCTGCATGCCCTCGCGCAGCGCCTGACGCACTCGCGGCTGGCCGGTCAGGTCGAAGATCACGTCCACGGCTTCTCCCCGCGCCACGATCTCTTCAACCGACTCCAGCGGGATCCCCTTTTCCTCGGCCAGCTGCCGCCCGGCGGTATCACCCGTCTCCGAGGCCGCGCAGACCGTCATCCCGGGCAGGCCCGTCTCGAACAGCATCTCCAGGAAGCGGCCGCCCACCCGGCCAAGCCCCACCACTGCAATCTGAATCGACATAAACGCTCCATCCTCTTGTATTTTTAGTCTCCAGACACGCCCGCGGTTGCCATCCAGCGGACATGCACCCCTGACTGTAGGCGATCTGGAACGCCCGCGCACCCTGCCTCCACGATGCAGGCCGCCCCGCCCCGCATCCGGCCATTTGGAGCGGCCAGCACCACGGACTAGAGTGCCCCGAGTTCGCCAATCAACCGGAGCCCCGCCCATGGAAAACGTTCACCTGCCGATCCGCGTCGACCGCCGCGAACAGGGCAAGATCATTCAGCGCATCGAACGCCTGGAAGGGGTGGAACTGGAATTCACCGATCTCGATGTCGGCGACTACCTGCTGCCCAATGGCGTCGTGGTCGAGCGCAAGTCCGCCACCGACATGGTGCTCAGCGTGGTCGACAAGACCCTGTGGGAAAACGCCGCCAAGCTCAAGGCCAACCACCAGCAGGTGGTCTACATCGTCGAAGGGGACCTGTACGAGCCGCGCTTCCATCAGCAGGCCCTGGACATCCACCGCGCCCTCGCCCACCTGACCATCGCCCTCGGCATCAGCGTGCTCCCCAGCCCGGATGCCGACAACAGCGGCATGCTCATCTACCTGCTGGGCCTGAACGCCCAGGTCGAGCCGGATCCGGCCGACCGCCCGACCAAACCGGACACCCGGCGCAAGGCCGCCGAGTTCATCGTCAGCGGCCTGCCCGGCGTCGAGGCCGACCAGGCCCGCGACCTGCTGCGCGACATCGGCAGCGTGCGCGACATCATCAACGCCGACGCCGCCACCCTCGCCCGGACCGACGGCCTCGACCCGGAACGCGCCGAACGCATCGAATCCGTCGTCACCTACGGCAGCCGCAACACCTGAACCCCCTCCCGAGCCCCCAGCCGAGCAGGCGCCCCCTGTAGGAGCCTGCTCGCAGGCGAAGCCCCTGCCCGCGCCCGCCGCCAGCAAGGCCGCCACAGGAAGACACGAAGGCCGGAAGAAAGCGGATGGGCTCGCCCTCGTGCGGGTGGCCCTACAGGCGCCGGAGCGCCGCGCTCGCCACGCCCGCCCACCGCGCCTGGTTCGCTTCGCAAAGGTGACCCGAGCGCGGGCGCATCCATTAGTCAGTCTTTCTCTGGACCAATTGAATGGGACCCGGGTAACGACCCACCTGGGCGTCGCTGGTCAGAAGCGTGTACCCCTCCGTTTCTGCCTGGGCGACCCGAATGCGGTCGAATGGATCCTTGTGAATATCGGGCAAATGGGTGACCGCCAGGGTGTGCTGACCCGTGATCGCCAGCTCCTCGTACCCGTGCTCCAGCAGCTCGCGACGAAGGACATGGGGCTCGACAACGAAATCGCTGCGTCCCAGCCCGTGCTTGATCACGATTTCCCACAAGCTCGCTGCACTGAACGCAATCGCGTTACCCGGGTCCTGGATCAGATCGCGAGCGCGGGCGGGCAGTTTTGGGGAATCGGCCGCTGCCCAGAGCAGCAGGTGGGTATCAAGAAGCAGGTGCATTCGGCTTGTCACTCTGAAACAGCGCTGCGATCGCCTCTTCGCCCATCCGATCCAGATCGTCCGGAATCTCGAGCTGCCCTTTGAGGAAACCGATCCGGTCAGAAGCGGATTCCGCCGACGCCTCAATACGCGACAAACGCGCAATGGGCTTGCCCGCCCGGGCGATCACGACCGGCTCGCCCCGACTGACCTTCTCCAGTAGCCGGGAGAAGTGCGTCTTTGCTTCATGGATGTTGACCGTCTCGCTCATAACGCCCCACCAGGGTTAGTCCGATTGTTCAGACTAATCCATCAGGAGCGCACTCGCCCTTCCTTGCCTCGCAAACCCGAGGGCACGACCGAAGGTACGGCGAATCGCCCAGCACCGTAGGATGCGATGAGCCCAGCGAATCGCATCATGAGGCGGTCGGTGTCCCGTGAACGGTGCGTTTCGCGAAGCTCAACACACCCTACGGGAAGTCACGCAGCCACCGGCGCAAGCCACCGCTGCGGCGGATCTGGCGCTGGCTGGCGGCGGCCAGGGTGCCCGCGCGCGGCTCCAGCAGGCTGAACCAGCGGCTGGCGCGGGTAATGGCGGTGTAAGCCAACTCGCGGGTCAGGATCGGGCTGTCCGCCTCCGGCAGCACCAGAGCCACGTGCTCGAACTCCGAACCCTGCGCCTTGTGCACGGTCAGGGCGAACGCGGTCTCGACCGCCTCCAGGCGATTGGGCAGCACCCAGCGCACCCGATCCTCCCCGGCGAGGAAAGCGACCCGCAGCACCGGCGGCTCCCCGTCCTCGTGAATATCCGTACCCACCTCGGGCTCGCCGCGCGCCAGCCAGGCCGGGACGGCCAGGGCGATGCCAATATCGCCGTTGATCAGCCCCAGTGCGTAGTCATTACGAGTAACGATCACCGGCCGCCCCTCGAACCACGACCCATGCCCCTCCAACCCGCCGCTACCGCCGGCATCCGCCTCCAGCAACCCGCGCGCCTGCAGCGCCGCGGCGATGCGGCGGTTCAGCGTCTCCAGCCCCCAGGGCCCACGGCGCACCGCGCACAGGAGCTGGAAGCGCCCGTGGGCCGCCAGCACGTCCCGCGCCCAGTCCTCCCAGGCCGCGCGCGGCGCCGCCGGGGCCGGCCGGGCCGCGCGCAGACCCTGCAGATACCCGGAATAGCCAACCGCCTCGCCCTCCGGCGTGTCCGTGCGCCCGTCCACCGCGAGTTTCACCAAGGCCGGGTCCTCGGGACCGGCAAGCACGCTCTGCAGGACGGCATCGTCCCCGCCCGCTCCGCTCGACGCCTCGCCCGCGTTCACGGCGGCCGCCAGTCGCCCGATCCCGCTGTCGGCGCCGAAGCGGTGGCTCTGGCGCAGCATCACGATGTGCTGGTCCAGCGCCTGGCCATTGGCATCCTGCATGGCCTGCGGCACGGTCATCCCGGTCACGGCCTCCAGCCACTCCCCGGTCCCGGGGGTGTAATGCCCGCCCGCAGCGCGATGGCACAGCTCGCCCAGCACCGCGCCGGCCTCCACCGACGCCAGCTGGTCGCGGTCCCCCAGCAGGATCAGGCGCGCCGTGCGCGGCACGGCCTCGACCAGGCTGGCCATCAGCTCCAGGTCGATCATCGAGGCCTCGTCCACCACCAGCACGTCCACCGCCAGGGGATTCCGCACCCCGTGGCGAAAGTGCCGGGTGTCCGGCCGCGCCCCCAGCAGGCGGTGTACCGTCACCACCTCCGCCGGCAGATTTCGCCGCAGCGCATCGCCGTCCGGAAGCGTTTCCAGCCCCAGGCGGTCCAGCGCCCCGCTGACCGAGGCATTCAGGCGCGCCGCCGCCTTGCCGGTGGGCGCGGCCAGACGGATCCGCAGCGGGTCTTCCGGCCCCTGCAGGCCCTGCAGCAGCGCGAGCAGCCGCAGCACCGTGGTCGTCTTGCCGGTACCCGGCCCGCCGGTAATCACGCTGAAACCGGAACCGGCGGCCAGGGCACAGGCCAGGCGCTGCCAGTCCGGGTCGGCGGTCGCATCGGCCGGCACGCCGAACAGGCGATCCAGCCAGCCGCGCGCCGCGTCCACCTCCAGCGCATCCTGCCAGGCGTCGCGGTCCTCAAGCCGCGCGCGGATCGCCTGTCCGATGCGGCGCTCGGCCTCCCAGTAACGGCGCAGATAGACCTGCCCTCCGGTGAACACCAGCGGCGTCGTACCCGCCTCGCCCGGTCCGGCCAGGACACTTCCGTCCAGGGCCTGCGCCACCTGCTCGGCGGACACCCCCTGCAGGACCACCGAAGGCCGCGGCGGTGGCTGCGAACCCGGCGGCCCCTCCGGCGGGAGCGCCAGCGTGGCATCGGGCGTCTCCAGCAACGCCCCCAGCTCCAGGCACACATGGCCGCGCCCGACCTGGTGGCTGGCCAGCGCCACCAGTAGCAGGGCCAGCGGCGATGCCTCCGGGGCCTGCTCGTGCAGGAAGCGCACCAGGGCCCGGTCCACGCCGCGCAGCCAGCCGGCCGACTCCCACTCGCCCAGAAGGCCCATCAAGGCCTCCACTGACGCCAGGGCCCCGGTATGCGTACCCGCGCTCATGCCACGTCCTCCCGGTCGACGCCCAGCTTCATCCAGCGATCCAGCTGTTCGATCAACGCGCGCGGCGGGCAGTGATGGAAGACCCCGTGGCCGGGCGCATCCACGCCGCGCAGGAACAGGTACACCCCGCCCCCCATGTGCCGGTCGTAGTCATAGCCCGGCAGCCGCGCGCCCAGTTGGCGATGCAGCGCCAGGGTGTAGAGCACCAGTTGCAGGTCATAGCGGTGTTCCAGTACCGCCGCGCGCAGGCGTTCCGGGCTATAGGCCTGCGCCGAAGTCCCCAGCCAGTTGGACTTGTAGTCCGCCACGTAATAACGCCCGTCCTGCTCGAAGACCAGGTCCACGAAGCCCTTCAGCATCCCGTTCAGCGTCACGTCCCCGACCGGCGGGCGCGGCTGCCCCGGCAGGATCTGCGCCCGTACCGCCTGGTCCAGATCCGCCGCCTTCAGCTGCTGCGCCGGATACAGGAACTCCAGCTCCGGCTGATAGGTGGTCAGCCCGCCCAGGGTGAACGCCCCGCCGTCCTCCAGCGGGAATCCGGCCGTCAGCAACTGCTGCATCCAGTCCGCGACGACCGCCGACCACTCGCCCCAGCCCCGGCGCTCGCAGCGAGTCGCCACCTCCTGCGTCAGGCGTTCCGGGTGCGTCACCTGCGCGGCGAGTCCCTGCTCCGCCGCCCACTCCAGCAGGCCGTGAAGGAAGGTGCCGGGCCCGGGCCCGCGCGGGAAGGCGTGCAGCCCGCTAGCCGCGCGTGGCTCGGGCTCGGGGAGGTCCATCGGCTCGCGGCTCGCATCCGCGACGCCCTCACGCAGCACGTCCTCGCGCGCCGAGTCGGGGGCGACCGGCGCCACGCCCTCGTCGTGCGCGGCAATCGCGCTGTAGCTGGCGACCCACCAGCGCTCGAAGCGCCGCACCGGCGGCACCCGTGCCGGGCCGGTGGCCGGGGCATCGGTGCCCATCCGCGCAACCGCGTCACGAACCTCCGGCAAAGGGCCCACATGGATCGCCGGCTCGTCGCCGGCCGCCGTGCGCAGCGCCGCCTCCAGCCCGCCATCCTCCACGCCCGCGGGGCCGGCCAGCAGATACCCCGCCGCGGTCTGGTCGAAGTGGTTCCTCTTGCTCCTTCCCGAGACGATCGGCGCAATCCCCAGCCAGCAGGCATGCCGCGCCCGCGTCATGCCCACATACAGCAGGCGCAGGTCTTCGGCCAGGCGCTCGCGCTCGGCCCGGTCATACACCTCGTTGTCCATATGGAACACCCAGCGCGCCCCGCCCTGCGGCGGATGGTCGCGCCAGGGCACGTCCTTCTTCGCGTCCGTGGGCCGGAAGTTGCAGGCAAACGGCAGGAACACCAGCGGATACTCCAGCCCCTTGGACTTGTGCAGGGTCACGACCTTGACCAGGTCCTCGTCGCTCTCCAGCCGCAGGATCTGCTCCTCGCCAGTCTCGCCCTCGCCGTCCCGGTGCTCCGTCAGGTGCCGGATCAGGGCCTGCTCGCCGTCCAGTTCCGCCGCCGCCTGCTGCAGCAACTCGCTCAAGTGCAGCAGGTTGGTCAGCGCGCGCTCGCCCTCCGCCGTGGCGCGCAGGCGTCGGGGCACCTCGAAGTCGTGCAGCAGCCGCCGCAGCATCGGCAGCACTCCGCGCGTCTGCCACAGGCGCCGGTAGTCGCGGAACTGCTCGACCCGCGCCTCCCAGGCCAGCTCGTCCACCGTCAGCCGGTGCAGCTCGGCCAGCGACTGCCCCAGCGTCGCGGTCGCCAGCGCCGCACGCAGCAGGCGCTCGCTGGTCGGCTCGGCGCAGGCGCGCAGCCAGCGCAGCAGGTCCCCCGCCTCGTCGGTCGCATACACCGACTCGCGATCCGACAGGTACACGCTGCGCACGCCGCGCCGGCGCAGCTCGGCGCGGATCGCATCGGCCTCCGCGCGCCCGCGCACCAGCACCGCCATGTCGCGCGGCCGTACCCCGGTCAGTTCCGCCCCCTTGCGGAAGCCACAGCTTCCGGCCGAACCACCGTTCAGCAATTCCACCATGTGGCTGGTGCAGGCCTGCGCCATGCGCTCGCGATAGGCGCCCTTGGGCACCGGCTCGCCGGGATCAAAGCACCACAGCGTGACCGCCGGCACCGCCTGGCCATCCTGTTCGAAGGCCTCCTCGCGCCCGTTGGCGGTGACCGGCACGAACGGCAGCGGATTGTCCGCGCCCGCGCGGAACAGGAATGCCCCGTCCGCCCAGCCCTCGGCATGCTCGAACAGGCGGTTCACACCATCCACCAGCGCCTCGGTGGAACGGAAGTTGCGCTCCAGGGTGTAGTGGCGCCCGGCGGTGGCCGTGCGCGCCGCGAGGTAGGTATGGATGTCCGCGCCGCGAAAGCCGTAGATCGACTGCTTGGGGTCACCGATCAGCAGCACGCCGAGGTCGCGCGGGTTCTCGTCGATGCGATAGACGCGCTGGAAGATGCGGTACTGCACCGGGTCGGTGTCCTGGAATTCGTCTACCAGCGCCACCGGGAACTGGGCACGCAGGGTCGCGGCCAGGTGATCGCCACCGGGGCCGTCCAGGGCGTCGCGCAGCCGGGTCAGAAGGTCCTGGAACCCCATCTGCGCGCGCTGGCGCTGGGCCTGGCGAAAGCGCACATCCACCTGCTGCGCCGCCGCCTGCAGCAGGCGCTCGCGGTCGTCCACGCAGACCTCGGCGTGATCGTCGAGCGCCGCGAAGGCCGGATGCAGATCTTCGGGCAGTGCCTGGCCGTCCTTCAGCCGGTCCTGCATCCCGGCCGCGCTGAAGCGCACCAGCGGCGAGTCCCCGGAGATCCCTGATGGGCGCAGGGCGCCCGGCTCCTCGGCCCATTCGTGCATCGAGGCCAGCAGCTTCTCCGGGTTGCTGTACTTGCCGGCGTGGAGCACCGTCCCGCGCAAGCCCGCGAACTGCTCGCTGATCGCGTCGAAGTCCCCGCGCCAGGGCCGCTTCATCGCCTCCAGCCGCGCCAGCTTGTCACCCAGCGCGGCCGCCAGCCCCTCCGGCGTCTCCAGCTCCGCGTCCGCCGCATCCGCAGGCAGATGCCCGACCAGCGGCCGGATCTTCTGAAGCAGGGTTTCGGGGTCGGAGCCGAAGGCGTTGCGCAGCAAACCGAGCTGCGCCGGCGGCTGCGGGTAGACGAAGCGGCGCCAGTAATCGCGCGCCGCCTCGGCCAGCAGCTCCTGCTGGTCGCTCGCCAGATCCTGGGTGAACAGGCTCCCGCTGTCGAAGGCGTGTTCGCGCAGCATGCGGTAGCACCAGCCGTGGATGGTGGAGACCGCGGCCTCGTCCATCCACTCCGCCGCCAGCTCCAGCCGGCGCGCCGCACCCGGGCGTTCCGCCTCGGCGTATTCGCCGCGCAACTGCTTGTGGATGTCCTGCACACCCGGCACCGCATCCGGATCGTCCGCGCGGAAGACCCGCGCCGCGACCGCCAGCGCATCGCGGATACGCTCGCGCAGTTCCTGGGTCGCGGCCTCGGTGAAGGTCATCACCAGGATCTGCGGCGGCGTCAGGGCGTCGGTGCCCTCGGGCAGCCCGCCGTGTCCGAGCACCAGGCGCAGGTACAGCGCGGCAATGGTGTAGGTCTTACCGGTACCGGCGCTCGCCTCGATCAGGCGACTGCCATGCAGGGGCAACCCCAGCAGGTCCAGCTTTTGGGCGGTGGCACTCATTCGGAAGACTCCGCCTGGTTCACCACGAAAAACACCGGCCGGTAGACACGGTCACGCCAGAAGCCGAAGTCCGGATCGTCCAGCAACGTCTCCGGGTCCGGCCAGGCGCGGGCCAGCGCCGGGCTGCGCGACCACTCGCCGGGCGCGTAGTCGTTCCCGCGCAGTGTCTTGACCGCCTCGTCATACGGGTCCTTCGATGCCTCCTCCGCCTCCAGCCAGGCAAAGGCGGCGCCGCAGGCCAGCGGCAGCGGGCGCTCCTGCCCGGCCGCCCAGGCCTCCAGCAGCGTGCCCAGCAGCTCCTCCGCCAGGCCCGGCTCCAGTCCGGGGAGGGTCAGGCGCGTGTCCAGCGCGACCAGCTCGGAGCCCACACCACCCTCGCCGGCGTTGGCCAGCAGATGCATCACCCAGGGTGCCATCAGCTTGTCGTAGCGCCACTTCCTGCCATTGGCAATGCGGCTCGCGGTGTAGTCCAGGCAGATGCGCGCCTGCCCGTCGCTGCGCAGTGCGGACGGCACGGCCTCCAGGCCCCAGTGCGCGTGCTCCAGGCGTAGCGGACGCCCCGCCTTCAGCCGGTCGGGGTACAACGCGAGGCGCTCGCCGATCCGCTCCAGCAGCCGCGCGGCCTCGTCCACCATCGCACCGCGTTCCAGCTCGCCTGCCGCCCCCAGCGGCAGCCGGCCCGCGCGCTGCAGGCGCGCCGACTCGGCCTCCAGGATCTCCGGCCAGGCCGCCGCGTCGTCGGTCGTCTCCAGCGCGGCCGCGACCAGCTGCTGGCGCACCTGCCACTGCTCCAGCCCGGCCAGGCCGAACGGCTCCAGGTCGTCGCCGGCGGCTTCCTCCTCGTCGAAGAACACCCCCAGGCGATAGCGGAAGAACGCCTCCACCGGGAAGCGCAGAAAGCGCGTCAGGGCCTCCGGCGCCACCGCGCGCGGCTCGCGCTCGGCATCCAGCAGCGGCACCGGCTCGGGTGCGCCTGCGGCATCCGCCGCCGGGACCGGGTCCGGGTCGTGCACGGCCTCCCATTCCCGGGCGTAGGTGTAATGCCGATCGTCGCCCCCCGCCGGGAAGTTCACCGGCGAGAACGGCTGCAGCGGATGCCAGGTTGTGAGGTGGTCCACCAGGGCCGGACCGGCCTCCGGCCCGTCGAAACCGGTCAGGCCCCACCCGGCGGCCAGATGGTCGCGCAGCTGGCCGACCAGCACCGACGGCGGGCGCGGCTCGTTGTCGCGCACATGCCGCCCCACCCAGCTCACATGCAGCTGCCGCCGGGCCGAGAGCAGCGCCTCCAGGAACAGGTAGCGGTCATCCTCGCGGCGCGAGCGATCGCCCGGGCGGTAGTCCTGCGCCATCAGGTCGAAATCCACCGGGGTCGGGCTGCGCGGATAGTCGCCGTCGTTCATCCCCAGCAGGCAGACCACCTGGAACGGGATCGCCCGCATCGGCATCAGGGTGCAGAAATTCACCTGCCCGGCCAGGAAGCGCTGACCCACCCCGGAATCGTCCTGGCTGGCCAGCCACTGTTCGCGCACCACCGCCAGCGGCAGCGCCTCTTCCAGCCCGGCCGCCGCGCAATCCTCCCGCCACTGGTCCAGGGCCTCGCCCAGCTGCTCCAGGGTGAACAATTCCGCGTCGGTCTCGGCGGCGAAGAACTTGTCCAGCAGCCCGCCCAGGTGCGTGGCCCAGTCCTCCGGCGCGCGCGTTTGGCGCAGCCAGCCCCAGGCCTCCTCCAGCGCCGTAATCAGGGCCTCCAGCGGCCCCAGCAGCGCGGCGCTCAGCCCGCCAATCTCGTCATACGGCTCCAGCCCCTGCCAGGGACCCTGGTCGCCCAGCGCATACCCCAGCAGCATCCGTCGTAGGCCGAAGCGCCAGGTGTTCTGCTCCAGCCCCTCCGGCAGGCCCAGTCCGGCCCGCTGCGCGGCATCGAGCCCCCAGCGCACGCCCGACCCTTCGGCCCAGTGATGCAGCTGGCCCAGGTCCTCCTCCGCGATCCCGAAGCGCCGGCGCACCGCCGGCACGTCCAGCAGATCCAGCAGCTCGCTGACGCCCATCCGGCTCTCCGGCAGCGACAGCAACTGCTCCAGCGCGATCAGTACCGGGTCACGCCCACGCGGCCCCTGGTCCGACAGCGTGTACGGGATAAAGCGCGGATCGTCGGTCTCGGGCTGGCCGAACACCGCCTCGATGTGTGGGGCGTACTGGTCGATGTCCGGCACCATCACGATCACGTCGCGCGGGCGCAGCGCGGGGTCGCGCTCGAAGTGGTCCAGCAGGCGGTCGTGCAGTAGCTCCACCTCGCGCAGCGGGCTGTGTGCGACATGGAACTGGATGGAACGATCCGCCGCCGGGACCGCGGGCCAGGTCTCCCGGGTCTCGGCGAGTGGGCGCAGCTCGCGGATGTCCTCCTGCAACTGGTGCAGCAGGCAGTCCTCCGGTCCGCGCATCCCGTGCGGCTCGAAGACATCCACCCGTTCCCAGTCCAGCGTGCACAACACCCGGCCGTAGTGTTCCGGGTCGTCGTGTTCGTCCAGCAGCCCGATATAGTCGCGGCCCTGCTTGCCCCAGGCCGCCAGCAGCGGGTGGGCATGATTGTGCAGCTCGGCCTCGTCCAGGGCCTCCGGCATGCCCGCCTTGCGTGCCTGGCGCCGGCGCGTGGCACGCAGCAGGTCCTTGTCGGCCACGATGTCGGCCCAGTAGTAGGCGCAGGGGTTGTGCACGCAGACCAGCACCTGGCAAAAGCGCGCCAGCCCCTCCAGCGCCTCCAGGATCTGCCCGGGCAGCGAGGAAATCCCGAACACGATGATCCGCCGGGGCAAGCCCGGGGGCCGGCGCTCCAGCGTGCGCACCATCTCCATGTAGCGCGCGTGTACCGCGGAACGGCTCACGCCTTCCTGCGCGACGCCGATATCCGCCTGCAGCAGGCGCCACAGTTCGGCCTGCCAACGCTGCCCGGGGGCCAGTTCGTGTTCCTGGCCGCGGGCATCGCGCAGTAAATCGCGCCCGGCCGCCCAGTCGGTCAGCCAGTCCGCACGATACACCTGGTACTGGTCGAACAGGTCCGCCAGGCGCTCGGCCAGCTGGAAGCGCTTGCGCAGGTCCCCGCCCTGCCCGGGGTCGTCGTCCTGCAGGAACTGGCGCAGCGGTACGAAGGCGTCCTGCGCCAGGCATTCCGGCAGCAGACGCATCAGGCGCCAGGTCAGCGGGCGCTTGGCATAGGGGGATTCCAGCGGCACGGCCTCGGGCCCGAGGACCGCGCGATACGCCGACCAGACAAAGCGCGACGGCAGCTGCATATCCAGCGCGGCCGCGATCCCGCAGCCCGGCGGATCGGCGTCCGGCGGCGCGGCCAGGGCATGCCGCAGCCACTGCGCCATGCCGTTGCTCTGCACCAGAATGGTCTCGTTCTCCAGCGGACCGAGCGGCGCGCGGCGCATCCACTCCACCGCCAGCGTGCGCAGCGACTCCAGGTGATTGCCATGCAGCACCACCATCCCTGGCTGCAACTCGCGCGACTCCACCAACCCGGCTCCTTGATCCGTTCAACGGCTGCCCCACACGCCCTGCCGGCCCGCGTGGTCAGATGCGCCTACCCTACCATCCCCGGGCGACCATCCCCGTCGCGTCGTTCACCACTGCGCTGGACTACCCGACCGGCCCCACGAGGCGCCAAGGGGACCCCACCAGTCAGGCGCGAGGGGCCGCCAGCAAGGTCTCGAACTCGGCCGCCGGCACGGGACGGCTGGCGTAGTACCCCTGGTAGTGGTCGCAACCCAGCTCGCGCAGCACCGCGAGCTGTTCGGCCGTCTCCACGCCCTCTGCCAGCACAGTCAACCCGAGACCGTGGCCGAGCCCGACGATGGAACGGGCGATGGAGCGGTCATCCGAGCTGTCCGCTGCCTCCTCTTCGGCCAGGCCGTCGACAAAGCTCTTGTCGATCTTGAGCGTGTCCACCGGGAAGCGCTTGAGCTGCGCCATGGAGGAATAGCCGGTGCCGAAGTCGTCGATCGCGAAATGCACGCCGCGCTCGCGCAGGCGCTGCAGGATGCGCCGGGCGCGGCTCGGGTCCGCCATCAGGGCGGACTCGGTGATCTCCAGCTCCAGTTGATCCGCCGGAAACTCGAAGTCCTCCAGTAGCTGCCCCACCTGCTGATCGATGGGCACACGCTGGAACTGCAAGGCCGAGACATTCACCGCCAGCCGCAGCGGCGGATACCCGGCCGTGCGCCACTGGTACCCCTGCTCGATCACCCGGCGCAGTACCCAGCCGCCCAGCTCCACGATCAGCCCGGTCTGTTCCGCCAGCGGAATGAAGCGCCCCGGCGAGATCGGCCCCAGCTCGGGATCGGTCCAGCGCAGCAGGGCCTCGGCACCGAGGAGCCGTCCGTCCGCGACGTTGTACTGAGGCTGGTAGTGAACCTCCAGCGCATCCTGGTCGATGGCCCGGCGCAGGCGCGCGGACAGGTCGATGCGCTCGCGCGCGGCCCGGGTGAACTCGTCGGAGTAGTAGCGGTAGCTGCCACGCCCGTCCATCTTGGCCTGCGACAGCGCGGTACTGGCCTGCTGCAGGAGCATGTCGGCGTCCGTCGCGTGATCGGGGAACACCGCGATGCCGACCGTCGCGGTAATCTCCATCTCCATCCCGTTGCCGAGATCGCAGGGGTAGCTCACCTCGCGAATGATGTTCTCCGCCACCAGCGCGGCGTCGTCCACATGCCCCAGGTTCTCCACCAGCACGGCGAACTCGTCGCTGGCCAGGCGCGCCACCGTATCGGTCCCGCGCCGGCCCACCTGCAACCGCTCGGCCACCAGTTTCAGCAAGCGGTCACCGGCGGCATGCCCCTGGCTGTCGTTGATGTCCTTGAAGCGGTCGATATCCACGAACAGCAGCGCCAGATGCCCCTGGCGCCGACGCATCAGCGAGATCCCGTGCGTCAGGCGCGCGCGCAGCAACCGGCGGTTGGGCAGCTCGGTCAGCGGGTCGTGGTGCGCGAGGAAATCGAGCTCCGCCTCGGAGGCCTTGATCCGCGAGATATCCGCGAACACCGAGACGTAGTGCGTCAACCGGCCCTGGTCGTCGTGCACCGCCGTGATGCTCTGCAGTTCCGGAAAGATCTCGCCGTTCTTGCGCCGATTCCAGATCTCGCCCTGCCAGTGACCGTTCACCTGCAGTTCGCGGAACATGTTGGCGTAGAACGCCTGATCGTGACGCCCGGACTGGAACATCTTCGGCGTGCGCCCCACCACCTCGTCCTGGGTGTACCCCATCAGCTGGGTGAAGGCGCGATTCACCGACAGGATATGGGCCGTGGCATCGGTGATCACCACGCCCTCGCGGGTGTTCTCGAACACCACCGACGCCAGGCGCTGACGCTCCTCCTGTTCGCGGCGTTCGGTGATGTCCTCGACCGTCGCGACGACGCGGTCCAGCGCACCCTCGGGCGTGCGGCTGCACTTGACGTCGATATCCGCGACCATCACCCGGCCATCGCGCCGCAGCAGGCGTTTCACGACACTGTAGCCGCTGCGTTCGCCGCGCCGCATCTCGGCGTCCAGTTCCGCCTCGCAGCCTCGATCCTCGGGGGTCGCCAGCCGGTTCCAGTCCATGGCCGCCAGTTCGTCCGGGGCATAGCCCAGCATGTCCGCCAGGCAGGTATTCACGCGCTCCCAGCCCTCGCCGCGCGGCCCGGAGAGCGCCATGCCGACGAACGGCATATCGAAGAAGATCCCCAGCATCCGGTCCTGGTCGGCGTGCGCCTGCACCAGCGCAAGGTTTCGTCGTAGCCATTGCTGGCGCCACAACAACGCGCCGGCCGCCAGCACCACCAGCCAGATCAGCAAGGTCGCCCCCGCCGCCCAAACAGCCTGCTGGCGAGGCACAAGCTGCAGGGCGTCCAGATCCCGCTTGAGCACCAGATCCCAGCCGGCCGGGGAAAGCCGCTGCACCCCGGCCAGAAAACGGCTCTCCGGATCCTCGAAGTGTTCGATCACCACGGCGTCGCGCGGGTGATCCAGCACCCGTTCGCGCAGCCGCGGAAAGGCCGCCGGCGCCGGAATCATCACCCCACCTGCCTCGCTGATGCGGGCGATTGCGGCGCGCTGGTCCCCTTCCCGCACCACGATATGCGCCTGCGCATCCAGCCCGTTGCGGCTTTCGGTCAGCGTCAGCAGCGGATGCAGGCTCTCGACGGTGGAAGACAGCAGCACCAGCCCGACCACCGGGTCGTGGGGGCGGGCGCGGTCGCGTACCGGAACCGCCCAGCTGATCTGCGGCCGCCGATCGGGATCCGCATGCAGGATCGGCTCACTGGCCTTTCCACTGCGGCGTACCTCCCGCAGTACGGCATCCATCCGGGCCTCGTCCAGGGCGCTGCGGCCCAACTCGACCACGGGCTGGCGATCGACATCCAGCAGGGCCACGCTGTCGTAGTCGTACGCCCTGCGCATCAACTCCAGCCGGTCGCGCACCTGCTCCAGCGCCAGGCTGGAGCGCCGTTCCAGCGCCGTCACCGCAAACAGATTGAATCCGCGCGCCTCGGCCAGCACCACCGCATCCCCGGTTCGCTCCGCCAGCCAGTGGTCGATCACCCCGCCCTTCAGAAACGCAGCGCGCTGCAAGTCCTCGCGCGCCTGCGTCTCGGCGGCCGTCCCCTGCCAGTGCCAGGCACCCAGGCCGACACCCGCCGTCGAGGCCACCACCGCCACCGCCAGCACCAGCCACGGCCAGTAGCCGAAGCGGCCCAGTTCCTCCCGCGCCCCCGCCGCCTGGTCGTCACGGCTCCACGCCGGCAGCCAGCGCATGGCGGCATACAACAGCACACCGGACACCAGCACAAAGCCAATCCCCTTGCCCAGGTTCACGCGCGTCAGCGCCGCCTCGACATCCATGCCCCCCCACCAGGCAAGGGCCACGTCGGACAGCGCAATCCACAAAACCCCCAGCACCACGTAAGCACCGGCAATCCACCCGGCAGCAAAACGCCGTGTCATCGGCCGCCCGGAGTTCATCGACGCCCCGCAGCCGACCACGCCCCGGACGCAAAAAGGCGCCGCGCTCCGTCTCCGGATTGCGCGGCGCCCCCGCGGGACCAATCGATTTGAAGTACGTCGTTCGTATTCAACGCCAACGGCATCCACACTTGAGGGAATCTCCCCCTCTCCATTCATTCGGGCCCCGTTTCCGGGCGCCCATCATCCATCGGCGAACCAACAGGACCCGCCGAAGCGGGCCCTGGACGACGGCCACATCCAGCCGTTTGGACGGATCTTTTGTGACCGGATTCGCACTGTACCGGATCGCGTTACTCGGCGACGGTCCGTTCGATGATCGCCTCGATCTCTTCCGAGGATTTTTCCATCACCTCGGCCACGCCTTCCGGCATCATCGGGAGGAAGCCCGGCACGTTCATGCGCGAGATAAAAACCTGCCCCTGGCTATCCTGATAGATGCTCACCCGGCAGGGCATGAAGGCCGACACCGGCCGAAACGCATCCTCTTC
The DNA here is from genome assembly GCF_000376845.1 of Thioalkalivibrio sp. ALE14. Lineage (GTDB taxonomy): Bacteria > Pseudomonadota > Gammaproteobacteria > Ectothiorhodospirales > Ectothiorhodospiraceae > Thioalkalivibrio. The sequence goes on from NZ_AQXY01000027.1 coordinate 177,136, forward strand.
CAGGATCTGCGCGCTGTAGCGCCCGCTGCACACATCCAGGATCACCACCGGATCAATCGTGAAGCCGCGCTCCGACAGCGTCCCGGCCATGTTGTTGCGGTTCAGGATGCTCCAGCCGGCCTCGGACGCCTCGCGCTCGAACGCGGCGAGTGTCGCCGGGAACGAATGCGGGCTCGGCGTGACCTTCACCATGTCCGGTTGCTGGCCCCCATGACTGCCCGCCTGCAGCGCACCGGCAAAGGCCATCGTCACCAGCATCGCCAGAAGCGCGAGGAACCGCGCAGCATGGCGAGTGGTCATCATAGTAGATTGCATCAAGGCTTCTCCTTTCCCGAAAAGCGGGAATCGTCGTGAGGGCGCGCCCCTTCGTTACGTTGGGGGCGTACCTGCACGGAAGAGGTTAACGGTTCTTCGGCCCCGGCCTCTTGATGCAGGTCAACCAGACACGAATCAGACCCGTTCCAAACGGGTGCAACCCGACGTCACCAACGTCGCAACAAGGAGATCGACATGGAAGCCACACTGAAAGGCGGAACGGTCACCCTGAAGATCGACAAGAAGGCCGCCAAGGACATCGCCGAAAACATCACCGAGCTCGGCGGCGAAATCAGCAACGGTGCGCGGGCGCTCGGCTCCGTGCTCCAGGAAGGCGTCTACGAACTGGAGAACGAATTCCGCCAGCCGCCGCACGCCTTCGACGAGCACGCCCCCAAGCAGCCCTCCATCGAGGACTGACGCGCACGCCACGCCCCCAACAAGCCACACCCGAACACAAGGAGCACGACATGCACCTGGAAAAAGCGGAAAACGGCGAACTCGTTATCACCATGCCCCGGGCGGAAGCCGCCGACGTCCTGGCCACGCTCAAGAAGCGCGCCGACGACCTCGACGACTGCGAGGACCTCACCGAGGCCCTGGAAAACGCCGGCATCCAGCTACCCGAACAACCGGACCACATCCGCCACGAATACATGCCCCCGGCGGACCACTAGCCCTCGCAGCCGCCCCACACCCCCGTGGGGCGCGCAAGGTCCGGGGCCACCCGGCGGCGCAGAAGCCCAGCCCCCTGGGCGATCGGGTCTAACCAACGCCCCAATCGCCGAGAGGCTCGGCTCCTACAGGCCCGGGGCCACCAGGCGCTGTAGGAGCCCAGCCCCCTGGGCGATCCGGGCCTAACCAACGCCCCAATCGACCGACGGCTCGGTCCTACGCATCCCGAAACCACAGCCCCCTGTAGGAGCGTGCTTGCACGCGAAGCCCCCGCCAAAGCCGGTCACGGAACACCCTTTCGCAGCCCCCACCGGCTCACAAGCAAGAAGCCCAAATAAACCCATGCCCCAAACAGAGAAAGAGCCACCCCAGCATCCGTGCCCGGGCGGCTCTTTCAGGGGCATCCCTGTCCCCGCGACAAAAACTAGCACATAAAGTAGAGGCTTCCACCCCATACGCGGAAAAAACGCCCAGCGGTCGTCTTTGGGCCCTCAACGGTAGCTCTCATTCCCGCCAAACACCCCGAACTCGCGATCCCTCGACACTCGCACATCCGGACGCAGGCTTCCACAAGGCGACAGCCCTTCGCCCTCGCGCCACAGCTCCATCCGCCAGAAAACACCCGTCACCGATTCAATCGAAGAATCCCCGCAGATCTTCGACCCCTTACCCCTGCAACAGCGCCTGCGTATCCGGATCCAGCGCCGCCCAATGCTGGCGCAACCGCTCGGCCAGGTCCACCAGCTCCAGCAACATCACCGGCACCGAAAGCTCCGCCGCCCGATCCCGTGCCTCGCCCGAAAACCCGCCGGGACTCACGTACATCCCCCGGTCCCCGGGGCGCCGGCCAGCCGCAAAGGCCTCCAGCTCGGCCAGATCCGTCTCCGAATCCACATCGCGTGCCAAACCCACCACCAACCGCGGTGCATCGTCACCACCACTCGCCGGCGCCGCCACCCGCTCCAGCCATGGACGGGCATCACCCTCCGAGGCCTCGATCACGACATACCCCATGCCGCGCAACATCCCCTGCACCAGCTGCATCCGCTCCGGCGTACCCAGTTGCTCCAGCTGCTCCGCCCAGTCGTCCATCACAATCTCCCTCGTTCCCCCCGAAACGCTAAGCGAATCGAGCGCCGGACACCAGACCTCGCCACGATCCCCCACTCCCGCATAACCCACCCCGTATCGCAGGACCCGGCTTGCCGGCGAAGCCCCCGCCAAATCCCGACAACCACCCGCCCTGCCAACACAACGGCACGACCGCCGCCCTCCCTCCATCATCGCAAGGAGCAAAGCGACGCAGCGACCACCACGAATCACCCCAAGGCTCACCACATCAGCCCGAAACCAACACCTCACCCCCTTATCCCGGATAACCGCGACGCGGTTTCCGGGATGACGACGCGTGGGAAATGCCTGTCAGGTGGTGCAGAAAACCCGCAACTAGTATTACGGCCGAACCCGGTCCCCCGATCCGCGCCCCAGCACCGTCAGCACCAGATACCGGAAGTACGCCCGGACCGTCAGCGCATCGAGCATCTGACGGTCCACCTCGGCCAGCTCGCGCGGCGTGGACATATCGATCCCGCGGATCTGTGCCAGCCCGGTAATCCCCGGCCGCGCATCCAGCACACCGCGCTCCGCCCTCTCCTGCAACAGCTCTTCCTGGTTAAACAACCCCGGCCGCGGCCCCACCAGGCTCATCTCGCCCTTCAGCACATTCCACAACTGCGGCAGCTCATCCAACTTCGTCTTGCGCAAAAAGCGCCCCAGCCGCGTCACGGAGGAGACCTCGGCCAGATGCGTCGCCACCGACGCCGTATCCGGCCGCATCGTGCGAAATTTCACCAGCACAAACGGCCGCTGATACCGCCCCACCCGCTCCTGCCGAAACAGCGGCGACCGCGACTCCATCCAGCCCAGCACCCACAACACCAGCAACACCGGCGCTGCCACCACCAGCCCCACCAGCGCCAGCACCACATCCAGAACCCGAATCAAGAAGCCTCCCCTCTATACCAACCCGCCCAACCTGTAGGAGCCCAGCCCCTGGGCGACAAGGGCTCAACCAACGCCCCATCGCCGAGAGGGCTCGGCTCCTACACGGCCCGGAGTCACTGTAGATGCATCGTCCCGTGCCCCGTAGGAGCCGCCTCGGCGGCGAAGCCCCCGCCAAAGCCCAAAAACCACCACCCCTATCCACCTCGACGGACGGGGCCAGACCCTCTGCGGTCACCGCGAGGAGCAAAGCAACGCCGCGATCTCCACAGGCGACGCGAACGCCACCCCAACCACCTCGGCCGCAAAAACCTGCATGCGCCCATTCTGGTCACCGACATCACACTGCCACGTCCCAGCCCGGCGATACCTACACGCGGTCAATGCGCCGCCACCCAATTCTCCACCTGCAGCCCGGATACACGCTCGAATTCACGCCCGTTATTCGTTATCAGCACGGCCCCGATGGCCCGCGCATGCGCTGCGATCAAGAGGTCGTTTGCACCAATCGGAGTACCCAAACGTTCCAGCTCCGCACGGATGTCGCCGTAATGTTCGGCCGCTTCTTCGGGCCAGTCGCACACCCTCGCAAAAGCCAGAAAGCGCTCCAGTGCGGCCTCGCTACGTTCTCTCTGATTCGACCGGCGAACCCCATACCGCAATTCCGCCAGAACGACAGCAGAAAGGCCCACCTCCCCAACTGGGACACCGCGCAGCCGCGCGTGCACCTCCGGCGGTCGGCGTTTCATGATGTCGATACAGATGTTCGTATCCAGCATGTAACGCATAGATCACAACGCCTCGCGATCCTGCGCCACGCGATCCTCGATCGAATCGGGAAAGTCGTCGGGAAGCGTTTCACCGGGCTCCTTGAAATAATCATCCCAGGACCTCGGCTTGGCGCGCAGAATCAATGCATCCCCACGCTTTTCAATCACCACTTCATCCGCATCGAACGCAAACCCCTTCGGCAGGCGAACGGCCTGACTGCGTCCATTCCGGAACAAACTCGCCGTACGCCGCTTCATGGCTCAGCCCCACGTCTATTGAATATGCCATAAGCATATCCCCAATAGAAAGGCGATCCAACCCCCAACCCTCGTAGGAGCGGCCTTGGCCGCGAAGCCCCCGCCAAAGCCAGAACACCACCAACGCTACCGCCGCAACGGCCCCACCGCCCGCCGCAACCCCTCATCCACACTCACCGGCGGCTCCCACCCCAGCGTCTCCCGCGTATGCGAAATATTCACCTGCAACGAACCCAACATGTAGGCCACTACAACCCGATCCGCCGCTTTGTGCAGCGGCATCCCCACAGAAACCCGCGGCGTGCACGAATCCCCAGGAGTCACCAGCCCACCTTCGACAGGATCACAATCCATCACAGAGCTCGCCAAGGCGCTGCGGAACCGCCCCCTGGCGCCGGATCTCCGCGGCCTCCTCTTGGGTTATCCGGGGCGCGATCGCCACGTACTCGACATTCCAACCCTGATAGGCCTTGTGGGCGCTCAGAAATCGGTCCGCCGCAGCCACCAGCGCCGGAATGGACCTGGCCAGCTTCTCGCCCTGCCGTTTGCAGGAGCCGAACCGAATCGCGTTCTGATCCTCCGACACCGCCACCAAATCAATCTCCACATCCGAGCGATCCCAGTACCCCCGAATCCGTTCGGACAACGCAAAGTCGCCCAGACCCAGGCGACTGCGCTCCTCATAAAGCTGCGCCACCAGATCCTCCAGGGCATAGCCTTCCACCTCGCGCAAACGTTCGTCGGCACGGGACACGAGCATGTCCAGCGGGCGAAAGGCCGAGGCCGAAACCGGCTTTTGCAGCGCAGACAGCCACGCGCGCAGGAAATTGTCGCGAATGTAATAGCGCCCGCTGCGCGCCTTCGGTCGCGCAAAGATCGGCAACCGCCGTTCGATCATCCGATATCGCTCGCTGAGGATCTTCAGATGTCCGCCCACCTGACGCGCCTCTCCCGGGCCGGAGACCTCCGCCAGATGCGACTCGATCGCCGCATTGTTGCAGCCAGGATGCGATGCCAGAAACTGCAGCACCATGTCGTAGCGCCCGCGCAGTTCACGCAGGAACCAGTTATGCGCTTCATTGCGCAGCGGCGACGAACTGGAGAAGAACAGCTTGCGCAGCACCGTCTCGCGATCCGCATCCAGCACACCCTGCTCGTAGGCATCCCGGTAGAACTTCGGCACCCCCTCGAACAGGTTCCAGAGGAAGAGCAGGCGTTCGGGGTCCTCGTCCGCATGTGCGCGCAGAATTTCCAGCACCGAGCCGATATCCAGATGCCCCAGCTCAAGCGTATCCGTAGCCCGGTTGAACAGCGGCGCCTGCCGATCATCCAGCAGCGCCGTCATCTCCGCATGCAGCGACCCCAGCACAATCAATCCGCCAGGAACCTGCCCCGCCCGGGCGCTCAGCCGGTCCACCTCTGCCTGCAGGAGCGAGCAGAAATCGAACAGCGGCTTGCGATGGAAGTACTGGAACTCATCCAGCGCCACCACATATCCCGACTCCGCCAGACTCGCGATCAAGCGGGCCAGCTCGCCCAGGCTATGGACACGCTCCTCCAGCCCGAACGTCTCCAGGTAGCCATTGCAAGCCGCCACCACCCCCGCCGGGTCCGAATCCGGAATCTGGATGTACAGCGTCTTCGAGACACCCGCCGCCTGCAGCGCCTGCTGAATCAGCGTCGTCTTGCCAATCCGGCGCCGCCCCGAAATCTGCAGAAAAAACCAGCGCCTCCGGGACAGAATCTCCTGCAACTGCGCCAGCTCCGTCTGCCGACCGTAAAACGCCCACTCCCGGGATCCCGCCACCCACACACCTTAAGGTAAAAGTTATTACCTTAACCTACTCCGATCCTTTCGCCTCATCAACACAGTCACTTACGCGCCACCCCACCGCACAGCCTGGTCCACCAGCAGGAGGCCAGCCCCCTGGCCAATTGGATGTTGGACAGGCCCCATCGCCGAGAGGCTGGCCACCAACGCCGACGCCACCCCCCGTAGGAGCCGCCTCGGCGGCGAAGCCCCCGCCAAAGCCAGAACACCACCAACGCTACCGCCGCAACGACACCACCGCCCGCCGCAACCCCTCATCCAGCGAAACCGGCGGCACCCACCCCAACACCTCGCGCGCCTTCGAAGCATCCACCTGCAACGACCCCAACAACCGCCGCGCCATCTCCCGCTTGCCCAGCGCCGTCGCCCCGGCCCGCAACATCCAAACCGACACCGGCACCAACCGCGCCGGCCGCTCCAGCGCATCCCCCACCTTGCGCAACAAACCGGCCGTGGACACATCCTCCCCATCCGCCACCAGGAAGGTCTCCCCCGCCGCCGCCGGATGGTCCAGACACGTCACTATCAGATCCACCAGGTTATCCAGCGCCACCAGACTGCGCCGATTCTGCGTCACCGCCCCCAGAGGCAACGGCACACCCTTGTTCACCCAGCGCAGCAGGCTGCCGAAATTCGCCCCCACACCCGGCCCGTACACCAACGGCGGCCGGATGATCACCACCTCCAGCCCCGTCTCCGCACTGAGCGCCCGAAGCCCATCCTCCGCCTCTCGCTTGGACACCCCGTATGGGTCCTCCGGCGCCGGCGCATCCGCCTCGCGGAACGGCTGCCCCGTCGGTGTCTCCTCGCCATTGACCTTCACCGAGCTGACAAACACAAACCGACGCACACCGGCCTCCGCCGCCTGCCGCGCCAGCCGCAGCGTCCCTTCCACATTCACCCGCCGGAATGCCTCCAGCGGATCCGCCTCCGGCTCATCCATCACATGCACCCGCGCCGCCGCATGTACCACGGCCTCCACACCCTGCAGCGCGCCCCTCCAGTCCGCTTCCGGGCCAAGCGTTGGGCTAACCGCCAGCTCAGCACCATCCGGCACGGCGACACTACGACGACAGGCCGCGACCGGAACCCGCCCCTCACTCGCCAGCTGTGCCACCACGGAGCCACCCACGAACCCCGTCGCTCCAGTAACCAGAACCCGATCCAACGCCACTCAACACCCCGTCATTGCGAGGGCCCAAAGGGCCCGTGGCAATCGCCCGCCTCAGCCCCGCCAACACTTGTTATCGCCACCAGAATCATCCAAGGTGATTAGCGGAGGCTTTGTTGGCGGAAACGCTGGCATTGCCTTTTTCATTTTCCGTCCCGTCCGTCGTACTTGGCAGGGTCAGGTACCCATGTCGGCCCGCCCCGACCTCAACAAACGCCTGTAAATCTCCAGGTGGGCATCCACCACCTTCTCGATCGCGAACTCCCGCTCCGCCAGCGCCCGCCCGGCGCGCCCCATGGCCTGCCGCCTTTCCGGATTTTCCACAAGCGCCTCCAGCGCATCGGCCAGCGCCTGCACATCGCGCACCGGCACCAGCACCCCGGTCTCGCCGTCCTCGATGGCATCGCGGCAGCCGGGATGGTTCGTGGTCACGATCGGCCGCCCACACGCCGCCGCCTCGATCAGCGTCTTCGGCAATCCCTCGCCATAATACGAAGGCAAGGTCACCACATGCGCCTGCGCATAAAGCTCCGGCACATCCGGGCGGTGCCCCAGCACCTCAACCACGCCTTCGGCCGCCCAGGTTCCCACCTGCTCTGGGGTAATGGAGTAAGGGTTGCCAGGGTCCGGGTCACCGATCAGCCAGAACCGCGCCGCCACGCCGCGTTCGCGCAGCAACCGCGCCGCCGCCACGAACTCCTCCACACCCTTCTGCTTCAACAAGCGCGCCGCAAACGCCACGATCGGAACGCCCGGCGCCTCCTCCGGACAGGGCATCACCGCAAGGTCCACGCCGGAGCCCTGGATCATCACTGCCTTCTCGTCCCGCAGCCCTCCGGAGCGGATCAACGCGGCCTGATCATCGGTGTTCTGCAGGATCACCGCCTGGTTCGGGTGCCCAAGCGCCAGGCGGTACATCGCCTGCACAGCACGCCGCATCATCCCGGCACGCTGACCATCGGATGTAAACACCGTACCCAATCCGGAAATCGCAGACACTACCCCCGGCACCCGCGCCAGCCGCGCCAGCATGCCGCCATACAGCACCGGCTTGATCGTCACCAGATGCACCAGGTCCGGCCGCAGCCGCCGGAACAGCCGATACAACGCCCACAGCGAACGCACCTCGGTGAATGGATTGGCACCGCGTCGCGACATCGGTACCGGCACGGCCTTCAGGCCCTGCTCACCAAGCTCCGCCGGCGGCTCGCCCGGCGCCGCCACGTACACATCAAACCCGGCGTCCCGGGCACCCAGGGCAACGGCCAGGCGATGCGACACAAAAAAGCCGAAGTCGTTGACCACGAACAACAGTTTCACCCGCACTCCCTCGCCTTCCCGTGTCATTGTGCCTCTCACGGAACATTCCTCAGGCACCCGCTCATTCGGACGCGCACCCTAAACTACAATCGCCCTGGATGGCACAACCCGGAGAGTTCCATACACCGGAACATCGTCTTCTGCTGCGACGGCACCGCCAACCGGAGGGGCAAAATCAGCGTGGTCGACCTGTTGGGCCTCACGGTTCCAGTCGTCGCGAAGGGCACAGCGACGAAACGATACACCACTGTCACCAGCAGCTACCCGCCTACGAACCCGACGGGGCACGTTCTCTCCGCTCGCATTCGGGCGCGAGAAGGTAATCGGCACGACCCCGCGCAAGCTGTTCGGCCACGGCCTCAGCGCCGGCATCGACAACGGCTACCGCTTCCTGGTGCAGTACTATCGCCCCGGCGACCGCATGTGTCTGTTCGCCGGAGAAGTATGAGTCAGCCGGAAGATTGTCCGGATGGTTTCTGATGCCGGAGCTCCAGCGCGCCGACGAAGCTCGGCGTGGGCAGCGTGAGAGGCCCGGCCAGGCTGCGGGAGGTAATGTTGGTGACCATTTCGCGGATCGCACCGTAGACCAGGGCCGCCCCGTACTCGTATTCGTTCCCCGTCAGCAAGCCTTACGCATCCTTGCGGAACGCCATCATCGCCCGCTTGTTGGCGCACGCCTCATCCGCCTCGGCAACCTCCGACCCGCACACATCGCACACGGCGTAACGCAACGGAATCGTCCCTTCCACACCGGCATGCTCCACCTGCTGAGTCGACTCCCGAGGCTCAAGCCGACCCTCACCACAGGCCGGACAAACGCGCTCTTTGCTTGCGGTGGTTTGGCTCATGTCAGATTCCCTCCGCCCGTCATTCGCGGGCGAGCCCGCTCCCACAAAACCCCGGCACCCCGTAGGAGATTCTATGTCTCTCCACAAGGGATCTTAGGTTGGTAATCGGTCTGATTTTTCATCAGGGCGAAGGCGACGCGGGCCAGCTTTCGAGCCAAGGCGTTCAGGGCCTGGGTCGTCGCCAGGCCACGGTCCAGGCAGCGCTGGTAGTAGTCGCTCCAGGCGGCTTTCGACTTGGCCTGCATCGCGGCCAGATAGAGCAGCCGTCGCAACTCTGGATCGCCCTGTTTGGTGAGTTTGCGCTGCCCCCGTTTCGTGCCGGAGTCGCGTATGCGGACATCCAGCCCCAGGAAGGCAACGAACGCATCACCGCTGCGGAAGGCCCCCCGCTGGAACGCCATGGTCAGGCCTGCCGCGGTGAGCGGACCGACGCCCTCGATCTGCTGGCAGCGCCGGGCGTGATCCGACCAGCCGGCGCGACCGACCGTCTCGCGCAGCACACGCTGGAGGACGGCATCCAGCCGGCCGATCTCCCGGAGCAGATCCTTCAGGTTGGACTGCAGTTCGGGTACGCCTCGCAGGCTCTGCTCCAGCATGACCCGTGCCCGCACCAGCGTGGCACGCCGGCGCAACAGCTTTTGCAGGGTCCGGTAACCCTCGGGCGGCGGTGTCCAGGGGCGCAGTTCGTCCTGCTCGCGTTGCAGATAACGCACCAGCAGCCGGGCATCCCCGGCATCGGTCTTGGCCCGGCCACCGATGCTCTCGCGGTAGCGATTGAGGCGATAGCCATTGACCAGATACACCCGGTGGCCCTGATGATGAGCCTCCAGCGCCAGGGCCAGGTGATAGTCGTTGGTGGCTTCCAGGGCGAAGTCGGCCGGACCCTCCAGGCTACGGACCCAGCGACGGATCGCCGGGAGCTCGTTGGGACACGGATGTGCGGTTTCACCGTCAATACTGATCCACAACTCGGCCTTGCCGACATCGACCCCGATCCGATGCGTTGCCATCATCACACCTCCCGGGCTAGCTTGGAGTGGTCTGTCGGGGCCTCACCGAACGCTGGCTTGCCATCTATCGTCGGTCCCGAGCCGATCGATTCCTTATCGGCGTTTAAGGTGAGGGGTGGGACGAACTCTCCTACCGTCTGTGCCACAGGCCAGATGCGGGCCTCGTCCCTCCACCCCGACAGACCCTTTCTAGGCCTGCCACGGGTAAACATACAAGCGGGCTTGCCCGCGAATGCGGCGGCGGGTTGGGCCCACACCCCGCCGTTCGCGGCCAAGGCCGCTCCTACAAGCGGAGATCGGCCGCCTCGGCCGGCAGGGCCGACTTCACGTCGAACACCACGGCATTCTCGCGGCCCAGGCGGCGTACGCCTTCGCCGCCCAGCGCCACGAACTCCCGGTGCGGCACGGCCAGCACCACTGCATCATACGCGCCGGCCTCCGGTTTTCCTTCCAGCAGGTCCACGGCGTACTCCTCACGCGCTTAGGCGGTATCCACCCACGGGTCCCACACGTCCACCTGCGCGTTGTAGCTCTGCAGGTCCTCGATGATGTCCACCACCCGGGTGTTGCGAACATCCGGGCAGTTCTCCTTGAACGCCAGCCCCATCACCAGGATGCGCGAGCCCACCACCGGGAAGCCCTTGCGGATCATCGCCTTCACCAGGCGGTCGGCAATATGCCCGCCCATGCCGTCGTTCACCCGCCGCCCGGCCAGGATCATCTCCGGATGGTGGCCCACTGCCTGGGCCTTGTGCGTCAGGTAGTACGGGTCCACCCCGATGCAGTGCCCGCCCACCAGCCCGGGCCGGAACGGCAGGAAGTTCCACTTGGTGCCCGCCGCCGCCAGCACCGCCTCGGTATCCAGCTCCAGCCGCTCGAACAGCAGCGACAGCTCGTTCACCAGCGCAATGTTCACGTCCCGCTGGGTGTTCTCGATCACCTTGGCCGCCTCCGCCACACGGATGCTCGGCGCCCGATGCGTGCCCGCACGGATGATGCGCGCGTACAGCTCATCCACAAACCGCGCCACTTCCGGCGTGGAACCCGAGGTCACCTTCACGATGTCCGGAATGCGATGCGCCTTGTCCCCCGGGTTCACCCGCTCCGGGCTGTAGCCCAGAAAGAACCCCTCGTTCACCGTCAGGCCGGATTCCGCCGCCAGCACCGGCGCGCAGTCCTCCTCCGTGGCCCCCGGATACACCGTGGACTCAAAGATCACCACGTCGCCATCCTTCAGCGCCCGCCCCACGGTGCGGCTGGCCGCCAGCAGCGGCCCCAGGTCCGGCCGCCGGTGCGCATCAATCGGCGTGGGCACCGTCACGATGAACACATTGCAGCCCGCCAGCGCCGCCGGGTCCGCCGTCATCTCCAGCTGCGCGGCCGCCGCCAGCTCCTCCGGCTCCACCTCCCGCGTGCGATCATGCCCCCGGTTCAGCTCCGCCACCCGCTGCGCGTCGATATCGAACCCCAGCGTGGGCAACACGCGCCCGAACTCCGCCGCCAGCGGCAGGCCCACGTAGCCCAGGCCGATGACCCCAATGCGTACGTCTTCTCGTTGCTGCATCAATTTAGCCCTGCCCCTTGCGATCAATCCTGTTTTCGGGCTTCTCTGCTGCCTCGCGCATGACATCGATCACCCGAGGCGCCTGAGCCGCTCTGCTGTACCATGTCTCCACCTTCCGACGTCCATGCGCACCCATGGCCGCACGTTGCTCGCCATTCCCGGCCAGCTCCTTGAGAGTTTCCATCCAGTCATCCGTAGCCGACGCCAGAAAGCCGTTGCGCCCGTCTTCTACGATCTCCCTGTTCACACCAACGGGCGAAGCCACCACCGGCAGGCCGCATGCCATGTATTGGATCAGCTTGTAACCGCACTTGCCGCGCTCCCATGGCGAGTCTTCGAGCGGCATGATGCCGATATCGAATTGTTGGATCGAGGAGACCTCGGTTTCCTCGGACCAGGGCCAGGCCTCTACCGGGGTGCCGACAAAGTTGGCCGCACGCGCACCCACTGCCACGAAGCGTACGCCTAGATCGCGGTGCAGCCTTTCGAAGACAGGCACCAACGGTTGCAGGTAGCGACTAGTCTTGGGCGTACCGATCCACCCAACCACCAGCGGGCCCTCCGCGCGTTTGGCGGCCGCCTGATACCGGTCGGTATCCACTACCGTCGGGATGATCTCGATACGCTGAGCGCCCGCGGCGCGCGCCCGGTCCGCGAGGTACTCATTGCCGGCAATAACCAGCGCGGAATGGCGCATTACCGCATCGATCTTCCGGCCAAGCAGCCCCCGAACCACTGCCCGTCTGTGCAGATCGTACCGATGAAACAGGGCGTCGTCGTAGTCAACCACATAGGGCACGTTCAGTTGCGCCAAGACCCGCTCGAACCATGCCGGCAGAAAAGGAAACAACTCTTTCTCGATAATCAGTACATCGAACTTGCGAGCCCGTAGCAGGGCATACAGCCGCCTCAGATAGCCCCTCACCGTCTCCCTGAAACGCCCGCGCCCGGCGTACAGCGCTTGCAGATAGGCGTTCGAGAAGAGCGGGCTGATCTCTACCGTCCATCCACGTTCCTGGAAATCTCCGAGGTATTGCAGATACCGCACACGGGAGCTGGCGCCCAGGTCCCCATAGCGTGAAAGCAACAACACCCTCATGGAGCGAACCGTCCTTCGCCCCGAATAATCCGACCCATTCCACGCCACAACATCCGATAGGCCGACCACGTATGGCGGACCCCGGCCAAGTCGCGCCGCGCTAGACACCAGGCCGTGCGCGTTAGCGGTTCGGCCACCCCGGTGATGCCGATCAGAACCCACGCCTGCCAACGCGGGAAATGCTTGAACCCGTACAACAGGCGGCTACGCAACGAGTAGAACAGGCGATGCGCCTTTACCTGACGGGAAGTCCCGCCGCCGGCATGAAACGCCTGCGCGTCGGCAAGAAACACGCTTTGCCAACCAGCTTGGTGAGCACGATATGAAAGGTCCACCTCTTCGAAGTACACAAAAAACCGTTCGTCAAATCCCCCGAGCCCGTCAAACAGATCGCGCCGCATCAGGAAAAACGCGCCCATCACCTGATCGACCGGCCGCGTATCTCCATGATCCCACTCGGCCATTTTTATTCCAGCCGCCCGAAACCCTGGTAACTTCTCCACGCCCAACGCCCCCGACAGCAGTCGAGTAAAAGTCGGGAATCTCGAACAGCTACAAGACACCCCGTCCGCTTCATCCCTTAACTGTATCCCGCAAATCCCCACATCGGAATTCTCGGGCCGCTCCATAAACGCCAAAGGAACCGACAGCGATTCCCTACCTACCCGTGTATCCGGATTCAAAAACAGTATATACGGCGACCCACCCTCTCGAGCACCCAGGTTACACGCAGCACCAAACCCAAGATTAGCACCAGCACGAATCACCTCTACGCCCGCCATGCCCGCGACCTTGTCCGCCGAACCATCCGTCGAGCCATTATCAACCACAACCACTCGACCTACGAGCCCCGCCGCGTTCGCCATAACGGTCTCAACCGCCTCGACTAACTGCCCGCCTCCGTTCCAGTTCACCACCACGACGTCAAGCACAACACCCTCTCCCCCGGCCGCTCAAAATACACACGCACAGCCCTACCCAATTAAATATTCAAATTCTCTCAAGCCACCGCGAACCACGACAAAATAGATATAATTTATCGACACAACCAACAACCATACAGACGGCATCAGCCGAACAACAAGCGCCCCCGTCGTGGATGTATAGGAAGAACTCATGACAATGACGAGCACAAACGGCAAGAACGCCGTCACAATATACAAAACGCGATACGAATAGGCCGAAAACGCAAGAGCCGAATAAGCGATAATCAGCAAAGCCACCATTACCAAAACCGACCCACCCCTCAACCCAACCCTCCCCTTTACATAAAGCAATGCGGCCGCTGACATCGACAGAACGAAAATAATACTCAACCTCCCGACGACGTTAAGCTCGGAAAACGACCCCCGTGTAGCCGACATATAATGGTTCACTTTCCCCTCGGCACCTAGCAGCCGCCCGGCGCCCAACACGGCCGGCTCCAGTGTATTTACTAGACTAACACCCAAAGCCAAGAGTGCCACAGAGGCAGCCGAACCCACGATCGCACCATCAAAAAAAACACGCGACCTTGCAAGAGCGGACACGCCGACCAAATAGATCACAAAAAACAACACATAGGACAAATGGAAGAATGGCGACAACGCAGCGAATACCAGTGACGACTTGAAACGACCACGCAAAAGCAACGCAAGCGACACAACCGCGAGAGTCATGGCAAAACCCTGCCTGAGCCCATTTGTATACAAATCAAACAGGGTAAAAGAATAAGTCAATGACACCAGGAACAAGGCGCCAAGCAGATATCCCACAACCTTCGATAGGTTATACGACGCCCACGCAAGAAGTAAAAGCTTCAAAATAGTCTCTAACGAAAAATAGACTTCGTAGCTCGCACTAATACTTCGCAAAAACGCCAACCACACGACATAACCGGGTTCCCAGCGGTGGAACTGGGCGAGCTCAAAGGCCGCCGCGTAGACCGCCGAATCCGTTCCTGAGGCAGAATCGCGAAATCCATAGATAACAGAAAAGGAGGAAACGACACCAAAACAGATGACGAGGAACACACCGCGCGAGAGTCCCCGTCCTGACATGGAAAGGACGGCAAGGGCGGCCAATGGAAATAACGTTAGAGTATACATTCAGCGGCTGAAGCTAGTCTTCACGAGGGAGTACGTCTGACGCCCCGGAAGCAGTGACAACAAGGCCTTTACCAGAACGCGAACACTGAAAGGGTGCTTCAACCATGCGGCGAGAAGCATCCGGCGACCGCGAAGATCGCCAACCAGCATCCTAGCGTCGCCTAGCCGGTGGAGCCAGGCCGCCTTTAACGCTCGATCCTTATCTATGGCGCCCCGGTTTTTTTCGTACAGTATCTGTAACGCCGTAGCGTGTGCCTTTTGGTCATGACTGATACTCCCATCAGTCACATGGGACACAATAAGAGGATCCTTGAGGTATTCTAAGGTCGTTACCGCAGTCAGCCGCAGGCCCAAATCCCAATCTTGGTAGCGGGGCATTTGCGCATCGAATCCACCCGCTTCGTCGAGACAGGACCGTCTGACGACGACCGTGGGCGTGTCTACAACGTTCCGCCAAAGAAGCTTTTCATAGAGACTTTTCTTATTTTCCAACCCGCTCCAGAGTGGCATTTGCCGACACCCGGAATCCCAAGTCTGTATAAAGGCCGAAAACACTCCGCCCACATGGGGTGATGCTTTCAACCTACCCACAGCGGATTCAAGTTTAGTACAGCACCACTCGTCGTCACTATCCTGAAATGCAATGTACTCACCTCTAGCCATTCGAATCCCGCAATTGCGGGCCTCAGCGCCACCCACATTCGAGACCAATCGCTCATAATGCAGTCGAGCATCAGAAAACGCTTTGACGACGCTCTCGGTGTGGTCAGTAGAGGCGTCATCGACCACGATCACTTCAATGTCCGAGAAGGTTTGACAGAGAACGGATGTGATGCTTCGAGCGAGCGTAGACGCCCTATTGTATGTGGGAATTATTACACTGACTGTGGGCTTTATTGGGTGCATTTTAGTAGGGGTTCAATGATTTGTGGCTTGATTTTTTCCGCGAGGCAAGAAGCACTTCATGGAGGTTCAGAAAAGCTGGTCATCCAACATTCGCAAGAGATACTGGCCGTACCCGTTTTTCGCCAATGGCGCAGCAAGGGCCCGGACGGCATCTGCGTCGATAAAGCCGACGCGATAGGCGGTCTCTTCGGGCGAACAGACTTTCAACCCCTGGCGTTTCTCGATGGTCTCGATGAAGGTGGCGGCCTCGATCAGCGATTCGTGGGTACCGGTATCCAGCCAGGCCATGCCGCGGCCCATGACCTCCACGTTAAGTTCAGCCCGCTCGAGGTAGGCGCGGTTCACGTCGGTGATCTCGAGTTCGCCGCGCTTGGAGGGGCGGACCTCCCTCGCAATGTCCGTGACCTGCGCATCGTAGAAGTACAAACCGGTCACCGCGTAGCGGGAGCGTGGCTCGGCCGGCTTTTCCTCCAGGCTGGTGGCGCGCCCGTTCTCGTCGAAGCCGACGACGCCGTAGCGTTCGGGGTCGGTTACCGGGTAGGCGAACACCGTGGCGCCGTGCTGGCGCTGGGCCGCCGATGTGACGAGCGCACGCAGGTCGTGGCCATGGAAGATGTTGTCGCCGAGAATCAGGGCGCTCGGGTGCCCATCGAGGAAGCGTTCGCCGATGATGAAGGCCTCGGCGAGGCCGTTGGGCTGCCCCTGAACCGCATACTGCAAGTCGAGCCCCCACTGGCTGCCGTCGCCCAGCAGTTTCTGGAACAACGGGACATCATCGGGCGTCGAGATCAGGAGGATCTCCCGAATACCCGCCATCATGAGGGTGCACAGCGGGTAGTAGATCATCGGCTTGTCGAACACCGGGAGCAACTGCTTCGATATCGCCTGCGTCACCGGATACAGCCGGGTTCCGCTGCCGCCGGCCAGGATAATGCCCTTGCGTTGTTTCATTGGCAGCTCCCCCGTCATGCGAAACATTCGGCCTGTGCCAGCGGCAGGCCCTGCTGGTCCTTGGCGGAGACAAGCGGCTCGTGCTCCAGCGGCCATGCAATGCCAAGGTCCGGGTCGTCCCAGCGGATGCTGCGCTCGTGCTCCGGGGCGTAGTAGTCGGTGCACTTGTACTGGAACTCGGCCGTATCGCTGGTCACACAGAACCCGTGGGCAAAGCCCGGTGGCACCCAGAGCATGCGTTTGTTTTCGGCCGTAAGGTATTCACCCACCCAACGGCCAAACGTGGGCGAGCTCTTGCGGATGTCCACGGCCACGTCGAAGACCGCACCGTGCGTGACCCGCACCAGCTTTCCCTGCGGCTGGCGGATCTGGTAGTGCAAGCCCCGCAGCGTGCCCTGTACCGACCGGCTGTGATTGTCCTGGACGAAGTCGTAGTCGATTCCGGCTTCGGCGAACTTGCGCCGCTGCCACGTCTCCATGAAGAAGCCACGCTCGTCGCCGAACACGGCGGGCTCGATGAGCAGGACTTCGGGGATGGCGGTCGGGGTCACGTGCATCTTCAAGCGGCTCCTTCGCAGGCGAGTATCTCGGCAAGGGCATGGTCCACGCCCTGTTGCCAGGCGGGCATGCGCAGGCCGAATGCCGCCTCCAGGCGCGTGCAGTCCAGCCGGGAGTTGCCGGGCCGGCGGGCCTTCACGGGGAAGGCATCGGTCGTAACTGGCGCAATGGCCTGTTCGGCTACTTTGACCGGCCATCCGGCCCGGCGGGCGCGCTCGATCACCCGGCAGGCATAGCCGTGCCACGTGGTCTCGCCCGACGCGGCCAGATGATACAGGCCTTCAAGCTCGGGGTGTTGCATGGCCAGAGGCAGTGCCTGCGCGGTCACATCGGCGATGAGCGGAGCCCCCGTTGGCGCCCCATGCTGGTCGTTGATGACCTGCAAGGCATCCCGTTCAGCGGCCAGGCGCAGCATGGTGCGGATAAAATTCTTGCCCCGGGAGGCATAGACCCAACTGGTGCGGAAGATCAGGTGCCGGCAGCCGCTCTCCTGAATGGCCCGTTCCCCATCGCGTTTGGTCCGGCCATAGACGTTGAGGGGCGCCGTCTGGTCATCCTCGCGCCAGGGGCGCGTGCCCGTTCCATCGAAGACGTAATCCGTCGAGTAGTGCACCAGCCAGGCGCCAATGGCGCTCGCTTCACGGGCCAGGACGGCCGCTGCGGTGGCGTTCACCGCCTCGGCCAGTTCAGGCTCGTCTTCGGCTTGATCCACTGCGGTATAGGCCGCCGCGTTGACGATCACCTGTGGTGCGACCTGCCGGACGGTGCTTGCGAGCGCCGCGGGCCGCGTTAGGTCGCCACACAGGCCCTCTTGTTCACGACGCGTTATGGCGATCACCGTGCCAAGCGGAGCAAGGGCACGTTGCAGCTCCCAGCCAACCTGACCGTTGCTACCCAGAACGAGGATGTTCATACAGCGCGCCCCCTGCGGGCGTAATTGGCGTCGATCCATTCGCGGTAGGCACCGGAGCGCACGCGTTCGACCCATCCCGGGTTGTCGAGATACCACTGCACGGTCTTCCTCAGACCTGTTTCGAAGCTCTCCGTCGGCTGCCAGCCCAGCTCATTCGCGAGGCGGGTGTCGTCGATGGCGTAGCGATGGTCGTGGCCCGGCCGGTCTGAAACGAACTCGATCAATCGCGTGTAGGCCCCCTGCTCGTCGGGCACCAGCTCGTCGAGCGTCGCGCAAAGGGCATGTACAACCTCAAGGTTCGTCCGCTCGCATCGCCCCCCAATGTTGTAGGTGCGCCCGACGGTGCCATGGGCCAGCACATGGCGCAGCGCCCGCGCATGATCCTCCACATAGAGCCAGTCACGGATATTGTCCCCGCGCCCGTAGACCGGCAGCGGCCTGCCGTCCAGGGCATTGAGGACCATCAGAGGGACCAGCTTTTCGGGAAACTGGCAAGGTCCGTAGTTGTTGGAGCAGTTCGTGATCACGACCGGAAGCCCGTAGGTGCGATGCCATGCACGCACCAGATGGTCGCTGGCCGCCTTGCTCGCCGAGTAGGGAGAACTCGGGGCATACGGCGTGTCTTCCGTAAAGGCGGGATCCTCCGGCCCGAGATCCCCGTACACCTCGTCCGTGGATACATGATGGAAGCGGAAGCGTTCTTTCGCTTCACCCTCAAGCTCCGACCAGTAGCCTCGAGCCGCTTCCAGCAGGTTGTGCGTTCCGGTCACGTTGGTCTCCACGAACGCCGCCGGCCCTTCGATGGACCGATCCACGTGAGATTCCGCCGCCAGGTGCATCACCGCGTCCGGGCGGTGCTCCCGAAATACCCGCTCCAGCGCTGCGCGGTCCGTGATATCCACGTGCTCGAACACATGTCGCGGGTTCTCACGCGCATCCGCCAGGGACTCCGGGTTCCCCGCATAGGTCAACGCATCCACGTTGATAACGGTCGCATCCGTCTCGCCAATGTACTGGCGCACAACCGCAGAGCCGATGAACCCGGCTCCCCCGGTAACAAGTACTCGCTCTGGTTGACTCAATTAAACACCCTTTTACAAAACATCAACTTTTACTAAATACTAAATACTAAATACTAAATAAAGATAAACCAACTAGGAGGATAAACAATGAAATACCCGAACAACCTAACGATGAACTATGATCGGTTCGTTGAGGACATCCGCAATGATCATTCTTACCTGACCGAAACCGAGATTGCTCGCGCCATAGATTCAGGCTTCAAGATCACGCTTCTCGTCTATCACCACAACCGAAATCACCCCGACATCATGAAAACTATCACCACATGGGACGATTACGTTCTTTGGCGTGATCAAGTACGTCTGACCCGATGAAACGGATATCACACTGCGAAAACGGAAAACGGGGAAAGATTTACTTCCCAACCTCCGGCGTGATAGCGGACGGCCAGGCCGGCGCTCGATGCGGCAACCGATAATCTGCTCGACCTCGTCCACGAGGCGCGGGTTACCGGTGAGCTGGCCGCGCTGTAGCGCCTCAGGCATCAGCTTCAGCTCCGGCTCCGGCTCCGGAACGCCCTGCTGCACGAAGCGGGCGTATCGTGCTTGCCGCCTGGCTTCGTTGTCGGCCAGGTCCAGATAGGCCGGGTCCGGGTTGATCCAGCAGTCCTCCCCGCCCGTGCGCTGGCGATAGCCGGACCAGGGGTAGTCTTCGACGGCCGGCCCCAGCAACAGGTGCACATGGTTGGTCAGCAGGCAGTACGCATACACTCGAATGTCCAGCGCACTGCTCAGCTCGCGCAGGTCCTCCAGGTACCGCTCGTAATCCTCGGCCCCGGTAAACACCACCTGCCGATTGTGCCCACGCTGCACCACATGGTGCGGCATATGCGGCAACACCCCTCGCGCCATCCTTGGCCTACCGTTCCTCCTGCATCACCGCCGCATCCTTGCGACGGAAAATCAATCTATCCCCGTTTCGGTCAGACCTCGATCAGCGTTATGTCTGGGGCTTCAGGCGGGTGTCGAAGGAGAACGCTTGCGGCCCGGCGATCGACAGGTCTTCGAAGGCAGGGTGTGCCGGGTTCAGGAGCAGGTTGTGCTCGCTGGGAATCACCGCCGAGGGGACCCACAGGCCGACACTCTGCTGGCTCTCGACCCATTGGCGACCGACTTCTTGCAGCGCGGGATAATCCAACCCCTCCCGCGCGATGGGGCCGAGGTCGCCCGGGTCGACCGCGAGCAGCTCGATAGAGTCTGGGATCTCGATGTCGAAATACACAAACACCTCACCGAAGTCCTCGGCCTCCATGTGGACCAGGACCTCCAGGGTCGCGAGGGATAACGACTGCGCGGTGTAGACGACCGGGACACCGGCCGGGTTCCAGCGTCCGCCCCTGCGGGCGGCGCCCTGGCCACTGAAGGCCGTGTCGGCGCGCTCGCCACGCAGGAGCCGGAACACCCGGGTCAACTAAAGACCCCGTGGTCGATCCGGTGCAGGACGGTCTCGACCAATTCGGTTCCGGCCTCGGTATCGAGCAGGTTGATCGGGACCTCCTCGAGCACGCGGTTGTAGGTGTTCATCCAACGTTTCGCCTTGCCGTGGTCCTCGAAGATGGTCTCGGCCAAGGCCGCAATACGCGCGACCCGATACGCGCGGTCGGAGGCTTCGGGATCCAGGCGCTCGTTCTTGCTCAAGCGGCGCTTGTAGGTGGTTTCAGAAACCCCCGCCAGGTGTACAAGCGTCACGCGCGGGATGCCATACGACTGCCCAATCTGCTCCAGGCTGCGCGCAGGCAGTCCGAGCCGCACCGTTTCGATGATGTGCGCGTAAGGTCCGTCCTTGCCTTGAATGGGGCGGGCTTTGGTCTCGATCCCGATCATCTTGGCGACAAGTCCGTACACCGTGACGCGCTTGCGCGCCTGCTGGGTGTCGAAACGAAACGTGCGCGCCTGATCCGGGCGATTCGGGGTGGCGTTTTCGGTCGTCGTGGTCATGGGGCGCCCTCCAGTGGGCCATTTGGCCTATCATTGTAGACCATATGACCTCACCGGTCCTCCAGGTACCGCTCGTAATCCCCATCCCCGGCAAACACGACCTGCCGATTGCCCCCCGCTGCAACACATGATGCGGCCTATGCGGCAGCACCACTCGCGCCATCCTTGGCATACCTCTCCTCCTGCATCACCGCCGCATCCTTGCGACAGAAAATAAATCTGTCCCCGTTTGCCGCGGAAAATAAATCTGTCCCCGTTTTCCGCGCTTCACGCACACAGATCTCGCCCGCTTTTGAGATCACCGGAACAGCAGGTCCCGGATGGCGCTCTTTGCACCCGCGAACTCGCTGTAGGAGCCCTTGCGCCAAAGACGCAAAACGCCCGGCAGACGCGTCCAGCGAGCTTTGTCGCGTAGCGCCAGGCGACCGTCCAACGCCGAGAGGCGCTTCTCGAGTTGGCGTAGATAGGCACTGAAGTCGTCGGAAAGAGGCGATCCCGACCGGTCACGCGCCTCACGCACGCCTGCAAGGAACGCTCTCAGCTGACCAGCAGAAGCAGCGGACTGCTCCTGCAGCTCCCCCCCCTGGATCAAACGGGACACGGACTGCTTGAGCACCATCCCCCGCGTAACTTTGCTGGTCCTGTTTGCGATGAACTGCGATTCATTCTCGTCGTGCCGGCGATACCATTGCAGGACATCCGCGAACACACGCTTGCGTCCGACCCCCTCGGCCATCCTGACAATCCAGCCATCGTGACCCTTGTACCCTGCGGGGATCGGCAGGCACAGGTCGAGCAGTTCCCGTCGCACTGCGGCGCAGCATCCCATCACGAAGCTCGAATCGCTCAAACCGGCGGAGGCGATCTGTCCACGCTTGGTCAGCCCGGTGTCGTTCAGCTCGCCATCGGTCAGCGCGGCGTCGTTCATCACCACCAGTGCCTCGGGGTCTTCGAGGGCGTAGCGCTCCATGCGCTCCAGCTTCTCGGGAAACCAGACATCGTCCTGGTCGCTGAGAAACACCAGATCGCCGACCGCCTTCATCAGCGCCTTGTTAAAATTGCCCGTGTAGCCGAGGTTTTCCTCGTTGCGCTCCCAGCGCACTTCGAAGGGGGCCGCGGCAGCGAAGGCCTCGACAATGGCCAATGTATTGTCTGTCGAGCAGTCGTCGGTGATCACCAACTCATCCGGCAACCGCGTCTGCGCCAGGAAGCTATCAAGCTGCTCCGGGAGATACGCAGCGCCGTTGTAGGTCGCCATGGCGATGGATAGCTTCAGCGGCTCTTCCCGCTTCATTCGTAGACCTCTGCAGCCGCAAACCAGAGACCGGCGCGATCCTTGTCCGAGAGCAGCGGCTCCGAGCCATCCGAGAGCAACGGCCACTCGATCCCCAGATCCGGATCATCCCACCGGATGCAGCGCTCATGCTCCGGCGCATAGAAATCGGTGCACTTGTACTGGAACTCCGCCACCTCGCTGGTCACATAGAACCCGTGGGCAAAGCGGGCCGGCACCCAGAGCTGGCGCTTGTTCTCGGCGCTCAGTTCGACACCCACCCACTGGCCGCAGGTCGGCGACGAGCGGCGTATATCCACGGCCACATCGAACACCGCCCCATGAGTCACCCGCACCAGCTTCCCCTGCGGCTGCTCGATCTGGTAGTGCAGGCCCCGCAGGGTGCCGCGTACCGAGCGACTGTGGTTGTCCTGCACGAACTCCTGGTCCAACCCGGCCGCCTCGAACTTGCGCCGTTCCCAGGTCTCCATGAAGAAGCCGCGTTCGTCGCCGTACACGGTCGGCTCCACGATCACCACATCCGGGATGCGCGTCTCGATGAACTTCATCTCACACCACCCATCAGAAAATCCTCTCCTCCAGAAGGCCCTGCAGGTATTGCCCGTACTGCGTCTTCGCCAGGGGTTCGGCGAGCCGCTGCAACTGCTCCGCGTCCACAAAGCCCATCCGGTAGGCCGTCTCCTCCGGCGAGGCGACCTTCAGCCCCTGGCGCTTCTCGATGGTCTGGATGAAGGTTGCCGCCTCGATCAGCGACTCGTGAGTGCCGGTGTCGAGCCACGCCATGCCACGGCCCATAACTTCAACCTTGAGCTCCCCCCGCCCCAGGTAGGCGCGGTTCACATCGGTGATCTCCAGCTCGCCACGGGCCGAAGGGCGCACCTCACGCGCGATATCGGCCACCTGAGCATCGTAGAAATAGAGCCCGGTCACGGCGTAGCGAGAGCGGGGCTGCTCCGGCTTCTCTTCCAGACTGGTAGCTCGGCCGTCGGGGTCAAATCCCACCACCCCATAGCGCTCCGGGTCGGTGACCGGATAGGCGAACACCGTGGCCCCCGAGTCCCGCGCCGCCGCCGACTGCACCAGACCGCCCAGGTCGTGGCCATGGAAGATATTGTCGCCCAGGATCAGGGCGCTGGGGTGGCCCGCAAGAAACGACTCACCGATGATGAAGGCCTCCGCCAGCCCGTTGGGCTCTTCCTGTACGGCGTACTCCAGCGTGATGCCCCACTGGCTCCCGTCACCCAGGAGCTTGCGGAACAGCGGCAGATCGTCCGGCGTGGAGATGAGCAGGATCTCGCGAATTCCCGCCATCATCAGCGTGCAGAGCGGGTAATAGACCATCGGCTTGTCGAAGACCGGGAGCAGCTGTTTGGAGACGGCGTGGGTGACCGGATAGAGACGTGTACCGCTGCCGCCCGCCAGGATGATCCCCTTGCGTTGCATCAACTCGTCCTCCCAAGGCTCTCACACCGGAGTATCTCGTCCAGCGCCCGGTCCACCCCGACCCGCCAGTCGGGCATCCGGAGTCCGAAAGTCCCTTGCAGCCGGGTCGTATCGAGGCGGGAATTGTGCGGCCGCCGCGCCGGCGTCGGGAAAGCCTCCGTCGTGACGGGCTCGATGGCCTCGTCCGCGACGCGGACCGGCCAGCCGGCCTCCCGGGCCGTGGCGATCACGCGCCGTGCATAGGCGTACCAGGTCGTTTCGCCCGCAGCGGCCAAGTGGTACAGACCACCCTCCTTGCCTTCATTGATGCACCGCATCAGCGCGACGGCCGAAATATCAGCGATCAACTCCGCGCCGGTGGGCCCCCCGAACTGGTCGTCGATGACCCGCAGGGCGTCGCGCTCGCTGGCCAGGCGCAGCATGGTCCGAATGAAATTACGCCCCCGGGCGGCATAGACCCAACTGGTACGGAAGATGAGGTGCCGACAACCACTCTGCCGGATGGCCTCCTCCCCCTCCCACTTGGTACGCCCGTATACATTGATGGGCGCGGCGGAGTCGGCCTCCGTCCAGGGGCGTTGACCAGTGCCATCGAAGACGTAATCGGTCGAGTAGTGGACCAACCAGGCGCCAAGGGCGCGCGCTTCGGCCGCGAGGATCGCCGGCGCCGTGGCATTGATGGCCTCGGCACGCTCGGGGTCGGACTCGGCCTGGTCCACCGCCGTGTAAGCGGCGGCGTTGACGATGACATCGGGCGCCCGTCGACGGACGGTCGCGGCCAGTGCCTCCGGCTGGCCCAGGTCGCCACACAGGCCCTCGCCACCGTGGCGATTCAGGGCCGTGACCTCTCCCAACGGAGCCAGGGCACGCTGCAACTCCCAGCCGACCTGCCCCGTGCTGCCCAGCAGCAGGATCCGCATCAGGCGCCCCCCCGCTGGTCGTAGTTCGTCTTGATCCAGTCGCGGTAGGCTCCGGAGCGGACCCGCTCCACCCATTCCGGGTTGTCCAGATACCACTGGACCGTCTTGCGCATGCCCGATTCGAAGGTTTCTTGCGGCTCCCAACCGAGTTCGGTGGCGATCCGGGTGTTGTCGATGGCGTAGCGACGATCATGGCCGGGGCGATCGGACACGAAGCTGATCAGTCGCGCGTATGAGCCCTGTGGATCCGGGACCAGTTCATCCAGGATGGCGCAGACGGTCTCGACCACCTCCAGATTGGTTCGTTCGCAGCGCCCGCCGATGTTGTAAGTGCGGCCATTCGCGCCATTCTCAAGCACGCGGCGCAGAGCTCGGGCATGGTCTTCCACGTAGAGCCAGTCACGGACATTGTCGCCTCGGCCATAAACAGGCAGCGGTTGGCCGTCCAGGGCGTTGAGCAACACCAGCGGGATGAGCTTTTCGGGGAACTGGTACGGGCCATAGTTGTTGGAGCAATTGGTGATCACCACCGGCAGCCCGTAGGTCCTGTGCCAGGCGCGCACGAGATGATCACTGGCCGCCTTGCTGGCCGAGTAGGGGGAACTCGGTGCGTAGGCCGTCTCTTCAGTGAAGGGCGGATCATCCGGCCCCAGATCGCCATAGACCTCATCGGTCGAAACGTGATGGAACCGGAAACGGCTCTTGCTTTCTTCCGGAAGGCCCGACCAGTAGCGGCGTGCGGCTTCCAGCAGGTGATGCGTGCCGGTGATATTCGTCTCAACAAAGGCTGCGGGCCCCTGAATCGAACGATCAACATGCGACTCGGCCGCCAGGTGCATTACGGCATCGGGTTGGTGCTCACTAAAGACGCGCTCCAGCGCGGCCGCATCGGCGATGTCGACGTGCTCGAAGCGATGGCGCGGCTCATCGCGAGCGCTGCCAAGCGAATCGAGGTTGCCGGCGTAGGTCAGGGCATCGACATTGATGACAGTCGCATCGGTGTCCGTAATCAGTTGGCGAATCAGGGCCGAGCCGATGAAGCCTGCACCGCCAGTGACAAACATCTTCATGCCCAAAAGTTTCTCAACACACACTCTTTCTTAAACGATCTTGACAACCCCGTCCCTCTCCATTAGCTCAAGAAGCGCTACTTCGTATACCGGATCGCAATGCTTACTCAAAATGTAATCACGATTATACACACGCTGACCATCCGAATCGGAATAATGGATCGCAGACCAAGCCGACACCTCATCTCGCGAGAATCCAAACACCGTAATTGAACGCGGCATCCCGAATGCTACCAACGCCCCCAAACACACAATCCCCGACTTCGGCGGTTTCTCCGGAATAACAGGCAACTTTCCGGAACCACACTTGTCCATTACTCGCTTAAACGTCCACCGGGGGAACTCCTCCGGAAACAAAATCCCTTCCTTACCCACGCTACTTAGAAACTCTTTGTTCTTTCTGGTAGTGATTACCACCCCCTTAAAACCAACCCGCCTAACGTATTCAACATGCTTATCAACCAACGTACAACCAACAAACCTGACGTCCGTCCTTGCCCCGAGAAACTCTTCCCTACCGATATTATCTAACAAATTAACCCGGATAACGACATCATGCTGGTCAATCCAGTATCCATTTCGATTCGAAAACACACCCGGCGCACTACCCACGACTGCTACACTCTTACCTTCTACCATCTCTCTCATTCTTCGCGAGAAACGCCGCAAACGAATAGGATACAAAATACGCCGTCCGAGGTATTTAACTATACGCCATCGCTTATCAACCCAAGATGCGCAACACTTAGCCATCGAAATCACCTAAGCCCACGAAGCCGTCGGACGACAAAGCGCAATCAAAGTATCAGTCCTATCAATCGCAGCGAGAGAACCTCCGTACGCGGTTTCCAATTCCCTATTAGAAAGGAAGCGCCAAACGTCATGCCCAGCCGGCTCAGATCTCGCAAGCCAATGCAAGTGATTTGACAGGGGATAACGTTGAAACGCAGATACCTCGAGATCCTCAAACCCGGCCGTACGCAACATCAATCTCAAACTCATACGCGTATGAAGCACTAGGTGCTCACTCCAAAACGTAAACGACTTGAACGCTTCGCAGTCGAAAAGCGTAATCAGCGCATCGCGAGCATGAGGCACCTCGACCAGCAGCACGCCTCCTGGCTTTAGCACACTTTTGAGGTCGCGTAGCGCGCGAAAAGGGTCTGTAAGATGCTCCAACACGTGAAACATCGTTACTACATCTAACGACCCTGGCTCGATCTCCCGAACATCCTGAACAACCCGATGCCCTTTATCCCTCACGATCGCCGCCCGTTCGCGACTCGGCTCGAGCCCGATCGCCGACGATGCCTGACCACCAATCTCATCCAACATACCGCCCAAACCGCAGCCAAAGTCCAACCAGCACTTGTTCCGAATATATCCGCCAAACTCTTGGGCCCGTCGCACGTTATCATCGAGCCTTGGCGTCCATACGCGTTCTCCCCTAACAGCATATGCCTCATGTTCGCGCCTTTCTTCGTAGTATGACTCAGACACATGATCCGACCTGGACAGCAAGATGACTTCGGAAACTGGATCCCGAAGCACTTGTATGTCATCGCGATCACGAACACGCGGATGAAATAACTCAAGGCTCTCTCTATCGATAGCGCCAATATCGGCTAGTGTCTGCACCAGAACATTCATCACAACCGTCCCAATATGGATTCATAGAAATGAACCGTCTGTTTCTTCTTCCGCGCGATCTCTCTTGAAACCACAGGATCCTGCTCTCGGCTTATCGCCTTGTTCACGTCCGCAGAAAATCCAGGCCGTAACGGAAACGCAGAACTGCTTTTAACAGAGCGATGGAGACAAAGAACCCTGTCCAGCGCTGCCAGCCCGATCACTTTTTTCCCCATTGCCATGCTGCAAACATTCGCATGCAAACGACTCCCGATCACCGCTCGGCTGCGCTCGTACACCGAGAAGATTTGTTCGGCACCGATCTCCCCTTGAACACAAGGCGCCACTGAGATGTGGCTGCGAATAAGAAAATCATCAATCCGCGTAAACAGCTCCGTAATCGCTGAAAGATCGGCGTAAATATGTGGCACCAAAACGATATCCAACCCAAGATTGTAGATGATGTGAGTGACGACAGATGCCAGTTCCTCGTAGTACTGTCGGCAATCGACTCGATCGCCAAATGAGCTACGTAGCCGGATTTGGTCCGCTGTTACATTAATCGCGACGTAATCTTTCTCGAGGTGCAACCCGCGATGCCCCACCGGTCTATAAAAAAAACCACTATCTAACACCTCATGTAGCTCATCCGCATAATGCTCCCCGATATGCCTCTTTACGGATTCCAAAGAGCCGTCATTCCGAAGGGCCACAGCAATCTTTGAATTACAAATCAAGGCGTCTAAAAACCGGGATACTTTCCTGACATTACCCATCGGAACGTTCTTGTGCGGAAAACATCCCATACTTGTAACCAGTGTCGGTACCCGAATCTTGTCGACAAGACTTGGATCAATATCGAGAGTTGTCCCGGTTAAGCTATTCGGCACCCAATAGTCCAGAAATCCTCCGCCGCCGTACACCACAAGATCATAGGTATTCGCTGTCGCGATGAAATCCTCATCAAATTCACGCCGCTGCCCATGGCGATAATTTCTGTAGAACTGCCTAATCTCAACCTGATCGACCGAGTAGGCATCAAGGAGTTCCCCCAAAACTCTGTAGAATCCAGCGTGGCTCGCATTATCTCCAACATTACCAATGAACGACGCAACGTGAAGGACCTTAACCATATTCCGCCCCTAGATACCGACCTTCTCAAGAAAGTCAAGCGCGGCCCAGAACCCTTCACCTCGATTCTTATGCCCCTGCCATACCTCGGGAATAAACTGTACGTTCGGCGCAAGATCCTCTAACTTCTCCTTCAACGCGTAAAAATTAACATCCCCTTCTCCCATCTGTACTCCCTCTCCATCGACGCCCTTCGCATCCACAACATGCAAATGTACGGTGTGCGGGAGAACCTTGTCGAGAAATTCTTCAAAATTCCAATTATAATAATTACACGCCATCATCGAGTGAGATACGTCCAGACAAACCCGATACCCAGTACGTCGACAGAACTGATCAATCTCATCGGGGTCCACAAAAAGGTTATGGTGGCTCTGGCCGCCAAAGTGCCACGGGAAAGGAGGCATAGTCTGGAGCGCGAGTTCTACTGACGAGAGGTCTAGCTCCGCCAATGCCGCTTCGACGCGTTCATACATGGCCCCCCGTTGGTCTTTTGGCACGAACCCAAGAGGATTCCACCCACCAGCGTTAACCACGAGCGCCGGCCTCTCGGTCCGCGGGAAAAAATGCTTGAGTCTAACGGCGATGCGAACAACCCGCTCCAGTTCTTCAATGGAGCGCTTACGATGGGCTTCCTCTTCACTCGCCAAATCCATGATGTGGTCCCCGGAGAATAACTCGGGGCTGTGAACCGCAAATCCGATATTTTGAGGCTCCCGTATCAAGCTTTCTAATTCCGCCTCCATATCGTGATAGCTCAGGTGGAACTCCACGAAATCGACCGCAGTATCTCGTGTGAGCTCATAAAAGTCGTGATAACGCACCGGAATGCCGTAAGGCCGCTTAAAACGGTAGTGCGATCTCCTTGCTACCGCGGGATGAATGTCCGTCTCGAAGAAAAAGTCTCCTGCAACAAAATCTCGCTCAGCGGTCTTACCAACCAATTCTTCCAGTCGATTCGGCTGCAAACCCTGCCCAGGACTCTTGACGTCTATCATGGTGCGCTGGATAACCTCCCCGCGCGCTAGATCTTGGTTAATCACTAGGCTCTTGGCTAAATTTTCTCGGTTGATCAGCTCCCCTTGCGTGATCTCACGTTTTCCGGACCCACCCATACATTTTTCTACGATGCGGATCTCACGGACCATCTCGGCGAACTCTTCCGGCAAAAGACTCACCTTATGATCATTCCCCTCCATTCCCCGGTCGATCGAGAAATGCTTCTCAATAATGCGCGCACCAAGCGCCACCGCAGCAACTGGCACCGTAATTCCCCGCTCATGACCGGAGTATCCGACCAGCCCCCCACTTAACTCTCTCAACCGGGGCAAGTACCTTAAATTAACGTCCTTGTACGGAGTTGGGTAGGTTGAGTTGCAATGAAGAAGGGCGAATTGTCCACCGAGCCTACGCAGCAGCGAAACTGCGCCATTGATCTCACTTTCGTTGCTCATTCCAGTCGAACAAATAAGCGGCTTTCCCGTGGCGACGAGAGCCTCCAAAAGCTCGTTGTTGGTAAGGTCGGCCGAAGCGACTTTGTATCCTTCCATACCATAACGCTCTAGCACTTCAAGGCTTGCAAGGTCCCAAGGAGTGCAAAGAGGCAAAACCCCCTGTTTCGTGCAATATTCGAAAAGCTCACAGAGCTCATCGTTATCTAGCTGGAAACGATTCAGAAGGTCGAGCGTATACTGAGACCCTAGATCGTATCCCACATCCCCATTTTTACCCTCATTTGAATAGAGAGTAGAAAGATCACGCATCTGAAACTTTACACAGTCCGCTCCTGCCTCTACCGCCAGATCAACCAACTTTCGGCCTAGTTCGATGTCCCCGTTATGATTGTTTCCAATCTCCGCAATAATCATCGTTGGACTATCGTCACTGACCACGCGACCGCCCAGTTCGAAGCCTTCTGCTTCCCTTCGTGCAAGAGCCACGAAACGACCACTATCATCGACGAGGGGTATAACGTCCCTCTTCGCCCTTTGATCGAATTTGGCAGTGATCTGCAACGGACCATCGTCGATCGAGGCAGCGACGAAAGATCTATTCATTACCGAATCGACAGGTTCGTTTAGATCGAAACCCGCAGTGTTCGTAATCCATCGCCGCACATCGCCGTCACTTAGGGACCCTGCTAAGACACCATTTTCTTCAACAACGAAGACGATCCGTGAATTGTTTTCATTGATCTTCCGCAACGCGTCAAAAATAGTGTCGCCGCAAAAGACCATGTGATTCTTGATGGTCTTTTCTACCCTCATGCCTGATTCCCATTCCCGTGCGTTTCAATGAGTAACTGTTCCGCGCGTGCCCAATCCTCGGGTTCGTCGATTTCCAAGCCAGTCTCTTCTGCCATCTCGTATATCCCGATCCGCCCACCCAAGCGACAGCGGGTTTGCTCCAAGATGCTTCTCCGTGTCAGGTAAAACGCTCCATTTTCCATCAATGTGCCATTGAAGTCTTGGCGTCTTGGTCGGGCGAGCGGGTCGTAATTCAGTGGAGTACCGTCATCATTCCAGTAAAAGCGTTTTGTCCTTACAGCTGTAAGCATAGAATCGTATCTTTTACGATCAAACAACGTCAGTGCACTATCAATATCGTTCGACCGCAAAAGGGGCGACGTCGCCTGTATAGTGACTAAAGTATCGAACGAGACTCTTTCCATGGTGTCCAGCATGACCGATTCCGTGCTAGCCTCATCGGTTGCCAACGCAGAGGGCCGGCAAAGTACTTCAACGCCTGAATCCAAACTATCGACGACGTCGGCGATCTCCGGGCTATCCGTAGATACGTAGACGGCATGGATCGATGCGGCGGATCTCGCTGCCTCGATTACCCAGGCGCACAAGGGCTTGCCTGCGAGGTACTTAATATTTTTCCTCGGAATGGTTTTTGACCCACCTCGCAAGGGAATTAGCGCGACATTCACAGAATCATCCTCTTGTCTTTGGACTTATGGCGGATCGGTTCGCTGCGGGCAGTGCGGGGCAGCTAGCGGCTTTTTCCACCGATGGTGAGACTCTCGAGCCGCCAGTGGATGGATAGCTGTCGACTCCTGAGTTAGATCTCGATGTTTGCTCATGCTCGCGCCAAGGCCCGAAAAGGCTTATTGGTCTTGATGAGTTCGTCGAAGGTCCCCTGCCCCTTCAGTTCGCCCTTATCTAACAGGTAGATAGTGTCGCAACGCTGCACAGTAGTGAGACGGTGGGCGATGAGGACGATGGTCTTCCGATGGCCAAGATTGTGAACAGCCTCCATCACCGCCTCCTCGGTGAGGTTATCCAAGGCACTGGTGGCCTCGTCCAGGACCAACAAGTCCGGGTCGTGGTAGAGGGCGCGAGCAATGCCGATGCGTTGGCGCTGGCCGCCGGAGAGGCGCACGCCGCGTTCGCCGACGCGGGTGGCGTAGCGCTTGGGCATGTCACTCATCACGAACTCGTGCAGGTTGGCGATGCGGGCGGCGCGCTCCACCGCCTCCTGGTCGATCTGCTCCGGCAGCAGACCGAAGGCGATGTTGGCGGCGACGGTATCGTCGGCCAGGTAGATGTGCTGCGGCACGTAGCCGATGGTTCGCTGCCAGGCGCGTACGTTCTCGGCGGTGATGGGTGTGCCGTCCACCTTCAGCTCACCGGCTCCGGGGCCGAGCAGGCCGAGGATGATGTCCACTGTGGTGGTCTTGCCGCTGCCGGTGGCCCCCACCAGCCCGACGGTGGTGCGCGCCGGGATGGTGAGGGTGAGGTCGCGCAGCGCTGGGCGCTCGGCGCCGGGGTACGTGTAGTGCAGGTGGTCGAGCTCGATGGCGTTGCTCACGCCCAGCGGTGCCGGGCGCTGGCGGCTGAGGCTGCCCTGGCTGTCCGGCCCGAGGCTCATCAGGTCGCCGTGCAGGGTATCAAGGGCGGCGCCAGCGAAGCGCAGCTTCGACAGGTTGGCGTAGACCTGCTGCAACGCCGGCATCAGCCGGTAGCCGGCGAAGGCGTAGAGGGCGATGATCGGCATAGCCTGCTGGAAGCTGCCGCGTGCCGCCATAAGGTAGAGCACCACGGCGAGGATGCCGCCGAAGGCGATGATCTCCAGGGCAAACCGCGGCAGTTGCGAGGCAAGTTCGGACCCTGCCTGGCGGTGGGCGAAGCGCCGGGCTGGGTCGTCGAAGCGGTGGACCATCGCGCCCTCCAGGGCAGCGACCTTGACGTCCTTGATGCCGCCGAACGCCTCCTGCACCGCCTCGAACCGCTCGCGGTTGGCCACCACCCGATCCTTGCCGATGCGGTCGAGGTAGCCGCGCAGGCCAAGGTAGATGAGGGCGTAGGCGCCGCCGAGGCCGGCCAGGGCCGCCAGTGCCAGCCACGGGTCCACGGCGATGAGCAGAACCACCAATGCCACCACCACGGCGCCGTGGGCGATGAGCTGCAACACCGGGACAATCGCTTGATTAATGACCTGCCCCACCTCGGAGAGGATCGACTTGCCCAGGTCAGCACTATGCCGGTTAAGGAACCAGTCGTAGGGCTGGCGCAGGTAACCAGCCACCAGCCGCTTTCCAATCGTGTATTCACGCATCTTGGAGTAGCGAACTAATGCATAAGTGGTCAGAGCCTTGAAGCTGATCGAGAGGACCAGCGCGCCGAAGACCACCCAGCCGAGGAAGAAGAGGAAGGTGCGCGGCTCTTCGAAGCCCAGGATGGTGTAGACGGCGTTGAGATGGGCGTTGGTCTCCACCACTTCCGGGTCGGCCAGGGCGCTCATGAACGGCATGATCGAGGCGACGCCGACCACCTCCAGCAGGGCCATCACCGTCACCATCGCCAGCAGGACGTAACCGCGACGTCTTTCCTGACGAGAGAGGAGATCGTGAATCTTTCTCAGATTGGCAATCATGGGCTTGGGGCGCGAGCCGAGGCTCTTGGAGGGTTGCGAAAGGTCATGCGTGCTCTACTACGTCGGAAAAGAAATCGTGGCTGACTGCTGCGGAGGCCGGACTCCTGCAGCAGCAGACCCTGGATCCTCACCTGGGAACTTTGTTGGGGCTTTGGAGACACAGTCTGGCAAGGGGTGCCGAACGGGTCGTACGTATCCCTTCTTTGCCACTCAACACCGGGGCGGGGCATACACCGTTCATTCCGTGAACGATGTGCGGCAAGCTCATCATGAAGAGGACTGGGCGTCAATGCCAGTGGCGTGATGGTCCACGACGCTCCAAGCCCGCGCCGGTGGCGAGAACGCATTCCGTCAGGCATGGCCACTCCACCGCCACAGTCGAGTTAACCCTGAACTCGTTGGCTGTACCGAACCGCACCGAATGTGCCGAGAGCGCTTGGGGGTTCAACGCGTCGCGGACACGTGGACGCCCCCACGACAATGGCCGGCCGGAGACGATCCATGGCTATGGTACACCTCGATGCGGCTAGGCCAAGGGCAGCCCCATGGTCGACGCGCACGGGAGAGGCCGAGTCTCGAGCGGATCCACTGGTTCCAACCGCGCGCCTGTTAGAAACCAACGGCCATTGCCCACCCGGCATGGCGGAAACGCGGTACCATCAATCGCTTCAACGGTCCACTCGAGCGGCGCGCCCCAAACCAACGAGTGTATGGGCAACCACGAGCGGTTCAGCTTCGCCCTGACGGACCACACTGGCACCCATCCCAAGCCCCTGAACCGACATGATTCGACCGCTATTCACCCGCACTCGAAGCCTGATGGCAAAGGCCTCGCTGCGCCTCACCCTCCGGCTTTGCAACCGGTCACAGATACAAAACGCGGTGTTCGAAAAATGGGACATCCCGGAGGCGACCCGCGCGCATGGTGCCTTCCGCCACGACAAGTCCTGCTCCAACCTGCACATGCGGGGCCTTACCAAAGAAAGCGGGACGATCCGCGGAACGATCGTCCATGCCGTTCAGGGCATAAAAACGCCCATCCGCCGTACTCTGCTACCCGGCGAATACAATCAAGACAAGGCGCATTACGCCCACCTGACCGACACGCAGGAGGGCGACATCATAACCGCGGGCATCCACCCGGATATGGACTATCACTGGAACTACAACGACGTCCCGCCTGCGATGGGCACCTTCGATCTCATCATCTCGCAGGCCATGCTCGAGCACCTGATCGACCCATACAAGCACGTCACCGACCTGTCGGCCCAGCTGAATCCAGGCGGGCACCTCATACTGCATACCCACCCGCCAGGCTTCCCCTACCACCGCCACCCGGTGGACTGCATCCGTTTCTACCCCGACTGGTTCGAGGAAACCGCCAATGCATTGGGCCTCAACGTCGCCCAGCGCTACATCGGCGACCTGCGGATCTGCTACATGCTTCGAAAACCCCCACAGCACGACAAGGACGCCGCGCGACTCCCCTGAGTGGGTGTTCGCGACTGTGCTCCAGCCACTTACCTCAATAGCAGATCGCTCGCCGCACTCTTCCACCCGTTGAACGACTTATAGCCGCCAGAGCACCAGATCGAAATGACGCCGGGAATCCTGTATCGGCGTGGGATACACCGTAGTCGCACGCGGTCCTCGAGCCTGCGGCCGACCCGTTCCCAGCGGCCTTCCAGTTCCTCGAGCTCTAGCACGGCAATAGCCGAATCCTTGCGGAGAGCCCGAGCGACGCCCTCCCGCAGCATCTGCAAGTAACGCAACTGGAGCCGTGCCTTGGCGAGCCACGCGGCTCGACTTGACCAGCGCTGCATAAAAGACATCCTCTGGAATCCCATTCGAGTCAAGGGCATTAGCGCGCTGGTTGGTCCATCAGAGACGTTGTTCCCATGCCGCCTGTAATACTGCAGGACGGCGCGTGACACGTGCTTCCGGCCAAGGCCATCCGCGATTCTCACAAACCAGACATCATGAGATTTAAAATTGGCAGGTATGGGCATCGCCAGATCGAGGAACTCGCGACGAATTGCACAGCAACACCCCATCGCATGATCTTCCAACGGAAGACCGGCGTTGGCGATTTGTACGATCCTCGTCAGGCCGGTTCCCTCGAGATTGTGATCCACCAACGCCGCATCGCACATCAACAGCCAGGCGTCCTTCTCGGTTTTAGCGGTGGCCTCCATCGCCTCCAGCTTGTTCGAGAACCAGACGTCATCCTGGTCGCTCAGGAACACGAGATCACCCGTAGTCGCGGCGAGGGCCCGATTGAAATTCGCGACAA
Source organism: Thioalkalivibrio sp. ALE14 (assembly GCF_000376845.1). Lineage (GTDB taxonomy): Bacteria > Pseudomonadota > Gammaproteobacteria > Ectothiorhodospirales > Ectothiorhodospiraceae > Thioalkalivibrio. Next base: position 213,094 of record NZ_AQXY01000027.1, read on the forward strand.
ACCCCTGGCGTCCCCGACCCTGGATCACCTTCACTTCAAACGGCGCCGAGTCCTGGAATCGCCGGACAATCTCCATGGTTCCATCCGTGGAGGCATCATCCGAGATGACGACCTCGTCCGGCAGGCGCGTCTGATCCAGAAAGCTCTGTAGCTGCTCCTTTATGTAGCGCTCACCGTTAAAGGAGGCCAGGGCGATCGAGACCTTCATTGAACCCGCTTGCCCCTTACATTCGCGCCACTCGGGCATACAGCTCGAGATCATCGGCGTAGTAGCTAGAGACGAAGTCCCGCACATACTCCGAATTGAACAGACTGCGTACGCACTGGTCGCGATGCACATACACCCAGCGATCCATGCGCTTGCTGGCTGAGGCCGGAAGCACCCGCCTCAGCCGACCCATTAAAGGTCCCACAACGCGATGGGCCCGCCTGAGTGCCTCGTTGCGATACATCAGTGCCGCATTCGCGTGTTGCTGGGAGGCGGTACACTCCGCCACCTTCGACCCCGCAGAGCCAATGTATGCGTTCATCTCCTCCCTGAGCTGCGCAATCCGTTCCACTGGATACACCGCACCCACCAGCGCCTCGCCATCCAGCACGATGTAGTCACATTGCCGCTGGAAGTGGATATAGCCCAGTGGTAGACAACCCGCAGATGAAGGCTGCCGCGACAGGTAGTCAATGCTTTCCTCCAGCGACTTTCTCAACTCGGCGCGGCTGAGTTTCGCCAAAAGAGCGCCCTCGCCCCACCGAATCCGCTCGGACACCGAAGAAGCGAAACGACCATACGGATCACGCACCAGCGCGAAAGACCGGTAGTCCAAGACCGACTCAAAGGCCTCCGGAAAGTGAGCCCGCAGCACGGCAAGCGGGAGATGAGCATAATCCAGCATACCCAGATCCGAATGCGACCGGCGCCAGGGCGGGCCGGCGTCCTGCCACTGATTCAACGACTCCAACGCTCGTCGGACCGCTGTACCGGCGCATTTCGGTATGTGAAGAAAAACAATCCGGAAGTCGTGATTGATGATCATGGCGGTTTCTGAGGCGTCCGAAAGGAGCGGATCTGTCTTGCTGGAATACACCCGCCGGGCAGGCTACCCGTTCCCGTCCAGATCAGCATGCCGGGAAAAATACACCCCCACACCCCGTAAATCACCCCACCTCGGTCATCCCGGAAACTGCGGAGCGATTATCCATGAACTCGTGCGCCTGGGCGCTTGTTACCGCTGGAGATCCCGGCTCTTCGCTTCGCTGCGGCCGGGATAACGGTGGGGGCGCGCAACGGCCGGGACGACCATTTACCTGCGGTGGCTCCGAACCTGTAGGAGCCGAGCCTCTCGGCGATTGGGACGTTGGTTAGGCCCTGATCGCCCAGGGGGCTGGGCTCCTACGCCGCCTGGCGGCCCTAAACATGTAGAAGCCGAGCCCTCTCGGCGATTGGCGCGTTGGTCAGGCCCCATCGCCCAGAGGGCTGGACCCCTACGGGGTTGGTGGTTCGTCCGCTGGTTCGGTGCTCTGGAGCTCGGCGCGGAGTTGTTCGATTTCGGTCATCAGGGCTTCGTGCTCGGCGCGTTTTCGCTGCAGCAGGCCGTACGCCAGGCGGGCCTTTTCCTGCAGGCCGCTTGGCGTGAGCTTGTACAGGTAGGCCGAGCGGTTATCCGAGCGGCGGAAGTTCTGCGCCTTGACCCAGCCGCGGTCGAGCACGGCCCTGAGCGCGTAGTGCGTCTTGCCCACTGACAGGCCCAGCGCCCGCGCGAGCTGGCGCTGGCTCATGTCCGGTTCGCGCTCCAACAGGCGGAGCACTTCCAGATGAAGGTCTTCTTCAATCAATAGGTTATCGATCCGGTGGGCGGCGTTTGGGCACGCTACCGCCGGGACGGTGCACCCGGATTTCTTGCGGGTCCGCCCTGGGGGGTCGCTTCTTACTGTGCGTTCACGGGGTGAACGAATGGCGAAAGTAGAGCATATCGACCGGCCGCATGGCAATGCGATGGGCGGGCCGGGAAGGGAAACGGGGTCGACTCGTTTATGCCGATCGCATAGGGGCAGCCCCACTGCTGGAGATCCCGGCTCTTCGCTTCGCTACGGCCGGGATGACGGGGTGGAAGGAGGCTGCGGCCGGGATGACCGTCGACTTACCGTGGCTCCGAACCTGTAGGAGCCGAGCCCTCTCGGCGATTGGGGCGTTGGATAGGTCCGATCGCCCAGGGGGCTGGGCTCCTACATCGCTTGCGGCGAACATCAAGGGTCCTGATTAGCAACGAGAGTCAGCTAGTCGCAGAATCCGCTCGGGCACGGGCCGGCAGTGCACGGCGGCGACCAGCAGTCGCGCCGGCAACGTCGCCAGATCAAAGCGTCGGTTGAAGCGGTAGGCGAATGCCGCGAGGTAACGGGCCGCGTACTTGGCGAACGCAAATGCATGGTAGCTCCCGCTGAGGCTGGTCTTGAGGTTGCCGAGCACGGTGTTGATCCATTGGAATTCGGGAAGATCCTGGGGTTTGCGCCCGGCCACGACCGTCGGCTGGTGCCGGCAGTCGGCCCTTGCGACGGCGCGGAAGCACGCCAGGCCATCGGAG
>NZ_AQXY01000028.1 GCF_000376845.1 Thioalkalivibrio sp. ALE14
CAGGAACGGCTGGATGCGTTGGGCTTCGTGCCCTCCATGAGCCGCAAGGGCAACTGCTGGGACAACGCGGTGATGGAGCGCTTCTTCGGCGCACTGAAAAGCGAGTGGACCGACGCCCGGACCTACCGTACCCGCGAGGCCGCCCGACTGGATGTCGTGGAGTACATCGAAATGCAGTACAACAGCGTCCGACCCCACACGGCCCTGGGCCAACTTACCCCCCGGGAGTGGGAAAAGGCCGTTGCTTAGAGGGGTGTCCGTTCTCACTTGACCAGAACACCGCGAGGTCCTGCGCGATCCGCGTTTCTACATGGTGCTTCCGGCGCTGATGGGTGCGCCCTTCATCATTACAGCAGTGTTCTTCCACCAGGTGCCGCTGGCGGAATCCAAGGACTGGACACTGGCCTGGCTGGCCTCCAGCTTCGTGGCCTTTGCCGCCACGCACCTGCTGTCGCTGTTCGTAGCCGGGCCGCTGGTGGACCGTTTTGGCTCGCGGCGCCTGCTGCCCTGGCACCTCGCCCCGCTGATCCTGGCCCTGCTGGCACTGAGCCTGCTCGACGGCATCTGGCTTGCGCCGGTTTACCTGGCACTGGCCGGGCTCGGCATGGGCATCGCCAATACCCTGATGGGCGTGATCTGGGCGGAGCTCTACGGCACCACCCACCTGGGCGCGATCCGCGCCGTGGCCCAGTCCGCGATGATCTTCGCCACCGCCGCGGCGCCCGTCGCGGCCGGTGCACTGCTGGACCTGGCGTGGTCGATGGAACACGTGGTGCTGCTGCTCGCCGCCTATGCCGCGGCCGCCTCGATGCTCGCCCGTCACGGCCTCCGAACCCACTCCGGAAGACACTAAAAAGATCCGGGTCGTTGCGCACCGGCGTAGAGGGCGGTTGCTCCGAGCTGTCCCCGGGAAACTGAACAATGCCTGCCTTCGGCAGCATGCTGAACCGCCCGCTCGGCAGACCGGAAGCCCCGTGATTCCAGGCGTTGTTCGAGAGGGACGGGGACTACCGGCATAATCCCTATCCAGCGAACGGGACTGCCGGCAGAACAAGGAACGTCGCGCGATGGCGAGTGTAAAAAGTACCTGCTACGAGTGCGATGCCAACTGCGCGATCGACGTGCACCTCGACACGGACGGCGAGCCCGTCAAGATCGACGGTCCCGACTGCCCGCGCTGCTACGTGCAGCTGGATCGGCGCAACCACCCGGAACGCCTGCTCTACCCGCTGCGGCGGACCGGGGCGCGCGGCAGCGGCGAATTCGAGCGCATCTCCTGGGACGAGGCGCTGGACACCATCGCCGAGCGCCTGCTCGCGACCCGCGAGGAGCACGGCGCCCCGGCGGCGGCCTTCTTCGCCGGCTACACCAAGGAGGCACGCCCGCAGCTCCAGCGTCTGGCGCACGCCTTCGGCTCGCCCAACTACCTGACCGAGAGCGGCTGCTGCTTTTCCTCCACCAAGGTGGCGGAGGAAGTGACCTTCGGCACCAAGATCAAGACCTCCTCCACCGTGGCCTCGGATGCCACCCGCTGCCTGCTGGTGTGGTCCACCAACCCGCGCGGTTCCATCCCGCCGTTCCACCAGCACCCCCTGGCGGCGGCCCGTCCCGGCTGCGCCACCGTGGTAGTGGACCCGCGGGTGACCCCGCTGGCGGAACAGGCCGAGGTGCACCTGCAGATCCGGCCGGGCACGGACGGGGCACTGGCACTGGGCATGCACCACCTGATCTTCGAGAACGGCTGGCAGGACCAGGCCTTCCTCGACGAATGGGGCAACGGGGTGGCGGCCTTCCGCGAGTATGTGGCCGATTTCCCGCCCGAGCGCGTCGCACGAATCTGCGGCATCGATGCCGCCGACCTGGAGCGCGCCGCCGAGCTGTACGCCACCCACGCCCCGGCGCAGATCATGCTCTCGCCCACCGCCACCGTGCAGCACTCCAACGGCTTCCAGAATCACCGCGCGGTGGTCCTGCTGGCGGCGGTCACCGGCAACATCGACCGCGAGGGCGGCAACCGCTTCTTCAACGACAAGATCACGCCGAAGTCGATCGACCTGTTCGACCACTGCCGCGAGAACCTGCCGCCGCGCATCGGCGACGAGACCTACCCGGTGTGGACGGCCCACTGGCCGGCGGCGCAAAGCATGCTGCTGCCGGATGCCATCCTCGAGGGGCAGCCACAGCCCGTTCGCGCCCTGCTGGCGATGGGCATCAACACCGCGATGTGGCCGAACTCGAAGCGCATGGAACAGGCGCTAGGCGCCCTGGATTTCTTCGCCGCGTCGGACTTCTTCCACAACCCGGCCACGCGCATGGCCGACATCGTGCTGCCGGCCGCCACCAGCCTGGAGCGCGCGGCGCTGATCGCCTACCCCGGCTGCAACTTCCGCGGCGAGCTGCGCTATCGCCGCCCGGCCGTCGCCCCGCGCGGCGAGGCGCGCCCGGATGGCGAGGCGTTTCTGGAGCTGGGCGTGCGTCTGGGCATGGCGGATCAGTTCTGGAACGGCGACCTGGAGGCCAGCTGGGCCGAGGCCGCCGAGGGCATACCGGAGGCCATCCGCGAACAGGTCTATAACGACCCGGACGGCGTCACCGTGTTCGCCAAGGCACTGGACGACATGCTTGCGCACGGCTTCGAGGATGGCGACCGCCAGTACCGGATCGACGGGTTTCGCACGGTCAGCGGCAAGGTGGAGTTCGACGCCGAAGAACTGCGCGCGGCCGGGCACGACGGCCTCCCGCTCTACCGTGAACCGGCGGAGAGCCCGGTCTCCACGCCGGAGCTCGCCCGCGACTACCCGCTGGTGCTGACCAGTGGCGCGCGCCACAAGCATGCCACCCACTCGCAGCACCAGTTCCTGGAGCGCATGCGCCGGGCCATGCCCGAACCCCTGGTGGAACTGCACCCGATTGATGCCGCCGCGCGCGGCATCGCGAACGGCGACACGGTCGAGGTGCGCTCGCCGCGCGGGCGCGTCGCATTCGTGGCCCGGGTCACGGCCCGCATCAAGCCCGGCGTGGCCCACTGCCAGCACGGCTGGAACCATGCCAACGTGAACGAACTGACCGACGACCGCTCGCTGGACCCGATCAGCGGCTTCCCCGCCTTCAAGTCGCTGCTGTGCGAGGTGGAACGCCTGCGCGCGAGCCACGAACAGCGGCTGCCGGAGGCCGGCTAGTGCCGTTCGTCGGTGTCCTCCCTGAACGCCGGCACATCTTCCGGCCCGAGCCCCGGCGCGAAGTGGCGGTATCCGATGCCGCCGCCTGGCGGCTCAACCCGGACCACCGCCACATCTACGACAAGCTACGCCTCGCCCTGGATGCCGGGCTCGCGGCGGCCCCCTGCGGCGTCGCGCCAACCGATATGGGGCTGACGGAGGATGACACCGTCTTCGTCAAGCCCATCACAAACCTGGCCGGCATGGGCCTGGATGCGCGCGCCATGCCCGTCGCCGAGGTGCCGGCCGAACCCGGCAGTTTCTGGTGCCAGCGGCTGGAGGGCACCCACACCAGCACCGACTGCTTGGTAGAAAACGGCGCGGTGCGCTGGTTCGCCCACACCCGCGGCTCGGAACAGAAGGACGCCGCGCGCCCGGTCTACTGGGAGATCGGCGCCGCCGTACCCGAAATCGAGCCCTGGATCACCGACTGGGTGCGCCGCAACCTGGCCGGCTACAGCGGCATCTGCAACATCGAACTGATCGGCGGCCAGCCCATCGAGGCCCACCTGCGCGGCTCCAACGGCTTCTTCGACTTCTACGGCCCGGCGTTCATCCCAGCCTGGGTCGCGCTGGCCGACGGCGAGGCGTTCACCCCGCCGCCGCCCATCCCCGGTGGCTTCGTGATCTCGGTGTTCGGCGAGGCCGACCTGCGGGATGCCGACTTCCGGGCCGCCGAGGCGGCCGGCGTGAACCTGCAGCCAGACCCGTCCACCCCGGGCCGCGCCGCCATCCTGCGCTGCCAGGACCGGGACGCCGGCTTCTCCATCTACCAGCGCATCACCGGCCACGCCCTGTAGCGGCGACAACTCACGTACGGGCGGCCCGGGTCAACTCGGCCACCTCGATGCCTCCCATCCGCGCGGGCAGATCAAGGGGTGACAGGCCTGCACCGGGCATCTAGATTAGGGGTGCACCCGATCAACGGGCCCGCAATGTTTCCAGGGAGGGAAACGATGGAGAAGACCCGCCGCAGTTCGGCCCGTCCGGGCCTTGCCTCGTGCACGCGATCGCACCGCCTTTGCGCTTCCACCATCGGGGCCGCGACGCTCGTGTGGTTGCTGCTGCTGGGCCTCATTGTCCCGGCAGAGGCCGATGACTCCCCCGAGATCCTGCACATCCTGAGCCAGTTCGTCGCCGCCAGTACGGCCGCCATGCGCTGCACGGAAGTCGATGGGGATCAGATGATCTCCTTTCTGGCCAACCAGCAGATGATCTATCTGCGCTCCGTCATGGCGCTGGAAGATCAGCACCCCGAAGCTACCCAACAACAGATCGCGGCAACCCTGATGCGTGGCCAGGAAGACATCCAGTCCCAGGTGGGGCAGCGCATCGACGAACACGGCTGTGACGATCCGAACGCCCGGGCACTGATCGAGCTGTTCGCGTTGCAGGCCGAGTGGCGTCCGGGCCGCTCACCCCGGAATGACACCGAGTAGGACCCGACGGGTTCGCTGTCACACGCTGCCACAGGGGACGTGCATATGTGGATGTTGGCCGGGTTGGTCACGATGATCGGAATGGCGGTCATTGGCTATCGCGCCCGAATGGAAGACCGTTGGAAACTGGAAGCCCTCACGCTCATCAACCCGTACACGGGCAAACGGATGGGGGATCCACCCGAGGGTGCGCTTTACAGTGAGCAAGAAACCGGAAGTCGACGCGCCCCCTTGCAACGCATCGGCTTTGACCGGGCGCCGGATATCGAAATGCGCGTCAAGGCCCGGCGCTGGTGGGACTACCCATTTACGGCGATCGGACTCTCCGTGGCCTGCCGCACAGGGAACCGCTCATTCGACCGGGCCTTTTACCAGGTCACGGAGCAGCGAAGCATCTGCCGCGCACTCAAGGGCTGCGCCACGACCCAGGCGCGGATGCTGCGCCTCCTCGATGAATGCGAAAAACAGAACGTCCGGTTTCGTCAGATCCGCGTTCGACGCCAACGGATCTGGGTGGAGGTTAAATCGTCGAGGTGGCGCAAGGAGCCGCGACCGATCCTGCTCGCCCGGGCATTCGTCCCCCTGTTGCGCGACATCTCCGAGGCGCTGGAGGCGGAGATTCCTGCCGCAGTGCGCGGTCGCAGGGAACCATTTGCATGGAAGGCCGCGCTTTTCACGGGTGCCAGCACGGCCCTGCTGTTCGGCGGACTCGTTCTGTTGGCACCGATCATGCTTTCGCCCCTGCCGGCGCCTGCCAGCATGGCTGGCCTCCTGTCGCTTGCGCTCCCCGTCGCCGCGATCGTAATCGGCTCGCTGATGGTGCTGACCATCGTGCTGCTCGGACGGACTTCACGAACGCATCTTGTCCTGCTCGAACTGGCCCTGGTGGGGTACCTCGGTGCCCTGATGACCAGCTACGGCCTGCTGCGAGAAGTGAATATGGCGCTTGATCATGCGGCACCAAACCAGTACGTGGTGGGTTTACAGGAAAAGACCGTCCGGCGCGGGCGGGGCGGCACGCGCCGGTACCTGCGCGTGGCTGGCTGGGACGGTCCTCAGTCGCGGATGGGGGTGCAGGTCGGTGGTGCGCTCTACCGGTCGGTACGCGAGGGGGACCAGCTGCTACTGGAGGAATATCCAGGCCGGCTCGGCGTTCCCTGGATCCAGATGCATGCCGCGCTTCCGAATATCCAAAACGCGCCCTACGACGGGAAATAATGGTCCATGTACAGTCTGGCTCTTCTCACATGGTGGCTGTCTTTTCTTTCTATTTACGCGACTCTCTTCGCGCTGATAATCCTTGGCTCGCGTAGCCGCGCTCGCCTGGGTACACGGGCGTTCTACGCGGGCCTGGCATTATTGGCCCCGTTTTCGGTGCTTTTCCTGGGAATCTTGCATGTGGCCGACGGGGCACCTCGATGGCTCAAGATGACGCTCGTGTTCTACATCCCGGTCCTGATGCCGTACCTGGTCCGCACCCTATTTGTGTTCCGCGGATCCATGCGTAACGGACTGCGTGCATTCAAGGGGAGGGAATGGTGAAAATCGTGAGAATAGTGCTCAAGGTCGCCACGCTCGTGGCGCTGGCCGTCTCCAGCGTGATTTTTGTCTGGTTCCTGGCCTGGGTTTTCTGGCTGGCCAACGACTATTTCTCGCCGGATCAAGGACTCAACCAGCTCTTCGACGAAGCGTCGCAGCGCTTTGCGCGGGAACAGGGCCTGAGCGAAGAGGAATTCATGGGGGCCCGGCTCCTCTTTGAAGCGAGAAGCCTGTTCGCCGCACTCGCAGGATTGTGGGGCTGGATCGCCCTCTATGCGGGCGCGTTCATGATGAACCGGCCTTTCGGCAAGGTGCCACTGGCTATCAAGATGGGGCTGGTCGCGGGCATTCTGGCGTCTCTTGCCATTCCGTCTACCGGCATAACGCTCGCAAAGTACCCGATCATCACCGCCATGCTGCTATTCACCATCTGGTGGCTGAACACCTCAGACGCCGCGGCCGGAAAGGGACTATCTGAACCGTCAAAGGGTTCGGAATAAGTGCGCCTGGGTACTGTATCGCATATGCGATACAGTACCGGGAGGTTGAGCCGGAGACGGACCATGAAGAATGCGACGTTACCCGCCCTGCGGGTCAGTGATGCGTTTCGCCACCAGGTCGAGCAGGCCCTGGGCGAGGAAGAAACGCTATCGGCGTTTATCGAGGATGCCGTGCGTCACGAGATTCACCGCCGCCAGGCGCGCGCCCAATTTCTGGAGCGCGGGCTGGAATCCGCGCGTAACGCCCGGGAGACCGGTGTGTACTATCCGGCGCAATCGGTCCTGGACGAGCTCGACCAGATGTTGAGCACGAAATAGCCCGTCCACCGGAGGCTCAAGGATGAGTTACTCGGTCCGCTTTACGGCGCAGGCACGCGACGACCTGATGCGGCTTGTCGCATTCCTGGCAGAACAGGATCCGACAGCCGCAAACCGCGCCCGCACGGCCATTGGCCAGGCCGTATCCCTACTGGAAACTTTCCCGCTGAGCTGCCGTACGCTGGACCCCGCCCATCCCCACATCCGAGAGCTCCTGATCCCTTTTGGCCGTTCGGGCTACGTGGCCCTGTTCGAAATTGACGATGCCGAAAGGGTGACCCTCCTCGCGTTTCGTCATCAGCGCGAAGACGACTACTTCTGACATTTTCCTGCAGGCATACGCCATCGAAAGAACGGGGCCCTGTGGGCGGGTCCGACCGATTGCCACGGCCTCTGCGAGGCCTCGCAATGACGGGTGTGGGTACGGCTGTCAGGCGGGGAGCGGCAGCCGGCCCTGGTAGTGGAACTGGGTCAGGGGGAGGTCGTGCAGGGCACCGTCGCGGGGTTTGAGGAAGCGGACGTGGTCGGCGGTGAGCTGGCACAGCCAGGCGTCCTGGCGGGTGGGCCGCAGACGGGTGAACGGGCGCGGATCGAACAGTGCCAGATTGGGGCCGCCATGCGGATCGCGGGCGGATGCGTACTCGAACAGGTCGATGTCGGTCTCGCGCAGCGCGGCACCCAGAGCCTGGGTGGCCTGATAGTCGGCGGGGTGACGCAACAGGTCCGCGTGTTCAGCGAACGGGGGCTGATGGAGCTGCAGGCCGTTAACACTCTGGTAGCGCGCGGCGAACAGGGTGTGCTGCGTGTCGAGCTTGGAGGGCGGCGGGGTCGCCATGCCGTACCAGAAAACGAAGCGGTAAAAGGCCGCCTCAGCGAGGACCGTGCGCTCGCGCAGGGCACCGTAGAACAGGCTGGGCTCGTGGCGACGGCCGAAGCGCGAACCATGGCGCAGCGGCGGATACCGAAACGGGGTCGCCAGCAGGTAGTGCAGCCGTTCCGTACCCGGGCGCAGGGGCGGCTTGGTCGCCTCCAGCATCGCCTCCAGCACGGCCTGGCGGTCGAGCGAGGAAACGAGCTGGTTGGTGGCCACCTGCTCCTGGCTCTCGACCAGACGCAGGACCTCGCCTCGCAGCGTGACGCGCGGCGCGGCCTCGATCAGCGCATTCCAGTCCGGCATGTCAGCCCCGCCTCACAGCTTGCCGCGGATGGCGTCGAGATACTCAAGCACGCCCACCAGCCCCTGCACCGTGCGGATCTGCTCGGCCGGCACACCGCCGGTGTGATGATTCGGCGTGTGCATCCAGTGCTTCATGGCCGCGGCATCCCCACCGGTCAGAACGTACAGGGCGCGATAGCAGCGGATCAACAACAGTGCCAGTTCGCCCGGCTTGCTGGACGGATCGATATTGCCGCGGCTGATGTCCGTGCGCCCGCGCCCGACGACCTGACCCAGCTCCGCCTGGGTCAGACCCAGCGCCTTCCCGGCATTGACCAGCGCCTCGCGCAGGATATCGGCGCGTTCCGGAGCCAGGGCTTCCGCAGCGTTCATGGCGCACCTCCAAGTCAGTGCATATCGCACATTGTACTATTAATTGTGCAAACCGAACATTCTGTTTCCACATCACCGCCCTCCGGCCAGCACGCGGAAGTTCGGACCTGTGCCGCCCGGTTGACGCGCCCACGGGCCCGCATAACCGCACTCGGGTGCTACGATCGGCCCAGTCCATTTGCACAAGGCCCGTGTCCTTCGGGCCCATCCCACTGGAGGGGACGCCATGCTGATCTCGTTGCTGTTGATGATTGCCTTGCTGCTGGTCGCGGGCGCCCTGCTGATCTGGCAGGTCAGCATCATCTTCAGCATCGAGATCGAGGACGGTCATCCGCGGACCCGCCGCGGTGATCCGCCAAAGACGTTCCAGCACACGGTGCGGGATGTGGCGCGGCGCTACGGCATCCAGAAGGGCCGGCTGACCGCGATCCGCCGCCAGAACGGATTGCGCCTGCGCGGCTCGGCCTCCATCCCGAAGGAGGCGCATGCCGAGCTGCAGGCCGCGCTGCAGCGCATCAAGGTCGGCCAGAAGCGCCGCAAGAAGCGCCGGTGAACCCGACCGCACCGGCACAGCCCGTGACCATGGCGCCAGCCGTGGCCGCGCCGGAACAGCGCGACGGGACCTGGTACGTCTACCTGCTGGAGTGCCGGGGCGGTCGCATCTACACCGGGATCACGCCGCAGCTGGCGGCGCGCATGGCCGCCCATGCCGCCGGCCGCGGGGCCCGCTTCACCCGCATGCACCGGCCCGTGCAGCTACTGGCGGCCCGGGGCTTTGCCTCGCGCAACGAGGCCTTGCGGGAGGAACACCGGATCAAGCAGACCTCGCCGCGGGCCAAGCGAGCCCTGGCCCTCCAGTGGGCCCGGGAGGCCGCCATCGACCGGTCCCCTGGCACCGGGATTACTCCGCCGGGCGCCGCCGCGACTCCTGGAACTGGCGCTGCACCGACTCGGACGGACCGCCGGTCAGCAGGCTGACGACGACGATGGCCACAGTGGCGAAGATGAAGCCGGGCAGCAGCTCGTAGACGTCGAACAGGCCACCTTCGGCCTGATTCCAGAGGATCACGGTGACCGCGCCGACCACCATTCCCGCCAGTGCCCCGTTGCGCGTCATCCGCGACCAGTACAGCGCCAGGATGATCACCGGGCCGAAGGCCGCGCCGAACCCGCCCCAGGCGTAGGCCACCAGATCCAGCACCCCGGCCTCCGGCGCCATGGCCAGCAGCAGCGCGATCAGCGAGACCCCCAGCACCGCGGCACGGCTGATCCACACCAGCTCGGTTGCCCCGGCCTCGCTGCGCAGGATGCCGCGATAGAAGTCGTTGGTGATGGCACTGGCGGAGACGATCAGTTGCGAGTCGATGGTGCTCATGATCGCGGCGAGGATCGCCGCCATCAGGATGCCCGCCACCCAGGGGTTGAACAGCGCGCGGATCAGCTCGATCAGCACGGTCTCGCCGTCAGCCAGCGGGGCGTCGGCAAAGTAGGCGATCCCCATGTAACCGGTGGCCACCGCGCCGATCAGGGCCAGGACCATCCAGGTCATGCCGATCAACGTGGCACGCGGTACATCCCGTTCAGAGCGCAGCGCCATGAAGCGCGCCAGGATATGCGGCTGACCGAAATAGCCCAGACCCCAGGCCAGCAGGGAGAGCATGCCAAGGAAGGTCATACCCTGGAGCACCTGGGCATGCGTCGGGTCCACGGCGGCGACCTCGCTCTGCACGCTGCCCCAGCCACCGACCAGCACCACCGCGAACATCGGTACCACCAGCAGCGTCAGGAACATCAGGATGCCCTGGAGGAAGTCGGTCCAGCTGACCGCCAGAAAGCCGCCGAGGAAGGTGTAACTGATAATCACGATGGCGCCGACCCACACCGCGGTCTCGTAGTCCATGCCGAACGAGCTCTGGAACAGCAGCCCGCCACCGACCAGACCGGCCGAGATGTAGAGCGTAAAGAACACCAGGATCACGATCGCGGAGACCACCCGCAGGATGCGCGTGCGGTCCTCGAAGCGGTTCTCGAGGAAGTCCGGGATGGTCAGCGAGTCCTTCGCAAGCTCGGTGAAGCGCCGCAAGCGCCCGGCCACGAACAGCCAGTTCAGCAGTGCCCCGACCACCAGGCCCACCCCGATCCACAACTCGGACAGCCCGGACACATAGACCGCACCGGGCAGCCCGAGCAGCAGCCACCCGCTCATGTCCGAGGCCCCGGCACTCAGCGCCGCCACCCCCGGCCCCAGGCGGCGCCCGCCGAGCACGTAGTCCGACAGCGTGGTGGTCGTGCGATAGGCCGCGATCCCGAGGATCAGCATGGCCGCCAGATAGGCGGCAAAGGTCACCAGGGTGGGCATCGGCATGTTGATATCCATGGAGCTTCTCCTCGTATCAGGCCGATGGCCCTTGTTGTCGTGGTGCGCGGTCGCGTCTCGATCGAGTGTAGAAGACGCCGTGCCGCCCGGCGGCCCCGGGTCGTCAGCGAAGCGTGATCCTCACGCCCACGGTCAGTCGGCCGCCGCCAGCAGGCTGGCGTTGCCGCCGGCGGCGGTGGTGTCGATGCACAGGTGGCGCTCGACCACGTAGCGTTCGGGCGCGATGGGGGCGGTCTCCAGCGCGACAATCGCCCCATCGCGTTGCGCCAGCGCCTGACGCAACGCACGGGTCCAGTCGCTGGCGCCGGACGCGGCCACCGCGACCAGCCCGTCCAGTGCAGCCAGCGTCTCCGGTTCCACCGCGCCATCGACCCCCGTCACGGGCACGCCGGTCTTGTGCAGCGTGCGCGCCGTGCGGTCGGCGCCCGGGGCCACCATGACCACCGGACACCCCGCCCCCAGCGCCTGCACCGCCTGCGCCAGCGCGAGCGCCGCACCCGGCCCCAGGCACAGCACCGGGCCGCGGGGATAAAGGCTCAGGCGGTTGCTCTCGCCGGTCGGGCCCGGCAGCGTCTGCGGGCTCATGTCGAACGCCGCGGTCGCGGCCAGCGCCTTGCGCAGCAGGCCCGTGCGCTCCGGCAGTGCGCGGCGCAGTACCTCCATGCGATCCGTGCGCGCGGCCCAGTCATCGGCATCCAGCGCGTCCAGGGCCTGCTGCAGAACCTTGCGCGCGACGCCTGCGCCCCCCGGCTCCGGCGCGGCGGGTACTTCCGCGGGTGTGCCGGGCCGGCGCCCGAAACGGGTCAGGTACAGCGGCCCGCCCGCCTTCGGGCCGGTGCCGGAGAGTCCCTCGCCGCCGAACGGCTGGGAGCCGACGATGGCGCCGATCTGGTTGCGGTTGACGTACTGGTTGCCGACCCGCAGACGCTCCACCACCTGCTGCACGCGATCATCAATGCGGGTATGCAGGCCGAAGGTCAGGCCGTAACCACGGGCATTGATGGCATCCACCACGGCGTCCAGATCCCGGGCGCGAAAGCGCGCGACATGCAGGACCGGCCCGAACACCTCGCGCTCCAGCGCCTCGATCCCCGGGAGCCTGACGATAGAGGGGGCGACGAAGCGCCCCGCCTCCGGCACCGGCAGCGACTTCACCAGCCGGCCGTTCTCCGCCTGTGCCTTCAGGTAGTCGCGGATATCCGCCTGTGCCTCGGCATCGATCACCGGGGAGACGTCGGTTGCCAGCTGCCAGGGATCGCCGATGGTCAAGGCATCCATCGCGCCCCGCAGCATCTCCATCAGGCGGTCATGGGCCTCGTCCTGCACGTAGAGCATGCGCAGCGCCGAGCAGCGCTGGCCGGCCGACTGGAAGGCGGAGGCGAGGATGTCGCGCACGGCCTGCTCGGTCAGGGCGGAGCTGTCCACGATCATCGCGTTCAACCCGCCGGTCTCGGCGATCAGCGCGGCATCCGGCCCGGCGTTGTCCGCCAGGCTGCGGTGGATCAGCTGCGCGACCTCGGTGGAACCGGTGAAGCAAACCCCGGCGATCCGTGGATCGGCGGTCAACGGCCCGCCTACGGTCGGACCATCACCCGGAAGCAGCTGCAAAGCGGTCTCCGGCAGGCCGGCCTCGCGCATCAGTTCCACCGCGCGGGTAGCGATCAGCGGGGTCTGCTCGGCGGGCTTGGCGACTACCGTATTGCCCATCGCCAGGGCTGCGGCGACCTGACCGGTAAAGATCGCCAGCGGGAAGTTCCACGGGCTGATGCAAACGAACACCCCGCGCGGCTCAAGCTCCGCCTCCTGCGCCAGCCGCTCGGCCTCGCCGGCGTAGTAGCGCAGGAAGTCGGCCGCCTCGCGTACCTCGGCGATGCCGTCCCAGACGGTCTTGCCGGCCTCGCGATTGGCCAGGGCGATCAGCTCGGGGGCATGCGCCTCGTAGCGATCCGCGATGGCGCGCAGCAGGTCCGCCCGCGCCGCGACCGAGTGCGCCGACCAGTCGACGAATCCGGACAGCGCCGTTCCCAGCGCCTGTTCGACCTCCTCCACCGTGGCCTCGCGCACCTCACCCACCACGTCGTCCGGATTGGCGGGCGCGACCGCGTCACGGTACTCGCCCTGCGCCGCGTGGCCGGCCGCCAGCATCGGTGCAGCGCGCCAGCGGCTCTGCACGAAGGCCTCGCGCGCCTCCAGCAGCGGCAGGATGGAGGCGGGCTCGTTGACGCGGTAGCCGCGCGAGTTCTGCCGCTGCGGCCGGTAGAGATCGGCCGGGTCGCGGATGGCCGGGTTGGGAATGGCGTCGCCCAGGGCATCCAGATCGGCGAGCGGATCGCGGGCGATCTCCGCCGGCGGGATCGCGCTGTCCACCACCTGGTTGACGAAGGAGCTGTTCGCGCCGTTCTCCAGCAAGCGGCGCACGAGATAGGCCAGCAGATCGCGATGCGCGCCTACCGGGGCGTAGATACGGCAGCGGGTGCCGGCCGTGGCCTTGACGATGGCGTGCACCGACTCGCCCATGCCGTGCAGGCGCTGGAACTCGAAGCCGTCGCGGTCGTCCCCGGCCATCGCCAGGATCGCCGCACAGGTGTGCGCGTTGTGGGTCGCGAACTGCGGGTAGATGCGGTCGCGCCGGTCCAGCAGCATCTGCGCGCAGGCGATGTAGCTAACGTCGGTGTTCACCTTGCGCGTGAATACCGGGAAGTGTTCCACGCCCAGCTCCTGCGCCAGCTTGATCTCGGTATCCCAGTAGGCGCCCTTGACCAGGCGCACCATGATCCGCCGGTCCAGGCGTTCCGCCAGCGCGTACAGCGCCTCGATCACCGGCGCCGCGCGGCGGCCGTAGGCCTGCACGACCACGCCAAAGCCCTCCCAGCCAGCCAGCTCCGGATCGGCCAGCAGGGCCTCGATCACGTCCAGCGACAGGTCCAGGCGATCCTGCTCCTCGGCGTCGATGTTGAAGCCAATCCCGGCGCGCGCGGCCTGCCGGGCGAGTTCCCGCGCCCGCGGAACCAGTTCCGCCATCACCGTCTCGCGGTGGGTGTACTCGTAGCGCGGGTGCAGCGCGGAGAGCTTGACCGAGATGCCGGGGCTGGAGCGCACGTCGCCCTGCGCCTGTTTCGCGATCTCGGCGATCGCCGCGGCATAGGCCTGGTGATAGCGCCGCGCATCGGCATCGGTGCGCGCGGCCTCGCCCAGCATGTCGTAGGAATAGGCATAGCCCTCGCGCTCCATCTCGCGGGCATTGCGCATCCCCTGCGCGATCGTCTCGCCGAGCACGAACTGGCGGCCCAGCAGCTTCATCGACTGCGCCACCGCGGTGCGCACCAGCGGCTCGCCCACGCGCCGGATCAGACCGCGCAGTGCGGCGGCCGGGCGCTGCGGGTCGTCGTTCAGTACCTTGCCGGTCAGCATCAGCGCCCAGGTGGAGGTGTTCACCAGCGACGACGAGGAACGCCCGAGGTGGGCACCCCAGTCAGACGGCTCGATCTTGTCCTGGATCAGCTCGTCGATGGTCTCGGCATCCGGCACCCGCAGCAGGGCCTCGGCCAGGCACATCAGGCCGACCCCCTCCTCGGTGGACAGGCCGTACTCGGCCAGGAAGCTCTCCATCATCGACGGCGACGTCTCGGCACGAACCCGCTCGACGATCCGCGCGCCCTCGGCAGCGATGCGGGCCCGGGGCTCGGCATCCAGCCGGATGCCCGCCCGCAGCTCGCGCAGCACGGCCGCCTCGTCGGTCCGATAGGCCTCGCGGATGCGCGCGCGGTGGGGATCGAGCGCCGGGTCGATTACCGGATCCTGGCGTGCGTCGGGCTGCGTCATCGGCCTGCTCCTGCGTTGTCGGCAATGGCTCGACCAGGCTTCGCCTTGCCAGGTCCCGGTCCCTGCCTGGAGGCGTAGACCGGGACGGGCGGGTTCACAGGTGCCCCGTCTTCACGTAGATCAGGGTCTCCTGCTCCACCCAGGGGTTGTGCTGGCTCAAGTGCGGGCTGCGCATCCAGGTGCCGGCCGGATAGCGCCCGTGATCGTCGATGAATTCGCCGGACAGCACCAGGATCTCCTCGCCCAGCGCGTGCGTGTGCGGCGGGAAGCGGGCGCCCGGCTCGAACTGAACGATGCTGGTCGCGCGACCCGCTTCCGCCTGTTCGCGTTCCAGCGGCTTGCGCACCACGCCCTCGGCGCGGCTGCCGCTCCAGGGCTGCGCCGCCGTCTCCACGACCACCACCGTATCCAGTTCCAGGTTCAGGGCTTCCGTCATGCGCACTCCGATCGTCCTTTCCAATCGTACGCGGTGCCATCCGGTTAGTTCCTTGCCAGGAAGGTGACGGGCATTCAGTGGTGATGACCCGAGTGGCCGTGATGAGGGTCATGGGAGTCATCCCCCGGGTGATCGGCGTGATAACCGCGGGCCTCGCGGTAGCGCGCCTTCTGCTCTTCGTCGAGCAGCGCATCCATCTTCAGGTGATAGGACAGATGCAGGTGGCGCAGGCGGCCTCGCAGCTCGCCAATCTCGAGCGCGAGCGTCTCGATGGTCTCGCTGGAGATCCCACCCTCCGCGAAGCGTGCGTCCAGTCCCCTTTCGCGCTCCACGATGCGCCGGCCCAGTTCGCGCGCTTGCTCGCGCATGGTCTCGAACAGCCGCTCGGTCTCGCGGTGTTGTTCGACGGTCAGATCCAGCTCCTCCGCCACCTCCAGCACATGCAGCGGGCCCGGGTAGCCGTGCAGCTCGGCCGGCAGTGCCATGCCCATGCCGCGTCCTTCCAGCAGGTCCTCGGTTTCCTGCGCTGAGAGTGCCTTGATCTCGCGCTCCTGCAGCCCGGAATACGGATTGGCCGCAGCCGGCGCCGCAACGACCAGGGCAAGCCCCACAACCAGCCACCCGGAAAAACGGAGTACGGGATGCATGATGGAACCCTCGACGGTAAAAAGTGTGCGCATTGTAGATCACGGGCGATCTCGGGGCGCGGGATCACTACGGGACGTCTAGACTCCAGAGCGGCACCCAGAACAACCAAAACAGAATGGACGCGACATGCTGATTATCGGACTGATTGTGGTCGTTGCCGCGCTGGTGTTCGCCACCGCGAAACTGCGCGTACATCCGTTTCTCGCCCTGCTGATCGCCGCCTTCGCGATGGCGATCATCGGCGGCATCGCGCCGCGCGAGGCGATCAGCGTCATCAACGACGGCTTCGGCAGCACCCTGGGCTACATCGGCATCGTGATCGCCCTGGGGACGATCATCGGGGTCATCCTCGACCGCACCGGCGCGGCCGTGGTGATGGCGGAGGCGATCATCCGCGCGCTGTCCGACCGCTTCCCCACCCTGACGGTCTCGATCATCGGCTACATCGTGTCCATCCCGGTGTTCTGCGACTCCGGCTACGTGATCCTGAACTCGCTGAAAAACGCGCTGGCCAGGACCGCCGGCATCTCGGTGGTGGCCATGAGTGTCGCGCTGGCGACCGGGCTGTTCGCCACGCACAACTTCGTGCCGCCCACCCCCGGCCCGATTGCGGCGGCCAGCAACATCGGCATCGCCGATGCCCTGGGCCTGGTGATCCTGGTCGGGCTGTTCGTCTCGGCCGTAGCGGCCGCAGTGGGCTGGCTGTGGGCCAGCCGCTACGCGCATGCCAATGACGAAGAGCTGCTGGAACCGGACCCGATCAGCGAGGCCACCGGGCAGGAGGTCGAGAGGGAAGAGATCAAGCTGGAGCACCGTCCGACGACCCTGGGCGCGTTCATGCCGATCCTGGCGCCCATCGTGCTGATCTCCATCGGCTCCGTTGCCTCGCTGGCCACCCGCGATACCGACGCCGGCCTGTTCGCCGCCGCGCTGATCTTCCTCGGGACCCCGGTGGTGGCGCTGGCGATCGGCGTGATCTTCGCCCTGCTGCTGATCAAGGGCGCCGGCATCAAGGATCGCTTCCACCAGATGACGGTCGACGCCATCCTGCTGGCGGCCCCGATCATCCTGATCACCGGGGCCGGCGGCGCCTTCGGCAACGTGCTGCGCGAGACCCCGATCGGCGATCAGCTGGGCGACCTGCTGAGCGGTCTGGGCCTGGGCCTGCTGGTGCCGTTCCTGATCGCGGCGGCGCTGAAGTCCGCCCAGGGCTCGTCCACCGTGGCACTGGTCACCGCCTCCAGCATGATCGCGCCGATGCTGGCCTCGCTGGGGCTGGATTCGACCATGGGAATGGTCCTGGCCGTGATGGCGGTGGGTGCCGGTGCGATGACCGTCTCGCACGCCAACGACAGCTTCTTCTGGGTGGTCACCCAGTTCAGCCGCATGAAGGTGTCCACCGCGTACAAGGTGTTCACCACCGCCACGCTGCTACAGGGCATCAGCGCAATGATCACCATCTACATCCTGGGGCTCATTTTTGTCTGACCAATTCCGGGTGGTGGTATGCCCGGACAGCTACAAGGGCAGCCTGGAGGCCGAGGACGTGGCCGCCGCCATGGCCCGCGGGGTGCATGCCGCCCGACCGGATGCCCGGGTACGCTCCCTGCCCATGGCGGATGGCGGTGAGGGCACGGCCCGACTCGTCAGCCACACCCTTGGCTGGGACTGGCACCTGTCGGATGTGACCGGCCCCACCGGCGCCCACCTGAGCGCTGGCTGGGGTTGTGACCACCACGAGCAACGGGCGGTCATTGATGTCGCCTCCGCCTGCGGGCTGGACCAGATCCCGGACGACCGGCACGCCCCCTGGCAGCTCCACAGCTTCGGTGTCGGCGAACTGATGCGGGCGGCCCTGGACGCGGGCGCGGAACACCTGCTGATTGGCCTCGGCGGCAGCGGCACGGTGGATGGCGGGGCAGGCATGCTGGCCGCCCTAGGCGTGCGTTTCCTGGATGGTCACGGGCAGGTCCTCCCGCCGCACCCCGCGGGCCTCGAGACCCTCCAGCGGGTGGACTTCGAGGGGCTGGATCCACGCCTGAAGACGGCGGACATCACCATCCTGAACGACGTCGACAACCCGCTGACCGGAGCCCATGGCGCGGCCGCCGTATTCGGCCCGCAAAAGGGCATTAAGGCAGACGACATCCCGGCAATGGATGCCCACCTGGAACGCCTGGCCCAATGCATCGAGACCGCCGGGCACCTCCAACGTCCCATCGAAACCCCCGGCGCCGGCGCCGCCGGCGGGATCGGGTTCGCCCTGGACTGCGTCCTCGGGGGCCGTTCACGCATGGGCGCGGGCTACCTGGCCGAGCTGATCGGACTGGATGCCGCGATCCGCGAATCCGACCTGGTCATCACCGGCGAGGGCCAGCTGGACGGCCAGACCTCGCACGGCAAGGTGGTCGCGGAGGTCGTCCGGCGCGCCCGGGAGCAACAGGTTCCGGTGGTGGCGGTCGCCGGCTCCATTGCCTGCGATGCGGCCGAACTGGCCGCCTTCGGCCTGAGCGACGCCCGCGCCCTGTGCGACGGCAGCATCACCCTGGACCAGGCCCTGGCCCGCCCCGCACACTACATCGCCGAGCGCACCCGTGCCCTGATCGAGGCGGCCGAGCCGGGTATCCGACCGTGAAGCAGCGGAATGCTCCCGTCTGAAAGGAACGTGTTCGGTTGATCCGGGTCCGAACCGCAGCACGGATCGATACGAACCCCAAGGAAGCCCCATGAACAAGCAGGACGACGCCCTTTTTCGCCTCTATACCCTGGGCCCGCTGGAGTTGCCAAACCGGGTACTGATGTCGCCGCTGACGCGCTCGCGTGCGGCGCAGCCGGGCGACGTGCCCACCGACCTGAACGCCGAGTACTACGCCCAGCGCGCCGGTGCCGGCCTGATCATCAGCGAGGCGACGCAGGTCTCGCCGCAGGGCAAGGGGTATGCGTTCACCCCGGGCATCCACTCGCAGGAGCAGGTGGACGGCTGGCGCAAGGTCACCGAGGCCGTGCATCGCGCCGGGGGACGCATCCAGGCACAGCTGTGGCATGTGGGCCGCATCTCGCGCCCGGAGCTGCAGCCCGATGGCCAGAAGCCGGTCGCCCCCTCCGCCATTCAGCCCGAGGGGGCCTACACCTTCATCAGTGCCGAATCCGGCATGGTCGAGGTACAGGAACCCCGCGCACTGGAGCTCGACGAACTACCCGGCATCGTGGAGCAGTATCGCCAGGGCGCGCAAAACGCCAAGGCGGCGGGCTTCGACGGCGTGCAGATCCACGCGGCCAACGGCTACCTGCTGGACCAGTTCATCCGCAGTGGCAGCAACCATCGCACCGACGCCTACGGGGGCTCGGTGGAGAACCGCATCCGCCTGCCGCTGGAGGTGGTGCGCGCCGTGATCGAGATCTGGGGACCGGAACGTGTCGGCATCCGCGTGAGCCCCACCGGCAGCTTCAATGGCATGCACGACGATGACCCGCTGGCCACCTACAGCGCCTTCGCCGAGGCCCTGGACGCTACCGGCATCACCTACATCGAGGTGGTGGAGGACTCCTTCCAGGGCAACCACGAGACCGGTCGCCCGGAATCCATCATCGACGCGATCCGCTCGCGCTTCAGCCGGACCTACATCGGCAACGGCGCCTACACCGCCGACGAGGCCCGCCAGCGCATCGACGCCGGCCGCTGCGACCTGGTGACCTTCGGCCGCCCGTTCATCGCCAACCCGGACCTGCCCGAGCGCTTCCGCCGGGACGCCCCGCTCAACGAATGGGACGAAGCCACCTTCTACGGCGGCGACGAACACGGCTACACCGACTACCCGGCGCTATCCGACTGAAACCGGCCCCCGGGGGTCCCCGGGCGCCATTTACGCAACCCATGCACGCGTGGCGTCTTGCCCTTGTCCTGGACCCGGCGTAGATTGCGGCTCGATGCGCACTGCCAACCGTCATACGTGGCTGCACGCCCTGCTGGTCCTGAGCCTGGTGCTGGCCGTGCCCCTGCTGCAGGGCGCGGGGCTGCATCTGCACGTGGGCGACCACGATCATCACGATCACCCCTCGCCGCTGCATGCGGCGCACGATGCCGAGCATGTGCACCATCATGACGAGGCGGCCGAGATCGATCTGACGCCGCAGGCCACCGGCAAGCCGGTGACCGGGTTCGATCTGCCCGGCGCCGCCCTGCCCACCACGGCCGGCGGCCTGTCCGTGGCGTCGGCGCGCGCACCCCCCCGCCACGCGGACCTCCCCTGGCCCCATTACGCATCTCCTCCCTGGCTCGCGCCGCCGCTGCGCGGGCCGCCCGCCTGACCCGTTGATTCGAACACAGCGCGCTGACGCCCTCCGGGGCGCAGCCTGGATCGTCATCAATGGGGAGTGCTTCCCATGTCCAATTCGGTTTTTTCCTGGTCGGTCGCCGGACTGATCGGACTGCTTTGCCTGCCCGCCGCGCACGCGGACACGGACCGCTGGACCCTGGAGCGTGCGGTCACGCACGGGCTCGCGTTGGCCCCCGAGGCCGAGGCCTTCGAACACCGCATCGACGCGCAGCGCGGCGCGCGCGATCAGGCGGGGCGCTGGCCCAACCCGACACTGGAGGCCGAGGCCTCCGACCGGCTCGGAATGGAGGACGGGCGCAGCGGCTATTCGCTGAGCGGGATCGCCGTGACCCAGCCACTCCCGCTGTGGGGGCAGATCGGACACCGGCGTGATGCCGCCTCCGCCCGTCTCGCCGCGACCGAGGCGCAGACCCACGCCGACCGCCTGGAACTGGAAGGCCACATCGGCGCCGCGTTCCATGCCTGGCAGCAGGCGGAGGCGGGGCTCGAGCTGGCGCGCGAGCGCCTGGACGAGGCCCAGCGCCTGGGGCGCATCGCCCGACTGCGACAGGAACGCGGCGACCTCTCCGAACGCGAGCGGCTGCGCATCGACCTGTTCCGTTCCGAGGCCATGCGCCAACTGGAGGCCGCCGAGGGCGAGCGGACCGAGGCCCGCGCCACCCTGGCCGCCTGGCTCGACCGGCGCCCCACCGAGCTGGGCACCGCCCCCGCCTTCGACGACCCACCCCCGGCACCCGCCAGGATCGAACCACAGACGGTAGTGGACCAGCACCCCGCCCTGCGGGCCGCGTCCGAACAGCAACAGGCCGCGCAATTGGAGATTGCCCGCGCACGTGCCGCAGGGCGCCCGGATATCGGCATCCGGCTGTTTCAGGAGCGCGAGGTAATCGACGGCCGCCGGGAGACCTCCACCGGCGTGGCGCTGCAGCTCGAGCTGCCGCTATGGGACCGCAACCAGGGACGCGTCCGCGAATCCGTGGCGGACCATTACACGCGCCAGACCGAGGTCCGTGCCCTGCGCCGCGACCTGACCCGCCAGGTCGAGGTCGGCACCGTGCACCTGGCGCACCTGCTGGACGAACTCGAGCGCCACCGCGGCGAGACGCTGGCGCCCGCCCGGCGGGTACGCGAGCTGACCTACCGCGGCTACGAGGCCGGCGAGGCCTCGCTGCTGGAGCTGCTCGAGGCCTACAACACCCATTTCAACGCGATCGAACAGGAACACGAGCTGCTCGCCCAGAGCTGGGCCGAGTGGCGCCAACTGCGCATCGCAGCGGGGCTTAGCCTCGCGGAGGACACCCCATGACCCACCGAATCGCCCAGGGAATCGCCCACGGAATCGCCCATCGGATCACGCGCATCACCACCCTACTGGCCCTCGCGACGGCCCTCGCTACCGGTCCCGCCCTGGCCGACGACCTCGAGATCACGCACTGGGGTGCCGAGCTGGAATGGTTCCTGGAGGCCGGCGCCCCGGCGCCAGGGGCAACGGAGACCTTTGTGGTCCATGCCACCTGGCTGGATGACTTCCGGCCGGTCACCACGGGGGAGGTAACCCTGCAGATGCATAACCGCTACGGGGAGGTATTCAGCGAGGCCACGGCCGGCCTCGACCGCGAAGGCATCTTCGCGGTCCCCCTGACCCTGCCCGAGCCGGGTCACTATTACCTGACGGCCGTCCACGAAGACGCCGACGGCATGCGCGAGGACACGCTCGGTCAGGTACACGTCCCCGGGGATCACGACCACGGGGACGAAGATCACGGTCACGACCATGACCATGCGGGCGACGACCACGGGCATGCCCATGGCGAGGACGATCACGGCCACGATGACCATGGACACGATCACGACCATGGCAACGAGGGGCACGCGCACGAAGCGGACGACACGATCACCTTTCTCAAAGAGACCCAGTGGCGCATGCGCTTCGCCACCACCCCGGCCCGTTATGAACCGTTCGCCGAACGCATCGAGGTCCCCGGGACGGTCCGCGAAGTGCCCGGCAAGCGCACGCGGCTGATCGCGCCCGCCGATGGCGTCATCACGGCCGACGGGGAATGGCCGGCACCCGGGCGCGAGGTCAACGCCGGGGACAGTCTGATGCGTCTGGCGGTCTTGCCGGACAGCGGCACCTCCAGCGGCCTGGCCCTGGATCTCGCCCGCGCACAGGAACGTCTGACCGCGGCCGAGGCGGATCTGGAGCGTCTGACAGCGCTCGCCGAGGAGGGCGTGATCGCCGACAGTCGGGTGGTGGAGGCCCGCCGCGAACGCAACACCGCGCGGGCCGAACTGGACGACGCCCGCGATCGCCAGGAACGGCTCGACGGTAGCGCCGTCTCCGGCACCCTGGCCTTGCGCGCCCCGGCGGGTGGTCGGGTGGAATCCCTGGATGTCAGCCCCGGAGAGGTCGTGCAGGCCGGCCAGCAGCTGGCCAGCGTGCTCGATAGCGAGGCGCTGTGGGTGGTGGCGCACCTCTACCCGGCGGACCTGGAGCGGGTCACGTCTCTGGCCGATCCCGCCGTACGCCACCCGGGCAGCCGCGAGTGGCATACCGTGGGCGGCGCGCCGGTCTGGGAAGGCGGCGCGTTCGATGGCCCCGGGCAGACACTGCCGGTCGCCTTTGCGCTGGCGGAGTCCGGGCCCCGGTACCGGCCCGGCATGCCGCTGACGGTCTCGCTGGCGGCCGGGCCGTCGCGCCACCGCATCACGCTCCCGACCGCGGCACTGATCGACGACGACGGCGTGCAGGTGGTGATGGTGCAGACCGGGGGCGAGACGTTCGAGCGGCGCCCGGTCCGTACCGGGATTCGTGCCGCCGGCCGGGTGGAGATCCTCGCCGGGGTCGAGGCGGACGAGCGCGTGGTGGTCCGGGGTGCCTATGCGGTCCTGCTCGCAGGCCGGGATGTCGGTGACATCGGCCACGGCCACGCACACTAGGGGGATACCAACATGCTGGATCGACTGATTCAATGGTCCCTCGCCAACCGCCTGCTGGTGATGGCCGGGGCCCTGGGCCTTCTGCTGCTGGGGGCCTGGCAGGCCAGCCAGGCGCCGATCGACGTATTCCCGGATCTGACCGCGCCCACCGTGACGGTTATGACCGAGGCCCCGGGCCTGGCCGCCGAGGAGGTAGAACAGCAGGTCAGCTACCTGATCGAGTCCGCCGTCAGCGGCGCGAGCGGGGTGCGCCGCGTGCGCTCACAGTCCGTGGCGGGCTTCTCGCTGGTATGGGTGGAGTTCGAATGGGGCGAGGAGATCTATCAGGCGCGGCAGGTCGTCACCGAGCGGCTGGGGCGCGTGCAGGCAGAACTCCCCGAAGGCGTCGCCGCCCCGCAGCTGGGAGCGATCAGCTCGATCATGGGGGAGATCGCCTTCGTCGGTGTGCGTGACGACGCGCGCGCCGATGGCATGCGCGCCCGCGAGATCGCCGACTGGGTGGTGGCCCGCCAGCTGGAGGCCATCCCCGGGGTGGCACAGGTGACCACCCTGGGCGGCCAGGTCCGCCAGTACCAGGTGCAGGTCTCCCCGGAGCGTCTCGCGGCGTTCGACCTGAACCTGGTGGAGGTCCGCGACGCACTGGAGCAGGCCAGCCGCAATGCGGGCGGCGACCGCCTGGGCGCGGGCGGTCAGGATTACCTGATCCGCTTCCTCGGGCGCGCCGAGCGCATGGACGAGATCGAGCAGGCCGTGGTCGCGGTGCGCGACGGCATGCCGATCCTGGTACGGCATGTCGCGGAGGTGGCGATGGGGCCCTCCATCCCGGTCGGGGATGGCGGCGTGAACGGCCGCCCCGGCGTGGTCCTGGCCATCTCCAAACAGCCGGATGCCGATACCGTCGAACTCACCCATTCGATCAACGAGACCCTCGCGCGGCTCGAAGCCGGCCTGCCCGAGGGTGTCACCATCGAGCCCAACCTGTTCCGCCAGGCCGATTTCATCCAGACGGCAGTGGCGAACGTGGGCAAGGCCCTGCGCGACGGGGCGATCTTCGTGGTGCTGATCCTGCTGGTGTTCCTGCTGAGCGTGCGGATAACGCTGATCTCGGCGCTGGCCATCCCGCTGTCGCTGACCGTCGCCCTGCTGGTCCTGCACGCGCTGGGCATCTCCATCAACACCATGACCCTGGGCGGCATGACCATCGCCATCGGCGCACTGGTCGACGATGCCATCATCTTCGTGGAGAACATCTATCGCCGACTGCGCGAGAATGGCGGCGAACGCGACCGGGCCAGCCTGGACGAGACCGTACGCCGGGCCTGCTCGGAGATGCGCTACCCGGTGGTCTATTCCACCGTGATCATCATGCTCGCATTCGCCCCGCTGTTCTTCCTGAGCGGGGTGGAAGGCCGCCTGCTGCAGCCGCTGGGGCTGGCCTACCTGGTCGCGATCGCGGCGTCGCTGATGGTGGCCCTGACCGTGACGCCGGTCCTCGCCCGCTGGCTGCTGCCCGCGGTGGCTGCACGCCGCGCCGGCCGCGAACCGCCAGTGGCCGCGGCCCTGCAGCGCGGCTACCGCCCGCTGCTGCGCGCCACCCTGCGCTTTCGCCGCAGCGTGGTGGTCCTCTCGGCGGCCCTCGCCGTCGCCACGCTGGCGGCCACGCTGCTGCTCGGGCGCTCCTTCCTGCCCGACTTCAACGAGGGCAGCCTGACCATCGAGATGGCCACCCCGCCCGGCACCAGCCTGGAGACCTCGGCGGAGATGGCCAGCCAGGTGGAACGCTGGCTGCTGGCACACGACGCGGTGCTTACCGTGGCCCGCAGCACCGGGCGCGCCGAGGGCGCGGAGCACACCCAGCCACCCCACCTGAGCGAACTGGATATCCGTCTGGGTCCGCTGCCGCAGGGGAAGGAGGCGTTTCTCGGGGAGCTGCGCGAGGGCCTGGCCGCGTTCCCCGGCCAGTTCAACATTGGCCAGCCGATCTCGCACCGTATCGACCACATGCTGAGCGGCGTGCGCGCGAACCTGTCGGTGAAGATCTTCGGGCCGGGCCTGGGCGAACTGCAGCGCCTGGCGGGCGAGGTCGAACGGACCCTCGAGGGCATCGACGGTCTGGTCGACCTGTCGATCGAGCCCGTCGCGGCGGTGCCCCAGGTCCGGCTGCATGCCGATCGCAGCGCCCTCGCCCGCTACGGCCTGACCGTGGCCGACGCCGCGGAGACGCTGGAGACCGCATGGCGCGGTGCCCGCGTCGCCCAGATCTTCGAAGGCGAACGGCGTTTCGACCTGGTCGTGCAGCTGCCCGTGGAGCGGCGCGAGCTGGACCGCCTGGCCGACATCCCGATGCGCACGCCGACCGGGCATCGCATCCGGCTGGGCGATGTGGCCGAACCGCGCATCGAACGTGGCCCCGCCCAGATCAACCGCGAAAACGCCGAACGCCGCCTGGTGGTCAGCGCCAACGTGGCGGGGCGCGACCTGCGCGGGGCGGCCGACGAGGTCCGCGCCACCATCGACGAGCGGGTGGCACTTCCCGAGGGCTATCGCGTGGAACTGGGCGGCCAGTTCGAGGCCGAGGCCCAGGCCAGCCGCACCATCGCCATCGTGTCCGCCGGCGTCCTGGTCGCGATGCTGGTGGTGCTGCAACTGGCCCTGCGCTCGCTGACCCTGGTCCTGCTGGTGATGGTCAACATCCCGCTGGCGCTGATCGGCGGGGTGATCGCCGTGTTCGCCATGGGCGGCGTGCTGACCATCGCGGCGCTGGTCGGGTTCATCACCCTGTTCGGCATCGCCGTGCGCAACGGGCTGCTGCTGATCAGCCGCTACCAGAGCCTGGCGGCCGAGGGCATACCGCTGGACGAGGCCGTGGAACGCGGGGCGCTGGAGCGGCTGACGCCGATCCTGATGACCGCACTCACCGCCGCGCTTGCGCTGGTCCCGCTGGCGCTGGGCCTGGGCGAGACCGGCACCGAGATCCAGGCCCCGATGGCCATCGTGATCCTCGGCGGCCTGCTCGGCTCCACCGCGCTCAACATGATCGTACTGCCGGCCCTGTACCACTGGGTCCGGTCGCGCCCCTCGGTGCGGGCCTGACGCCGGTTCGGCTATAGCGCTGTGACGTCATGACGTTACAGCGCTATCGTGCCTTTTGTACCCACCATCCCGGAGACTCCGATGAACGAGCCGAACAAGCGTTCCACCGTGTATTTCGAACCGGCTCTGCACCGGGCACTGCGCCTGAAGGCCGCCTCCACCCAGTGCTCGATCTCCGATCTGGTCAATCGGGCCGTGCGCCAGACCCTGATCGAGGACCAGGAGGACTTGCGGGCGTTCGAGGAGCGCGTTGCAGAGCCGACCATGTCGTACGAGGCGCTCCTCGACGACCTGAAGGCGCATGGCAAGCTTTGAGGTTGTAGTCCGCAAGTCCGTCGCCAAGGATCTGCGACGGGTTCCCGACAGGGCCGTACGCCGCATCCTGGAACGCATCGCTTCACTGGCCGAGGACCCCCGCCCACTGGGCGGCGAGAGGCTTTCCGCGCAGGAACGCTACCGTGTGCGGCAAGGCGTCTACCGAATCCTCTACGAGATTCAGGACGAGCAACTGATCGTCACGGTGGTGAAGATCGGCCACCGTCGCGAGGTCTAACGGTGAAACGCGGCTGTCAGACGGCGACGTCGGCCAGGTGGCCCTTGCCTTCCAGCCAGGCGCGGCGTTCGGAGGCGCGCTTCTTGCCAAGCAGCATGTCCAGCAGCTGCATGGTGTCGTCGGCGGCGTCGAGGGTGAGCTGCACCAAGCGCCGGGTGTCCGGGTTCATGGTGGTCTCGCGCAGCTGCAGCGGGTTCATCTCGCCCAGCCCCTTGAAGCGGGTCACGGAGACCTTGCCCTTCATCTTCTCCGCCTCGATGCGCTCCAGCACGCCGGCCTTCTCGTCGTCGTCCAGGGCGTAGAAGGTCTGCTTGCCGACATCCACGCGATAAAGCGGCGGCATGGCGATGTAGACGTGCCCGCGCTCTACCAGCGGGCGGAAGTGCTTCAGGAACAGCGCGCACAGGAGGGTGGCGATGTGCGCGCCGTCGGAGTCGGCATCCGCGAGGATGCAGACCTTGCCGTAGCGCAGCCCGTCCAGGCTGGCCTGGCCCGGATCCACACCCAGGGCCACGGAGATGTCGTGGATCTCCTGCGAACCCAGCACTTGGTCCGGGTCCACCTCCCAGGCATTCAGGATCTTGCCGCGCAGCGGCATGATCGCCTGGAAGTCGCGATCGCGCGCCTGCTTGGCGGAGCCGCCGGCGGAGTCGCCCTCGACCAGGAACAGCTCGGTGCGCTCCAGGTCCTGGCTGGCGCAGTCGGCCAGCTTACCCGGCAGGGTCGGGCCCTGGGTGACCTTCTTGCGCACCACCTTGCGCCCGGCGCGGCTGCGCTTCTGCGCGTTCTGGATCGCCAGCTCGGCGATGCGCTCGCCCTGCTGCGGGTGCTGGTTCAGCCACAGGCTGAAGGCGTCCTTGACCACGCCGGAGACAAACGGCGCGGCCTGGCGTGAGGACAGCCGCTCCTTGGTCTGCCCGGCGAACTGCGGGTCCTGCATCTTGAACGACAGCACACTGGAGACCCGCTCCCAGACATCCTCCGGGGCCAGCTTGATCCCGCGCGGCAGCAGGCTGCGAAACTCGCAGAACTCGCGCACGGCATCGGTCAGGCCGGTGCGCAGACCGTTCACGTGCGTGCCACCCTGGGTGGTCGGGATCAGGTTCACGTAGCTCTCGCTGACGACCTCGCCGCCCTCCGGCAGCCAGGTCACCGCCCAGTCGGCGGCCTCGGTGGCCCCGGAGACCGAACCCATGAACGGCTCCTCCGGCACGCGCTCCAGGCCGTCCAGCGCCTCCACCAGGTAGTCGCGCAGCCCCGCCTGATAGCACCACTCGCAGGCCTCGCCGGTGGTCTCGTCACGGAATGTCACGGTCAGGCCCGGGCACAGCACGGCCTTGGCCCGCAGGATGTGCTTGAGCCGGGGTACCGAGAACTTCGCGGAATCGAAATACTGCGGGTCCGGCCAGAAGTGCAGCGTGGTGCCGGTGTTGCGCTTGCCGACGTCGCCGACTGCCTCCAGGTCCTGGGTCTTGTGCCCGCCGGCGAAGGCCATGCGGTACTCGCGCCCGTCGCGCTTGATCTGAATCTCCAGCAACTTCGACAGCGCGTTCACCACCGACACGCCGACCCCGTGCAGACCGCCGGAGAACTGGTAGTTCTTGTCCGAGAACTTCCCGCCCGCGTGCAGGGTGGACAGGATCACCTCGACCCCGGGGCGGTTCTCGCGCGGGTGCAGGTCCACCGGCATGCCACGGCCGTCATCGGACACCGACACCGAGTCGTCCTTGTGCAGAATCACGTCGATGCGTTTGGCGTGGCCGCTGATCGCCTCGTCCACCGAGTTGTCGATCACCTCCTGCGCCAGGTGGTTCGGCCGGGTGGTATCGGTGTACATGCCCGGGCGCTTGCGCACCGGGTCCAGCCCCTCGAGGACCTCGATATCGGATGCGGAATAGCTCACGCAGGAACCCCTTTATTGATATTGATCGCGCCCAGCACCGAGCACGGCATCGGTCATCATGCCCCGTCATTGCGAGGAGTCGAAGGCGACGAAGCAACCTCCCAACGAAACCCCCGACGTCCGTCCCGCCCAGCGCCGGGGCCGTCCACGGGGATCGCCACGCGCCTGCGGCGCTCGCGATGACGGTGCTTCTGCCCGCCGCCGTCATCGCGAGGCCCCGCAAGGGGCCGTGGCACAAAAGCGCGAAGCGCGTTGAACGGCCCCTGGCCGGCCCGCAGGGCGAGCGCAGCGAGTAACCTCCGGACGAAACCCCGACGCTCATCCCGGACAGTGCGCAGCGTACCAAAGCCTGCGGGGGAAAGGCTGCTTGCAATCCCGGGGGCGATCCCAACAATGCACTGCAGATTCCGTCTACAAGCGTTTCAGGAGGATTCCCCATGGCAGAAGCCGCAAGCGCAACCGGCGACGATATCCTCGACGTCACTCAGGAGAGCTTCCAGCAGGCCGTACTGGACGAGTCCCACCAGCGCCCGGTCGTGGTGGACTTCTGGGCCGCCTGGTGCGGCCCTTGCCAGCAGCTGATGCCGCTGCTGCAGCAGCTGGCCGCGCAGTACGCCGGCAAGTTCCGCCTGGCCAAGGTCAACAGCGACGAGCAGCAGGCCCTGGCGCAGCAGTACGGCGTGCGCAGCCTGCCCACGGTGATGATCTTCCGCCACGGCAAGCCGGCCGACCAGTTCATGGGCGTACAGCCGGAGCCGAACATCCGCGCGATGATCGACCAGTATCTGGAGAAGCCCTCCGACAAGCTGGTCGAGAAGGCCCGCGAGCAGGCCCAGGCCGGAGACACGGACGGGGCCGTGGCCACGCTGCGCGCGGCGCTGGAGGATGAGCCCGACAACGGCGACCTGCGTATCGAGCTGGCCCGCGCGCTTGCCCAGGCCGGCGACCCGGAGGCCGCCGAGGCCGAGCTCGGCAAGCTGCCGCTTGGCGACAGCGAGAAGGAAGAGGCCAAGGCCCTGCGCGCGCGCCTGGGATTCGCGAAGACCGCTGCCGGCATCGACCCGCAAGCGGTCGCAAAAGAGCTGCAGGAAGGCGACCCGCGCCCCGAGGCGCTGGAGCAAATGGCGGCCTACGCGATGCTGTCGGGCCGTGCCGAGGAGGCGCTGGGGCTGTACCTGCAACTGATGAAGCAGCACCGCGCCTACAACGACGGTGCCGGCCAGAAGGGCCTGCTGGCGGCCTTCGAGGTGCTGGGCAACGATCACCCGCTGGTGGGACAGTATCGACGGCAGATGGCGTCGCTGCTCTATTAAGCGGGTTCCGGGCGCCTGGGCAATTTCCCCTTGGCGTCCGGGGCCGCGATCGGGCGCTGGTCAACCAACATCGAGCCGGGATTCCCCTGCGACGGGAACCGCGGTGTGCAGGTCAAGCGCGGGCCAGGGCTTCGCGAGCAAGCTCGCTCCCACAGGGGGCGCCCCCGCGGCAGCGCCTATTGCCTGGCGACGACCTCGCCGGTGAGTTGGGTACCCGGGGCCAGGGTCGAGTAGATCGTGCCCTTCTGCACGTTGCGGTGCAGGATCTCGAGCATCTCCTCGTCGGCATCGGTGCCGACCTCGACGCGGTATTCGATCTTCGCGATGGCCGGCGGGTCATCCTGGCGCCAGGCGCGCAGCTGAATGGAGATGCTGTCGACCTCCATGCGCAGCATCGGCAGGGCACGCTGGATGCCGCGCACCATGCAGGCCCCGAGTGACGCCAGCATCAGCTTTGGCGGGCCAAGGGAGACGCTGATTGAATCGCGCGTCCGCGCTCGAGTCGCTTTTGCGTGCGAACAAGGCGCGGTGACTGCCGTGCAGTCATTCTGCACAAGGGAGCCGCAACGCCGTGCGCGCGCAAAAGCGGCCGAGCCCCTTCGGGGTTGGCGCCCCAGGTTCCCCGATCCTGCGTTACGGCCCTTGCCGGTAGCACCACTACCGGCTGCGCACCGCGCCTTGTCTCGGAAAACCTGGGGCGCCAACGCGGATGCGCGATTCAATCAGCGTCTCCCTAAGCGTCGTCGCGACCGTCCATGTCGGTGTCCAGCGTGACCTCGGCTTGCTTGGCCCGCGCCAGGCTGCCGTGGGCATCCACCCGTTCGACGTTCAGCTGATATTCCAGCATGTCATCTCCACCCGCTGCCCGGACCGCCGTGCGATCCGGGTCGCCGGGAATCAGTTACTGCCGAGGATGCGCTCGATCACGGCCTGGGGTTCCTGGTAGCCGGACAGCTGCTGGCCGCCCTCGGTGATCAGAGCGGGCGTCCCGCGCAGACCAAGCTGCTGCCCCATGGCCATGTGCTGGTCCTGCGGCGTGGCGCAGCTGCCGTCGATGTCGTTCAGCTTGTCGCCTTCCTTCGCCCGGTCCATCGCCTCTTCGCGATCATCCGCGCACCAGATGCGGTTCATGATCTCGGGGGAGTCTCGGCCCAGCACCGGGAACATCAGGTAGCGCACCTTGATGCCGGCGGCCAGGTATTCGGGCAGATCCTGGTGGATCTCGCGGCAGTAGGGGCAGTTCGGGTCGGTGAAGATATTCAGGACGCCCTTGGTACTCCCATTCGGGGAGTAGGTCACCAGCTCGGCGTCATCGATGGCGGCGAACATGTCAGCGCGCACGCCACTCAGCGCGGCCTGGGTCAGGTTCTCGCGGGTCTCGAGATCGACCATGCTGCCCTGGATCAGATAGCGGCCATCTTCGGAGACGTAGAGGATATCGGTGCCGTAGCGGACCTCGTAGACGCCCTCCATCGGGGTCTCGCGAATGCTGTCGATCTCGCTATCCGGGATGACCCGGGCCATGTATTCCTCGATGGCCTCGGTGGCCATGAGCGGGGTGCTGAACACGGCCAGGGCCGCGGCAAGGGGAAGAACGCGTTTCAGGAGCATGGATTCTCTCGTGGCTGTACAAAAAAACGGGGCCAGTCTAGCAGTCCCGGGCGCGCGGGCCTCGGGCTTTTTACTGGCAAGAACGCGTAATAGACGTCAGCCGCGGGGATGATGTTCCGCATGCAGGTCCTGCAGGCGGGCGCGTGCGACGTGGGTATAGATTTGCGTGGTCGACAGGCTGCTGTGACCCAGCAGCATCTGCACCACGCGCAGGTCCGCTCCGTGGTCCAGCAGGTGGGTGGCAAACGCATGGCGCAGCGTGTGCGGCGACAGCGGTGACTCGATGCCAGCACGGCGCGCATGGGCCTTGATTCGGTACCAGAAGGCCTGGCGGGTGAGGCCGCTGCCGCGCCGGGTGACGAACACCGCCTCGCAGGGCGGGTGGCCGTCCATCAGGTCCGGCCGTGCCTCGCGCTGATAGCGGGCCAGCCAGTGAGCCGCCTCCTCGCCCAGCGGGACCAGGCGTTCCTTGTCGCCCTTGCCGGTAATGCGCACCACCCCCTGCCGGCTGTTGACCTCCGACTGTTCCAGCCCCACCAGCTCGGAGACCCGCAGGCCGGTGGCATACATCAATTCCAGCATCGCGCGATCCCGCAGGCCCACCGCGTCGTCGAGCTCGGGGGCCCTCAGCAGGGCCTCCACCTGGGCCTCGGACAGGCTGTCCGGCAAGGGGCGCCCGGCCCGAGGGGACTCGATCCCGACGCTGGGGTCATCCTCGCGCTCGCCCTGATGGACAAGATAGCGATAGAAACGCCGAATGCTGGACAGCGCCCGGGTGATGGACTTTGGCCGCGCCCCGGCCTGCATGCGCGCACTGACATAGCCCAGCAGATCGGGCGCACCGGCGGCCTCCAGGCTCGTGCCCCTCGGTTCCAGCCAGTGCGCCAGGCCCTCCAGGTCGCGGCGGTAGGCCGCCAGGGTGTGATCGGACAGGCCCTCGACCGCCCAGAGCTCGTCCAGGAAACGGTCGAGGGCCGGGGATGTCGCCGTGGCGACGCTCACGCGCTACTGACCACCCGGCTTCCCGGCGTTACCCGGGGCATCCGGGTTCTCCGCGCGGAATTTGCCCGCCAGGTTCTCGAACACCTTGGTCAGCTCCAGCGGTAGCGGGAAGAAGATGGTGTTGGCGTTCCCGTTGGTGGACATGTCCGCCATCGTCTGCATATAGCGCAGTTGCAGCGACGAGGGTGCCGCCTCCATCTGCTGGGCCGCCTGGACCAGCTTCTCGGCCGCCTGCAGCTCGCCCTCGGCGTGGATGACCTTGGCGCGGCGCTCGCGCTCGGCCTCGGCCTGGCGGGCAATGGCGCGGATCATCGAGTCGTCCAGGTCCACATGCTTGATCTCGACATTGGTGACCTTGATGCCCCAGGCGTCGGTCTGCGAGTCGAGGATCTCCTGGATGTCGTTGTTCAGCTTGTCACGCTCGGACAGCATCTCGTCGAGGTCATGCTTGCCGAGCACCGAACGCAGCGTGGTCTGGGCCAGCTGGCTGGTGGCGGCATAGTAGTCCTCCACCTGGATCACCGACTTGGCCGAGTCCACCACGCGGAAATACAGCACCGCGTTCACTCGCACCGTCACGTTGTCCTGCGAGATCACGTCCTGGCTGGGCACGTCGAGGGTGATGATGCGCAGGTCAATGCGGACCATCTGCTGGATGCCCGGGATTACGATGATAAGGCCCGGGCCCTTGACCGACTGGAACCGGCCCAGGAAGAAGACAACGCCGCGCTCGTACTCCCGCAGCACCTTGATCGACATCACGATGATGGCGACCAGGATGACTAGCGGGACGACAAAGAAACCGAGATCGTTCATGTCCTGCTCCTTCTACGTTATGGGCACCGTGACGACCGGTCAGCCGGCCGAGGCGGTGCCCGGGGTGTCCTCTTCGCTGGCGGGTTCGACCCGCAGCTTCAGGCCGTCGATGGCAGTCACGCGGACCTTCTGCCCTTCGCGCACGGGTGTCGAGGTCTCGGCGTTCCACTGCTCGCTGTGGACCCAGACCCGGCCGCTGCGCTCGAAGTCCTCGCGCGCCTCGCCGATCATGCCGATCATCTCTTCGTAGCCGGTTGCGGGTTTCTTGCCACGCAGGCTGAACAGCCGCCCCAGCACCCAGACCGACAGAATGCCGATGGCGATGGCCGTGCCGATCACCAGTGGCAGGGCCACGTTCAGGTTGGGGTCGTCCCACAGGATGATCGAACCGGTTGTAAACGCCACAATGCCTCCTATGCCCAGGGCCCCGAAACTGGGCACAAAGGCCTCTGCGATCATGAAGATCATGCCCAGCAGCATCAGCGCCAGGCCCGCATAGTTCACCGGCATCACCTGCAGTGCAAAGAACGCCAGGATCAGCGCGATCGAACCGATCACCCCGGGATAGATCGCCCCCGGGTTGGCCAGTTCGAAGATGATGCCGTAGATCCCCAGCAACATCAGGATGTAGGCGATGTTCGGGTTGGTGATCACCGACAGCAGCTGGGTGCGCCAGTCCGGGTCCATGCGCACGATCTCCAGTCCCTCGGTGGCGAGGGTGCGCTCACCGTCATGCATGCGCACGGTATGGCCGTCGATCTGGGCAAGCAGGTCGTCCAGGTTGTCCGCCACGAAGTCGATGACATTCTGCTCCAGGGCCGCGGTCGCGGTCAGGTTGGAGCCCTCGCGGACGGTCTCCTCGGCCCAGTCGGCATTGCGCCCGTGGCGTTCGGCCAGACCGCGGATATAGGACACCGCATCCTCCAGGACCTTGCGCCCCATCGCGTCCTCGCCACGCCGCGGCTCCGGATCGTCCTCCAGCAGTTCCTCCTCGCTGGCCGGTTCGACCTCGCCATTGGCCGTTCCGTTGTCGTCCGCGGGCTCTTCGGTCGCCGCGTCCGGCTCCTCGTCACGTGCGTCGTCATTGGACTCGTCGGTGGCCTCGTCGTCACGGGCATCCTCGTCGGGTTGTGGCGGGTCCATGCCCGGCAGCCCGCCACCGCCCATCTGCACCGGTGTGGCCGAGCCGAGGTTGGTGGCCGGGGTCATCGCCGCGACATGCGACCCGTAGAGCATGTAGGTCCCGGCACTGGCCGCGCGCGAGCCGGCCGGGTGGACATAGGTGACCACCGGCACGTCGGATTGCAGGATGTTCTTGATGATGCTGCGCATGCTGGAATCCAGCCCGCCCGGGGTGTCCAGCATCAGGATCATGATCTCGGCGTCCTCCGCCTCGGCACGCTCGATGCCGCGGCGAATGTAGTCGCCGGTGGCCGGGCCAATGGCGTCCTCCACCGTAAGCATCAGGGCATGGCGCCCGCCGGTATCCGCCAGGCTCGCGGCGGCCAGCCAGCCCGCGCCTAGCACCAGGAAGGCCAGCCACAGCAGGTGGCGCCAGCGGCGCCCCGCGCCCGGTCCCGCCTTGCGTCCCAATGAAACCCGCATGGGCTTCCTCTCCCGTCAGGGTGGATTCGTCGTACACTGCGTGCGCACACGCGACATCCGACTCGTTCACCACGATAAACCAAAGGCCGGACCGGCGCCGAACCCGCAGAGCCACATGGACCCGCAGGCAATGCAGACCCCGCCCGAAACCCTCGCCGCCGTGATCCTAGCCGGCGGTCAGGGCCGCCGCATGGGCGGTCGCAACAAGGGCTGGATCGAGTACCGCGGACGCCCCCTGATCGAACACGCGATCGAGCGCCTGCAGCCCCAGACCATGCAGCTCGCCATCAGCAGCAATACCGATATCGACCGTTATCGGGCGCTGGGGTTTCCGGTACTGACCGATTCCTTCCCGGATTACCGCGGCCCGCTGGCCGGGATCGCGGCCGCCTTTGCGGCCTTTCCCGATTGCGAAATCCTGTGTGCACCGGTCGACGCGCCCGAACTGCCCCGGGATCTGGAACGCCGTCTGCGCCAGGCACTGGAGACCGGTCCGGCCCCCGTGGCCATCGCCCACGACGGCGAGCGCCTGCAGCCCCTGTTCGCCCTGCTGCGTCCGGTCCTGGCGGATCGCCTGCACCGGGAGCTGGCGCGCGGCTCGCTGGCGGTCGGACGCTGGTTCCGCGAGGTCGGCGCGGTCACGGTGGACTTCTCCGACCAGGCCCGGGCCTTCGCCAACATCAACACGCCCGAGGACCTGCATCCATCGTCGGAGTGACCGCTATACTGCTGCAGCGCAGCCCGGAAAGACGCCCATGATCGAACCGACCAGTCCCCTGTCCCTGCCCCGCATCGCCTTCTCCGCCTGGAGCGGCAGCGGCAAGACCACGCTGCTCAAGGGCGTGATCCCGGCCCTGCGCGCCCGCGGCCTGCGCCCGGCGATGATCAAGCATGCCCATCACGAGTTCGACGTGGACAAGCCCGGCAAGGACAGCTTCGAGCTGCGCCATGCCGGCGCCGACCAGATGCTGGTCGCCTCCGGGCGGCGCTACGCCCTGATGGTGGAGACCCCGGAGACCGACGATGGCCGCGTGCCGGACCTCGACATGCTGTGCGCGCGGCTGGACCCGCGACGCTGCGACCTGATTCTGGTGGAGGGCTTCAAGCAGTGGGATCTGCCCAAGATCGAGGTGCATCGGCCGTCGGTCGGCAAGGCCCCGCTGTATCGCGAGATACCCGGCGTGGTCGCGGTGGCCACCGACGCCACCACCCTCGACTTCGAAGGCCCGCTGCTGCCGGTCAACGACCCGGATGCGGTGGCCGCCTTCATCATCGACTACCTCGACATCCATCCCTGAAGCGAAAGCGGAGACACCCCATGCCCGAGGCTGCCCCCGGCTGCGACGAATTCGACCCCAATGCCAAGACCCTGGAACAGGCCCGCGCCGCCATCCTCGAGGTCTGCCGGACGATTACGCAGAGCGAACAGGTCACGCTGGAAGACGTCCTCGGGCGCACCCTGGCGCAACCGGTGCATGCACGCATCGACGTGCCACCCGCCGCGGTCTCGGCGATGGACGGCTACGCCCTGTGCGCGGCGGACGCGGCGGAAGGCGCCTGCCTGGCCCTGGTAGGCACATCGGCGGCCGGGCACCCCTGGGACGGCGAGCTGCAGCCCGGCCAGTGCGTGCGCATCCTGACCGGTGCGGTCGTCCCGCGGGGTGCCGACGCCGTGATCATGCAGGAGCACGTAGAGCGCGGCGACGACTCCATCACGCTGCAACAGGGTGGCCTGAAACCCGGGCACAACATCCGTGGCCCGGGGGAAGACACGGCGGCCGGTTCGCCCCTGTACGACACCGGACAGCGCATCGGTGCCGCCGAGATCGGGGTGCTGGCCAGCCAGGGTATCGCCCGGGTGAGCGTGCTGCGCCGGCCGCGCGTGGCCTTCTTCTCCACCGGGGACGAGCTGGTCCCGCTGGATCAGCCACTGGGTCCGGGGCAGATCCATGACAGCAATCGCCACACCCTGCGCGCACTGCTCGCGGCCTATCCGGTCGAGGCCATGGACTACGGGGTAGTCCGCGACACCGAGGATGCGGTCCGCGACGCCCTGACGCGGGCCGGCGAACAGGCCGATCTGATCATCACGACCGGGGGCGTGTCGGTGGGCGATGCCGATCACGTGACCCGCGTGCTCCAGGCCTCGGGCCAGGTCGGCTTCTGGAAGCTGGCGATCAAGCCCGGCCGTCCGCTGGCCTTCGGTCACTTCGGCAACGCCCACTTCTTCGGCCTGCCCGGCAATCCGGTGGCCGTGATAACCACCTTCGCCCTGCTGGTGCGCCCGGCGCTCCTGCAGCTGGCCGGACGGAACGCGACCGAACCGCAGACCCTGAACGCGCGACTGCTGGAGGATCTGTACAAGACCCCGGGGCGCAAGGACTTTCAGCGCGCGCTCCTGGAGACCGACGACCGCGGCTGGGTGGTCCGGGCCGCCGGTGGCCAGGGCTCGCACCAGTTGCGCGCGATGAGCGCGGCCAATGCCTACGTGGTACTGCCGCGCGAATCCGCCGGGGCGCGGGCGGGCGACTGGGTGGAGGTCCTGCCATTCCGGGAGATCTTCCCGGAGGTGTGAGCCAGACCCGGCTCAGTGCGACTCGATCAGGGCGGCGAACTCGCGTTCCAGCAGAACCTCGTCCCCCAGATTGAGTTCGACCAGGCGGCGCAGGTGGGAGGCGGATTCCAGCGGCATCGCCTCGATCTCCACGCCCACCCAAAGGCCTTCGTGCCAGCGCACCAAACCCTCGAAGGTGATCCGCGCCTCGTCGCTGAGCGGGATGTCCACGCTGACTTCGTCGCCGTCGGCCATGGCCGGCAGATCCGCCGCCTCCAGCAGCACGCCCTTCAGCGAGATGTCCTCGACCCGGACGGAACAGCCCCCGCCGTCGGTCAGCAGGGTAGCCGGAAATTCCAGGGGGATACGTTGAAAGCGTCGCTCCATGCGGCAAGACTACGCCCACTCCGCGCCTGCGGCCAAATCCAGAATCATCCGGAAAGCTCATGACCGAAACCGCCTCGTCCATCGACGGCCAGCCGTCCAGCCTGCTGCGCCGCCTGGCCGCCATCGTCTACGACGCCCTGCTGCTGGTGGCGATCTGGATGGTCCTCGGCCTGCTGGTGGTCGTCGTCGGGAACACCACCGGGCTGTACTCGCCGCGCGCGCACTTCGTGCTCAACCTGATCGTCGCCTGGGGCTTCTTCTACTGGTTCTGGACGCGCACCGGACAGACGCTCGGCATGCAGGCCTGGAACATCCAGCTACGCACCGAGGGCGGGTACGCCGTCAATGCCTGGCAGGCGACGCTGCGCTACCTGGTCGCGGTGGCCCAGTGGCTGGTGATCCTGATGGCGATCTGGGCGGTGCGCGAATACGGTGCGGTCGCGATCACGGTGGTCACCGCGGCCGCTCTGTTCGCGCTGGGCCTGTCGCAGTTCCATCCGCGGCGCTGGATGCTGCACGACTGGCTCACCGGCACCGAGCTGGTGCGCATCCCCGGCCTCGCCAAACCCCGCTGGAAACAGAACCGCAAGACCTGACCCCCTCTGGTTCAACCAGGACTCAGGTCAAGAGCGGCTAACAGGAAGGCGCGAAGACAGGAAGAATTTTTTTGGGCGGGCGATCGGGCTGCCCGGGCGTGCAACGGCACCATAGCCGTTCGTTCTTGTCCTGACGCCCCAACATCGGAACCTTCCCGTCTTCACGCCTTCCGGTAGATGCTTTTCGTCCTTGAACTTCTTCCCGCCTTCCAAACTTCCTGTGAATCGCTTTTGACCTTTCGTGGTGAACAACCATCAGGGGGCGAGCCAGAGGCCGAGGTCGTCCAGGGCCTCGGCGATCTCGGATGCGATGCGGCGGTAGCCGCGGCCGTTGGGATGCACGGGGTCGGCGCGCAGCTCGCGTTCGGAGAGCACGCCGGAGAGCACCCCCTCGATCAGGGCCACCTGCTCCTCGCGCGCCAGCTCGCGGTAGACCGGATCGTCCCGAAGCCGGCCGGTGGCCGCGCCCAGGGCGGAGGCCCGCGGCACCCCCAACAGGACCGGCTGGGCCCCGTGCCCGCGGACGGTACCCACTAGGGCACGCAGGTCCTCCTTCACCGCGGCGGGATCGCGCTGGCGCAGGAAGTCGTTGCCACCCAGCCAGATCAGCACCAGGTCGGGCTCGTGCGCGCGCAGGCTGGGCCCCAGGCGGTCACGGGCGCCGTTCGCGCGATCGCCCGGGACCCCGTCGTTGATCACCGTCCAGCCGGTGATCGTCGCCAGACGCGTCGGGTAGTCCTCACCCACCCCCGCCCCGGTGCCGTGGGTCACGCTGTCGCCAAAGGCGAGCACGGTGGCCTGACGCGGGAGCGGATCGAAGTCATCCGGCCCGGCGCCGCCGCAGGCCGCCAGCACGATCGGCAGCAGGAACAGGAACCCCGCGCGCAGCCAGGCCTTCATGTCTGGCGCCCCATGCGGTAGAGCGCGGCCAGCGCGAGGACCAGGAACAGCACCACCGGCAGACTGGCCGCCACCACCGGCGGCAGGTTGTAGACCAGCCCCAGATGGGTCATCGCGCGCATCACGATGGCAAAGGACACGCCGATGGCGATCCCGATGAACAGCCGGCGACCGGCACCGCCCTCACGCTGGGAACCGAACAGGAACGGGATGGCGAGCAGCAGCATCACGAAGGTGCTGGCCGGCAGGGTCAGGCGCTGCCAGAACGCGACCTCGTAGGGCGCCGAGTCCAGGCGGTTCTCCTGCAGGTAGCCGATGTAGCGCGCCAGGTTCTGCGCCGCCATCTGGCTGGGCTCGACCACCAGCACGTCGAAGTATTCCGGCGCGATCAGACGCTCGATGATCTCCTCCTCCAGGCGCTCGGACTCGACGCGCTCCAGCGACAGCCTCGAGCGTTCCACGTCCTGCAGCCGCCAGGCCCCGCCTACGTACTGCGCACTCTGCGCCCGTGTGATCTCGCGCGGCTCGCGGTTCTCGTCCACCTCGATAATGCGCACCCCGATCAGGCGATTGCCCGGCAGGACGGTATCCGCCTGCACCATGCGCTGCCCGTCGCGCGCCCACAGCCCGATCGGGCTCACGCTCAGCTGTTCGTCGAAGGCCGTCGCCTTGAGGTTCTGCGCCCGGCTCTCGGCGGCCGGGGCGAAGAATTCGCCGACCCCCACCATCACGACCACGACCACCAACCCGGCCTGCATCACCCAGCCGATGAACCGGCCCAGCGTCATCCCCGCCGCGCGCATCGCCGTCAGCTCGCTGTTCGCGGCCAGATTGCCCAGCCACAGCAGTCCGCCCAGCAGTGCCGCCGAGGGCAGCATGTCGTACATGCGCCGCGGCAGGGTCAGCGCCACGTACAAAAGCGCTTCGCTCAGCCCGTAGTTGCCACGCCCGGTGTCGCGCAGCTCGTCGATCAGCGCGAAGACCGCATCCAGCGCCACCAGCAGGACCACGGCCAGCGCGGTCCCGATCAGGACCTGGCGCATGATGTAGCGCCCCAGCACGGTCGTCATGGCGTCACCTCGTCACGCTCCGTGCGACCCGCACCGCGGTCCACACCCCGGCCGAGGCCCAGCATGCCCTTGCGCCAGGCCAGTACCAGCCACAGCGCCAGCATCACGCCGTGCGTCCACCAAAGCCCCAGGGCCAGGGGTGTACGCCCGTCGGCCAGCTGCCCCTGCCCCAGGATCAGCAGGTTGGCGTACAGCACGTAGACCCCGATCGCGGCCGGGATGCGGGCGTAGCGGCCGGTACGGGGCGGCACCTGGGCCAGCGGCAGCGCGATCAGGCTCAGCACCAGGATCGACAGCGGCATGGCGAGGCGCCATTCGAGTTCCGCGCGGTGTTCGGGGCGATGCCGCTGTTCCCAGAGATCCAGCGTCGACATCGCGTTCAGCGAGCGTCTTCCGGCCCCGGCATCCGGTTCGGTGATCTGGGTCCGCAGGCGCTCAAACTCCAGCATGCGGAAGCTGACCTCGCCGGGCACACCCACATGGCGATAGCCGTTCTCAAGCACCAGGAAGCCGCTGCCCTCGGCACCGGGATCGGGGATCGCCCGCTCGGCCACGGTGACCTGCGCCTCGCCATCCACCTCGCGGTAGATGAACACCTCCAGCAGGGCCTCGCGGTCCTCGCTCAGGCGCTCGGCGAAAAACACCTGCTCGCCTACCCGGGAGCGCAGAAAGCGCCCGGGGGTAATGCCGACCAGATCGGAGCGCTGTTCGGCGAGGTCGCGGAACTGGTCGATCTGGGCCTCGGTGCGCGGCACCACCAGCGTCATCAGCACCAGCAACAGCAGCGAGGCCGGCACGGCCACCCAGAAGAGCGCGCGATAGAACGCCGCGAAGGACATCCCGCTGGCCTGCAGCGCGACCAGTTCACTGTCGCGCTGCAGCCGGCCCAGCACCAGCATGAAGGCCAGGAACAGCGCCACCGGCCAGAGGAAAACAATCCCCTTGAACGCGCCGAAGGCCACCAGCGGGGGGAGGAAGTCGACCGGGATACTGCCCTCGGCGACATCCCGCAGCACCCGCCCCAGCACGCCGCCGACAATCACGAGCAGCAGCACGATGGTGACCGCGGTCTGGGTGACCAGCAGTTCGCGGGCAATGAAACGCTCGGCGCGGCGGAGGATCATGCGCGCATTACCCCGCGGCCCGCGCGGCGCGTGGTCGGGCGCCGCGTGGCGCTGGTACCATGACTGGACTCATTCTCGGGAGGCATTCATGCAATTCTCCGTCACCACCTCGACCCTCGACAAACCCCGCGCCGGCATCCGCGCCGCCGGAATCCATCACAAGCGCAAGCCGGCCGCTGGCGCCACCGCCCTGGATGCCGCGCGCGATGGCGAGATCGCAGCCCTTTTGAAGGCCGGCGAGATGGATGGCGAGGCCGGCAGCCGGCTGTTGTTGCCCGGCAGTGGGGGCCCAGGCAATCAAGGG
The DNA here is from genome assembly GCF_000376845.1 of Thioalkalivibrio sp. ALE14. GTDB lineage: Bacteria > Pseudomonadota > Gammaproteobacteria > Ectothiorhodospirales > Ectothiorhodospiraceae > Thioalkalivibrio. The sequence goes on from NZ_AQXY01000028.1 coordinate 41,955, forward strand.
AAGGGTAGCGCACTCCTGATCGGCCTGGGCGCGAAGAAGGACTTCGACGCCCGCGCCGCACGCAAGGCGGCACAGACCCTCGCGGCGGCACTGGTCGAGCGCCCTGCCACCAGCGCGGTGATCGCGGTGGCAGACTTCCAGCCGCGCGGCAAGGACATCGCCTGGGTGGTGCATACCCTGGTCGCGGCGATCTCGGATGCCGCCTACCGCTTCACCCCGTTCAAGGGCAAGGAAGAAACCACGCCGGTCAAGCTGGACAAGATCCAGCTGAGCGTGGAGCGCAACGAGGCCGACGCGGCCAAGAAGGCCTGCAGCGAGGCCGCGGCCATCGCCACCGGCGTGAACCGCGCCAAGGACCTCGGCAACACCCCGCCGAACGTCTGCTACCCGGAGAGCCTGGCCGAGACCGCGCGCGAGTTGGCCAAGCAGTACAAGTCGCTGAAGGCCACGGTGCTGGACGAGAAGGATCTGGAGAAGCTCGGCGCCGGGGCGATCCTGGCGGTGGGCAAGGGTTCCGAGCGCCCGCCGCGCCTGATCGCGATGGAGTACTCCGGCGGCAAGAAGGGCGACGCCCCGGTGGTACTGGTCGGCAAGGGCATCACCTTCGACACCGGCGGCATCTCGCTCAAGCCCGGCGCCGAGATGGACGAGATGAAATACGACATGTGCGGCGCCGCCAGCGTGTTCGGCGTGATCGAGGCCTGCTGCGAGCTGGACCTGCCGGTCAATGTGGTCGGCGTGGTCACCAGTGCCGAGAACATGCCCGACGGCCGCGCGACCCGCCCCGGCGATATCATCACCACCCTGTCCGGACAGACGGTGGAGATCCTGAACACCGACGCCGAGGGCCGCCTGGTCCTGGCCGATGCCCTGACCTGGGTCGAGCGCTACAAGCCGAAGGCGGTGATCGACATCGCCACCCTGACCGGCGCCTGCATCATCGCACTGGGCCACCAGGGCGCGGCCGTGCTCGGCAACAACGAGCGACTGGCCAAGGGCCTGCTGGCCGCCGGCGAGGAAAGCGGGGATCGCGCCTGGCAGCTGCCGCTGTGGCCGGAATACCAGGAACAGCTGAAGAGCAATTTCGCCGACATGGCCAACATCGGCGGGCGCCCGGCCGGCACCATCACCGCCGCCTGCTTCCTGTCGCGCTATACCGAGGACTACACCTGGGCGCACCTCGACATCGCCGGGGTCGCCTGGAAGAGCGGCAAGGAAAAGGGCGCGACCGGGCGGCCCGTGCCGATGCTGATGCGCTACCTGCTGGACCAGGCCTGATCGCGGTCCGGCGGGCATGACCCACGTCAGCTTCTACCTGCTGAAGGACCCGGCCCCGGAGGCCCGCCTGCGCTTCGCCTGCCGCCTGGCCCGCAAGGCCAGCGGCCAGGGCCACCGCGTGCACATCCACACCGGCTCGCCGGAGCTGACGCGCACCCTGGACGAGTGGCTGTGGACCTTCGAGGACACCGCCTTCCTGCCGCACAGCACCGACGTGCGCGATGCGGACGTCGCGGTCTCCGTGCACGAGGCGCATGCCCCCTCGGATCGCTGCGACGTCCTGATCAATCTCGCCCCCGAGGTCCCGGAGTACTGCGGGCGCTTCGAGCGCGTCGCCGACATCGTCGGCGGCGAAGAGCCCGAGCGCGAGGCCGGGCGCGCGCGCTATCGCTTCTTCAAGGATCGCGGCTACCCGCTGGAGCACCACAACATCCAGTAGGGACACCAGGGGCGGGGACCATTCAAACGCGCGGCGGCGGCTCGGGGATCTCGCGCAGCCACTGCTCCAGTTCGAACAGCGGCAGGCCGACCACGTTGGTGTAGGAGCCCTCGATCCACTCGACAAAGGCCGCACCGCGGCCCTGGATGGCGTAGGCCCCGGCCTTGCCGCGCGGCTCGCCGGTCGCCCAGTAGGCCTCGATATCGGCCGGGCTCAGCTCACGCAGGCGTACCCGGGTCGTCACGTGACGGGCACGCATGGGCTCGCCGGGGCGCCACAGGGCCATGCCGGAGACCACCCGGTGCTCGCGCCCGGACAGGCGCCCGAGCATGGCCGCGGTGTCGGCGAAATCCGCGGGCTTGCCCAGCGCGTCGTCGTCCACGGCCACCACGGTGTCAGCCGCCAGCACCCACTGGCCGGGCGCCAGGCGCTCGCGCGCCGCCTCCGCCTTGGCGACCGCCAGGCGCTCGACCAGGGCCTCCGGCGTCTCGTCCGGTCGCGCGCTCTCGTCCACGTCCATCGGCGCCACCTCGAAGGCGAGCTGGATCTGCTCCAGCAACTCCCGGCGACGCGGAGAGGCCGAGGCAAGCAGCAGCGGCGGTGTCAGGTTCATACGGCGCTCAGGCGCGGTGATAGGGATGGTTGTTCAGCAGCGACCAGGCGCGGTAGAGCTGCTCGGCGACCAGCACCCGCACCAGCATGTGCGGGAAGGTCAGGGGCGACAGCGACCAGGCCCATTCGGCCCGGGCACGCACCGCGTCATCCAGCCCGGCGGCCCCGCCGATCACCAGCGCCACGTCGCGGCCATCGGTCTGCCAGGCTTCCAGACGCTTCGCCAGGCCCTTGGTATCGACACCCTTGCCGCGCTCGTCGAGCAGGATCACGCGGGCGTTTTCCGGGACCGCCTTCAGCAGGATCTCGCCCTCGCGGCGCAGCAACGTGGTGGTGTCCATCGACTTCGCACCCGAGGGCCCGGGGAGGGCCTGCAGGTTGAGCTCCAGTTCGCGCGGCAGGCGCCCGGCGTATTCGGCGAAACCCTCCGCCACCCAGTCCGGCATGCGCTTGCCGATGGCGATCAGGTCCAGGCGCATCGGACGGCTCCGGCGGGCTCAGCCGCGCAGGCGGCGGACGCGCTCCAGGCTGGGGTCCTCGGGCGCGGCCTTTTCGGTGTCGGCCGCTTCCTCCGCCAGCCAGAGCTTTTCCAGGTTGTAGAAGTCGCGGGTCTCCGGAAGCATCACGTGGACGATCACGTCGTTCAGGTCGACCAGCACCCATTCCTGGCCTTCCTGCCCTTCGATCCCGAGCGGCTGGACGCCGGCCTGTTTGGCCTCGGCGGCCACGAGCTCGGCGGTGGACTGCACGTGACGCCCGGAGGTCCCGGAGGCAATCACCATGAAGTCGGCCAGTGTGGTCTTGCCGCGCACATCGATCGTACGGATGTTCTGTGCCTTGCGGTCTTCCAGAGCGGTGGTCACCAGCTCCAGGAGTTGTTCGCTGTTCATTGTGTCGCTCATGTCCCGTGATTGCGGTTCGACCCGGCCCGGTACAGGCCGTGGTCCTGAATGTAACGATTGACGGCGCCGGGTAGCAGGAAGCGCGGGCTGCGCCCGGCCTGCAGTTCGTCCCGGATCGCGGTGGCGGAGATATCGAGCTGGGTGACCGGCTGGAAATAGACCAGCCCCCCCGGCGCCTTGCGCAGCGCCGACGGATCGTAGGTCGCGGCGTTCCCCAGCCAGCCACCCAGGTCATGCGAGGCCGGACTGCCGGGCCGGTGCGAGACCACGATATGCGCAAGTTCAAGGATCTGCCGCCAGCGGTTCCACGACGGCAGCCCGGCGAAGGCGTCCATCCCCATGATCAGCACCAGCGGTGCCTCCGGCCCCAGCTCCTCGCGAAAGCTGAGCAGGGTATCCACGGTGTAGGAAGGCCCTTCGCGATCCAGCTCGCGGCGATCGGCAACGAAGCCGGGGACATCCGCGATGGCGCTCTCCACCATGGCCAGGCGGTCATCGCTGCCGGTGCCCGGACTCGCCCGGTGCGGAGGCACGTGGCAGGGGATGAAGTGTACCCGTTCCAGGCCCAGGTGCTGCTGGATCTCCAGCGCCGGGCGCAGGTGGCCGAAGTGGATCGGATCGAAGGTGCCGCCGAGGATCCCGATCACGCGCTAATCTCAGCCACGTACATGGCCGTCGCCGAACACCACGTACTTGAGGGTGGTCAGCCCGTTGAGGCCGACCGGCCCGCGGGCATGCAGCTTGTCGGTGGAGATGCCGATCTCCGCGCCCAGACCGTATTCGAAGCCATCGGCGAAACGGGTGGAGGCGTTCACCATCACCGAGCTGGAGTCCACCGCGCGCAGGAAGCGCCGGGCCCGGGTGTAGTCCTCGGTCACGATGCTGTCGGTATGGTGCGAACCATAGGTATTGATGTGGTCCATCGCCATGTCGAGGTCGTCAACCACGCGGATCGCGAGGATCGGTCCCAGGTATTCGGCCACCCAGTCGTCCTCGGTGGCCTCGGCGATGTCCGTCCCGCTGCCGGCGAGGATGGCGCGGGTGCGCGCACAGCCACGCAGGCTCACCTGGTGTTCCCCCAGGGCCGCCGCCAATCGCGGCAGGAAGACCTCGGCCTGGTCCGCGTGCACCAGCAGCGTCTCCATGGTGTTGCAGGTGCCGTAGCGCTGGGTCTTGGCGTTCACCGCCACGGCCAGCGCCTTGTCGAGATCGGCCCCGCCATCCACGTACACGTGGCAGACGCCGTCCAGGTGCTTGATCACCGGGATCTGCGACTCGTTGCTGACGCGTTCGATCAGGCCCTTGCCGCCGCGCGGGACGATCACGTCCACGTACTGCGGCATGCGCAGCAGCGCCCCCACCGCCGCGCGATCGGTGGTGGGCACCACCTGCACCGCCTCGCGCGGCAGCCCGGCCTGCTCCAGCCCGGCCTGAATGATCGCGGCCAGCGCCTGATTCGAGTGCAGGGCCTCGGAGCCGCCGCGCAGGATCGCGGCGTTGCCGGACTTCAGGCACAGCGCGGCGGCGTCGATGGTCACGTTCGGGCGCGACTCGTAGATGATGCCGATCACGCCCAGCGGTACGCGCATCTGGCCGACCTGGATGCCGCTCGGCTGATAGGCCATGTCGGAGATCGTGCCGACCGGGTCGGGCAGCCCGGCCACCTGGCGGCAGCCCTCGATCATGGTGTCGATGCGGGCATCGGTCAGCGCCAGACGATCCAGCATCGCGGCGTCCAGGCCGCGCTCGCGTCCGGCCTCCAGGTCGCGACTGTTGGCCTCCGCCAGTTCGGCACGGCGCGCGGCGATGCCCTCGGCGATCGCGTGCAGCGCCGCGTTCTTCGCGCCCGGCTCGGCCTCGGCCATGCGCCGCGAGGCCACGCGCGCGGCACGGCCCAGCGCCTCGACCTGGGCGATCACATCGTCGGCTACGGATTCGGTGGGGTTCACGGCAGCGTTCATGCGGTCAGACTCGTTCCGGGTTCAGGGCGGGTTCGGCCACGGTCAGCGGGCGCCCCGCCATACGGGCCACCAAGTCTAGCAACCCCTGCCGGGCATTGCCGTTTTCCTGACCCTTGATCACGCGATCCACGCGCGCGGCCTCGGCCAGCAAGCTCCGCGCCTGCGTCAGGCTCAACCGCGACATCGCCTGGCGCAGGGCCTTCTGGCCATCGCCGAAGCTGCCCTGGAAGGCCTCCTTGTCGGGCGCGCCGGCGGCCTTGCGCTCCATCGCCTGCACCAGCAGCCGGCATTCGCGCGCCAGCGCCCAGAGGATCAGCGGCTCGGCCTGGCCCTCCTCAAGCAGCCCCTCCAGCATGCGCAGCGCATGGCGGACATCGCCGCGCAGCGCGGTCGGCGCCAGGGCGAACAGCTCGAAGCGCGCCGAATCGGTGGTGGCCTCCGCCATTACGGTCTCGTCGATCTCGGTGACGCCGGCCAGCGCCAGCTTTTCGATTTCCTGGCGCGCGGCCAGCAGGTTGCCCTCCACCCGCGCGACCAGCAGCGCCAGTGCCGGGTCGGTGATACGCAGACCGTTCTTCTGCAGCCGCGCGCGGATCCAGCTGCCCAGCTGGGCCGGCGGCACCGGACGCGCATGGATCACCACCGCGCGGTTTTCCAGGGCCTTGAACCAGGCGGCCCGGCGCATGTCGCGGTCCGGCCTGGGGAGCTGCAACAGCAGCACCAGATCGTCCTGCGGCTCGCCGGCATAGGCCTTCAGGTGGTCGCCGCCGGTCTTGCCCGGCTTGCCGGTGGCCAGGCGCAGATCCAGTACCGCGCGTTCGGCGAACAGCGAGCGGTCGCGGATCGCGGCCTCGAACGGACCCCAGTCGGACTGGGCAGTCAGATCCAGCACCGTGCGCTCGAGAAAACCCTGCTCGCGGGCGGCCGCGCGGATCGCGTCGGCCGCCTCGATCGCCTGCAGCGGCTCCTCCGCCAGCAGCAAGTAGATCGGCGCGAGCCCGCGCGCCAGATCCTGCTCCAGGCGGGCGATATCCAGCGCCATTACGGGGCCGGGTCCTCCACCGCCTCGCGCAGCGTACCGTCCGGCTCGGTCAGCGCCGCAATGCGGCGCTGCAGCTGGCTGACGATGTCACGGTCCATCGCTTCGCGCAGGGTGGCCTCGCGCTCACCGCGGCTGAGCACGGCGGTCCCGTCGAACAGGTAGATGCGCGAGGCGCGCAGCGGCCCCAGGTCCACCGCCTCGCCGTCCACCGGGCGCAGGCGGGCGTTGACCGTGCGGATCAGTTCGTACTCGGAGACCCGGGCAGCCTCGGTCACCGACAGGGTGCGGCGCTGATCGTTGACCGAGCGGATCTCGAGGATCGCACCCTGCCCTTCCGGCCGCTGATTGACGATCTCCACGCCGGAGGCGCCCAGGGTCACGGCCAGTTCGCGGTACAGCGAGTCGCGCGTATTGATGCCGGTGATCTGCACTGGCTGCAGCGCCTCCGGCCACTCGCCACTGCCCCGCAGCTGGAATCCACAGGCAGCCAGCGCGGCCACCAGCACCACTACCAGCCCCGCACGCAGCAGGCCGGTCATTGCGGCTTCACCACGAAGTTGACCAGCCGGCCCGGGACCACGATCACCTTGACCACGTTCTGCCCCTCGATATGGCGCTGAACGTTCTCGTCGTTGCGGGCAACACTCTCGATCGCGTCCTTGTCGGCGCCGGCCGGCACCGCAATCTCGGCGCGGCGCTTGCCGTTCACCTGCACCGCCAGGGTCTCCTGCGCGGCCTGGCGTGCGGCCTCGTCGACCTGTGGCCACGGGGTTGCCGCCACCAGGTCGTCATGTCCCAGGGCCTGCCACAGGGTCTCGGTTACGTGCGGGATGATCGGCGCCAGCATGCGCACGATGCCCTCCAGCACCTCCTGGCGCACCGCAGCGGCCCCGGCCGCGTCCTGCGGAAACTTGCCGAGGTCATTCAGCAGCTCCATGTTCGCCGCCACCGCGGTGTTGAAGGTCTGGCGCCGGCCGATATCGTCGGTGACCTTGGCGATGGTGTCGTGCAGCTTGCGCCGCAACTCGCGCCCGGCATCGTCCAGGGCGTCCACCTCCAGCGTCCCCGGCACCGCGCCGTTCACGTGCTCGTGGACCGCCCGCCACAGGCGCTTGATGAAGCGATGCGCACCCTCCACGCCGGAGTCGGACCACTCCAGCGACAGGTCCGGGGGAGCGGCGAACATGGTGAACAGCCGCGCGGTATCCGCGCCGAAGCGCTCGATCAGGGCCTGCGGGTCCACGCCGTTGTTCTTCGACTTGGACATCTTCTCCATGCCGCCGATGACCACCGGCTGCCCGTCCTCGCAGTGGCGCGCGGCCTTCACCGAGCCGTCCTCGGCGCGCTCCAGCTCGACATCCGCCGGGTTGATCCAGTCCTTCCCGCCGTCACCGCGCTCGCGGTAGAAGGTCGGCGCGATCACCATGCCCTGGGTCAGCAGCCGGGTGAACGGCTCGTCCGAGGCCAGCAGGCCCTCGTCGCGCAGCAGCTTGTGGAAGAAGCGCGCATACAGCAGATGCAGCACCGCGTGCTCGATGCCGCCGACGTACTGGTCCACCGGCAGCCAGTGATCGGCGCGCGCATCGAGCATGGCCATTTCATTGTCGGCGCAGGCGTAGCGGGCGAAGTACCAGCTGGATTCGAAGAAGGTGTCGAAGGTGTCGGTCTCGCGCCGCGCCGGCTTCCCGCATTCCGGACAGGTCGCCTCGAAGAATTCGGGCATGCGTGCCAGCGGCGAACCGGCCCCGTCCGGGATCACGTCCTCCGGCAGGCGCACCGGCAGGTCCGCCTCCGGCACCGGCACGGCACCGCAGGTGTCGCAGTGGATCACCGGGATCGGGCAACCCCAGTAGCGCTGGCGCGAGATGCCCCAGTCGCGCAGCCGGTAGTTGCGCCGGCGCCGGCCGATCCCGGCCTGCTCCAGGTGCTCGGCGATCGCGGCCTTGGCGGCCTCCGAGTCCTGGCCGTCGAACTCCCCGGAGTTCACCAGCACGCCGGCCTCGGTGAACGCGGCCTGCTGCACGTCGACCTCGGCGCCATCCGCCGGGGCGATCACCTGGCGGATCGGCAGGCCGTATTTCGTCGCGAATTCGTGGTCGCGCTCGTCGTGCGCAGGCACGGCCATCACCGCGCCGGTGCCATACTCCATCAGCACGAAGTTGGCGACCCAGACCGGGACATCCTCGCCGGTCAGCGGGTGGCGCGCGGTGAAGCCCAGCGCGCGGCCCTTCTTGTCCATGGTGGCGAGATCCGCCTCGGCCACCCCGCCCTGCGCGCAGTCGGCGACGAACGCGGCCAGCTCGGCATCCTGCTCCGCCAGCGCCTGCACCCGCGGGTGTTCCGGGGCCAGGGCCATGTAGGAGACCCCGAACAGGGTATCCGGGCGCGTGGTGTAGACAGTCAGCGGCTCGCCGCCATCCACCGCGAATTCCAGCTCCACGCCCTCGGAACGCCCGATCCAGTTGCGCTGCATGGTGCGCACCTGATCCGGCCACCCGTCCAGCCCGTCCAGGGCCTCCAGCAGCTCGTCGGCGTAGTCGGTGATGCGCAGGAACCACTGCGGCATCTCGCGGCGCTCGACGACCGCGCCGGAGCGCCAGCCGCGGCCCTCGATCACCTGTTCGTTGGCGAGCACGGTCTGGTCCACCGGGTCCCAGTTCACGGTGGCCTTCTTGCGATAGACCAGGCCCTTCTTCAGCAGGCGCACGAACAGCCACTGTTCCCAGCGGTAGTAGTCGGCATCGCAGGTGGCGAACTCGCGCGACCAGTCGTAGGCAAAGCCCAGGCGCTTGAGCTGGGTGCGCATCTGCTCGATGTTCTGGCGCGTCCAGGCGGCCGGCGGCACGTGATTCTGCATCGCCGCGTTCTCGGCCGGCAGGCCGAAGGCGTCCCAGCCCATCGGCTGCAGCACGCTTTTGCCCTGCATGCGCTGAAAGCGCGCGATCACGTCACCGATGGTGTAGTTGCGCACATGGCCCATGTGCAGCTTGCCCGAGGGGTAGGGGAACATGGACAGGCAGTAGAACGGCTCGCCGGCAGCATCCTCGTGCGCCCGGAAGCAGTCGGCCTCCTCCCACTGGCGCTGCACCTGCGCCTCGATCGCCTCGGGGGAATAGTGCTCCTGCATGCGCCTCACCTGTCCTGTCGTCGCCGGAAACAAAGAACTGCGCAGAATACCAGCGCCCCCCACCCCCTCCAAGGGAAACACCCCCACAGGCTTGCTTGCACTGCCCACCATCCTGCGCCGGACGGGCGCCCGGGCCGCCGTTGGCCGTGTGAGCTGGATCACAACCCGTCAGGAACAGAGCCCCTTTCCAGACTGCCTCACAAAGTGCATCGACTGGAAACACTGAACTCGAGTTTCCAAGGAGGCTGGATATGCACGAAAAGGACGAGATCCCCGTTGTGCAGCGGGCCTACCCCGAGGACCTTGGCGAGACGCACCCCGAACACACCCCGGAGACCGAGTCTCCGACCATCCGCGAGGTCACGCCCGAGGACCTTGGCACCTGGCTCGGCAAGGGCTGGCGGGACCTCTGGCAGGTGCCTGTGGCACTGGTACATGGCCTGGTCATTGCCCTGGTCGGCCTGGTCCTGATCGGTCTTTCGTGGAATCAGCCGTGGATGGCGTTTTCCTTCCTGGCCGGCATCCTGCTGCTCGGGCCCGTGCTGGCCGTGGGCGTGAACTACCTCGCCCTGCAAAGGGAACGCGGTGAACCGGGTGGCGCCGGTCTCGGCTGGCTGGGCACCCTGGGCGGTTCGGTCTGGGGCTTCGCGGCCCTGCTGGCCTTGCTGTTCGTGATCTGGGCCAGCTTCGTGTGGATGTGGATCGCGGTGCTCAACATCGGCGAGCTCGCGGTGATGGGGCAGCTGCACCACCTGGTGGGCGCAATGCTCGGCAGCGGCGCCGGCATCGTCTCGCTGGTCGGGGTCATGGTGGCCGCCATCGTCTTCGGGCTGGTGGTGTTCACCCTGAGCCTCGCAACGATCCCGGCCCTGCTGGACCACCGGGTGCGCGAGGAGGCCACGCAGAAGAGTCTGATCGAGTCCATCGGCGTCAGCCTGAAGGCGTTCAATCACAACCGGGGCACCCTGATCCTCTGGGGACTGATCATCACGGCGCTGTTCATGGTCTCGGTCGCGACGGCCCTGCTGGCCCTGATCGTGATCTTCCCGTGGCTGGGCTTCGCCATGTGGCACGGCTACCGGGATCTGGTCGCGACGACCTGACCCGGTCCGGGCGCGAGCCCCGTCCACCCGCCCCATGCCACGTACCCGAGGCAACGCTGCTCCGGGTGCGTGCGCTCGTGCTACCGTTGATCACAACCGACCGGAACTGCGACCCAAAAGGAGAGGCCGATGAGCGAGGAACAGAAGGACCAGGTCCATGATCAGGAGCGCGAATCGCGCCTGAGCGACGCCTATCACCGCATGCTGCACGAGGTCACCGAGGACCTCGAGAAGCTGGAGGACAAGACCAGCAAGGCCATCACCGAGGCCCTGGAAAACGCCCGGGACCGCGTGCAGAAGGCCAGCGACCTGACCCGCGAGGAGGCGCACGAGGTGATGGATTACCTGCGCCGGGACCTGCAGGACCTGGGTGCCTACCTCGACAGCCGCAGTTCCGACTGGCGGGGCTGGCTGCAGATCGACCTCGGCCTGATCGAGGCCAGCATCAAGAGCGCCCTGGAGCGCATCGCCGATCGCACCCGGATCGAGATCACCGAACTGACCGCGCGCGCCCAGGTGATGGGCGAGTGGCACACCGGCGAGATCACCGGCCCCGGCGAACTGCTCTGCAAGCAATGCGGCCATCCGGTGCACATGACGAAGGTCGGCCGCATCCCGCCGTGCTCCAACTGCCACAACACCACCTTCCGGCGCGGCCCCGGCGGCACCGAGGCGGAGTAGTCAGCCGACAAGGGCGTCACGTCCGGTCACGCCGGCGCCCCACCGCGGCACCGGCGACGACCAGTACCAGCGCCGCCAGTACCGCCGGCCCCGGCCCCGTGGCGGTCGCCGGCGTCACCCCGTGGCGAGGCTGCAGCCGGCCCGTCACCACCTCGCGGGTGAACAGTCCCGAGCGTTCCAGTATCCGCCCGTCGGCATCGATCAGGGCCGAGATGCCGGTATTCGTGGCGCGGATCATCGGACGCCCGGTCTCCACCGCCCGCACCCGCGCAATCTGCAGATGCTGGGCCGGCGCGAGACTGTCGCCGAACCACGCATCGTTGGAGACATTGACCAGGAACCCGGCCTCCGGTAGCGCCGCGCGGATGTGGCGCGAATACGCCGCCTCGTAGCAGATGCTGACGCCGGCGGTCTGCCCGGCCACCCGCATACGCCCGTCACCGGTGCCGGGGGAGAGGTCGGACATCGGGATCGCGAGCAGCCGGTCCAGCCAGTCGAGCTGGCCACGCAGCGGAATGTACTCGCCAAACGGCACCAGCTGGCGCTTGTTGTATCCGGCGCCCGTGGTCACGTTGACCACCGAGTTGTAGACGTGGCGCCCGGCCGAGGCGTGGTCGAAGACCCCGACCAGCAGCTCGGCCTCGTCCTCCGCCAGCGACTGCGCAAGCTGCCCGAGTGGGCGTTGGACCTCGACATAGAACGCCGGGATCGCGGTCTCCGGCCAGACCACCAGGTCCACGTCCCCCGCCTCGCGCGTCAGTTCCTCGTAGACCCCGAGCGAATACTCGATGCCGTCGGCATCCCACTTGCGCGCCTGGTCGATATTGCCCTGCACCATGGCCACCGAGATCGCCTCGCCCCCCGGCTCCACCCAGCGGACAGCCCCCAGCGCCAGCGACACCAGCACCAGCGCCGCGGCCAGACCCGCCCCGAGCCCGCGCTGCCCGGTGCGGAATACGCTGACCAGCGCGACCGCCAGCAGCGCGACCACCAGCCCCGCGCCCAGTTCGCCGGCCAGCGGCAGCCAGGGCTGCAGCGGCGTGTCCAGCACCGCGTGCCCGAACAGCAGCCAGGGAAAGCCGGAGAACAGCCAGGAACGCGCCAGCTCCATCAGCACCAGGCCGCCGGCCAGCGCCAGCATGCCGGCCGGGCGCTCCAGCGGCAGGAAGCGCGCCGCCAGCGCGGCCAGCAGTGCCGGATAGACCGCCATGGCCAGCACGAACAACACGGTAATCAGCGAGGCGACCACCAGCGGGGCCTGGCCGAATACCAGCAGGCTGTTGAAGATCCAGGTCACCCCGGTCCCGAAGAACCCGAGACCAAAGGCATAGCCGATCCAGGCGGCCCGGCGCGAGGTAGCCCCGGGCAGCAGGGCAAACCAGGCGGCCAGGGCCAGGGGGGCCGCCAGGAACCAGCCGACCGGGGCAAAGGCCAGAGTCGCACCCGCTCCGGCCACCAGGGCCGCAAGCCCCGAGGCCCAGGGCGGCAGTTGGGCGACGCGCAAGCGCATGGCGCTCAGGGGGTACGAGGGTCGTCCGGGGCCGGCCCGTCGAATGGCTGCGCCTCGGTCCCGGTGGCCACCGGGGCGTCCGGTTCCGGCAGGCGCATCTCGAGCAGGTGCAGGCGGCGGTTGTCCGCGCGCAGCACGCGAAACTGCATGCCGTCCACGACAATCTGCTCGCCGCGGCGCGGGACATACCCGAAGTGCGACAGCACCAGCCCGCCGATGGTGTCGAAGTCATCCTCGCTGTAGGCGGTCTGGAAGTAGGCGTTGAACTCCTCCATGGGGGTCAGCGCCTTGATGGTGTAGCGTCCGCCGGGATGCTGCATGATCTGGGTCAGGTAGTCCTCGACGTCGTGCTCGTCCTCGATCTCGCCGACGATCTGTTCCAGCACGTCCTCGATGGTCACCAGGCCCGCCACGCCGCCGTACTCGTCGACCACGATCGCCATGTGGTTGCGGCTCAGGCGAAATTCCTTCAGCAGCACGTTCAGGCGCTTGCTCTCGGGCACGAACACCGCCGGGCGCAGGATCTCCTGCATATCGAAGGCGGCATCGTCCGTCTCGCCGAAGAAGCGCAGCAGGTCCTTGGCCAGGAGCACGCCGACGACCTCGTCGCGGTGATCCCCCACCACCGGCAGGCGGGAGTGTGCGGAGGCGACCACGTCGGGGAGGAACTCGGAGAGCCCGGCATCCCGGCGCACCACTTCCATCTGCGCGCGCGGGATCATGATGTCGCGCACCTGCATGTCGGCGACGTTAAGCACGCCTTCCAGCATGGTCAGCGCCTCGGGATCGACCAGCTCGCGGGCGTGCGCGCCGCGCAGGGTCTCGATCAGCTCGCGGCGGGTCGCCGGCTCGCGGCGCGGGCGCAGGGCCTCGCCGGCGCGGGCCAGCCAGCGCCGCCAGATCGGTTGCTCGTCGGGTTCGGGTTCAGGCATCGGGGGCGTTTCCGGCTGGGTGCGGCGTCTGGGCGCGGGCCGGATGCTCGGCGTAGGGGTCGGAATAGCCTAACCCGGCCAGGATCGAGGACTCAATTGCCTCCATCCGCGCGGCCTCGTCCGGCGTCTGGTGATCCATGCCCTGCAGGTGCAGCATCCCGTGTACCACCATGTGGTGATAGTGGGCGGCCAGGCTCTTGCCCTGCTCCGCCGCCTCGCGCGCCAGCACCGGCGCGCACAGGATCACGTCGCCGAGATAGGCGTTCGCCTCGGGCGGCAGACCGGCCGGCAGTTCCGGCGCGGGGAAGGACAGCACGTTGGTCGCGTAGTCGCGGTCGCGAAAGGCGTGATTCAGCGAGCGCCCCTCGTCGGCATCCACCAGGCGCAGGGTCACCGCGGCCTCGCCCGCCCCGCGCCAGGCCGCGCGGGCCGAACGGTGCAGGGTGGTGGCGGCCGGCAGGCCGACGCGCGGCACGGCGTACTGCACCGCGACCTCAAGCGCCATCAGCGTCCTGCCCGTCCACAGCGGCACCGCCAGCACCGGGCTCCGGCGCCGCATCCGGTTTTCCGGAGGCGCTGTCGTGGGCGTCGTAGGCCTCCACGATGCGCTGCACCAGCGGATGGCGCACCACGTCACCCGCCTGGAAGCGGGTGATATGTACGCCCTCCACGTCGTTCAGAATCTGCATCGCGTGCTTGAGCCCCGAGCGCTGGCCACGCGGCAGGTCGACCTGGGTGATGTCGCCGTTGACCACGGCAGTGGAACCGAAGCCGATCCGGGTCAGGAACATCTTCATCTGTTCGACAGTGGTGTTCTGCGCCTCGTCGAGGATGATGAAGGCCTCGTTCAGGGTACGCCCGCGCATGTAGGCCAGCGGGGCGACCTCGATCACCTGGCGTTCCATCAGGCGGGCGGTCTGGTCGAAGCCCATCAACTCGTACAGGGCGTCGTACATCGGCCGCAGATAGGGGTCGATCTTCTGCGCCAGGTCGCCGGGCAGAAAGCCCAGGCGCTCGCCGGCCTCCACCGCCGGGCGCACCAGGACCAGGCGCTGCACCCGGTCCTGTTCCAGCGCGGCGACGGCCGCCGCCACTGCGAGGAAGGTCTTGCCGGTGCCGGCCGGGCCGATGCCGAAACTGAGGTCATGCTGCGCAATCGCCGCCAGGTACTTCGCCTGTCGCGGGCCGCGGCCGCGGATGACCGCCCGCTTGAGCCGCAGCGACGGATCACCGCCATTTCCGCCATTGCCTTCGGGCTCCGCCAGCCCCTCGACATGGGCGGTCTGTAGCGCGGTATGCACCTGCTCCAGGCTGACCGGTTCCTCCTGGGCCATGCGGTGCAGATCATGGATCAGCGCCCCGGCCGCCTGCACCGCGGTCTTCGGACCGGTCAGATTGAAGCGCGGACCGCGATTGTGCACCGCCACGCCCAGGCGCGACTCGATCAGGCGCAGGTGCGCATCCAGCGGCCCGGAGATCCGCGCGAGCGTCTCCTGGTCACCGGGTTCCAGCGTGAAATCCAGACGATTGGCCATTCAGGTCAGGCGCCGACGGCGGCGGGCATCGCCCGCTCCACCGTACGCCCGCGCAGGGAGTGCGCCAGGGCCTCGGTGATCTCGACCGGGATCAGCTGCCCGATCAGGCCGGGGTCACCGGCAAAATTGACGATGCGGTTGTTCGCAGTTCGCCCGGCCAGTTCGCCCGGGTTGCGCTTGGCCGGGCCTTCCACCAGCACCGGCTCCACGTTGCCAACCATGGTCTGGTTGCGCGCGCGGCCGTGCTGCTCGATCAGGGCCTGCAGCTCGGCCAGACGGGCCTTCTTGGTCGCCATCGGCACGTCGTCCGGCAGCGATGCGGCCGGGGTACCCGGACGCGCGCTGTAGATGAAGCTGAAGGAGAAATCGAAGTGCAGTTCCTCGATCAGTTTCATGGTCGCCGCATGGTCGGCATCGGTCTCGCCGGGGAAGCCGACGATGAAGTCCGAGGAGAGGTCCAGATCCGGGCGCGCCTCGCGCAGGCGGCGGATCTTGGACTTGTACTCCAGGATCGTGTGGCCGCGCTTCATCTGCGCCAGGATACGATCCGAGCCGCTCTGCACCGGCAGGTGCAGGTGGCTGACCAGCTTCGGTTCGTCGGCGAAGGCCTGGATCAGCGAGTCGGAGAACTCGACCGGGTGCGAGGTGGTGAAGCGGATGCGCTCGATGCCCTCGACGGCCGCCACGTAGTGGATCAGCAACGCCAGGTCGGCGGTGTCGCCATCCTCCATCGGCCCCTGATAGGCGTTCACGTTCTGCCCCAGCAGGTTGATCTCCTTGACCCCCTGCGCGGCGAGCGCGACCACCTCCGCGATCACGTCGTCGAACGGGCGGCTGATCTCGTCGCCACGGGTATAGGGCACCACGCAGAAGCTGCAGTACTTGGAGCAGCCCTCCATCACCGAGACGAACGCCGTCGGTCCCTCGGCCTTCGGCTCCGGCAGGCGGTCGAACTTCTCGATCTCGGGGAAGGAGATATCCACCACCGGCGCACGCTCGCGGCGCACCGACTGGATCATGGCCGGCAGCCGGTGCAGGGTCTGCGGCCCGAACACCAGGTCCACATACGGGGCACGCTCGCGCAGGGCGTCACCCTCCTGACTGGCGACACAACCGCCCACCCCGATGATGACCTCCGGCCGGCGCTCCTTGATCTGCCGCCAGCGGCCCAGCAGCGAGAAGACCTTCTCCTGCGCCTTCTCGCGGATCGAGCAGGTGTTCATCAGCAGGACATCCGCCTGCTCCGGATCGTCGGTGCGCTCGGCCCCGTGCAGCTCGCGCAGCGCGTCGAGCATGCGATCGGAGTCGTACTCGTTCATCTGGCAGCCGTGCGTCTGGATGTAGACCTTGCGGATCATGCTCTCGGTACTTCGCTGGTTGGGGAGTTCAGGGATCGCGGTGGCTAGAACGGGACGTCGTCATCGTCGAAGCCGCCACCGGAGACCGGTGCACTGCTGCGATTGCCGCTCTGCTGGCCGCCACCGCCGTAGGCATTGCCGCCGCCGTAGCCCGGGTCCTGGTCGAACCCGCCACCACCGCCGCCACCGCGGCCGCCGATCAGCTGCATGTCACTGGCGACCACCTCGGTGCTGTAGCGATCATTGCCGGACTGGTCCTGCCACTTGCGGGTCTGGATCTTGCCTTCGATGTAGACCTGCGAGCCCTTGGACAGGTACTGCGCGGCGATATCCGCCAGACGCCCGAACATCACCACCCGGTGCCATTCGGTGTTCTCGCGCTTCTCGCCGGAGTTCTTGTCGGTCCACTGCTCGGACGTCGCCAGACGCAGATTGGTGACCGTGACCCCGTTCGGGGTCTCGCGCTTTTCCGGGTCGGCCCCGAGGTTGCCGAGCAGGATGACTTTGTTGACGCCGCGGGCCATGGGGCCTCCTTCAGTCAGGCATGGAGAGACAGACCCGATAGTGTAGCAGCCCGCCCCCGCCGCGACAGTGCACCGGTCCGCGATGGGGACGCGGGCCGCGTCCACGGAGACTACCGGGGCGGAGGACGCGCCATCCAGGCGGTCAGTTCGGGGGTATCCGGTCCACCGGGCTCCACCTTCAGGTACAGGGAACCGGCATCCGGCGACAACTCGGCCTCGTGCACACCCGGCCAGTCCCCCAGCATGCGCAGCAGCTCGGCCTCGCGACCGGACCAGTGGGCGGGGACCGCCAGCAACCGGTTGGAGCGGTAGTGCGGGTGCATCCCGCGCGCACTCCACCACCAGAAGAGCAGCAGCGGCACCCCGGCAAGAAACACCCCCGCCGGCCCGGCGACGGTCAGCAGGCCACCCCCGAGCACGCCGCCGGCGAAGATGCCGAGGAACTGTGCGGTGGCAAAGCCGCCCATGGCGGTGCCCTTGTGCGCCACCGGCGCCATGCGCGCCACCAGCGACGGCAGCCCGGCCTCCAGCAGGTTGAAGGCGGCGAAGAACAGGATCATCAGTGCCGCCAGCATCCACAACCCGCCACCATCCAGCACCAGCAAGGCCAGCAGGACCTGCACCCCGGCGAGCAAGGCGATCGCGCCACGCAGCACGCTGTGCACGCGCCGGCGGCGCTCGCCATAGATGATTCCCGGCAGCATCAGCACGAAGCCGACCAGCAGGACCGGCACATAGAACTTCCAGTGACTCGCCCCCGGCAGGGCCAGGGTCTCCAGCAGCAGGACCGGGATCACCAGGAAATTCGCGGCCAGCACCAGGTGCAACACGAAGATACCGAGATTCAGGCGCAGCAGGTCGGGAGCCCGCAGGATCCGCGGCAGCGCCGACCATACCGGAACCATGTCCGGATGCACGCGGGTGCGCTCCGGTGCCGGGACCCACAGGAACAGGATCACGATCGCGACCACCCCGAGCAGCGCCGAAAGGGCGAAGATCCCCTCCAGCCCCGCGGAACGATCCACTACCGGCCCTAGCGCCATCGCGGCGGTGAAGGTCAGGCCGATGGTCAGGCCGATCACGGCGAGCGCCCGCATGCGGCGCTCCTCGCCGACAAGGTCCGCTGTCAGGGCGAGGATAACCGCCGCCACCGCACCCGCCCCCTGCAAGGCACGCCCCAGGATGATGCCGTGGATGGTCTCGGCGAGGGCCGCGACCAGGCTGCCGGCCACGAACAGCAGCAGCCCGGCGAGGATCAGCGGCTTGCGTCCCACCCGGTCGGACAGCAGGCCGAACGGGATCTGCAGCACCGCCTGGGTGAGACCGTAGATCCCCAGCGCCAGCCCCATCAGCAACGGAGTCGCGCCGGGGATGCGGTCGGCATGCAGCATGAATACCGGCAGGACCATGAACAGCCCCGCCATGCGCACACCATAGATCGCCGCCAGCCCCGTTGTGGCGCGCAACTCGCGGGGGGTCATGGCGTCCGGAACCGACGCAGAGGCGGGGACGTCTTCATGGCGCGGAGTTTACCGGCAACCCCGGCGCGGAAACCATGGCGCCCGACGCCCGGGTGTTACCATGGACGGTTTGCGGCGCATCGGGGGCCACCCGGCGCGCCGCGCGACGCAAACCAGTGGAGTCGATCCAGCCCCATGGACAGCATCAGCATTCGCGGCGCCCGCACCCATAACCTGAAGAACGTGGACCTCGACCTGCCGCGCGAGCGGCTGATCGTGTTTACCGGCGTCTCCGGCTCGGGCAAGTCGTCACTGGCCTTCGACACCCTGTTCGCGGAGGGCCAGCGCCGCTACGTGGAGAGCCTGTCGACCTACGCCCGGCAGTTCCTGTCGATGATGGAAAAACCCGACGTGGACCAGATCGAGGGCCTGTCCCCCGCGATCTCCATCGAGCAGAAAAGCACCTCGCACAATCCGCGCTCCACCGTCGGCACCATCACCGAGATCTACGACTACCTGCGGCTGCTGTTTGCCCGGGCCGGCGAGCCGCGCTGCCCGGAACACGGCGAGACCCTGGCCGCGCAGACCATCTCGCAGATGGTGGACCAGGTGCTGGAACTGCCCGAGGGCGACAAGGTGATGCTGCTGGCGCCGGTCGTGCGCGGACGCAAGGGCGAGCACCACAAGATGCTGGAGGCGATGCGCTCCCAGGGCTACCTGCGCGCGCGCATTAACGGCGAGATTCACGACCTGGATGCGCTGCCAGCGCTGGATCCCAAGCGCAAGCACAACATCGAGATCGTGATCGACCGCTTCCGCGTGCGCGAGGACCTGCGCCAGCGGCTGGCCGAGTCCTTCGAGACCGCCACGGAACTGGCCGACGGCCTGGCCCTGATCGCCTGGATGGACGAGCCCGAACGCGAGCCGATGATCTTCTCCGCGCGCTTCGCCTGCCCGATCTGCGGCTACGCGCTGCGCGAACTCGAGCCGCGGCTGTTCTCGTTCAACAACCCGGCCGGCGCCTGCCCGACCTGCGACGGCCTCGGCGTGCACCAGTTCTTCGATCCCGAGCGCGTGGTATCGCAGCCGGAGCTGAGCCTGGCGGGCGGGGCCGTGCGCGGCTGGGACCGGCGCAACGCCTGGTACTTCAGCCTGCTGACCAGTCTCGCCCGGCACTACGGTTTTGACGTGGAGACCCCGTGGCAGGAGCTGCCGGCCGAGGTTCGCGCGGTGGTCCTGCACGGCTCGGGCAAGGAGAAGGTCAAGCTTGCGACCCCCGCCGCCAACGGCCGTCTGCGAACCGACGAACGCGTTTTCGAGGGCGTGATCCCGAACCTCGAGCGGCGCTACCGCGAGACCGACTCCTCCGCGGTGCGCGAGGAACTGGGCCGCTACCTGGCGGAACAGCCCTGCCCCGACTGCCATGGCACGCGCCTTAACGCCGCCGCGCGCCACGTGTTCGTCAACGACCTGACACTGCCCGAGGTCACGCACATGAGCGTGGCCAACGCCCAGGCCTTCTTCAGCGACCTCCGCCTGCCCGGTCGCTTTGCCCAGATCGCCGAGAAGATCGTGCGCGAGATCTCCTCGCGCCTCGGCTTCCTCAACGACGTCGGGCTCGACTACCTGACCCTGGACCGCTCGGCCGACACCCTCTCCGGCGGCGAGGCCCAGCGCATCCGCCTGGCCTCGCAGATCGGTTCGGCGCTGGTCGGCGTCATGTACATCCTCGACGAGCCGTCCATTGGCCTGCATCAGCGCGACAACGCGCGGCTCCTGAACACCCTCAGCCACCTGCGCGATCTCGGCAACACGGTGATCGTGGTGGAGCACGACGAGGACGCGATCCGTCAGGCGGATTACGTAGTGGACATCGGGCCCGGCGCGGGGCGCCACGGCGGTCACATCGTGGCCTCCGGCACGCCGGAAGCCGTCGCCAGCAATCCGGACTCGCTTACCGGGGCCTACCTGCGCGGCACCCGCTCGATTGCGGTGCCGGAGCAGCGCACCGAGGCCGACCCCGAGCGCGAGATCCGCGTGATCGGCGCCCGTGGCAACAACCTCAAGGGTGGCGATTTTGCCTTCCCGACCGGCCTGTTCACCTGCGTGACCGGTGTATCCGGCTCCGGCAAGTCGACCCTGGTGAACAACACCCTCTACCCGGCCGTTGCGACCGAGCTGCATGGCGGACGCCATCACATCGAGGACCACGACCGCATCGACGGCCTGGAGCTGATCGACAAGGTCGTCGACATCGACCAGAGCCCGATCGGCCGCACGCCACGATCCAATCCGGCCACCTATACCGGCCTGTTCACGCCCATCCGCGAGCTGTTCGCGGCAACCGCAGAGGCGCGCTCGCGTGGGTACAAGCCCGGCCGGTTCTCGTTCAATGTCCGCGGCGGCCGCTGCGAGGCCTGTCAGGGCGACGGGGTGATCAAGGTGGAGATGCACTTCCTGCCGGACGTGTTTGTCCCCTGTGACGTCTGCAAGGGGCACCGCTACAACCGCGAGACCCTGGAGGTCCGCTACAAGGGCAAGAACATCCACGAGGTCCTGGAGATGACCGTCGAGGAAGCGCTCGATTTCTTCCAGCCCGTCCCGGTCATCCACCGCAAGCTGGAGATGCTGATGGAGGTGGGCCTGTCCTACATCCAGCTGGGCCAGAACGCCACCACCCTTTCCGGGGGCGAGGCCCAGCGCATCAAGCTCGCTCGCGAACTGTCCAAGCGCGACACTGGCCGCACCCTCTACATCCTGGACGAACCCACCACCGGTCTCCACTTCGAGGACATCGCCCAGCTCCTGCGTGTCCTCCACCGCCTGCGCGACCACGGCAACACCATCGTCGTCATCGAGCACAACCTCGACGTGATCAAGACCGCCGACTGGCTGATCGACATCGGCCCGGAAGGCGGAAGCGGCGGTGGCGAACTTCTGGTCGCCGGCACTCCGGAAACCGTGGCGGCCACCCCCCACAGCCATACGGGCCAATTCCTGGCCCCCATGCTCCCCGGCAGCCCCTCGCAGGCCGCCAGCGGCTAGGAATCCCTGCCCACAGGGCGCAGCCGCCCCCAGACGCAGAAAAGCCGGCTATGAGCCGGCTTTTCTGTCGCCCACTGCGGGCATTTCCTTCTCCGGAGGACTTTCGCGTCAGGCGGCCTCGCCGTCGCCCGCCTGGCCTTCCGGACGATCCACCAGCTCGACATAGGCCATCGGGGCATTGTCGCCCGGACGGTTGCCGCACTTGAGGATCCGCAGATAACCACCCGGACGCTGCTGGTAGCGCGGGCCCAGTTCGCTGAACAGCTTGCCCACGATCTCCTTGTCCCGCAGGCGGGCGAACGCGGTGCGACGACCGTGCACGCTGTCTTCCTTGGCCATGGTGATCAGCGGCTCGGCGACCCGGCGCAGTTCCTTCGCCTTGGGCAGCGTGGTCTTGATCAGTTCGTGCCGGAACAGGGCCACGGACAGGGCCTGAAACGTGGCCTTGCGGTGCGAGCTGTTACGGCCCAGCTGACGGCCGGAATGACGATGACGCATGAGAGGCTTCCTCTAGAAAAACGATGGGCGCGGCGCGCCGTGATTACTCGTTGTCGTCGCGAAGACCCGGCGGCGGCCAGTTCTCGAGACGCATGCCGAGCGACAGCCCGTGGGTCGCCAGCGTGTCCTTGATCTCGGTCAGCGACTTCTTGCCCAGGTTCGGCGCACGCAGCAGCTCGACCTCGGTGCGCTGGACCAGATCCCCGATGTAGTACAGGTTCTCGGCCTTCAGGCAGTTCGCGGAGCGCACGGTCAGCTCCAGCTCGTCCACCGGACGCAGCAGCACCGGGTCAATCGCACCCCCGGCAACACCGGCCACTTCGCCGGCCTCTTCCTGCAGGTCGACGAACGGGGCGAGCTGACCCTGCAGGATCGTCGCGGCCTGACGCACCGCGTCATCCGGGGCAATCGCGCCATTGGTTTCGAGCTCCAGCACCAGGCGGTCCATATCGGTCCGCTGGGCCAGGCGCGCGCTTTCCACACGATAGGAGACCCGACGGATCGGGCTGAAGCTGGCGTCCAGCAGCAACCGGCCAATCCCCGTGTCATCGCTACCTTCGACCTGGCGCCGCGCCGTCACTGGCTCGTAGCCGCGCCCGGCACGGGCGGTCAGCGTGATGTCCAGGTCGACATTCTTGGTGATCGTGGCGATCACATGCTCCGGGTTCACCACCTCGACGTCGTGGTCGACCTGGATATCACCCGCGGTCACCACGCACGGACCCTTCTTTTTCAGGCTCAGCGTGGATTCATCGCGGCTGTGCATACGAAGTGCCACACCCTTCAGGTTCAGCAGGATGTCGACAACATCTTCCTGCACGCCCTCGATGGTCGTGTACTCGTGAAGCACGCCCTCGATCCGGGCCTCGACGATCGCCGCCCCCGGGATGGAGGACAGCAGCACGCGCCGCAGCGCGTTGCCGAGCGTATGCCCGAAGCCGCGTTCCAGCGGCTCGAGCGCGACCTTGGCCTGATTCCGATTCTCGGCCTCGACCTCGATCTGCTGTTTCTTGACCAGTTCGTTCGACTGCATTGTGACTCCTGGCGCCAGGCCGAAAAACGATTACTTCGAGTACAGCTCGACGACGAGCGACTCGTTGATGTCCGCGGGCAGATCGGAACGATCCGGGATCGCCTTGAAGGTCCCCTCGAACTTGCTGGTGTCGACCTCGACCCAGCTCGGGAAGCCGGTCTGCTCCGCCAGGGTCATCGCATCCTGGATGCGCACCTGCTTGCGGGCCTTCTCGCGGACCGTCACCACGTCCGACGGTTGCACCTGATAGGCGGCGATGTTCACCACCTGGCCGTTCACCATGATCGCGCGGTGGGCCACCAACTGGCGTGCCTCGGAGCGAGTCGTCCCGAAGCCCATGCGATACACGACATTGTCCAGGCGGCCTTCCAGCAGCTTCAGCAGGTTCTCACCCGTGGAGCCCTTGCGCTGCGCGGCCTTCTTGTAATAGTTGCGGAACTGCTTTTCCAGCACCCCGTAGATACGGCGCAGCTTCTGCTTCTCGCGCAGCTGCACGGCGTAGTCCGACAGGCGGGTACGGCGCTCGCCGTGCTGACCCGGCGGCTTGTCCAGCTTGCACTTGGTCTCCAGCGCGCGAGCGCCGCTCTTCAGGCCCAGATCGACGCCTTCGCGACGGCTGAGCTTGCATTTCGGTCCAATGTAACGAGCCATTCTTGAACTCCAGCCTTAAACGCGGCGTTTCTTGGGCGGCCGGCAGCCGTTGTGAGGGATCGGGGTCACATCACTGATGTTCGTGATCTTGAACCCGGCATTGTTCAGCGCGCGTACCGCCGACTCCCGACCCGGACCCGGGCCGCGAACCATCACGTCCAGGTTTTTCACGCCATGCTCGGCTGCCGTCGTCCCGGCACGCTCGGCCGCGATCTGCGCGGCGAACGGGGTCGACTTGCGGGAACCACGGAATCCGGAACCACCCGAGGTGGCCCAGCTGATCGTGTTGCCCTGCCGATCGGTGATCGTGATGATCGTGTTGTTGAACGTGGCATACACGTGAGCCACGCCCTCGGCGATATTCTTGCGGACCTTTTTCTTGGTCCGAGTCTGCGCTTGTGCCATGTACCTGAGATCCCAGTCTGATTACTTGCGAATCGGGCGCCGCGGACCCTTGCGGGTGCGAGCGTTCGTCTGCGTCTGCTGACCGCGCAGCGGGAGGCCGCGGCGGTGGCGCACGCCCCGGTAGCAGCCGAGATCCATCAGCCGCTTGATGTTCATGCTGACCTCCCGGCGCAGATCCCCTTCCACGGGAATCTTGTCGATCTGAGCCCGCAGGGCATCCACTTCGGCATCAGTCAGATCCCGCACCTTGATGTCCCGACGCACACCGGCTGCATCGCAGATCAGGCCGGCCCGGGTCGGGCCAATGCCATAGATCGCGGTCAGCGCGATTACTGTGTGCTTCTGGTCAGGAATATTGATTCCAGCGACGCGAGCCATCCAACCTCTCCATCTAAATCCGGCAAAGCCGGCTATAGTAGCAATGAATTTGCGTTACGCCAAGCTCAGCCCTGGCGTTGCTTGTGGCGGGCATCCGAACAGATCACCCGGACCACGCCGTTCCGCCGAATCACTTTGCAGTTCCGGCAGATCGGCTTTACCGATGCACGTACTTTCATGGTCTTTCTCCTGGTCTACCGGATCCCGGTCCCGCCGAAACCCTTCAGATTCGCTTTCTTCATCAAGCCTTCGTACTGGTGCGACACCAGGTGCGACTGCAGCTGGGCCATGAAGTCCATGACCACAATGACGATGATCAACAGTGACGTCCCACCGAAGTAGAACGGCACGTTCCAGTACAGGATCAGGAACTCGGGCAGCAGACAGACCGCGGTGATATACACCGCACCTACCGCTGTCAGCCGGGTCATGACCCCGTCGATAAAGCGTTCGGTCTGCACCCCGGGCCGGATCCCCGGAATGAAGGCGCCCTGCTTCTTCAGGTTCTCCGCGGTATCCCGGGAGTTGAACACCAGCGCGGTGTAAAAGAAGCAGAAGAAAATAATCGCGGCCGCGTAGAACATCACGTACAGCGGTTGCCCCGGCGCCAGCGTCGTCGAGATCTCGCGCAGCCAGTCCATGCCCTCGGCCTGGCCGAACCATTGACCGAGCGTCGACGGGAACAGGATGATACTGGACGCGAAGATCGGCGGGATCACCCCCGCCATATTCAGCTTCAACGGGAGGTGCGAAGACTGCCCCCCGACCATCTTCCGGCCGACCTGACGCTTCGCGTAGTTGATCGTGACCCGCCGTTGCCCGCGTTCCACGAACACCACAAACGCGGTCACCGCCAGCGCCAGCACGATCAGGATCACCACGAAGGCCGCGGCCAGTTCACCGGTACGCGCGAGCTCCAGCGTCCCGCCAATGGCACCCGGAAGGCCGGCCACGATGCCCGCGAAGATAATGATCGAAATACCGTTACCGATACCGCGCTCGGTGATCTGCTCGCCCAGCCACATCAGGAACAGTGTCCCGGTCACCAGCGACACCACCACGGTGAAGATGAAGATCGGGCCCGGGTTCAGCGCCATCGGCATGCCCTGGATCGTCTGCCCATTCAGCGCGATCCCAATGCCGATACTCTGAAACAGCGCCAGCGCCACGGTCCCGTAGCGCGTGTACTGCGTGATCTTGCGGCGTCCCGGCTCGCCTTCTTTCTTCAGCTGCTGCAGGGCCGGCACCGTTGCCGCCAGCAGCTGCATGATGATCGCAGCAGAGATGTACGGCATCACGCCGAGGGCAAAGATCGACAGCCGCTCCAGCGCGCCCCCGGAGAACATGTTGAACATGTCCAGGATCGTGCCGCTTTGCTGCTCGAAGAACTGCGAGACGGCGACGGGGTTGATCCCCGGCACCGGGATGAACGTCCCTATGCGGTAGACCACCAGGGCGCCCAGCACGAACAGCAAGCGTTGGCGTAACTCGGTAAAGCCGGTGAGTCCACCACCGGAACGTGCTGTCGCTCCACGCGCCATTATTTAGGCCTCAACGCTCCCGCCAGCGGCTTCGATCGCCGCCCGCGCGCCCTTGGTGACGCCCACGCCCTTCACGGCGCACGCCTGGGAGACTTCGCCGGAGGCGAAGATCTTGGCGCTCTGCGCATCGCTGCGCACCACACCAGCGGACTTCAGCGTCTCCAGGGTGACATCCCCCTCGACCTTGTTCAGCTCGCTCAGGCGAACCTCCGCCGCATACTGCTGCTTGCGCGAGCGAAAGCCCACCTTCGGCAGGCGCCGCTGCAAGGGCATCTGACCGCCCTCGAAGCCCACTTTGGTGAAGCCGCCGGAGCGCGATTTCTGACCCTTGTGGCCGCGACCGCCGGTCTTGCCCAGACCGGAGCCGATGCCACGACCGACGCGCTTGCCCGGCTTGCGGGCGCCGTCGGGGCTTGCAATCTCATTCAGTCGCATCGTTACACTTCCTCTACCTTCAGCAGGTACGACACCTTCTTGACCATGCCCAGATTCTCCGGGGTGGCCTCGACCGTCGAGGTGCTGTGGGTCTTGCGCAGCCCCAGCCCGCGAACGCATGCCTTGTGCGATGCGATTCGGCCGGCGGTGCTGCGTACCAGGGTCAGTTTCAGCTTGCTCATGGCTTAGCTCGTCACTTCGTCAACGGTCTTGCCGCGCTTGGCCGCGACACGCTCGGGCGAGCTCACCGTGGTGAGCCCGTCGATGGTCGCCTGCACGACGTTAATCGGATTGCGCGAGCCCACGCACTTCGCGAGGACGTTGCGCACGCCGGCCACTTCGAGCACCGCGCGCATCGCGCCGCCGGCGATGATGCCGGTACCCTCGGAGGCCGGCTGCATGTACACGTTCGCGGCTCCGTGACGGCCGTTGACTGCGTAATGCAGCGTGCCGTCGTGGAGCGCAACGTTGCGCATTTCCATGCGCGCCTGCTGCATGGCCTTCTGGATCGCGGCGGGCACTTCGCGCGCCTTGGCATAGCCGTAGCCCACGCGGCCCTCGCCGTCGCCCACCACGGTCAGCGCGGCAAACCGGAACTGCCGGCCACCCTTGACCACCTTGGCCACGCGATTGACGCCAATCAGCTTTTCCTGGAGGCCGTCCTGCGCTTCGCTTACATCGTTACGTGCCATATCTCTCTCCGCTCGATCCCGTTTGACTAGAACTGCAGGCCGTTCTCACGTGCGGCGTCGGCCAAGGCCTTCACCCGTCCGTGATAACGAAAACCCGCGCGGTCAAACGCGACCTGTTCAATACCGGCCTTGCGTGCACGCTCGGCAATCGCCTGCCCCACTCGGGCGGCGGCCTCGGCGTTCCCGGTCGAACCGCCGGCATTCTTCAGATCCTTCTCCACCGTCGACGCCGCGGCGAGTACCGCGTCGCCAGACGGGGCGATGATCTGCGCGTACATGTGGCGGGGCGTCCGGTGGATACAGAGACGATGCACCCCCAGCTCACGGATCTTGAACCGTGCGCGACGCGCCCTCTTAAGTCTGGCCTCTTTCTTGTCCACTGGTGCCTACCTACTTCTTCTTGGCTTCTTTGCGCACAATGCGCTCGTCTTTGTACTTCACGCCCTTGCCCTTGTAGGGCTCCGGCGGGCGCATGGCGCGAATGTTCGCGGCCACCTGGCCCACCTTCTGGCGATCCGTTCCCTTGACCACGACCTCGGTCGGGGTCGGCGTTTCGACCGTCACCCCTTCGGGGATCTCGAAGTCGATCGGGTGCGAGTAGCCGAGCGTCAGGTTAAGCTTCGCGCCCTGCATTTGCGCGCGATACCCGACGCCGACCAATTCCAGGGACCGCTCGAACCCTTCGCTCACGCCGTGGACATGATTGCCCAGCAGCGCGCGAATGGTCCCGGCCAGGGCGACGTTCTTGGCGTTCTCGGCCGCCTTCACTCGCACCACCCCATCCTCGACGGTGACCATCACCGCCTCGGGGCAGGTGAGCTGAAGCTCGCCCTTCGGGCCCTTGATCTTGATCTCGCTGTCCGACTGCTCGACGGAGACACCGTTGGGCAGCTTGATCGGCAGATTTGCAATGCGCGACATGGCTGATTCCTCAGTAAATCTTGCAGAGGACCTCGCCGCCCTGGCCTGCGGCCCGGGCAGCGCGGTCACTCATGACACCCTGGGGCGTGGAGATCACCGCGACACCAAGGCCAGCGTTGATCCGCGGCAGCTCGTCCTTGCCGCGATAGATCCGCAGACCCGGGCGGGAAATCCGTTCGACGGTCTCGATGACCGGCCGTCCCTCGAAGTACTTGAGCTTCACCACCAGCTTCTTCTGCGCGGCCTCGCCCTCGACCTGCATATCGCCCACGAAACCCTCTTCGGCAAAGACCTTCAGGATGCGTTCCTTGGCCTTGCTGTAGGGAATGGCGACCTGCTCCTTGTTGGCGCGCTGTGCATTGCGCACGCGGGTGAGCATGTCGGAAATCGGATCGGTCATCATCGCTTCAAATCTCCTTACCAGCTCGCCTTGCGCAGGCCCGGAATCTCGCCCTTCATGGCGTGTTCCCGCAGCTTGTTGCGCCCCAGGCCAAACCGGCGGTAATAGCCCTTCGGCCGGCCGGTAATGCCACAGCGGTTCTTCTGACGCACGCGGGACGAATCACGCGGCAGCTTCTGCAGCGCATGCATGGCCGCCAGCCGCTCCTCGGAGGACTTGGTATCGTCCACCAGGATCGCCTTCAGTTCGGCCCGCTTGGCCGCGTACTTCTTTACCAATCGCTCGCGCTTCTTCTCGCGCTCGATCATCGATACCTTCGCCATGTGCGCCTACCTCGTTTACTGCCGGAACGGGAATCGGAAGGCCTCCAGAAGGGCCTTGGCTTCCGCGTCCGTCGTTGCGCTGGTTGTAATCGTGATGTCCATGCCGCGCAGCTTGTCGACACGGTCGTAATCGATCTCCGGAAAGATGATCTGTTCCTTGATGCCCAGGCTGTAGTTGCCACGACCATCGAACGCCTTCGCGGAAAACCCGCGGAAGTCGCGCACCCGGGGCAGCGCCACATTGATCAGGCGATCCAGGAATTCGTACATCTGCCGGCGCCGCAGGGTCACCTTGCAGCCGATCGGATAATCATCACGGATCTTGAAGCCTGCAATCGACTTGCGCGCCTTGGTAACCACCGGCTTCTGCCCAGCGATCGCCGTCATATCACTGACCGCGTGCTCGATCACCTTCTTGTCCGCCACGGCATCGCCGAGACCCATGTTCAGGGTCACCTTGGTGATGCGCGGGATCTCCATCACGTTGGCATAGCCGAACTGCTCGCGCAGGGCCTGCTTCACGTTGGATTCGTATTCTTCTCTCAAGCGTTCCATAAACCGTCCGTCCCGCGTTATGCGTCCACGACCTCGCCGTTCGAGCGAAAGACCCGCACCTTGCGGCCGTCTTCCAGGGTCTTGAACGACACGCGATCACCCTTGTCGGTTGCCGGGTTGAAGAGCATCACATTGGAGATATCGATCGGCATTTCCTTCTCGATGATCCCGCCACCGACACCCTGCTGCGGGTTCGGCTTCTGATGCTTCTTCACCATGTTGATGTTCTGGACCAGGACCTTGCCGTCCAGGACCTTGATAATGGTCCCGCGGCGGCCCTTGTCCTTGCCAGCAATCACGACGACATCGTCGCCCTTGCGAATCTTGTTCATCACGTCCTCACAGCACTTCCGGGGCGAGGGAGATAATCTTCATGTACTTCTCCCCTCGCAGTTCACGCGTCACCGGCCCGAAGATACGGGTGCCGATCGGCTGGTGCTGGTTGTTCAGCAGGACCGCGGCGTTGCGGTCGAAGCGGATGATCGAGCCATCCGGGCGCCGCACGCCGGACGCGGTACGCACCACAACGGCGTCGTACACGTCGCCCTTCTTGACCTTGCCACGCGGGATCGCGTCCTTGACGCTCACCTTGATGACATCGCCCACGCGGGCATACCGGCGGTGCGAGCCGCCCAGCACCTTGATGCACTGGATGCGTCGGGCGCCGCTGTTGTCGGCGGCCTCGAGCACGGTCTGCATTTGAATCATGACTTATCTCCTGGCAGCCGATTCAGAGCGCGTCCTGCCCGACCACTTCGATCAGGGCAAAGCGCTTCTGCTTGGAAACCGGCCGGCATTCACGGATACGAACCCGGTCGCCCATGCGCGAGACATTCTCCTCGTCATGGACGTGCAGTTTCGTGCTGCGGCGGATGAACTTGCCATACAGCGGATGACGCACGCGACGCTCGACCAGGACCGTGCGGGTCTTGTCCATCTTGTCGCTGATCACCCGCCCCACGACGGAACGCTGATTCTTGGAACCTTCTTCGGTCATCTTCTTAGCCTGCCCTTCTGCGTTCATTCATCAGCGTCTTGATCTGCGCGATCTCGCGCCGCACCTTGCCGACGCGATCCGGCCGCGCGAGCTGCCCGACCGCCTTCTGCATGCGGAGACCGAACTGCTCCTTGTAGAGCGCTTCCAGCTCCTGATTCAGATCGTCGTCCGACTTCTTTCTGAGTTCTTCTGCTTTCATTACATCACCTGCCGACGGGTGAAGACCGTCTTGACCGGGAGCTTGGCGGCGGCCAGACGCATGGCCTCGCGGGCCACGTCTTCATGCACGCCTTCCATTTCGTAGAGCACACGGCCCGGCTGGATCTTGCAGACCCAGTATTCGACACCGCCCTTGCCCTTGCCCATACGCACTTCAAGCGGCTTCTTGGTCACCGGCACGTCCGGGAATACCCGGATCCAGATCTTCCCGCCACGCTTGATGTGGCGCACCATCGCGCGCCGCGCGGCTTCGATCTGGCGCGCGGTAATCCGACCACGCTCCACGGCCTGCAGGCCGTATTCGCCGAAGCTGACCTTCGCGCCGGTGGAGGCCATGCCCCGGTTCCGGCCCTTGAACTGCTTGCGGAATTTGGTTCTTTTTGGCTGCAACATGGTCTATGTCCTAGCTCGCGTTGGCCGCAGCGCGCGTCCCTTCGACCGGTTCCAGACCGAAGACTTCGCCCTTGAAGATCCACACCTTCACACCGATGATCCCGTACGTGGTACGGGCCTCGGCGAAGCCGTAGTCGATGTCCGCACGCAGGGTGTGCAGCGGCACGCGCCCTTCGCGGTACCATTCGGAACGCGCGATCTCGGCGCCGTTCAGGCGGCCGGACACGTGGACCTTGATACCCTGCGCACCCAGGCGCATCGCGTTGCCCACAGCGCGCTTCATCGCGCGACGGAACATGATGCGGCGCTCCAGCTGCTGGGCGATGCCTTCCGCCACCAGCTGCGCCTCGATCTCGGGCTTGCGCACTTCCTCGATGTTGATCTTGACGTTGCCCTGGTCCAGGCCGGTCTCGGCCGCGACTTCACGGCGCAGCTTCTCGATGTCCTCGCCCTTCTTGCCAATCACGATCCCCGGACGCGCCGTATGGATGGTGATGTGCGCGGCCTTGGCCGGGCGTTCGATCGTAATGCGGCTTACCGAAGCATGGGCAAGTTTCTTCTGCAGAAACGTGCGCAGCTTGATGTCATTGTTCAGCGTCTCGCCGAACTCGCGGCCGTCGGCGTACCAGGTGGCCGACCACGGGCGAGAAATGCCCAGCCGGATGCCGGTTGGATGTACTTTCTGACCCATGGTTAGTTCGCTCCCTTCTCGCTAACGCCAATCACGATGTGACTGGTGCGCTTCATGATGCGGTTGCCGCGCCCCTTGGCACGCGCCTGCATGCGCTTCAGCACGGGGCCCTCGTCGACCTGGATGCGCGAGATGCGCAGCTCGTCGATGTCGGCGCCGTCGTTGTTCTCCGCATTGGCGATCGCGGACTCCAGCACCTTCTTCACGATGGCGGCCGGCTTCTTCGCACTGAAGGTCAGCTCGTTCAGAGCTTCCTCGACGCGCATGCCACGAACCTGGTCGGCGACCAGCCGCGTCTTCTGCGGCGAGATGCGCGCGTAGCGCAGTTTTGCAATCGTCTCCATCGTTCGTCCTCAGCGCGACTTCTTGTTGGCGATGTGACCCTTGAAGGTCCGCGTCAACGCAAACTCGCCCAGCTTGTGGCCGACCATGTTTTCGTTGACCAGCACCGGAACATGCTGACGCCCGTTGTGTACCGCGAGGGTGAGTCCCACCATCTGCGGAATGATCATCGAGCGGCGCGACCAGGTCTTGATCGGCCGGCGATCGTTCTTCTCGTGCGCCTCTTCCACCTTCTTGCGCAGGTGGTGATCGACGAACGGGCCTTTTTTCAGTGAACGCGGCATGCTGGCACTCCGTTACTTCTTGCGCCGACGCACGATCATGCCGTCGGTACGTTTGTTGTTGCGGGTCTTGTAACCCTTGGTCGGGCGGCCCCACGGGGTCACCGGGTGACGCCCGAAGTTGCGACCTTCACCACCGCCATGCGGGTGATCGACCGGGTTCATCGCGGTACCGCGCACGGTCGGGCGAACGCCCATCCAGCGCTTGGCACCGGCCTTCCCGAACTTCTTCAGGCTGTGCTCGGTGTGCCCGACTTCGCCGACTGTGGCGCGGCATTCCGACGGGATGCGACGCATCTCGCCGGAGCGCAGCCGGATCGTCGCGTGGGCACCCTCGCGGGCCACGACCTGGGCCGAGGCGCCGGCCGAACGCGCAATCTGCGCGCCCTTGCCCGGCTTCATCTCGATGCAATGAATCACCGTGCCGACCGGAATCGAGCGCAGCGGCATCGCGTTGCCCACCCGGATGGGGGCCTGGGAGCCGCTGTGCACCGCGTCCCCCTGCTTCAGGCCGCGAGGCGCGATAATGTACCGACGTTCGCCGTCCGCGTACAGTACCAGTGCCAAATGGGCGCTCCGGTTCGGATCATATTCCAGGCGCTCGACCTTGCCCGGGACGTTGTCCTTGTTCCGCTTGAAGTCGACGATGCGATAGCGCTGCTTGTGGCCACCGCCCACGTGACGGGTGGTGATCCGGCCCGCGTTGTTGCGACCGCCCGAGCGCGTCTGCTTCTCGACCAGCGCGGCATGCGGCGCACCCTTGTGCAGGCCGTCGCCGCGGATCTGCACCGCGTGGCGGCGCCCGGCCGAGGTCGGATTGGTCTTGATAATCGCCATGACTAGACCTGTTCTCCTTCACCCATGTCGATGCTCTCGCCCTCGGCGAGCGCGACGTAGGCCTTCTTCCAGTGGTTACGACGCCCGAACTGGCGACCGAAACGCTTGTTCTTGCCCTGCTGGTTCAGCGTACGGACCTGCTGCACGCGCACCTCGAACAGTTTCTCGATCGCGGCCTTGATCTCGGCCTTGTCGGCGTCCGGCAGCACGCGGAACACGTACTGGCCGACTTCCCCGGCGTTGGTCGACTTCTCGGACACCACCGGACCCTGAATAATCTGCATCAGACGCGAGTTCATGCCAGCCACTCCTCGAGCTTGCGGATGGCGCCTTCCGTGATCACGACCGTCTCGGCCCCGACCAGGTTGGCGGGATTGACGCCGTTGACGTCGACCACGTCCACGTGCGGGACATTACCCAGGGCACGTTCGGTCATCGCGTCTTCCTCGGCCAGGACCACCAGGCCCTTTTCCAGCCCCAGCTCCTTGAGCTTGGCCACACCGTCGCGGGTCTTGCCCGATTCGACGCTGAATCCGGCCACGACCTTCAGGCGGTCCTGGCGCAGAAGCTCGGAGAGGATCGACGCCATCGCGGCGCGATACATCTTCTTGTTCAGCTTCTGCGAGAAATCCTGGGTGCGCGCGGCGAACACCTTGCCACCACCCGTCCACAGCGGGCTGCGGATCGTGCCGGCCCGGGCGCGACCGGTGCCCTTCTGGCGGAACGGCTTGATGCCGCCTCCGCTGACCTGAGCGCGGGTCTTCTGGGCGCGCGTGCCACTACGGGCACCGGCGAGCTGAGCGACCACGCTCTGATGCACCAGGGATTCATTGAATTCCCGCTCGAAGCAGACGGCGGACAGCTCGACGCTGGCCCCGGTATCGGCAGTCGTTACTTGCATTGTCTTAACCCTTCGCCTTCACGGCCGGACGGATCATCACGTCGGAACTCGGCGCGCCCGGCACGGCACCCTGAACCAGGACCAGGCTGCGATCGGCATCGACACGCACCACCTTCAGGTTCTGGATGGTCTTGCGCTCGGCGCCCATGTGGCCGGCCATCTTCTTGCCCTTGAACACGCGACCGGGGCTCTGGTTCTGACCGATGGAACCCGGAGCGCGATGCGCCAGCGAGTTGCCATGGGTCGCGTCCTGGGTGCGGAAGTTGTGACGCTTCACCGCACCCTGAAAGCCCTTGCCCTTGCTCTGCGCGGTCACGTCGACCGTCTGCCCTTCCTCGAAGCGGTCGACGGTGATCGCGTCACCGGCGGCCAGGCCTTCAAGGTCGGCCTCGTCGACGCGGAATTCCCACAGGCCGCGGCCCGGCTCCACCGACGCGGCGGCGAAGTGGCCGGCCTCCGGCTTGCTTACCCGGGACGGCTTGCGCGAGCCCGCCGTCACCTGGACCGCGTTGTAGCCGTCGCCTTCAGTGCGCTTGATCTGGACCACGCGATTGTTGTCCACCTGCAGCACCGTGACCGGCACGGAGACGCCGTCTTCGGTAAAGACGCGCGACATGCCGAGCTTGCGACCGATGAGTCCAAGAGCCATTACAAAACCCCTTCCGTATCAGACGGCGCTATCAAGCGCCCTAAAGCCGTGGCCCGGCGAAAATTCCGCCGGGCCACGGAAAGCCCAATAGTATGGCAGAAAATTTAACGTTAGTTAAGCCTGATCTGAACATTGACGCCCGCGGCCAGATCGAGCTTCATCAGGGCATCCACGGTCTTGTCGGTCGGATCGAGGATATCCATCAGTCGCTTGTGCGTGCGCAGCTCGTACTGGTCGCGCGCGTCCTTGTTGACGTGCGGGGAGACCAGGACGGTATACGCCTCGCTCTTGGTCGGCAGCGGGATCGGGCCCTTGACCCGGGCACCGGTCCGCTTTGCGGTCTCGACGATTTCGGCCGCGGAACGGTCGATCAGTCGATGATCAAAGGCCTTCAGACGAATTCGAATGCGCTGGTTAGCCATCTGGTTCACTCAATAATCTTGGAGACGACGCCGGCGCCGACGGTGCGGCCGCCTTCGCGGATCGCAAAGCGCAGACCGTCTTCCATCGCGATCGGATTGATCAGGGACACCGTCATCTTCACGTTGTCACCCGGCATCACCATCTCGGTGCCTTCCGGCAGCTCCACCGAACCCGTCACGTCGGTCGTGCGGAAGTAGAACTGCGGACGGTACCCGTTGAAGAACGGCGTATGACGACCGCCCTCTTCCTTGCCCAGGATGTACACCTCGGCTTCGAAGTGCGTGTGCGGGGTGATCGAACCCGGCTTGCACAGCACCTGACCCCGCTGCACGTCGTCACGCTTGGTACCGCGCAGCAGGATGCCGACGTTGTCGCCCGCCTCGCCCTGGTCCAGCAGCTTGCGGAACATCTCGACGCCAGTGACGGTGGTCTTCTGGGTGTCGCGAATGCCGACGATCTCGATTTCCTCGCCGACCTTCACCACGCCCCGCTCGACGCGACCGGTCACCACGGTGCCACGACCGGAGATCGAGAAGACGTCTTCCACCGGCATCAGGAACGCACCGTCCACGGCACGCTCGGGCTCCGGAATCCAGCTGTCCATCGCCTCGACCAGCTTGTAGATCGCCGGGGCGCCCACTTCGCTCTCGTCACCTTCCAGCGCCTTCAGCGCGGAACCGGTCACCACCGGGGTATCGTCACCCGGGAAGTCGTAGGAGGACAGCAGGTCGCGCACTTCCATCTCGACCAGCTCGAGCAGCTCCGGATCGTCGACCATGTCGGCCTTGTTCAGGAACACCACGATGTACGGCACACCCACCTGACGCGCCAGCAGGATGTGCTCGCGGGTCTGCGGCATCGGGCCGTCGGCCGCCGACACCACCAGGATCGCGCCGTCCATCTGCGCCGCACCCGTGATCATGTTCTTCACATAGTCCGCGTGCCCGGGGCAGTCGACGTGCGCATAGTGACGCGTGTCCGACTCGTACTCGACGTGCGCGGTCGCAATCGTAATACCGCGCGCCTTCTCTTCCGGCGCATTGTCGATCTGGTCAAACGCACGGGCCTCGCTGCCGTACTTCTTGCCCAGCACCGCCGTCATCGCCGCCGTCAGCGTCGTTTTCCCATGGTCCACATGACCAATCGTCCCCACATTCACATGCGGCTTCTTACGCTCGAACTTTTCCTTGGACATCTCTCGCTTCCCCGGATCGTGACGCTAAACTCTACAGCGACGCAGGTTGTACGCTGACATTAATATGGAGCTCATGACCGGATTCGAACCGGTGACCTCTTCCTTACCAAGGAAGTGCTCTACCGACTGAGCTACATGAGCCGAACTACATCTGCCGCCAGGGCCTCGGTCGACCTGTCGGCAACAGGACGCACCAGAACTGGAGCGGGTGATGGGAATCGAACCCACATCATCAGCTTGGAAGGCTGAGGTTCTACCATTGAACTACACCCGCAGAACCCTGGCTTGCCTAACCACCGCCCGCTACAGGCCGCTGGCTTGAAAAACCCGATGGTGGAGGGAGGAGGATTCGAACCTCCGAAGGCTGAGCCAGCAGATTTACAGTCTGCCCCCGTTGACCGCTTGGGTATCCCTCCTCGATCAAGCCGCGTATTCTGAACCAGCGCGAAGCGCAGCGTCAAGCACCCTGCGGAATGCACTTCCCGGGATCGCAGCAGCCTTGTCTTCTGCGGGGTTGATTCCTATGATCGGGTGCACAGCAGGGGCGCTCATGGTCCGCCAGCGCGTTTCCCTTCCGCCACGGACGCACGTAGAGTGTGGCCCATCACTGGTTTGTATACGTAGAGGCCCATGGCGAACACCACTACGGCACCGCGGCTACCCGGGCTGGCGAAGCGCCTGGTCGAGGCCGGCCTGATCGCGGAGGACATCGCCTCCCAGCTGGTCGAGGAGGCCCAGTCCCAGCAAACGCCCCTGATGACCCTGCTGGCGACTAAGGGACAGGTTGCCGAGGCACGGTTGGTGGAAGCCGCCGCCGAGGAATTCGGACTGCCGGTGTTCGATCTTGCCAGCTTCGACCCCGAACTGCTGCCCAAGGATCATCTCAACGAGAAGCTGATCCAGAAACACCATGCCCTGCCGCTGATGGTGCGGGGCAATCGGCTCTACATCGCCGTATCCGATCCGACCAACCTCGGGGCCACCGACGAATTCAAGTTCGCCACCGGGATGCCGGTGGAGGCCGTGCTGGTCGAACCGCACAAGCTCGACCGCATGGTCGACAGCGCCCTGAGCGCCGCCTCGTCCCTGATGGACGACCTGGGCGACGACGGCCTGGACAGCCTGGCCATCGAATCGGGCGACGAGGACAAGGAGACCTCGGATACCGCCGAGGGCGCGGACGATGCGCCGGTGGTGCGCTTCGTCAACAAACTCCTGATGGACGCGATCAACCGCAAGGCCTCGGACATCCACCTGGAACCGTTCGAGAAGGATTTCCGCGTGCGCTTCCGCATCGACGGTGTGCTGCACGAGGTCGCCCATCCGCCCAATTCCCTGGCGCCGCGCATCACCGCGCGCGTCAAGGTGATGTCGCGCATGGACATCGCCGAACGCCGCGTACCGCAGGACGGGCGCATCAAGCTGAAGCTCTCTCGCACCCGCGCGATCGACTTCCGTGTCTCGTCGCTGCCGACGCTGTATGGCGAAAAGATCGTGATGCGTATCCTCGATCCCAACAGCGCCTCCATGGGGATCGACCAGCTGGGCTACGAGGAACACCAGAAGGAGGCGTACCTGCAGGCGCTCAGCCGGCCCTACGGCATGATCCTGGTGACCGGCCCGACCGGTTCCGGGAAGACGGTGTCCCTCTACACCGGGCTCGGGATCCTGAATACCGCGGACCGCAACATCTCCACCGCCGAGGACCCGTCCGAAATCAACATGCCGGGGGTCAACCAGGTCAACATCAACCCCAAGGTCGGCCTGACCTTCGCCAGTGCCCTGCGCGCCTTCCTGCGCCAGGATCCGGACGTGATCATGGTCGGGGAAATCCGCGACCTGGAGACCGCCGAGATCGCGATCAAGGCGGCCCAGACCGGTCACCT
The DNA here is from genome assembly GCF_000376845.1 of Thioalkalivibrio sp. ALE14. Lineage (GTDB taxonomy): Bacteria > Pseudomonadota > Gammaproteobacteria > Ectothiorhodospirales > Ectothiorhodospiraceae > Thioalkalivibrio. The sequence continues at coordinate 80,110 of NZ_AQXY01000028.1, forward strand.
GGTGCTGTCGACACTGCATACCAACGACGCGCCCCAGACGCTGACACGTCTGGCGAACATGGGCGTGCCGCCGTACAACATCGCCTCCTCCATCCTGTTGATCATCGCCCAGCGCCTGGCGCGCCGGCTGTGCCCGAACTGCAAGGAGCCGGAACAGCTGCCGGAAGAGGTGCTGCGCAAGGAAGGCTTCACCGACGCCGACATCCAGGCCGGCGTGACCGCCTACCGCGCCGTCGGCTGCGACCAGTGCACCAACGGCTACAAGGGCCGCCTGGGGATCTACCAGGTGATGCCGATCAGCGAGGACATGCAGCGCGGGATCCTGGAGGGCTACAACTCCATGCAGCTCGCGGAACAGGCGGAGAAGGAAGGCATCGAGGACCTGCGTCGCGCCGGCCTGATGAAGGTAATGGGGGGGCTGACCAGCCTCGAGGAAGTCAATCGCGTGACCAAGGACTAGTGCCGCTACGGGCACGGGTCACCAGCTACAGGGGGACAGGGGGATGGCCGACTCCGGGACGATCTACACCTGGGAAGGACTGAACAAGAACGGCGACCGGGTCAAGGGCGAGACCCCGGCCGACAACGAGGCCACCGCGCGCGCCGAGCTGCGCAAGAATGGCATCAACGTCGTCAAGATCCGCAAGAAGCCCAAGTCGCTGTTTTCCGGCGGCAACAAGAAGATCGTGCCGGCGGATATTGCCTACTTCCTGCGGCAGATGACCACCATGCTGCAGTCGGGCGTGCCGCTGGTGCAGGCCTTCGAGATCGTCGGCCGCGGGAACGAAAAACCCGCGATGCGCGACCTTGTGCTGAAGCTGAAGGCCGACGTCGAGGGTGGCGAGACCTTCGCCAAGGCCCTGTCCAAGCACCCGCGCCACTTCGACGACCTGGTCATCAATCTGGTCGAGGCCGGGGAACAGGCGGGGACGCTCGAGACCCTGCTGGACAAGATCGCCACCTACAAGGAAAAGACCGAGGCCCTGAAGGCCAAGATCAAGAAGGCCCTGTTCTATCCGGCGGCCGTGGTCGTGGTCGCCATCGTGGTGACCGCGATCCTGCTGATCTACGTGGTCCCGCAGTTCGAGGCCCTGTTCCAGGGCTTCGGCGCCGACCTCCCGGTATTCACCCGCATGGTGGTCGACCTCTCGGAGTTCACCCAGAGCTGGTGGTGGGCCATCCTCGGGGTGCTGATCGCGATCGGCTTCGTCTTCGTGCAGGTCAAGCGGCGCTCGCCACGCTTCGCCCGCTTCCTCGACATCATCATCCTCAAGGCCCCGGCCTTCGGTCCGATCCTGCGCAAGGCCTCGATCGCGCGCTTCGCCCGTACGCTGTCGACCATGTTCTCCGCGGGCGTCCCGCTGGTGGATGCCCTGAGCTCGGTCTCCGGGGCCACCGGCAACGCCGTCTACCGCGAGGCCACCCTGCGCATGCGCGACGAGACCGAGGCCGGCGGCCAGTTGCAGTGGTCCATGCGCAATACCGGCGTGTTCCCCAACATGGTGGTGCAGATGGTCGCGATCGGCGAGGAATCCGGCTCGCTGGACTCGATGCTCGCCAAGGTCGCCGACTTCTACGAGGCCGAGGTCGACAACGCGGTGGACAGCCTGTCCAGCCTGCTGGAACCCCTGATCATGGTGGTCCTTGGCGTACTGGTCGGCGGTCTGGTCATCGCCATGTACCTGCCCATCTTCCAGATGGGTCAGGTGATCTAGGGGATGCTGGCCGAGACCGGGGCCCAACTGGGCAGCTGGGCGCTGCCGATCGCCGGGGTGTTCGGGCTGCTGATCGGCAGCTTCCTGAATGTGGTCATCGCCCGCCTGCCGGTAATGCTGGAGCGCGACTGGGAACGCGAGGCGCACGCGATCCTTGAAACCGAACCCGCTGGCGAACGCGAACGCTTCGACCTGATCCGACCGCGCTCGCGCTGCCCGCAATGCCAGCGCCCGATCCGGGCGCTGGAAAACGTGCCCATCCTCAGCTTCCTGTTCCTGCGTGGGCGCTGCCCCGGCTGCGGCACCCGGATCAGCTGGCAGTACCCCGCGGTCGAGGCCCTGACCGCTCTGCTGTTCGTGGTGACGATCGGGTACCTGGGGCTGGACGCCGCGGGCCTGCTGGCCCTGGTGTTCACCGCGGTTCTGATTGCCGCCGCCGGCATCGATGCCCGCACCACCCTGCTCCCCGACCAGCTCACCCTGCCGCTGCTGTGGCTCGGGCTGCTGGTCAACATCCCCGGCACCTTCACCGACCTGCAGTCGGCCGTGATAGGCGCTGCCGCCGGCTACCTGGTGCTGTGGCTGATCTTCCACGGCTTCCGCCTGCTGACCGGCAAGGAGGGCATGGGCTTCGGCGACTTCAAGCTGCTGGCCGCCCTGGGCGCCTGGCTTGGCTGGCAAGCGTTGCCGGTGATCCTGCTCCTGGCCTCGCTGGTCGGCGCGGTCGTCGGCATCGCCCTGATCCTGCTGCGCGGTCGCGATCGCAACATCCCGATCCCGTTCGGACCCTATCTCGCAGCAGCCGGCTGGCTTGCGCTCATCTGGGGCGACGAGCTGCTGGCCCTCTACTTCCCGCAGGGCCTGTAGACGCCATGCTGCGCGTCGGACTCACCGGGGGCATCGGCTGCGGCAAGAGCCGGGTCGCTGGACTCTTCGCCAGCCACGGCGTCCCGGTGCTCGACGCCGACTCCATCAACCGCGAGCTCCAGACGCCGGGACACGACCTGTACGCCGCCATCGTGGACCGCTTCGGCCCCGGCATCCTGGATGCCCGCGGCCACCTGGACCGCGGTGCGCTGCGCAGCCGGATCTTCGCCGACCCCATGGAACGCCAGGCCCTGGAGGCGCTGGTCCATCCGGCGGTGGAGCAGGCAATCGAGGAACGTCTCGCCGCCCTCTCCGCCGACACACCCTATGCGCTGGTCGTGGTACCCCTGCTGTTCGAGGCCGGCTGGGAGACACGCTTCGATCACGTGATCGTGGTCCACTGCGAGCCCGGCGAACAGGTCGCGCGGGTCACCCAGCGCGACGGCCGCAGCAGCGCCGAGGTGGAGGCCATTCTCGAGGCCCAAATGGATCCCGGGGAACGACGCCTGCACGCGGACAGCGAGATCCGCAATACCGAACAGACGACGGAGGCCGAACTGGCGAACCAGGTAGCAGAACGCGACAACGCGCTGCGTCAGCTGGCCGCGGCCACCGCCTCGCGGGTGGAAATCCGCCCCCCGAATACCTGATACTGCCGGGATTCCCGGGCCATGCACCTACAGCCCTCCTGCCGAACGGGCACGCCGTGAGCCAGACCCTGACCTTCGAACAACCGCTGCACGAACGCGTGCGCCTCCTGCTGCGCCTGGAGGCCCTGAACGCGCGCTTCGCCGATGCCCTGGAGTCCGGCCGGCCGTTCGATCATCACGAGGCGCTGGTCTCGCTGGTCGACATCTACGCCCTGGTGACCCGCGTCGACATCAAGCGCGAACTCATGGGCGAGATTGAACGCCAGACGGTCAACCTGAACCGCCTGGCCAACCAGCCCGGCGTCGATGCCGAGCGTTTCCGCGAGACCATGGACACGCAGAAGCGCCTCCACGATGCGCTGGAGGAGCAGGCCGGCGCCCTCGACCATCGCGTACGCGGCAGCGAATTCTTCTCCAGCGTGCGCCAGCGCATGGCACTCCCGGGCGGGGCCTTCGACTTCGACCTGCCGATCTACCACTACTGGCTGGCGCAGCCCTCACAGGCCCGTAGCGAGCTGCTACTGGAATGGTTTGAACCGCTCAACACCGTGGCCGAGGCGACGGCCCAGGTCCTGCGCTACATGCGCCGCTCGGGAAACGCGGAGCCGGTCACGGCCGAGGACGGGTACTTCGAGCGCCAGTTGGATACCACCCATGCGTGGCAGCTCATCCGGGTCACGGTGGATCCCGACCTCGGCGTCTATCCCGAAATCAGCGGTGGCCGCCAACGCTTCACGGTGCGCTTCTTCGTCCCTGGCGACTTCCGCGAGCGCCCGGCCCCGGCCAGCCGCGACGTGCCCTTCCAGCTCTGCTGCTGCGCGATCTGACGCCACAGCGCTCCTGGCGCGGTCAATCCAGTAACCCGCGGATGGCCGCGATGCCCTGCGCACCGGCCGCACGTGCCGTCGCCAGGTGGCCCGGGGTCATGCCCCCCAGCGCGTAGACGGGGATGCCAGCGCCCCGCACCCAAGCGCCGAACCGATCCCAGCCCAGCGCCTCGGCCCCGGGATGCGTCGCAGTCGGACACACCGGTCCCAGGACCGCGAAATCCAGCCCCAGCGCCGCGGCCCGCTCCAGTCCCTTGCGGTCATGCACCGAGGCGGCCACCCAGCCGCCACAAGCCGGCCGCGCATCCAGCTCGCGCCAGCGCCGCTCCGGCAGATGCAGCCCCACGTCCGGAAACCCCCTCAGCCACTTTGGCGGCGCATTCGCCAGGACCGGGGCCCCCAGGTCCCCGGCCGGCTTCGCGATTGCGGCCAGAAAGTCGCGATAGCCGGACTCGTCCAGTTCGGGTGCCCGCACCTGGACGAGTCCGGCTCGCCCCGCCCGCAGGGCCCGGACCACGCGCTCGGCCACATGTTCGCCCTGCGCCGCATCCGCCGGCGACGGGGTGACAAGATAACGTTCGGGGAGTTGCAGGGCGGTGAGCATGGCGCGATTGGCTGCGGGGAACGCCGCCGCGTCCAGTTCGCCCGGTGCGCGCCACTCCATGGGCTGGCCCTCGCGTGCCCGAGGCACGCCCGACCAGACGGTCACCCGGAACACGTGCAGCCGCACGGTACGCTCCGGGTAGGCATGCTCAATCGTCAGGCATTGCACGGCCGTGACGACCGCAAGCCCCAGCTCCTCCTCCAGCTCCCGCGCCAGCGCGGCCGCTGGCGGCTCGCCGGGGGCCACCTTGCCACCGGGAAACTCCCACAGCCCGGAGAGGTGACGCTCGCCCTCCCGGCGGGTCACCAGCACGCGGCCATCGGGGTCGAAGATCAGGCCGATCGCCACCTCGACCGGGGCAGAAGGTGCCGGCTCAGGACCGGTATTCGGCATTGATGCGCACGTACTCGTGGGAGAAGTCGCAGGTGTACTTGCGGGCCCGGGACTCGCCGCGGCCGAGATCGATCCGGATCAGGATCTCGTCGGCGCCGAAGGCGCGCTGGCCATCCGCCTCGGCGTAGTCCGGCGCGCGCCCACCATCGCGGACGATCTCGACGTCGTTCACACGGATCGCGACGCGCTCGATCACCAGATCCGGCACCCCGGCGCGCCCCACAGCCGCGAGGATCCGGCCCCAGTTGGGATCGGAGGCAAACAGGGCGGTCTTGACCAGGGGCGACAGCGCCACGGTCTCGGCGATCTGCGCCGCCTCCTCGCGGGTCCGGGCACTGGCCACTTCGACGGTCACGAACTTGGTTGCGCCTTCACCGTCGCGGACGATGGCCTGAGCGAGTTCCAGACAGACCGCGTCCAGTGCCGCGGCAAACGCCTCGCGATCGGCGGTAGTGGCCAGACCGGCCCCACTGGCGCCACTGGCCATCACCACGACGGCATCGTTGGTGGAGGTATCACCATCCACCGTGATCGCATTGAAGCTGTCGCGATTGGACTGGCGCAGCAGGCCTTCCAGCTCCGGTGCCGCAATGGCGAGGTCGGTCCCGATGAAGGCCAGCATGGTGGCCATGTCGGGATGGATCATGCCGGAGCCCTTGGCGATCCCGGTCAGCGTCACCTCGCCCTGCGAGAGGGTCACGCGGCGGCTGACACCCTTGAGCACGGTATCGGTCGTCATGATCGCGCGCCCGGCCTGCATCCAGGTGTTGGGGGCCAGACCGGAATGCAGCGCCGGCAAGGCGGCGACGATGCGCTCCACCGCGAGGGGCTCGCCGATGACGCCGGTGGAAAACGGCAGGACGGTCTCTGCCGGACCGCCCGTGACCGCGGCCACCGCATCGCAGCAGGCCCGCGCCGCGGCGAGACCCGGTTCGCCGGTCCCGGCGTTGGCATTGCCGGCGTTGATCAGCAGCCAGCGCGCGGTGCCCCGGGCCTGGTGCTCGGCAGCCACCACCACGGGTGCGGCACGGAAGGCATTGGTGGTGTAGAGCGCCGCGATGGTCGCCTCCGGACCGGCGTCGATCAGGACCAGGTCGTCACGCCCGGCGTAACGGATCCCCGCCGCGGTCGCGGCCAGGCGGATCCCCGGGACCGGTTGCAGCACCTCCGGAGCGGTCAGTCCTACGGCCATGCGGTCCGGACCTCCCTACAGTTTGCCGTGGCAGTGCTTGAACTTCTTGCCCGAGCCGCACCAGCACGGCTCGTTGCGGCCCAGCTTGGGCTCCTCGCGGCGGTACGGCGCCTCGCCACCGGCAACCGGCTCGCGCGCCTCCGCCTCGTCCGCGGCACCGGTCTTCAGCGCGCTGTCGGGGTTCTGGTGCTGGAACTGCAGGTCGTCCTCGGCGGGCGCGGCCTTCTTCGGTTGCAGGGCCTCGACCTCCTCGGGGGAGCGTAGCTGCATACGCAGGAGGAACTTCACGACATCGTGCTTGATGCGTTCCAGCAGGGACTGGAACATCGCGAAGGCTTCCTTCTTGTATTCCTGCTTCGGGTTGCGCTGGGCGTAGCCGCGCAGCCCGATGCCCTGGCGCAGGTAATCCATCGCGGCCAGGTGCTCCTTCCACTGGCTGTCCAGGACCTGGAGCATCACGTCGCGCTGCAGCCGGTTCATGGTCTCGTCACCCAGCTGCTCGCGCTTCCCGGCCAGCATCTCGCGGGCATGGCCGATGATGCGTTCGCGCAGGGGTTCCTCGTGCAGGTCGTCCTCGTCGTCCAGCCACTGCTGCACCGGAAGGTCGAGCCCGAACTCGCCATTCAGGGCCTGCTGCAGGCCTTCGACGTCCCATTCGTCCTCGATTGAGCCTGGCGGGATGTACTGGCTGATCAGGGCATTGACGACATCCTCGACCAGGGTGTCGATGGTCTCGCTGATATCCTCGGTGGTCAGCAGCTCGGCGCGCTGGTCGTAGATCACCCGGCGCTGGTCGTTGGCGACGTCGTCGTATTCGAGGAGCTGCTTGCGGATATCGAAGTTGTGCGCCTCGACCTTGCGCTGGGCGTTCTCGATGGCGCGCGAGACCCAGGCGTTCTCGATTGCCTCGCCCTCCTTCATGCCCAGGCGCTGCATCAGCCCGCGCACCCGCTCGGAGGCGAACACCCGCATCAGGTTGTCTTCCAGCGACAGGAAGAAACGGCTGGAACCCGGGTCACCCTGACGCCCGGAGCGCCCGCGCAATTGGTTGTCGATGCGCCGCGACTCGTGGCGCTCGGACCCGATGATATGCAGGCCGCCGGACTCGATTACGGCATCGTGGCGCTGCTGCCAGTCGGCCCGGATCGCCTCCTGCTGCGCGGTGTCTTCCGGGTCCACCTCGGCCAGCTCGGCATCCAGCGAGCCGCCGAGCACGATGTCCGTGCCGCGACCGGCCATGTTGGTCGCCAGGGTCACCGCCTTGGGGCGGCCGGCCTGGGCGATGATCGCGGCCTCGCGCTCGTGCTGCTTGGCGTTCAGGACCTCGAACGGGATGCCGGTCTTCTTCAACGCGTCTGCGAGGCGCTCGGAGCTCTCCACCGAGGCGGTCCCGACCAGCACCGGCTGGCCGCGATCCACACACCACTGGATCTCCTTGATGATGGCGGTGTACTTCTCTTCCTGGGTCAGGAACACCAGGTCCTGCATGTCGTCGCGCACCAGCGGCTTGTTGCCGGGGATCACGACCACTTCCAGGTCATAGATGGTCTTGAACTCGTAGGCCTCGGTATCCGCGGTACCGGTCATACCGGCGAGCTTGTCGTACAGGCGGAAGTAGTTCTGGAAGGTGATCGACGCCAGCGTCTGGTTCTCGCGCTGGATCGGCACGCCCTCCTTCGCCTCGATCGCCTGGTGCAGCCCCTCGGACCAGCGCCGTCCGGCCATGATGCGGCCCGTGAACTCGTCGATGATCTGCACCTTGTCGTCGCGCACCAGGTAGTCGACATCGCGCTGGAACAGCGCATGGGCGCGCAGGGCCGCGTTCAGGTGATGCAGCACCGCGATGCTCGCGGAGTCGTACAGGGTCTGGTGCTCTTCCAGCAGCCCCGCCTGGCGCAGCAGTTCCTCGGCCTTCTCGTGACCCTCCTCGCTGAGGAAGACCTGCTTGGCCTTCTCGTCGACGAAGTAGTCGCCCTCGCTCTCCTCGTCTTCCTGACGGGTCAGCTGTGGCGGGATGGTGTTCAGGCGTTCATAGAGCTCCGAGCTGTCGCCGCTGGGGCCGGAGATGATCAACGGGGTCCGCGCCTCGTCGATCAGGATGGAGTCGACCTCGTCGACCACCGCGAAATTGAGCGCGCGCTGGACCCTCTGATCGGCCGAGAAGGCCATGTTGTCGCGCAGGTAGTCGAAGCCGAACTCGTTGTTCGTGCCGTAGGTAATGTCCGCGGCATAGGCCTCGCGGCGGGTCACCGGACGCAGGTGGTCGAAGCCCCCTTCCTCGGCCTGGTATTCCGGATCGAAGAGATAGGAGGCGGAGTCCACACCCAGGCCGCCGGAGCTGTTGACCACGCCGACCGAAAGCCCCAGCGCGTGGTACAGGCGTCCCATCCAGGCCGCGTCGCGCCGGGCCAGGTAGTCGTTCACCGTGACCACATGCACGCCGTCGCCGGTCAGGGCGTTGAGATAGGCCGGGAGGGTCGCGACCAGGGTCTTGCCCTCGCCGGTGCGCATCTCGGCGATGCGGCCGTCGTTCAGGACCATGCCGCCGATCAGCTGCACGTCGAAGTGGCGCAGCCCCAGCACCTGGGCGCTCATCGCGCGGCAGACGGCGAAGGCCTCCGGGAGGAGCTTCTCGAGATCCTCGCCCTCGCCGAGGCGGCGCTGGAACTCCTGGGTCTTGTGGCGCAGCTCGTCCCGCGCGAGCGCCTCGGTGGAGTCGGCCAGGGCATTGATGCGCTCCACCGCACGGGTGTAGCGCTTGAGGATGCGATCGTTGCGACTACCGAAGATCTTCTGAACGAGCTGCTTGACCATGGGGATCCGAAAGGGTTGGCTGAAACCCGCCTAGGATAAACGATCCGCCGGGGAAACGCTGTGCCGGGGACGCGGCGAACCCGAATATTCGCCCAGGCGCGGGGTAGCGCTCCGGGTGGTCAGTCGCGATCGGGGAGGAACTGGTAGGGGTTCAGGGCCCGCCCGGCATCCACGACCTCGTAATGCAGGTGGGTATCGGTTGCACGGCCCGTGCGCCCCATCTTCGCGATCACCTCGCCAGCCTCCACACGCTGGCCGGGCTCGACCAGGATCTCGGCGTTGTGGGCGTAGCGGGTATTCAGACCGCCGCCATGGGCGATCTCGACCAGGTTACCGAAGCTGCCGCGACGCCCCGCGAACACCACCAGGCCCCCGCCCGCCGCGCGGATCTCCGAACCGGGCCGCCCCGCAAAGTCCATACCGGAGTGGAACCGGCGGTTGCCGGTGAACGGGTCCTCGCGATAGCCGAACGCGGAGCTGATCCAGGAATCCTCCTCCACCGGACGCTGGCGGGGCAGCAGCGCTTCGCGCGCTGCATCCAGCCGCAGCTCGGTATCAACCGTCTCCACCGCGGCGCTGTGACGCCGCAGCAGATGCTCCAGCGCCAGCAGGCGGTCATGCATTTCCAGCGGCGAATCCGGGTCCTCCAGCAGCGGCCCGCCCTGGCCGCCGGATGCCGGCGCCAGATCGGCCACATCCAGCCCGAGGGAATCCCCCACCGAACGGATGCGCCGGTCGACGCGCGACAGCTGGCGTTCCAGCGTGACGACCCGCTCCACCAGGTGGTTGAGGCCCTCCCGGGCCGCCTCGCGTTCGGCGGTCTCCACGGCCACCGGGTCGAGCGTGCTGGTCACCGGGATCCGAACCACCTCGCGCTGGCTCTGGCCCGCGAAGTAGGCGGCCACGACCGCGACCGCCATCAGCAGCACCAGGACTGCCCCCGCCAGGGCCATGCCCCACAAGGGCAGACGTGCACAAAGGCCGTCCGGACGTAGTACGATCAACTGCATGCGAAACCTCTCGTTCTGCCCGCCCCGCGTCACCAGGATCCCGGGATGACACCGCAGCGGATTACCCGCTTCATCGCCCGCGACTGGTCCGCGCACTCCAGTCGGGACCGCGGCGTGGAGCGCGCCCTCGACGGGCTCGCCGGCACCGCACTGCAGGCCGGACGACTGGCGTTTACCCTGCGCGAGGACACCCTGGTCGCGATCTGCGCGGACCGCGGGCTGGCCACGGAGCTGCGGTTCCAGCAACGCGAACTGCTCAAGACCCTGCGGGCCGCGGGCTTCGAGGGCATCGAGCAGATGCGGATTCGACTGACCCAGACACCCCGCCCACCCGAACCGACCGCCCAGCTGGAACGCCGCGAGATCCCCGATTCGGCCCGCCGGATCCTCACCGATACCGCGAACCGCATCCAGGACCCCGGGCTGGCCCGCGCCCTGGAGCGTCTCGCCCGCGCGGCGGCGGAGTCACCGGAACAGGATTGAGCCCGCCCCGGAGGACAACCGCGCCGGGGCTCAGCCCGCCGGAGTCGGCGCCAGCTGACCGAAGGAGATCGGCAGGCGCTCGTTCGGGTCCTCGAAAGTGACCTTCTCCCAGGCCGTCTCGTCGGCCGCGAGCTGCCGGATCAACTGATTGTTGAGCGCATGCCCGGACTTGTGACCGGTGAATGCGCCGATCAGGCTGTGGCCCAGCAGGTACAGGTCCCCGACCACGTCGAGGATCTTGTGCTTGACCAGCTCGTTGTCGTAGCGCAGCCCATTCTCGTTGAGAATCTTGTAATCATCGAGCACGACCGCGTTGTCGAGGCTGCCGCCCAGCGCCAGCTGGTTTGCCCGCAGGGCCTCGATGTCACGCATGAACCCGAAGGTACGGGCACGCGAGACCTCCTTGACGAAGGAGGTGGACGAGAAGTCCAGCTCGGCACGCTGACTTCCGTCGGTAAACATGGGGTGTTCGAAGTCGATACAGAAACCGACCTTGAACCCCTCGTAGGGATCGAAGCGCACCCATTTGTCGTCCTCGCGGACTTCCACGCTGCGCTTGATCCGAATGAATTCCTTGGGCGCGTCCTGTTCCTTAAGCCCGGCGGACTGCAACAGAAACACGAAGGGACCGGCACTGCCGTCCATGATGGGCACCTCGGCGGCACTCACATCGACGTGCAGATTGTCGATACCCAGCCCGGCTATGGCCGAGAGCAGATGCTCCACGGTCGATACCCGAACATCGCCGTTGACCAGCGTGGTGGAGAGCCGCGTGTCGCCGACATTGTCGGCACAGGCGCGAATCTCGACGGACGGATCAAGGTCGCAGCGATGGAACACAATCCCGGTGTTCACCGGGGCCGGCCGCAGGGTCAGCACTACCTTCTCTCCGGTATGCAGTCCTACCCCGGTCGCCCGAATGCTGTTCTTGAGCGTTCTTTGCCTGATCAACGAATTGAGCCTCTCTCTTCCAGGAGAGCGCATAAGAGGAACCCGGGCCCTCCCGGGCTCCTCATGCACACAACGATTGCCGCATTATTGCAGGATTCCGCTCGTCCTGCACATGGGGCGGTTGTCAATCCGCCTGTTTGCGCAGGAAGGCCGGAATATCCAGCACATCAATGCCTTGCTGCTGGTTATAGTCGACCGCCAGATTGTCGCCGCCGCGGCGCTTGACGGTCGGCTGATCGAGGTCGACTTCGACGTCGGAACCGACGGCCTTCTTCGGCTGGGCATCGACCACCCGAACCTGCGGACGCTCCGACTGCGAGGCCGGCGCACCCAGGCCGGTGGCGACCAGGGTCACCCGCAGCTCGTCGGTCATCTCCGGATCGATCACCGTACCGACCACCACGTTGGCGTCTTCCGAGGCCAGTGCCTTCACGGCCTCGCCGACTTCCTCGAACTCGCCGATCCCGACGTCCATGCCGCCGGTAACGTTCACCAGGATGCCGCGCGCACCGGAGATATCGATATCCTCCAGCAGCGGGCTGGCAATCGCGGCCTCGGCCGCCTCGCGGGCACGATCCTCGCCGGAGCCGGAGCCGGTCCCCATCATCGCCATGCCCATCTCGCGCATCACGTTGCGCACGTCGGCGAAGTCAACGTTGATCAGGCCCGGACGGGTGATGAGCTCGGCAATCCCCTGCACGGCGCCGAACAGCACATCGTTGGCCGCCTTGAAGGCATCCAGCAACGTGGTGTTCTTGCCCAGCACCGTCAGCAGCTTCTCGTTGGGGATGGTGATCAGCGAGTCGACCTGTTCGGTCAACGCCTTGATCCCGGACATCGCGACCTGCATGCGGCGCTTGCCCTCGAACGGGAACGGCTTGGTGACCACCGCGACCGTCAGGATGTTCATCTCCTTGGCGATCTGCGCCACCACTGGCGCGGCGCCGGTACCCGTGCCACCACCCATGCCGGCGGTGATGAAGACCATGTCGGCCCCCTGCAGCAGGTCCTGGATGCGTTCGCGGTCCTCCAGCGCCGCCTCGCGGCCCACCGACGGATCGGCCCCGGCTCCCAGGCCCTTGGTGATGTCGCCGCCCAGCTGCAGCAGCGTCTTGGAATCCAGGCTCTTCAGGGCCTGGGCATCGGTATTGGCGCAGATGAAGTCCACGCCCTCCAGTTGCGAGTTGACCATGTGCTGCACGGCGTTGCCGCCGCCGCCCCCGACGCCGACGACCTTGATCGTCGCGTTCTGGCTATAGGTATCCATCAGTTCGAACGTCATGAGTGCGTCCTCTCGTTGCGTGTGTAGTACAAGACTTCTGTTTGCCTGCGTCATGGCCGGAGAGCGGTCCGGCCTCCTAAACTTCCGGGGTCCCGATCATCAGAACTGCCCGGAAAACCAGCGCTTCATGCGCGCCCATACACCCTGAAACCCGCTGCTCACGGGCCGGGCCTCCTGCTCCGCACGCGACTCGCGGGCGTAGAGCAACAGCCCCACCCCCGTCGCGTGGATCGGATTCTTCACAACATCCAGGAGCCCGGTGACGCGTTGCGGCACCCCCAGGCGTACGGGCATGTGAAAGACCTCTTCGGCGAGGTCCACCACACCTTCCATTCGGGACGAGCCGCCGGTGAGCACGACCCCGGCGGCGATCATTTCCTCGGTGCCGCTGCGGCGCAGTTCCGCCTGCACCAGCTGCAGCAGTTCCTCGTAGCGCGGCTCGACCACGGAGGCGAGCGTCTGGCGCGACAACCTGCGCGCGGCACGATCACCAACGCCGGGCACCTCGATGCTCTCGCCCGGGTCGGCCAGGGAGCGCAGCGCGCAGGCGTACTTGATCTTGAGTTCGTCGGCGTACTGGGTCGGGGTGCGTAGCGCCACCGCGATGTCGTTGGTGACCTGATCGCCGGCGATCGGGATGACCGCGGTGTGCATGATCGCGCCATGGGCGAACACCGCGATGTCGGTGGTGCCACCGCCGACATCCACCAGGCACACGCCCAGGTCCTTCTCGTCTTCGCTCAACACGGAATAGCTGGAGGCGAGCTGCTCGAGGATGATGTCGTCGACCCGCAGCCCGCAGCGTTCCACGCACTTGACGATGTTCTGCGCGGCCGAGACCGCGCCGGTGACCAGGTGCACCTTGGCCTCGAGCCGCACCCCGGACATCCCGATCGGCTCGCGGATGCCCTCCTGCTCGTCGATGATGTATTCCTGCGGCAGCACATGAAGGATGCGCTGATCGGCCGGGATGGCGATGGCGCGCGCGGCGTCGATCACGCGGTCAACGTCGCCGGCGACCACCTCGCCGTCCTTGATCGCGACCACGCCGGTGGAGTTGTAGCTCTTGATGTGCGAGCCAGCGATCCCGGTGTAGACCGAGTGGATCTCGCAGCCGGCCATCAGCTCGGCCTCCTCCACCGCGCGCTGGATCGACTGGACGGTGGACTCGATGTTCACCACCACGCCCTTCTTCAGCCCGCGCGAGGGCGAGGAGCCGATGCCGATAATCTCGATCTCGCCTTCCTCGGTCAGCTCCCCGACCACCGCCTCGATCTTCGAGGTCCCGACGTCCAGGCCGACGATCAGACCGGGTTCCGACTTCTTTGCCATCATCTTTCTGCGTCCTGTCGTTCGTGTCATCGGGCGTTCCCCGCACCGTCATCCGCTGCTTCCGCCCAGGCCACCGCAAGCCCGTGCGGATAACGCAGGTCGATCCGCTCCACCGGCGCGTCGCGGTAGTCGCGAATCGCCGGCACCGCGCGGACCAACTGGCCCAGCCGGGCCAGGTTCGCGTCACGCCCCATCAGCACGCGCACGCCGTCGGCGAGATGGATGGTCCAGTCGTGGCGCTCGCCCTCCTGCAACCCGGCCACCTCCAGCCCGGCATCGGCCAGCCGCGCGGAAACCTCGAGGTAGCGATGCATCAGCACCACCTGACGCCCGTCGGGTCCGGCGAGGGCTGGCAGGCCTTTCCACTCCTCCAGCGCCACCGGCCCGAACAGCCGGCCGTGGCGGTCGACCAGGTGATCGTCGCCCCACTGCGCGACCGGCACCGGCTCGCGGATCTCTACCACCAGCGTGTCCGGCCACTGGCGCCGCAGGCGGACGGCGTCGACCCAGGGTTGCGCCTCCAGCGCCGTGCGCAGACGGTCCAGCTCGACCCCGACAAAGCCCGGGGCATGGGCCTGCGCGACCTCGCGCACGGCCGCCACGTCCGCATGCTGCGGGTTGCCGGTGATCTCGATGTGCTCGATCGGCAGCCACGCATCCGGGTCGAACTGCAGCCAGGCCAGCGAGCCCAGCACCAGCACCCCGGCCAGGCCCATGCCCGCCATCAGGCGCAGCCCCGGCCCGGCCAGTCGGCGCAGGGGCGACGGCCCCTGCGGCTGCGGGCGCCGCGCGGGCCGCGTTGTACGGCGTGCGTTCAACGCAGCCCCCCACACTCGAAGCTGGAATCGAGGATGCGCAGGCACAATTCGTCGAAGTCGATCCCGGCCTGCGCCGCCGCCTTGGGGACCAGGGAGTGATCGGTCATGCCCGGGATGGTGTTCACCTCGATCAGGAAGTTCTCGCCGTGCTCGTCCTGCAGGATGTCGACCCGGCCCCAGCCGCAGCCCTCCAGCGTCGCGAAGGCCGCGATCGCCAGTGACTGAAGTTCCATCAGCGCGCTGGAATCCAGCGGCGGCGGGCAGATGTAGCCGGTGTCGTCGGCCTCGTACTTTGCGTGGTAGTCGTAGAAGCCACCGGGGGTGCGGATCTCGACCACCGGCAGCGGCTCGTTGCCCAGAATCGCTACGGTGTACTCGCGCCCGCTGATCCACTGCTCCGCGAAGACCTGCCCCGGCTGCAACCGTGCGGCCTCGAACGCCGCCGGCAGGTCGGCTACGCGATCCACGCGGGTGATCCCCAGGCTGGAACCCCCGCGCGCCGGCTTTACGATCAGCGGCAGGCCCAGGGCCTCGGCCACCGCCTCGGGGTCAAATCCCGGGGTCAGCAGGCGATAGGGGGCGCTCGGCAGATTGCTGCCCGCCCACAGCCGCTTGCAGGCCAGCTTGTCCATGCCCAGGGCCGAACCCAGCACCCCGGTGCCGGTGTAGGGCATGCCCGCCATGTCCAGGCAGCCCTGAAGGGTGCCGTCCTCGCCGCACTCGCCATGGAGCACGATGAAGACGCGGTCAAAGCCCTCCAGGGCCAGGCATCGGGCATTCTCGCGAGTCAGGTCCAGCGGATGGGCATCCACCCCCTGGCGCTGCAAGGCCGCCAGCACGGCCTGGCCACTGTGCAGCGAGACCTCGCGCTCGCCAGACCACCCGCCCATCAGGACCGCGACCCGGCCATAGTCTTGTGCGCTTCGCTTGCTCATGCCGTTCCCTCGCTTGTCTCGTTCGCACCCGCGGGGCGCCCCAGGATTCGCACCTCCGGCTCCAGCTGTACCCCGAACTGCCGCTGCACCTCGTCCTGGGCATGGCGCAGCAGCCACTCGATATCGGCGGCCCGGGCGGTCCCGTCGTGGGTGATGAAATTCGCGTGCTTGGGCGAAATCTCCGCGCCCCCGTGACGCAGGCCCTTCAGGCCCGCCGCCTCGACCAGGCGCGCAGCGTGGTCGCCCTCCGGGTTGCGGAAGACCGAGCCGCAGGACGGCAGCCCGAGGGGCTGCTTGGCGGAGCGCTCGCGCAGCAGCTCGCGGATACGCCGGGTACCGACGTCGGGGTCGCCGGCGGCCAGCCGCAGCACGCAGCCGGTAAACCATTCGCCCTCGGGCCCGCGCACACTGCGATAGCCGATCGCGTACGCCCCGGGCGTACGGGTATGCAGCTCGCCGCGGGCATCCACCGTGGCGACGGACTCGACCAGCGGCCAGATCTCGCCGCCCCAGGCACCGGCGTTCATCGCCAGCGCACCGCCCACCGTCCCCGGAATGCCGGCCAGGAACTCGGCCCCGACCAGCCCCTCGCGGGCGCCGAAGCGCGCCGCCTGGGCACAGGCCAGCCCGGCCCCCAGCAACAACCGGTCGCCATCCAGTCGGCGGCGTTCGTTCAGCACCCCGGACAGGTGCACCACCAGTCCCTCCAGACCGCCGTCGCGAATCAGCACGTTGCTGCCCAGACCGAGGAAGGTCACCGGCATCTCGGGGGCATGGACGGCGTGATCGCGCAGCGCCGCGACCAGGTCGTCGAGGTCCGCGGGCTGGAACAGCCAGTCGGCCGGGCCACCCACGCGCCACGACGTCAACCCGGCCAGCGGCACCTGCGTCTGCAGCCTGCCAAGCGGCTCCCGGGCGAACGGGGTCGCCATCGCGTCCACCTCGCGGGCCGCCATCATGTGTCCCCCTCGCCGGTATCGGCCAGCTGCTGCGGGAGCAGCCCCGCCAGGCGGCCAATGTCGCCGGCCCCCTGAGCAATCACCACGTCATCGGAGCGCAGCATGCCCCGCAGCACGTCGACCACGTCCTCGGCATGCTCGACGAACACCGGCTCGACCTGCCCGCGCAAACGGATGGCGCGCGCCAGGCTGCGTCCGTCGGCGCTGGGGACCGGCTCCTCCCCAGCGGCATAGACCTCCAGCAGGATCAGCACGTCGGTCTCGGACAGCGCCTCGACGAAGTCCTCGAACAGGTCGCGCGTCCGGGTGTAGCGATGCGGCTGGAAGATGGTGATGCGCCGCCGCTCCGGCCAGGCATCGCGCGCGGCCGCCTGGGTCGCGGCGATCTCGCGCGGGTGATGGCCGTAGTCGTCGACCAGGGTCACCGGGCCGCTGGGCGCCTGCCAGGACTGCACCTGGAAGCGCCGGCCAATCCCCTGGAAGCGCTCCAGCGCGGCCTGGATGGCGGCCGGGGCCACCTCCAGCTCATGGGCCACGGCGGCGGCCGCCAGCGCATTCAGCACGTTGTGGCGCCCCGGCAGGTTCAGGGTCACCGCAAACGCCTCCTGGCCCGGCAGGGCCAGATCGAAGTACATGCGCACGCCTTCCTGGCGCACGTTCAGCGCGCGCACGTCGGCCGACTGCTCGATGCCGTAGGTCAGGCGCGGGCGTTCCAGTTCCGGGTACAGGTCGCGCACCTGCGGGTCGTCGGCGCACAGCACGGCGATGCCGTAGAACGGCAGGTGATGCAGGAACTCCAGGAACGTCGCGCGCAGCTTGCCGAAGTCGTTGCCATAGGTCCCCAGGTGATCGGCATCGATGTTGGTCACGATGCTGATCATCGGCTGCAGGTGCAGGAACGACGCGTCGCTCTCGTCGGCCTCGGCCACCAGATAATCCCCGGCCCCCAGGTTCGAATGACTGGCCGTGCTGTTCAGGCGCCCGCCGATCACGAAGGTCGGGTCCATGCCCGCTTCCGCCAGCACGCTGGCGACCAGGCTCGTGGTCGTGGTCTTGCCGTGGGTCCCCGCCACGGCGATGCCGTAACGGAAACGCATCAGCTCGGCCAGCATTTCCGCGCGGCGCACGATCGGGATGCCGCGGCGCCGGGCTTCCTGCACCTCGGGGTTGGAGGGGTTGATCGCGCTGGACACCACCAGCACGTCCGCCTCCGCGACGTTCGCCTCGGTGTGGGCCTCCACCACCGGGATGCCCATGCCCTTCAGGCGCTCGACCATCGCCGACTGTCCGAGATCGGAACCCGACACCTGATAGCCGAGCTGGTGCAGGACCTCGGCGATCCCGCTCATGCCGGAACCCCCGATCCCGACGCAGTGGATG
The DNA here is from genome assembly GCF_000376845.1 of Thioalkalivibrio sp. ALE14. Taxonomy (GTDB): domain Bacteria; phylum Pseudomonadota; class Gammaproteobacteria; order Ectothiorhodospirales; family Ectothiorhodospiraceae; genus Thioalkalivibrio. The sequence goes on from NZ_AQXY01000028.1 coordinate 98,322, forward strand.
CGGCGAATGCGGCGCATGGCGTGACGTGGCAGGCGCGTGGCACTCATGACGACCCCTCCGGGCGGGCACCCGCCATCTCCATGCAGGCATCCGCCAGCCGCTGCACGGTGTCCGGGCAGGCCTGCTCGCGCGCCAGTGCGGCGCGTCCGCGCAAGGTCTCGCGGTCCAGCGGTGCCATCAGTTCGAAGATGCGTTCGGCACTCAGTTCGGCATCCGCGATGCGCCAGGCCGCACCGGAGCGAACCAGGGCCTCGGCGTTCGCGGTCTGGTGGTCGTCCACCGCATGCGGATAGGGGACGAAGATCGCCGGCACCCCGGCGGCGGCCACCTCGGCCACGGTCAGGGCCCCGGCCCGGCAGATCACCAGGTCGGCCCAGGCATAGGCCGCGGCCATGTCCTCGATGAACGCGCTGATCTCGGCCTCCAGACCCGCCTCGGCGTAGGCCGCCCGCGCCTCCTCCAGGGTGCGCTCGCCGGCCTGGTGGCGGATGTTCAGCGGCTGCTGCTGCGCGACCCTGGCGAGGCCCGCGGGCAGCGTGCGATTGAGCGAACGGGCGCCCAGGCTGCCGCCCAGGATCAGGATATTCAGCGGGCCGTCGCGCTCGTCGAAGCGCGCCTCCGGGGCCGGCAGGGCGGAAATCCGGGCGCGCACCGGGTTGCCCACCACCGTGACCGCGACCCGCTCGGGGAAGCTGTGCTCGAAGCCGGAATACACCCGGTCCGCCACCTTCGCCAGCCAGCGGTTGGTCAGGCCGGCCACCGCGTTCTGTTCGTGGATCGCCAGCGGACGCCCCAGGGCGGCCGCCATCAAGCCGCCGGGCCCGGCCGCGAAGCCGCCGAAGCCGATCACCGCGTCCGGACGCAGGCGGGTCATCAGGCCCAGGGCCGCCCACAGGGAAATCCCCAGCCGCCAGGGGGCGAGGGCCAGTCCGATCAGGCCCTTGCCACGGATCCCGGCGATCGGGAGGGTTGTCAGTTCGATGCCGGATTCCGGTACCAGGCGTGCCTCCACACCGCGGGCGGTGCCCAGCCAGCGCACCTCGGCGCCGCGGGACCGCAGCGCCTCCGCCACCGCCAGCCCCGGGAATACGTGGCCGCCGGTGCCACCGGCCATGATCAGGATACGCGGGGCACTCATGCCGCACCTCCGCGCCGACGGCGGGACGGGGACGCCACCCTCGGTGCCGGGACCTGCGCCTCGCGGTAGACGCGCATCACCAGACCGATCGCCGCCAGGGAGACGATCAGGGAGCTGCCCCCGTAACTGAGAAACGGCAGGGTCAGGCCCTTGGTCGGCAGCAGGCCCATGTTCACCGCCAGATTCAGGAATGCCTGCAGGCCCATCCAGATGGCCACACCGAAGGCCAGGTGGGAGCCGAAGGCATGCCCGGCGCGTTCCGCGTACAACCCGATCCGGATGCAGCGCCAGACCAGCACGCCGAACAGCGCGATCAGCGCCACGACACCGACGAAGCCGAACTCCTCGGCAAAGACGGCGAACAGGAAGTCGTTGTGCGCCTCCGGCAGGTAGAACAGCTTCTGCACGCTGTTGCCAAGCCCCGCGCCGAACCAGCCGCCGGATCCGATCGCGATCAGCGACTGGGTCAGCTGGAAGCCGGTAGCGAACGGGTCCTGCCAGGGGTCGAGGAAGGCGGTCAGGCGCGCGACACGATAGGGCGCGGCGACCGCGACCACCGCCATGCCGATCGCGATCGTCGCGCCCAGCGCGGCGAACTGCCACAGCTTGGCGCCGGCAAGGAACAGCATGCCCATGCCGATCGCCAGCATGATCGCCGCGCCGCCGAAGTCCGGCTGCAGAAGCAGCAGGATGGTGCCCACCCCGAGCACGATCAGGGGACGGATGAAGCCGAGGAAGTGCAGGCGCAGCGTCGAGTAGTGGCGCACGATGTAGCCGGCGAGGTACATCACCACCAGCAGCTTCACCAGCTCCGCGACCTGCAGGTTGAACATCCCCAGCGGGATCCAGCGGGTCGCGCCGTTGACCGTGCGGCCGACCCCCGGGATCAGCACCGCGACCAGCAGCACCATCACCAGGATCAGCAGCCAGGGCCCCGCGCGTTCCCAGCGGGCCAGCGGCACCGACCACAGAAAGGTCGCGAGCGCCAGGCCGATCGCGGCGAAGATCACCTGGCGCTGGAAGAAGTGCCAGGTATTGCCAAAGTAGCGTTCCCCCAGCCCCATGGAGGCGGACGCGACCATCACCAGGCCGATACCCAGCAAGGTGGCCGCGACCGCCAGCAGGGGCAGATCGACGTGGTCGCGCAGGCCGGCGACCAGGCCACGATCCGGGAGTCCGAGGCGGGTGCTGGAGACACTCATGCCGCCAGCTCCCGCACCGCGCGCGCGAAGTCGTCGCCGCGCGCCTGGTAGTTCGCGTACATGTCCAGGCTGGCACAGCCCGGCGACAGCAGGACCGTGTCACCGGGCTCCGCCCAGGCCGCGGCCTGGGCCACTGCAGAGGCCATGTCGTCCACCCGCTGGACCGGGACCACCGAGGCCAGGGCCCGCGCGATCGCGGGGGCATCCTCGCCCAGCAGCACCACCCCGCGCACCTTGCCCGGGATGTAATCGGCCAGCGGCGCGAAGTCCTGCCCCTTGCCCTGCCCGCCGGCAATCAGCACCAGCGGGCCCGGGGTGCCGCGCAGCGCCGCCAGGGTCGCGCCGACATTGGTGCCCTTGGAGTCGTTGATGTAGTCGACCCCGCCCACCTCGGCAATCCACTGCGAGCGATGCGGCAGGCCGGCGAACTCGGCCAGGGCCGCCAGCGCGCGGGCGCGCGGCTCGCCGGCATCGATCCAGGGCCAGGCCAGGGCCAGGGCGGCCAGGGCGTTGGCCCAGTTGTGCTGTCCACGCAGGCGCAGGCGCTGGGCAGCGAGCAGGACCTCGTCGCCCCGCACCAGGTCCGGCCCGTCCTCGCGGGCAGGGCGCACGCCGAAGTCCGCCGCGCCCGGCGGGGCATCGAGACCGAAGGAGATCACCTTGAGACTCTCCGGCAGCGCGATCTCGCGCAGCCAGGCGTCCTCGCGGTTCAGCACCCCGCGTTCGGCGCGATCCAGGATGCGCGCCTTGGCCCGCACGTAGGCGTCCAGATCGGCGTAGCGGTCCAGGTGATCCGGCGAGATGTTCAGGATGGCTGCAGCCGCCGGGGCCAGGGTGTCGCTGCGCTCCAGCTGGAAGCTCGACAGCTCCAGCACGTACAGCTCGGGCGCGGCGTCCAGCAGCTCCAGCGCCGGGGTACCGTAGTTGCCCCCGATCGCGACCTGCCAGCCGGCGGCGCGAAGCAGCTCGCCGACCAGCGCGGTCACCGTGCTCTTGCCATTGGAGCCGGTGATCGCGATTACCGGGGCCGTCGCCTGCTCGGCGAACAGGTCGATATCGCCGGTCAGACGGGCGCCCGCCGCACGGGCCTGCTGCAGGACCGGATGCTCCAGGGCCACGCCGGGCGAGACGATAATGCGGGCGAAGCCCGTGGCATCGAGCGTGTCCAGCGGGCCGGCCCAGGCATCCTGCAGCCACGGCTCGCCCGAATCCAGGGCAGCCGGGGCCGCCCGGGTATCGGTCAGCGCGAACGGCAGACCCCGTGCACGCAGGAAGCGGGCCACCGACAGTCCGGTTGCCCCCAGTCCCACGATCAGGTTGTCGCCGTTGGATTGAGTCATGGGATCAGCGCACCTTCAGGGTCGCAAGACCGATCAGGACGAACACCACGGTCAGGATCCAGAAGCGCACAATTACGCGCGGCTCCGGCCAGCCCTTGAGTTCGAAGTGGTGGTGCAGCGGCGCCATGCGGAAGATGCGCCGCCCGGTGAGCTTGAACGAGGCGACCTGCAGCATCACCGACAGGGTCTCCAGCACGAAGATACCGCCCATGATCAGCAGCACGATCTCCTGCCGGGTCAGGATCGCCAGCATGCCCAGGGCCGCGCCCAGGGCCAGCGCCCCGACATCGCCCATGAAGACCTGGGCGGGGTAGGTGTTGAACCACAGGAAGCCGAGGCCGGCACCCACCAGGGCGGCAGTGAAAATCACCACCTCGCCGACACCGGGTACCGCGGGGATGCCGAGATAGTCCGCGAACACCGCATGGCCCGCCGCGTAGGCGAAGATGCCCAGGGCACCGGCCACCAGGACCGCCGGCATGATCGCCAGGCCGTCCAGCCCGTCGGTCAGGTTCACGGCGTTGGAGGAACCGACCACGACCAGCCAGACCAGCGGGACGAACAGCCAGCCCAGGCTGAACTGGATGTCCTTGAACACTGGCAGGTAGAAGGTGGTCTCCACCGGCCCCTGCGCGGTGTACATGATCACGCCGGCCGCGATCAGGGCGAACAGGGTCTGCCACAGGATCTTCGCGCGCGCCGAGAGGCCCTTGCTGTTGCCATAGCGCAGCTTCAGGTAGTCGTCCCAGCCGCCGACGGCGCCAAAGGCCAGCGTGGTCAGCAGTACGATCCAGACAAAACGGTTGGTCAGGTCGCTCCAGAGCAGGGTGGCGACCGCCACCGCGACCAGGATCAGCGCGCCACCCATGGTCGGCGTGCCGGCCTTGGTCAGGTGCGATTCCGGGCCGTCGTCGCGGATCTGCTGGCCGACCTTGCCGACGGTCAGGCGACGAATCATCGCCGGGCCGATCAGCAGCGCGATCGCCAACGCCGTGACCACCCCGAGGATGGCGCGCACGGTCAGGTACTGAAAGACCGTGAACGCGGAATAGAACTGGCTCAGGTACTCAGTCAGCGCGTACAGCATTCGCCACCTCCGGCGCCGACGAGGTCAGGTCCAGTCCCTCGAGAATCTGTTCCATGTGCTGGCTGCGCGAGCCCTTCACCAGCACCGTGGTGCCCTCTGCCAGGAGGGGCTCGAGACGGGCGCGCAGCGCAGTGTGATCGTCGAACCATTCACCGCCGTCGCCGAAGGCCTCGGCGCTGTCGCGCGCGGCCTCGCCCAAGGCCAGGCAGTGATCGATGCCCATGGCCCGGGCCAGACGGCCGGTCTCCTGGTGCAGGGCCGGGGTCTCCGGGCCCAGCTCGCCCATCGCGCCCAGGACCAGGATGCGCCGCCCGGGCATGGCCGCCAGCACCTCCAGCCCGGCCCGCAGCGAGTCCGGGTTGGCGTTGTAGCTGTCGTCCCACAGCCGCGCGCCACTGGCATGCCACAGTTCCTGCAGGCGGCCGCGCACCGGCTTCCAGCGCGCCAGGCCCTCGACGATGGGATCGATCCCGATACCCACCGCGTTCGCCGCGGCCGCGGCGGCGACGGCATTCGCCGCCAGGTGCCGCCCGGGGCCGGCCAGGCGCAGATCACGCCCGGCGCCGAGGATCGCCAGGCGTAGCCGGTCCGGGGCCTGCCACATGCCCTCCACCTCGCCGCCACCCTCCAGCGAGAAGCGCTGGCAGTGGTGGTGTTCGTTCAGCGACAGCCAGTAGTCGGCGAAGGGATCATCCAGATTGATCACGGCGGTGCCGCCCTGCGCCGGGAGGCCGGAGTAGATCTCGGCCTTGGCATGGGCGACCCCCTCGAGGCTGCCGAAGCCCTCGAGGTGCGCGCGCCCGGCGTTGGTGATCATCGCGACCTGCGGCTCGACCCAGCGCACCATGCGGCCGATCTCGCCGGCATGGTTCGCGCCCAGCTCGATCACCGCATAGTCCACGTCCTGTGGCATCGCCAGGAGGGTCATGGGCGTACCGATCTCGTTGTTCAGGTTGCCTGCGGTGGCATGCACCGACCCCACACCTTCGAGGATGCAGCGCAGCATCTCCTTGGTGGTGGTCTTGCCGTTGGACCCGGTCAGGGCGATCACGCGGGCGCGGCTCTGGCGGCGCCAGTGGCGGCCCAGACGGCCCAGCGCCTCGCGGGTATCGGACACGATGACCTGCGGCTGTGGTACATCCAGGGCCCGCTCGACCAGCAGCACCGGGGCCGGCAGGTCACTGGCCACCTGCTGGTGGGCATCGAAGTTGGGCCCCTTCAGCGCGACGAACAGCGCACCCGGGCGCGGCTCGCGGGTGTCCGTGAACGCCCCTTCGAAGGCCGTGTCCGGCACCCCCTGCAGGCGCCCCTGTACCGCCTCGGCCAATTCCTGGCTGGTCATCCGAATCATTGCCCCTCCTCCCTGTGTGCGCGGTCGTCGCCGCGCGCGTCCTGCAGGTGCCGGCCCGCCTGTGCCTGCACCTGTTCGCGGTCGCTGAACGGATAGCGCTGACCGCGAATCTCCTGTGTGGTCTCGTGTCCCTTGCCGGCCACCAGCACCACGTCGCCCGCGGCAGCCTCGGCCAGCGCGCTGGCGATCGCGGTGGCGCGATCCCCGATCTCGTGGCATTCGACGGCATTGGCACAGCCGGCAAGGACCTCGGCACGAATCGCGGCCGGGTCCTCCCCGCGCGGGTTGTCGTCGGTCACGAAGACCACGTCCGCCTGGCGGCAGGCCACCTGCCCCATCGCCGGACGCTTGCCGCGGTCGCGGTCGCCGCCACAGCCAAAGACCACGCTCAGGCGGCCCGCGGTATGCGGGCGCAGGGCACACAACGCTGCCTCGAGCGCCTCGGCGGTATGGGCATAGTCGACCACCGCCAGGACGCCGTTTGGCAGCGGGAAACGCTCCATGCGTCCCGGCACGCCCGGCAATTCCTTGAGCGCCGTGATCGCAGCCTCGCGCTCCACCCCAAGGGCCTGCAGCGTGGCGAGGGTCGCAAGCAGGTTGCCGACCTGGAACAGCCCGAACAGCGCGGAGCACACCGGGTAGGTCCGGCCGTCCGCCACGAGGGTGAAACGCAACCCCTCCGGCGTGGCCTCCACGTCGCGCGCACTCAGGTCGGCGGGAGCCCCGGCGGCGCTGTAGGTCAGGGCCTGGACGCCGGGCGCAAGGGCCCCGGCCAGCTGACGGCCGAAGGCATCGTCGACGTTGAGCACCGCCGTTTGCAGGCCGGGCCAGGCAAACAGCCGCGCCTTCGCGGCGGCGTAGGCCTCCTGACTGCCGTGGAAATCGAGATGATCGGAGCTCAGCCGGGTCAGCACGGCCACGCCGATCGGGGCTCCGGCCAGGCGCCCCTGCGCGAGCCCGTGCGAGGAGGCCTCCAGGGCCACGGCGTCGCAGCCGGCACCGGCCAGCGCCGCCAGTTGTCGGTGCAGATCAAGCACGCCCGGCGTGGTGTGGCCGGTATCGACGAGCTGACCCGGCCGCCCAAAACCCAGCGTGCCGATCAGGCCCGTCGACCGGCCCAGGGCCTCCAGGGCCAGCGCGATCAGGTGGGTGACCGAGGTCTTGCCGTCGGTTCCGGTTACCGCCACCAGCGGGGCCGCCTCCGGCCAGGCCCCGAACAGCGCGCGCGCCATCTCGGGGAGCCGTTCGCGCAGGCCCGGTACATGGATCAACGGGACATCGAGGCGGGTTTCGGAGGGCTCGCCCTCGTCCCACAGGATCGCACTGGCACCCTGCGCGGCAGCATCGGCGGCATGCTCCAGGCCATGCCCGTGGGTGCCGGCCAGTGCGACAAAGACGGCACCGGGTCCGGCCCGACGGCTGTCCTGAACCAGGTCGGTGACCGGGATCCGGGCGTCCTCGGGGCGCAGATCGACGCCCTGAAGCAGATCGCCCAGCATCGGTCCGGTCTCGCTCCGGGTATCGCGGGCGGCCATCATGTTGCCCCCTCGTGTTCCGCGGCGAAACGCATCGGGATCTCGGGCATCGCGTCCGGACGGACGTTGAACATGCGCAGGGCCGACCCGACCACGCGCTGGAATACCGGGGCCGCGACCGCGCCTCCGTAGTAGACGCCGGCATCCGGCTCGTCGATCACCACGGCCATCACGAAGCGCGGATCGGAGGCCGGCGCCAGACCAACGAAACTGGAGAAATAGCGGTCCTCGGTATAGCCGCCCGGGCCGCTCTTGCGACTGGTGCCGGTCTTGCCGGCCACCCGGTAGCCATCGATCGCCGCCTGACGGGCGGTGCCTTCGGTGCCGATCACGTGCTCCATCATCGCCAGCACCTGGCGCGCGGTGCGCGGGGTCATCACCCGGGCCGGATCGCGCAGGTCGTCGGCGGTACGCACCAGCCGCACCGGCACGCGCTCGCCGTCGTTGGCAAACGCGGTGTACGCCGCCGCCATCTGCAGCGGCGACAACGACAGGCCGTAGCCATAGCCGAGCGTCGCCTGCTCCACCTCGCGCCAGGTGGTGAAATCACGAAGGCGACCGCGAGCCTCGCCGGGGAAGTGGGTCCCCGGGGCCTGGCCGAAGCCGGCCTGGTGCAGCGTCTGCCAGAACCGGTCCGCCGGGGTCTTCAGCGCCAGCTGGGTGGCCCCGACGTTGCTGGAACGGGCGATCAGGGTGGTCAGGTCGATAGTCCCGTAGTCGCGCAGGTCGCGCACGGTCAGCCGCCCGACGCGCATCGTGCCGGGCCCGGTCTCCAGGGTCGCGTTGGCGTCCACCACGCCAGCATCCAGGGCTGCCGCCACGGTAAAGGGCTTCATCACCGAGCCCGGCTCCAGGGTGTCGGTAATGGCGCGGTTGCGCGCCCGGTCGGAGCGGATGGCGCCGCGATTGTTCGGGTTGAAGCCGGGCTGGTTGACCAGCGCCAGGACCTCGCCGGTGCGGGCATCCAGCATTACGGCGGAACCACCCCGGGCGTTGTGTTCGGCGACCGCGGCCTTCAGCTCGCGGTAGGCCAGGTACTGCAGGCGCTGGTCCAGCGTGAGCGCCAGGGTATTGCCGTCCCGCGCCGGGCGGATGCTGGCCACGTCACGAATGGTGCGGCCGTGGCGGTCGCGCAGGACGCGCTTGGCCCCCGGTTGCCCCGAGAGCCACTGATCGAAGGCCAGCTCCACGCCCTCCTGGCCCTGGTCGTCGATATTGGTGTAGCCGAGTACATGCGAGGTCGCCTCGCCATGCGGATAGTAGCGCCGGAACTCCCGGGTCAGTCCGACACCCTGCATGCGCAGCTCGGCCACGCGCTCGGCCTGCTCGGGAAGCATGTGGCGGCGCAGGTAGACGAACTCGCGCGTGGCGCGTGTCTCGATGCGCTCCGCCAGCCATTCCGGGTCGACATCCAGCGCCGCCGCCAAGTCCGGCCAGCGCGCGCGCTGATCCATGAGGTCCTGGGGATTGGCCCAGGCCGTCTGTACCGGCGCCGAGATCGCCAGGGGTTCGCCATGGCGGTCGGTGATCATGCCGCGGTGGGCCGATTCGGTCAGGGTGCGGACCTGGCGCTGCTCGCCCTGCTTGGTCAGGAAGTCACGCTCCAGCACCTGCAGGTCGACCGCGCGCAACAGCAGCGCAACGCTCGCGAGGGCGAACACGGCGATCACGACCTTCAGGCGCCCGCCACTGATCTGTCGCTTCAGCGCGCCCATGCATCACCCCCGATCACCACGATGCGGTCGGAGTCGGGCTGGATCATGCCGAGGCGTTCGCGCGCCTGCTCTTCCACCCGGCCCTGGGTCGCCCAGGTCGACTGCTCGATCTGCAGTTGCGTCCACTCGAGGTTCAGGGCATCGCGCTGACTCAGCGCCTGCTGCTGATCGATAAAGGCCTGGCGCGCCTCGTGCTTGGCCGCGACCACGCCAATCGCCGACGCAAACACGCCAGTTGCCAGGGTCACCGCCAGGAGCCCGCGCGCAACCATCAGAGCCGCTCCCCCACGCGCAGCACGGCCGAGCGCGAACGCGGATTGATCCGTTGTTCCTCGCGATCGGCATGGATCGGCTTGCCGACGGGCCGCAGATTGCGCTCCGGCTCCTCCGGCATGACCGGCAGGCCCTTCGGCAACCGGACGTCGGACACCGGCTTGCGCAGGGCCTGCTTCACCAGACGGTCTTCCAGCGAATGGAAGCTGATGACCACCAGTCGGGCACCGGCCGGCAACACGTCGGGAATGGTCGCCAGCCACTGCTCCAGTTCGGCCAGTTCCTGGTTCACATAGATGCGGAGGGCCTGGAAGGTGCGGGTCGCCGGGTGCTTGCCCGGCTCGCGCTTCGGCACCGCGCGGCGGACGATCTCGGCCAGTTCGCCGGTACGGCTGATCGGTGCCTCCGCGCGAGCCGCCACGATCGCGCGGGCGATACGCCGTGAATGACGCTCCTCGCCGTAGTGGTAGATCACGTCGGCGATCTCGGCCTCTTCGGCACGCGCCAGCCATTCGGCCGCGCTCTCACCGTGGGCGGGGTCCATGCGCATGTCCAGCGGGCCATCATGCTGGAAACTGAAACCGCGTTCGGGGGTATCGAGCTGCGGCGAGGACACGCCCAGGTCCAGAAACACGCCGTCGGGGCCGCGCCCGGCCGAGCGCTCACGCAGGACATCCGCCATGCTCGAGAAGGCGCCGGCCTCGAAGGCGAAACGGGGGTCGTCGGCGAAGGCGGCGGCGGCCGCGACGGCTTCCGGGTCGCGGTCCATGGCCAGCAGCCGGCCATCCGGCCCCAGCCGCTCCAGGATGGCGCGGCTGTGGCCGCCACGACCGAAAGTGCCGTCGACATAGAAGCCGTCAGCACGCACGGCCAGGCCCTCCAGCACCGCGTCGCGCAGCACCGGTATATGGGGGGCGGCTTCCATGTCCGTCACAACGCGATGGACTCGAGCGCTTCGTCATCCACGTCACCCCCCAGCACCTGGGCGCAGGTCTCCTCCCAGGTCGCTTCGTCCCAGATCTCGAACTTCTTGCCCTGCCCCAGCAGCACCACCCGCTTTTCCAGGCCGGCGTACTGACGGAGGGGCGTGGGCAGCAGCAGACGACCGCTGCCATCCAGCTCGCATTCGGTGGCGTGACCCACCAGAAGGCGCTGCAGGTTGCGCACCTTGGGATTCATGTTGGGGCGGGACATCAGGTTCTGCTCGATGCGCTCCCATTCCGGAAACGGGTAGAGAAGCAGGCAGCGGGAGGGGTCAACGGTGATCACCAGCTGGCTGTTGCAGCTCGCAGCGAGGTCGTCGCGATACCGCGCCGGCATGGCCAGGCGGCCCTTCGCGTCCAGATTGAGCTGGCTGACACCTCGAAACATGGCTGGTAGCGGTGGTTACCCACCTTTCCCCACTTTGACCCACTTTTCGACACTATAGGTACGGGCATCCTCCAGAGTCAAGAAAATCGACCCCAAAAAACAAAAAATAAGCGTTGAATCACAGAGACTTAGCGCGACCCGCTCGAGGCCAGCACAAGGACTAAAAGAAGGGTATTAAAAGCCTCGCGTTGAGACCCAAACTTCATGCATCACTTTACAAGTTTTCCGCGGACGCAGCGGGTCCGGCCCGAACCGACGACGCGACGGGAGGCTCAGAGGTGGGAAAAAGTGGGAGCCGGCCGTAAGCCGGGTTCTGTCGTAGACAGTCATTCATCTGGGACGTCCGTCACCGGACGCCTCGAGCAGCCTACCCGGGTGCGATGCGGGCCGCACCATGCACCCCTATTTGGCCTTGCTCCGGACGGGGTTTACCCTGCCACGAACTGTTACCAGTCGCGCGGTGCGCTCTTACCGCACCATTTCACCCTTGCCTGTGCCCGAGGGCCATCGGCGGTATATTTTCTGCGGCACTTTCCGTCGGCTCGCGCCGCCCAGGCGTTACCTGGCGTCCTGCCCTGTGGAGCCCGGACTTTCCTCCACATCCGAGGATGCAGCGACTGCCAGGCCGACTCCCGCGCTCCTTGTACGCCGCCGCGCCCCCGAACGCAAGGCTTCACCAGGCCCTGGCCAACAAGGTCCTGGCCCGCCATCAGGCGCACGGATTAAGGTCAAGAGCGATTCACAGGAAGGCATGAAGACTGGAAGGAACTCAACTGGACTCCAAACACCGAGATCCGGCCGATGCGGCAACAACAGCCCTCCTACCAACAATGATGTTCTTCCCCTCTTCTAACCTTCCTGTCGACGGCTCTTGCCCTTGACCTCTCTGTGGCGGAACAACAAGCCCTAGCCGGCGGCGTCCTTGAGGGCGAGGGCGCGGGCGTAGACGCGGTTGCGTGGGAGCTCGGTGGCGTCAGAGAGCAGGCGCGCGGCACGCTTGAGGGGGAGCTCGCGCAGCAGCGCCGCCAGCAGGCGCTCGTGCTCGGCCGACAGCGGCTCGTCGGCCTCGCCGCCGGTTTCCGGAGCCGGTGCGGGCCCCAGGATCAGGACGAATTCGCCGCGCGTGCGGTTACGGTCGGCATCCAGCCAGGCGGGGAGTTCACCCGCCACCCCGCGATAGTGCTCCTCGAACTGCTTGGTCAGCTCGCGCGCCAGGAACACCTCGCGCTCCGGCGCCAGCCCCGCGAGGTCCTCGGCCGCGGCGCGGATGCGGTGCGAGGACTCGAACAGGATGGTGGTAACCGGCTGCGCGAGCAGTGTCTCCAGTTGTCGGATGCGGGCCCCGGCGGCATGCGGAAGAAAACCCTCGAAACAGAACCGGTCCGACGGCAGACCGGCGACGGCCAGCGCCGCCAGAGGGGCGCTGGGCCCCGGGACCGCGCGTACCGGCACTGCGGCCTCCTGCGCCGCCCGCACCAGCCGGAATCCGGGATCGGAGACCAGCGGCGTGCCGGCATCCGAGATCAGCGCGACCGATTCTCCCTGCTGCAGCGCCTCCAGCAGCGCGGGAATCCGCTCGGCCTCGTTATGCTCGTGCAGGCTGACCAGCGGCGTATGCACACCCAGATGGGCCAGCAGCCCGGCGCTGTGTCGGGTATCCTCCGCGGCAATACGCTGCACCTGGCCCAGGACCTCGCCGGCGCGCGGGCTCATGTCGCCGAGATTGCCGATCGGGGTGGCCACCACCCACAACGTGCCCCAGTTCGTTGACACGGCCTGATGCGCTTTCAATACTGACTCCTCAACTCGCCGACGAATCGCTATCGTGACCCGAATCCCCAACCGCGCCGGGCCTGCCAGGCCCCTGTCCCGCCTTGCCCTGTTACTGCTGGCCACCGCCATCGTAGTGGGGTGCGCCACCCCGCGCCCGGACCCGGAACCGACCCCGGACCCCGAGGTCCGTCCGGACCTGGCCGAACTCCCGCTGGAGGTCCGCGCCAGCCTGCTGCTGAGCGAGGCGCGCTCGCGCCCGGAACCCGACACGGTACGCGCCGCCATCGATGCCGTGCTGGCGCTGGACCCGGCCACGCCCGACCAGCTGGACCGCGCCGACAGCCTGTGGGCCGAGCTCCCCGAGGCCGAGCGCACTACGCAGGAGACCCGTCTGCTGGGCGCACGCCTCGCGGCGGCCCAGCGCGACTGGGCCCTGGCCCGCGAGCGCCTCGGCGCGGATGACCCGGACGATCCGACCCGTTCGCCGGAGGTCTATCGCCAGGGGCTGTCCCTGCATGCCCATCTGCTGGAGCAGGAAGGCCAATGGTATCAGGCCCTGGACTCCCGCCTGCGCCTGGATGGGCTCCTGGTCATGGAGCCGGACCTTCACGAGGTGAACCAGCAGCGCATCTGGGGCCTGCTGGCCGCCCTGCGCCCGGCCCAGCGCGAACAGGTGATCGGCAACCACCCGCCGAATGGCGATGCCTGGGTCAGCCTGTTCCGGTTGCTGCGCGCGGCCGACACGCAGGAGGAGGCCCGCCATGCCGCCGGGCAGTGGCGCGAACGTCATCCGTCGCACCCGGCCAACAGCCTGCTGCCGGAGCTGCTCGCCAGTCATCCGCTCGCGACCGACCGGCCGGGCGACATTCTCGTGCTGTTGCCATTGTCCGGTGACCTGGGCGAGTTGGGGAACGCGATCCTGGATGGCATCACCCGCGCCTATTACGCGGAGGGCGGGGGTAACGGCCGACTGATCGTGCGCGACACCCGCGGCCAGCCGGATGCGGCCGCCGCGTTGTACCGCCGCGGGGTGGACTCGGGCGTCGCCCGGATCATCGGCCCCCTGCGCCGCGAGTCCGTGGGCCATGTCGCCCGGATCGAGCAGACGGTACCTTCGGTACTGCTCAACCGGACCGACGCCATTGCCAACGGCGGGCAGACCACGCTGGCCCTGAACCCCGAAGAGGACGCGCGGGCCGTGGCCGATCGCGCCGCCCGCGCGGGCTGGCGCCACCCCCTGGTAATCCTGCCGGAGGGGAACTTCGGTGACCGGGTGGCATCGGCCTACCAGGCGGCGCTCGCCGAAGACGGTCGCCGGGCACGCGACGTAATCCGCATCCAGCCCAGCGCGGGCGAGCTGAACGCGGCCATCGGCCAGGCGCTGGGCATCCCGCAAAGCGAATCTCGCATCCGCGACGTCGCCCGCCGCACAGGACTGGAGCTGGAAGGCGATCCGCAGGTGCGCGCGGATGTGGACCACCTGTTCATTGCCGGCACCGCACCACAGGTACGGCGCATCACGCCACATATCCATTTCCACCGCGCCAGCCACCTCCCGATGATGGCGACGGCCCATGTGTATTCCGGTCGGCCCAATGCCAATCGCGACGCGGACCTGAACGGGATCGTGTTTCCCGATGCGCCACGCCTTTTCGATCAGGTCCGGCCCCTGGGGGGCGATCAGGAGGCCCGCGACGAGACCCTGCCGCGTTTCGTCGCCCTGGGCATGGATGCCCTGCGCCTGAGCCTGCGTCAGGAGGCGATTCGCGCGGCCCCGCATCATCAGCTCGCCGGGGGCACCGGAACCTGGAGCCTGAACCCGTTCAGCCACGAGTGGATCCGGGAGCCGGCCTGGGCGCGCTTCGTGCACGGGGAGCCGCAGCGGATCGATCTACCGGGCGGAGACGCCTGAGTGTTCCGCCCGGGCGCCTCGGGACAGGCCGCCGAGGACCGGGCGGCGGACTATCTCGAGACCCGCGGACTGCGGATCCGCGCCCGCAACGTGCGCCGCCCCTACGGCGAGCTGGACCTAGTCGCCCAGGAGGGCGACACCCTTGTGCTGGTGGAAGTGCGCAAGCGCAGCCACCCCGGGTTCGGTGGTGGCGCGGAAAGCATCGACCGGCGCAAGCAGGCCCGTCTGCTGCGGGTGGCCGAGGCCTACCTGCAGGAACACGCCTGGAACGGTCCCGTGCGGTTCGATGTCATGACCCTGGATGGCCAGGACCGAATCGACTGGCTGCAGGATGCCATCCAGGCCACCACCGACTGAGCACCCACCCATGACCCCACTGGCACGCGAGCTGGAACAACTCCTGGAACCCGCTGATCGGCTCGTGGATCCGGCGGATTGCTGGACCTACGGCGCGGACAATTCGAAGCTGCACGCCGCCCCGGATGCCGTGGCCTTTCCGCGCGACGCGGACACCGTGCGCGAACTGGTCCGCCTCTGCCGCCGCCTGGGGGTCGCCCTGACCAGCCGGGGCCGGGGTACGGGCACGACCGGGGCCGCGGTCCCCGACCACGGCGGCCTGGTCGTGTCCTTCGAGCATATGAACCGGATTCTCGAGGTGGACCCGGAAAACCGGTGGCTGATTGCCGAACCGGGGGTCACCAATGGCGAGATCCAGGAGGCAGCAGGCGCCCACGGCTTCTTCTGGCCACCCGATCCCACCAGCAGCGCCTACTGCACTCTGGGCGGCAATCTCGCCTACAACTCCGCCGGCCCCCACGCGGTGAAATACGGGACGCCCCGCGACAACACTCTGGGCCTGGCGGCCGTGGCCGGGACGGGCGAGGCCTTCCGCACTGGGGTGCACACGACCAAGGGCGTGGTGGGTTACGACCTGACGCGACTGCTGATCGGATCGGAGGGCACCCTGGCAGTCACCACCGAAGCCACGCTGCGCCTGACCCCGCGGCCCGAGGCCACCCGCCTGATCCAGGCCGTGTACCGCGATGTCGGCGCCGCGGCCCGCGCGGTCTCGCGCCTGATGGCCCGGGCCGAGGTTCCGTCCGCGCTGGAGTTCATGGACCACTCCGCCATCGCGATGATCCGCGACTACGACCCGGACTGCCCCCTGCCGGCGGACGCGGGCGCCATCCTGATGATCGAGACCGACGGCACCGAGGCCGGCATCGACGCGACGACCGCGGGCATCCGGGGTGCGGCGGAGGGAGACGGCTGCCTGGAGACCCGCAGTGCCGATACCCCGGAGGCGACGCAGGCCCTCTGGGCGGTGCGCAAGGCGCTGTCGCCGGCGCTCAGGACCGTGGCCCCGAAGAAGATCAACGAGGACGTGGTCGTCCCCGTCTCGCGCATCCCGGATCTGATCGCGGGGCTGGACGGCCTGGCGACCGAACACGCGATCAAGATCGTCAATTTCGGCCACGCCGGCAACGGCAACATCCACGTGAACCTGCTGGTCAACCCCGACGACCCGGCGGAGCTGGCCGCGGCCGAGCGCTGCCTGGACGGGGTGTTCACGCTGGTGCTCTCGCTGGGCGGCACCCTTTCCGGGGAGCACGGCATTGGTCTGGTCAAGCGCCCTTATGTGGCGCGCGAGCTGGACCCCGTGGCACTGGGCCTGATGGCCGGGATCAAGCGCGAGTTCGATCCGGCCAATATCCTCAATCCGGGCAAGGCACCCGGCCCTCGCTAGAACGCCGGTCCCGAACCGCTGGACCGTCACCCAAAAGAAAGGGCCCCGATCGGGGCCCTACTTGACGACCTTCAGGGCCGGTCCCTTGCGCTTAGGCGCCGGGGCATCATCGCCGCCTCCCCCGTCGCCGGAACCATCCGGGGGCGTTCCGGGGCCATCGTCCTCGGGCCCCGGACCCGGTTCGCTGCCGAACATCATTCCCTGCCCGTTCTCGCGCGCATAGACCGCGAGCACGGCCTGCATCGGGACGAACACATCCATGGGGTTTCCGGCAAAACGGGCCGAGAAGGCCACGGCGTCGTCCCCGATGTTCAATGCCTGAACCGCCGACGGTCCGACATTGAGGGTGATCTTGCCCTGGTCGACGAAGGCGTCCGGAACGACCACCCCTTCCACCGTGGCATCGACCAGGATATGCGGCGTAAAGCCGTTATCCGTGACCCACTCCCACAGCGCACGGAGCAGATAGGGACGCGACGAAGTCACAGGCGCAGCTCGCGCTCGGCCTCGGTCAGACTCACCTGGAACGACTCGCGCTTGCAGACCCGGTCGGCGTATTCCTGGATCGCCTGCGGCAGCGAGGCCAGGTCGATCCCCACGGCCGGCAAGCGCCACATCACCGGGGCGATCGCGCAGTCGACAATGGAGAACTCGTCACTCAGGAAGTACGGCTTGAGCTCGAAGATCTCGGCCGAACTGACCAGGCTCTCGCGCAGAATCTTGCGCGCCTTGGTGAGTCCCGAACCGGAGGCCTTGTACACCGCGTCCAGACCCTCGTACCAGTCGCGTTCCACGCGATAAAGCGCCAGCCGCGCGGCCGCGCGCGACACCGGGTCCACCGGCATCAACGGCGGATGCGGAAAGCGCTCGTCCAGGTACTCGGTAATGACGTGGGTGCCGTACAGGGCCAGGTCACGATCCACCAGGGTCGGGACCTCGTTGTACGGATTCAGGTCCGAGAGATCCTCGGGCAGTTCGTCCGGCCCAAGGTTGACGACATCCACCGCGATATCCTTCTCCGCGAGGATGATGCGCACGCGGTGACAGCGAACGCAGTCGTGTGCAGAAAACAGGGTCATAACGGAACGACGGTTGGCGACCAGCGCCATGGCTTTCTCCCTACCCCGGCCTGACGGTTTCCCGTGCCGGGCAGACGGTCAATAACACCGGCGCGCGATCCTCCGCGATCAACGCGCCGGCGACGGTTCAGGCCGCCTAGTGTACGTCTTTCCAGTACTCCTTTTTCAAGAAGTAGGCCAGGATCGTAAAGATCCCGAGGAAAATCAGCACGTACAGGCCGATCCGCTGACGTTCCAGCTGCATCGGCTCGCCCATATACGAGAGGTAGGTAACGATGTCGCGCACGGCACGATCGTACTCGCTCTGCGTCATCTGGCCGGAGCGCACCAGTTCGAGACGCTCATTGCCATCCTCGTCGACGACCTTCTCCTGCCAGCCCTGCAGTTCCCACAATACGTGGGGCATGCCGACATTCTCGAACACCTCGTTGTTCGCGCCCAGCGGCCGCGACTCGTCGACGTAGAAGCTCTTCAGGAAGGTGTAGACCCAGTCCTCGCCATTGATGCGGGTGGTCATGGTCAGGTCGGGCGGGACCACGCCAAAGGCCTCTTCACCATAGTCGTCGCTCATGGCGTTCTTCATCAGAGAACCCACGCCGACCGGGTCGCCGGCCTCGTCGGTCATGAAGATGAAGTTCTCTTCCATGTGCTGCTCGGTCAGCCCGATATCCCGCGCCACGCGGTTGTAGCGCATGTACTCGGTCGCGTGACACCCCATGCAGTAGTTCATGAAGAGGTTGGCACCGCGCTGCAGCGAGGCCTCGTTGGTCACATCAATGTTGGCCTTCTCCAAGTCGCCGTCGTACCCGGCCGCCGATGCGGCCGGGACGGTGAACAGGGCCGCAGCGGCCAGGAACGTAGTTGCGATAAGCGTTTTCATTACGAAGTCACCCTTTCCGGAACGGCACGGTCACGGCCCAGGCCACGCGCAAAGGCGGGGGCCACCATGGTCACGAACAGATACACGGTCGGAATCAGCCAGGACCACATGATCAGGCTCGCATCACTCGGGTCGAAGCGCAGGAGGTCGTAGATCGTGTAGATCCCGACCACCACGGCGAACGCGATCAGGCTGAAGGCCACCGAGCGTTCCTTGCTGAGGAACCACAGCAGGAAGAAGAACGCGAAGTAGACCGTGGCGAAGCGCAGGCTCATCTCGCTGACCTCGGTGGTGGCCTGCTGCAGACCCAGCCAGCCCAGGATCACGAAGGCCACCACGAACACCGCCAGGTTGAACTTGGCCGCGAACGAACGGTAGCGCATCGACAGGACCGGATTGCGATCCAGCCAGGGGATGAAGAACAGCATCACCACCGCGGCACCCATCGCGACCACGCCGAGGAACGGATCCGGCACGGAACGCAGCACCGAGTACATCGAGGTGAAGTACCAGACCGGCGGAATCAGGTCCGGGGTGACCAGCGGGTCGGCCGGAATCATGTTGTCCGGCTTCAGGAACAGGCCACCACCAGTGGGGAAGAAGAACATGATCACGGCGAAGACCATCAGGAACACGCCGACACCCACCAGATCCTTCACGGAGTAGTACGGGTGGAACGGGATGCCGTCCTTCGGGATGCCGTTCTCGTCCTTGTTGTCCTTGATGTTGATGCCATCGGGGTTGTTGGAGCCCACTTCGTGCAGCGCAATGATGTGCGCGGCCACCAGCATGATCAGCACCAGCGGCAGGGCCACCACGTGCAGCGCGAAGAAGCGGTTCAGTGTGGCGTCGGACAGCAGGAAGTCACCGCGGATCCAGGTCACCAGGTCCGGCCCGATGTACGGGATGGTCTGGAACAGGTTCACGATCACCTGGGCGCCCCAGTACGACATCTGGCCCCACGGCAGCAGGTAGCCGGCGAAGGCCTCGGCCATCAGCACCAGGTAGATCAGCACGCCGAAGATCCAGATCAGCTCGCGCGGCTTCTTGTAGGAGCCGTACAGCAGCGCCCGGAACATGTGCAGATAGACGACCACGAAGAACATCGAGGCGCCGGTGGAGTGCATGTAGCGGATCAGCCAGCCCCACTCCACGTCGCGCATGATGTACTCGACGGACGCGAACGCGAGTTCGGCGTCGGGCTTGTAGAACATGGTGAGGAAGATGCCGGAGACGATCTGGATGACCAGCACCAGCAGCGCCAGGGAGCCGAAGAAATACCAGAAATTGAAGTTCTTCGGCGCGTAGTACTGTGCCAGATGCTCGTTCCACATCTGGGAGAGCGGGAAGCGGGCGTCCACCCAGCCCAGCAGACCGCCCTGGATCTTGGTATCAGGATTGCTGGCCATTAGATCGCCTCCCCGTCTTCGTCTTCACCAATGACAAGCAAGGTGTCCGTGCGATACATGTGCCGCGGGACGACCAGGTTGGTGGCCGCAGGCATGTTGCGGTACACGCGACCGGCGAGGTCGAAGCGCGAACCGTGGCAGCCGCACAGCCAGCCGCCCTGCCAGTCGGCACCCATCTCGGGATCGCCGATCTCCGGACGGTAGCTCGGCGAGCAGCCCAGATGGGTGCAGATGCCGATCACGACCAGGACCTCCGGGTCGCGCGAGCGGAACTCGTTCTGCGCGTATGCCGGCTGCTGGCTCTCCACCTCGGATTCCGGATCGCGCAGACGATCGGTCACTTCGGACAAACCGGCGATCATCTCCTCGGTGCGTCGCACGACCCAGATGGGCTGGCCGCGCCATTCGACGCTGACACGCTGACCCGGCTCGACGGCGGACACGTCGAACTCGACAGGGGCCCCGGCTGCCTGAGCGCGCGCGCTGGGCTGCAAGGACGCCAGGAACGGGGCCGCAACTGCGGCGACCCCGGCTCCGCCTACGACGGATGTCGCGGCGACGAGGAACCGGCGACGGCCTCGGTTTACGCCTTGGTTTGCCATGTTTGTCTCTCCAAACAACGTGTTGAAATCGGGTTCCCGCGACCGCACAACGAGGGCGCAGCCTGGGCGCGAGGGGCCTGGGCCGCACGCGCGAATGCCCATCTGGGCGGGCTGTAAAATCCGATAGAATTCCCGAACACGCTAATAAGGTCAAGTAGATTACTGCCTTAAAACCGAGCCTTGCACTCGGTCAAGCGCTACCGGGGACCTTATAAGACGCTGATTATGAGGCGGCTTGCCGTACGCTCCGGCAATGCCCCGAAACCGCACGAATTGCACCACAATCTCGCAGCGGGCCGCGCCTGCAGGGGCGAAGACTCCCGTCAGGCGGGATTGTCGATCTCGATGAACTCGTGCTCGAGACCGAAACGTTCCGCACACCACTGACCGAGGGCCGGGGCCCCGTAGCGCTCGGTGGCATGATGCCCGGCGGCGAAGAAATGCACCCCCAACTCGCGCGCCTCGTGGGTGGTCTGTTCGGAGATCTCGCCACTGATGTAGGCATCCACCCCCAGCGCCGCCGCCTCCGTCAGCAAGGACTGCGCACCACCGGTGCACCACGCAATGCGCCGGATCGGGTGGTCGCCGGCTTCCACGCACAGGGCCTCGCGCCCCAGCACGTTGCTGATGTGGGCCTGCATGTCCGGCGCCGACAATGCCCGCGCCGGGGTACCAACCTGGCCGACGCCATCCTCGCGCAGCACGCCATCGATCTCGAAGCCCAGGCGGCCGGCCAGCTGCGTGTTGTTGCCGAGCACGGGGTGGGCATCCAGCGGCAGGTGGTAGGCCACCAGGTTGATGTCGTGCGCCAGCAGCTGGCGTATGCGTTCGCGCTTCATGCCGGTCACCTCCTGCGGCTCACCCTTCCAGAAGTAGCCATGGTGCACCAGGATCAGATCGGCCTCGGCCTCCACTGCGGCCTCCACGAGCGCCAGCGAGGCGGTCACGCCACTGACGATCCGCCGGATCTCGCGGCGCCCCTCCACCTGCAGCCCATTCGGGCAGTAATCGCGGAAACGGTCCGGTTCAAGCTCCGCATTCAGCGCCTGCATCAATTCGTCGCGATCGACCACGGCGGGATCCCCTGTTGAACGATGATTCGGTATATTCGAGATATGGTGTATTTCTCTCGCTTTCTGCTGCAAGCCGCGCTGACCGGCATTGCCCTCGCCGTGGTAATCGCGGTGTTCTTCCCCCAGATCCTCGGCCGCGACGAACCCGGCGCGGCGCTGCAGGTTGCCGAGCCGGTAACCGCCCCGGCCGCGACCGGGGCACCCGCCAGCTACGCCGACGGCGTGCGCCGCGCGGCACCCGCGGTCGTCAACATCATGACCTCGCGCACCATCGACCGGCCCTCCGGCTTCGGCCTGCACGAGTTCTTCGGCCAGCCGCTACCGCCCGGCGAACAGGAGCAGTCCAGCCTCGGCTCTGGCGTCATCATGACCGAACAGGGGCACATCCTCACCAATCACCACGTGATCGAGGAGGCGGACGCCATCGCCATTATGCTCCCCGGCGGCGAGGCCCACCCGGCCGAGATCATCGGTATCGATACCGATACCGACCTGGCCGTACTGCGCGTGCATGCCCCGGGACTGGGGGTTGCCACGGTGGGGCACTCCAGCGAGCTGCAGGTGGGCGATGTGGTCCTGGCCATCGGCAACCCCTTCGGTGTCGGCCAGACGGTGACCCAGGGCATCGTCTCCGCCACCGGCCGCAATCAGCTCGGCATCAACACCTTCGAGGACTTCATCCAGACCGACGCGGCCATTAACCCGGGCAACTCCGGCGGCGCCCTGATCAATGCCCGCGGCGAGGTCATCGGCATCAACACCGCGATCTTCTCGCGTTCCGGGGGCTCCCACGGCATCGGCTTCGCGATCCCGGTGGACCTCGCGCGCAGCGTGATGACCGAGATCATCGAACAGGGCTTCGTGGCCCGCGGCTGGCTGGGGATCGAGGTCCAGGCGATGAACCGCGAACTGGCCGAATCCTTCGGCCTGGACACGCCGCGCGGCGTGCTGGTCGCCGGCATCCTGCGCGAGGGGCCTGCGGAAGAGGCTGGAATCCGGCCGGGAGACATCATCACCCACCTGGACGGCAGCAGCGTGAACACCCCGCGCGAAGCGCTCAACGTGATCGCCCGTACCTCCCCCGGCGCGACCCTCGACATCCGCGTCCAGCGCGAGGGCGAGGACGTCGAACTCGCCGCCACGGTCGCCCAGCGACCCATCTGACGACGACTTACAGGGAAACACTGATCAATGTTGCTGGCACCCCCACCTATCCACCGGCCGGTGAACTGACCGTGGTCAGCACTGCGGTCAGCAGCAGGATCGACGCGACCAGGCTTCCCTCCAGCGCGATACTCCGGCGCAGCCGTCCGGGGGCCCCGGGTTCGCCGCGCTCGAACGCCGGCACCAGCCGCCACTTGTTCGCGGCGGCCAGCAGCAGGAGCAATCCGACGATCAGGACCTTGCCGATCAGGAACTGCCCATAGCCCGTGGTAAACAATGGCGTGACACCGCCCAGCAGCAAGGCCGCCAGCACCACACCGGCCAGCACCAGCAACCCGACCCCGAACACCGCCACCTGGCCGAAGCGCGCCAGGATGCGCGCGGCATCCGCGCCCTCGGGTGGGTGCCCGGCCAGCCGGTACAGCGGCGCCAGCGACGCGACCCAGAAGGCGGCAGCCAGCAGATGCACGATCAGCAGGGCGGCCAACAGAAGACGAGGCTCGTCCACGGTATGCCCCACCTGCACGAAGGCCAGCATCACCAGCCCAACGCCGGCGAGACTCAGCCCGTAACCCAGCCACGGCAGCCGTCGCGCATCCAGAAGGATTGCCTGCACCAGCAGCAGCCCGCTCACCGCGAGGATCAGACGCGTCCCCTGGGCGCCCTCGAACACCATGCCGAGCAGCATCGGGTCCACCGCGGAGGCGACAGTGCCGCCCCCGAGATACCCCGCCTGCAACGGCCACTGGATCAGGGCCAGGGCGATCCCGACCCAGGCCACGATAGCGCCGATACGGCTGGCCACCCGGCGCTCCCGATCGGGCAGATCCGGAAACGTCAGACGAAACAGCACCACCCCGGTCGCCAGCAAGGCGCCGCCGTAGAACCCGGCCGTCACAAGGATCATCGCGACGGTCCAGGCCTCCACCCCGGCGAGTGCCGACATCCAGGCCATGGATCAGTCCTCTACCGTGAAGCGGAAGCCGTCGGACATCATGTGACCGTCGCGGGCCAGCCCGCGCCAGCGCACCTGGTAGTCCCCGGCCGGCAGCGGCTCGGCCGGCTCCACAAAGTAGCGTTCGGTAGGGTCGTTGCCCGGGGGGTTCGTCAGGCGCACCCGGCCATCGGGGCCGGAGACATCGAACTGGGTGATACGCATCGCACCCTCGAATTCGATGCCGATTTTCTCGGGTGAACCCTGCACCGTCGCGCCGTCCTCCGGCGTACTGCCCAGTTCGCCCTCATGGGCCAGCAGCGGCGTGGCCACGGCCAGCAGCAGGGCCGCCAGGGCGGCTCGGGTGGTGTTGTGGATCGTGCTCTTGGTCTGCATGTCGTGTCCTCTTTTCGTTTAGCCGTGTGGCAAACGTTGCTTGAAACAGGTGTGGGTAACACGGAGGGTCCGACTGGACCCTCCGGCCGGTTTTCCATACCGGAGATTAGTGGTCGTGGCCTCCATGCCCCCCGTGACCGCCATGGCCGTTCGCATCGCGACTGGGGGTCGGTAGTGCATCCGAACCCTCGCCGGCAAGCTTGCCGCGGCGCACCGGATCGCCGAAGTCCGGGTCATCGCTGACCCTTCTGGCGACCTCGCCTTCCGGATGCCAGTACCAGCCCGGATCACGGAAGTCGCCCGGCTCCAGGTCGTCACGGACCTTGATCAGGGTGAACATCCCGCCCATGCCGATGCTGCCGAACGGGCCCTGCCCCATGGCCATCGCCAGGGTGTTCTCGGGTCCCTGCATGTGCCCGCCATCGGTGTGCTCCTGGTGGTCGGCCATGCCGTGCTCGCCCATCGCCATGTAGCCGGGCAGGATCGAGCGGATCTCTTCCTCGATACCGGACTGATCCACCCCCAGCGGGTTGGCAATGCCGTGGCCCATCGGATTCATGGTGTGATGCGACATGTGGCAGTGGAACGCCCAGTCGCCCGGCGGCGCGACGAACTCGACATCGCGGGTCTGGCCGACGCCGACGATCTCGGTGGTCTCCTTGCGCCACTGGTTCCGGGGCCAGCGCCCGCCATCGGAGCCGGTCACCTCGAACGACACCCCGTGCACGTGCATCGGGTGGTTCCACATCGACAGATTCCCCATGCGGATGCGCACCCGCTCGCCGGTCTTCGCCACCAGCGAGTCGATGGCCGGGAACACCTTCGAGTTCATCGACCACAGATCAAAGTCCACCATGATCGACGGATCCGGCGTGCGCGTACCGGGATGCAGGCCCCAGTTGTGCAGCAGGATCGCGTAGTCGCGGTCCACCGGCTCGATCTCGCCGTCCTTCGGGTGGATGATGAACATGCCCATCATCCCCATCGCCATCTGCACCATCTCGTCGGCATGCGGGTGATACATGTGCGTGCCGTGCTGGTTCAGCTCGAACTCGTAGACGAAGGTCTCGCCCGGATGGATCGGCAGCTGGGTCACGCCTTTCACCCCGTCCATGCCTGAAGGCAGGTGGATGCCGTGCCAGTGCACCGAGGTGTATTCCGGCAGGCGGTTGGTCACGTAGATGCGGACACGATCGCCCTCCACCGCCTCGAGGGTCGGGCCGGGCGTGGTGCCGTTGTAGCCCCAGCACTTGGCCACGGAACCGGGCGCGAACTCGTGCTCGATCTCCTCGGCCACCAGGTGAAACTCCTTCACCCCGTCGTTCATGGTGTAGGGCAGGGTCCAGCCATTAGGCGTGTGCACCGGCATGTAGCCCTGCTCGGTGCGTTCGCCCGGCGTGTGATCGCCCTCGTTGTGGTGCTCGTGACCAGTTTCGGCCATCACCCGGGTCAGGGTGGTCGCCGGCAGCAGGGCGCTGGCGGCAATCAGAAAGTTACGGCGCTTCATCAGTGATGCCCTCCATGCCCGTGGTCGGAATGCTCGCGGGTCTCGTGATCCCCGTGGTCCATACCGGAATGACCTTCATGACCGTCGTGGCCTTCATGGCCTTCATGGCCTTCATGGCCTTCGCCGTGGTCCCCGTGGTCCCCGTGGTCCCCGTGGTCCCCGTGGTCCCCGTGGCCCCCGTGATCTCCGTGATCTCCGTGGTCACCGTGGCCATGATGGGCGTGGTCCATCGCCGCGGGGTCGTGTTCCAGCCCGGAGGTCTCGAAATACCCGGCGCTGCCCGGCTCGCCGCCCGGAAGCTCGCCGGCCACGGCATGCGCCAGCGCGGCGCGCGCCTGCCAGTAATCGCCCAGGGCCGCGACGGTCTTCTGCCAGTCGGCCAGTTCCTCCTGCTTGATGGCGAGCAGGTCGAACACGTCGTCGAACATGAAGTTCACGCGCTCCTGCAGCCGCTCGGTCGCGACCTCGCGGGCCGGCAGCAACTCGTCCTGCAGGACATCGAAGCGCGCACGATGGTGGGCGAGGCGCTCGAAGTGCTGAT
Source organism: Thioalkalivibrio sp. ALE14 (assembly GCF_000376845.1). Classification (GTDB taxonomy): domain Bacteria; phylum Pseudomonadota; class Gammaproteobacteria; order Ectothiorhodospirales; family Ectothiorhodospiraceae; genus Thioalkalivibrio. The sequence continues at coordinate 124,351 of NZ_AQXY01000028.1, forward strand.
GCACGTCATGGGTCACCGCCTGCACCAGCGACTCGCGGCGGGCCTCGCCATCCGCCAGTCGCGCCTCGGCACGGGCAATCCCGGACTGGTTCTGGTTGAAGATCGGCAGGGTGAACGAGATGCCACCGCCCCACAGGCGGGTCCCGTCGCCCTCGCGCTCGAACTCGAGCCCGGGCTCGATATCGCCCATCCAGCGGTAACGCCGCACCAGCGCAACACCCTCGGTCAGCCCCTCCAGGGCATGGTCCAGCGCGCGCAGATCCAGGCGCTGTTCCAGGGCCTGGTCCACCAGGGCCTGGCGCTCCTCGATGGCATCGAGCGGCAGCGGCAGCTCCTTCGGCAGCTCCCAGTCATGGACTTCGCCCGGCAGCCCCATCAGGTGCGCCAGGCGCAGGCGCGCCTCACGTTCGCGCTGGCGGGCATCCTCGAGCTTCAGGCGGGCCTCGGCCGCACGGATACGCAGCTGTGCGCGTTGCAAGTCCGGCATGTTGCCGGCGTCATAGAAGCGCTCGCCCAGACGCGCACCCAGATCAGCCGCCCGGGTTTCCAACCGCTGGACCTCGGTGCGCTGGCGCGCCGCCACGGCGTCATACCAGGCACGCTCGGTATCGCTGGCCAGGGCAACGATGCCCTCGGCCAGTTGCAGGCGGGTGGACTCCCAGTGGGACTGCGCCATCTCCTGGCGCGAGCTGCGCATCAGCAGCCCCGAGATCCCCCAGGCCAGGCCAACACCGTACTCGTTGCCACCACCCCCCTCGGGGCGCATCACCGACAGCGACAGCGAGGGGTTGGAAAACTGGGAGGCCTCGACCACGTCGGCCGCGGTCAGGTCCAGCTTGGCGTAGGCCTGCTGCATGCGCGGGTTGCGCCAGATGGCCTGGTGAATGGCCTCGTCGAGCGCAAGCTCGCCGGAGGGTCGGGGCATCTCCGACTCGGGCAGGTCGATCCCCTGCACCGAGACATCTTCCGCCAGATCGGAGCGGTCCAGCTCGGGCGCGGTGACCGCGCAACCGGCGAGGAACAGCACCGACACGACGGGGAGCAGCAATCGGATTGCTCGCATCGTGAAAATCTCCTTGATCGGACTTCGATTCCGCATCCCGCGCGAACGCGCGACACGGCCTTGCCGTCCGCCAGCCCGGGGTAGAAACCAGGCGCGCGGACAGCCCCGGCGCTCGGGCCGGTACAGTCAGATCAGGAGAGGATCGGGGGTCGGAACAAGGCGGCCGAAGGGGGGCCGCTCTGGAAGGCAGACAGGCTCATTGCCTGCGCCACCGGGGTCAACAGATGCATGCCAGTGATGGACGGCATGCCCTGGCAGTGGCTGCAGGCCGAGCAACTCGCCAGACAGGCCGCGTCCACGCAATCCGCGTGCACGACCGATTCGCTGGCCTGGGAATGATTCGGGTAGGTTTCGTGTTCATGATCGGAGCCATGCGGCGCACCGGCGTGGCCACCACGGTGGTCATGCGCATGGTGATCGTGGTGCTCGCCGTGCCCGTGATCAGCCTCGTGATCATGGTCCGCGTGATCCGAGTAATCGGCAGCACCCTTGGACTGGGCCCCGTGCATCGCATGCCCGGCGTGACCGTCATCCCCATCCGCAGCCGCCGCCAGCGCCGGCAGGCCGGCAATCGCCAGCACCAGCATCCAGCACAGCAGTCGGTGGAAGACCCGTTTCACGTCAGTTAAACCCTCGTCTCAAGGGGCGCTGCGCCCCGCTAACCCGCCATCACGCTACCACAACCAGCAGCCCCCGTAGGAGCGTGCTTGCACGCGAAGCCCCCGCCAAAGCCGGCCGCGGGCAGGCGCATTCGCGTGCAAGCACGCTCCTACATTCAGCCCCAACGTCCGATCGGCAAGAGGGCTCGCCTCCTACTCCGCCAGCGCGCGCTCGATGACGTCGCGCAGGTCTCGGGAAATTTCGAGCCCGGCGAGGCGCTCGAGTTCCGCGCGCATCTGCTCGCCGCGCGCGGTGTCCACCTTGCGCCAGCGCGTCAGCGGCTGGGCCAGGCGTGCGGCGGTCTGCGGGTTCATCGCGTCCAGCTTCTCGACGAAGCCGCCCATGCGGCGGTAGCCCTCGCCATCATCCTGGTGGAAGTGGCGCTCGTTGCGCGCCATGAACGGCCCCAGCACCGCGCGCACGCGGTTCGGGTTGGTCCAGCGAAAGCCGGGGTGTTCCAGCAACGCATCCAGGCGACCGAACCCGCCGGCCACCTGACTGCCGGCCTGCAGCCCGAAGTACTTGTCCAGCACCAGCGGGTCGTCGCGGTAGCGCTGCTCGAAGTCCGCCAGCAGCACCTGGCGCGCCTCGTGGTCCAGCTCGTTGACCGCGTTCAGGGCGCCCATGCGCATGGTCTGGCTGCGCGCCTTCTGGTACTGCGCCAGGGCCTCCGGCACCGCGGCCTGGTCGCGCGCGGCGACGCGCAGCGTCAGCAGGCGGTTGCGCAGCTGGCGCCGGCCCATGGCCTCGGCGGTGAATGCACCGTTGTCGACGTCATCCAGCTTCGGCTGGATCTGCTGCATCGCCTCGGTCAGCGGCATGTAGAGGCGCTTCTCCAGGTCGTCGCGCTCGTTGCGCAGGCGCACCGGATCCACACGCTCGAACAGCTCGGCCAGCTCGCGCGTCGGGGGCAGATGCAGGATAGTCGCCAGCAGCACCGGCTCGATCGCCTCGTCCCGCAGCAGTTGGGCCAGCGCGTGCTCGATCGCCGCCTCCAGCGCGGAATCGGCGGCGTCGTGCTCGATGCGCGAACGGATCGCACGGCGGAACAGGGTCTGCGCCGCCTCCCAGCGGGAGAAGGCATCGTCGTCATGCGCCAGCAGGTGGGCCAGCTCGTCCACGCCCTGGTTGGCGTTCAGGATCACCGGGGCGGAGAAGCCGCGCAGCCAGGAGATCGCGGTCGGCTCGGCGGACAGGCCCTCGAAACAGAAGGTGTGCTGGGCAGCATCCAGCTCCAGCACCCATTCGTCGCGCTCGCCGTCGTCGCCGTCCAGGCGCGCGCGGATGCGCTGGCCGTCCGCGTCCAGGAAGGCCATCCGCATCGGGATCACCACCGGCGCCTTGTGCTCCTGCCCCGGGGTCGGCAGTGTCTCCTGCGCCAGGGTGATGCGCGCCGGACCGCCCGGGCCGTCAAAGGCCGTCGTCGCGGTCACGTGCGGGGTGCCGGCCTGGGTGTACCAGTGCTTGAAGCGGGACAGATCGCGCCCGCTGACCTCGGCCATCACCGCGACAAAGTCATCGGTCGTGACCGCCTGGCCGTCGAAGCGCTCGAAGTACACATCCAGGCCGCGGCGAAAGGTCTCGCGCCCGATCAGGGTGCGCAGCATGCGGATCAGCTCCGCGCCCTTCTCGTACACGGTCAGGGTGTAGAAGTTGTTGATCTCGGCGTAATGGTCCGGGCGCACCGGGTGCGCCAGCGGCCCGGCGTCCTCCGGGAACTGGTGGGCGCGCAGCAGCGAGACATCGTCGATGCGCTTGACCCCGAACAGCGTGCAGTCGGTGGTGAACTCCTGGTCGCGGAAGACCGTGAGTCCCTCCTTCAGCGACAGCTGGAACCAGTCGCGGCAGGTCACACGGTTGCCCGACCAGTTGTGGAAGTACTCGTGGGCGATCACCGACTCGATGGCGACAAAGTCGTCATCCGTGGCGGTGTCGGGACTGGCCAGCACGTACTTGGCGTTGAACAGGTTGAGCCCCTTGTTCTCCATCGCCCCCATATTGAAGTCGTCCACCGCGACGATCATGTACACGTCCAGATCGTATTCGCGGCCGAAGGCTTCCTCGTCATAGCGCATCGCGCGCTTCAGCGAGGCCAGCGCGTGGTCGCAGCGATCGGCGTTGTGCGCCTCCACGTACAACTCCAGCGCCACCTCACGCCCGGACATCGTGGTGAAGGTGTCGCGCTGGCAGGCCAGATCGCCCGCGACCAGCGCGAACAGGTACGACGGCTTGGGGAACGGGTCTTCCCACACGGCATAGTGGCGCCCGCCGTCCAGCTCGCCGGTCTCCACGCGGTTGCCGTTGGCCAGTAGCACCGGGTACTGCGCCCGGTCCGCCTCCAGGCGCACGCGATAGGTCGTCAGCACATCCGGACGATCGGGGAAGAATGTGATACGGCGAAAGCCCTCCGGTTCGCACTGGGTGCAGAGGTTCCCGCTGGAGGCGTACAGGCCTTCCAGCGCAGTGTTCTGCTCCGGGTGGCAGTGGCTGACGATCTCCAGCCGCGCGGCCTCCTTCAGTCCGTGCAGCAGAAGCCCATCGGCGTCGTGCTCCACCAGACCTTCCGCGGGCGCGACGCCATCCACCGACAGCGACACCAGCTCCACGCCATCGCCATACAGGCGGAGCGGCGCATCCGGCTCCACCGCCTGCGGATTGCGGCGCACCGCCATGCGCGTTGTCACCTCGGTGGTCGCCGCCGCCAGATCAAAGTCCAGCTCCAGGTTCTCCACCACAAACGCCGGCGGCTGGTAATCACTCAGATAAACCGCCTGGGGACTCGCATCACGCATTCCAAACTCCAGATCAAAAGCTCTACGAAAGGTTTAACACGCTCACGCCGCCACAGCCCCAAACCCGGACCACAGCCCCGCTATTGCAACGCCGGGGTTCCTCACAGAGATCGCCACGTCGCTGCGCTCCTCGCGATGACGCTACTTGTTTCCCGTCATTGCGAGGAGCCGCAGGCGACGAAGCAACCTCCTGAAGCTGGCAGAGCGGCGGGCTCGAGAGCTCTGGTGGTTTCGGACGGAGACTGCTTCGTCGCCCCGCCACTCGCCATAACCAAGCCCGGGAACTGGCACCACACAACCAATCCGTTAGCATACCGCGCATGGAATGGATCGATATCTGCTTCAACCTCACCCACGAGTCCTTCAACAAGGAACACGACGAGGTCCTCGAGCGCGCCCGCGAGGCCGGCGTCTCGTGGATGCTGATCACCGGCGCCGACGCCCACCAGAGCGAAAAGTGCCTGGAGATCGCCGACCAGTACCCGGAGTGCTGCCGCGCCACCCTGGGCGTGCATCCACACCTGGCCAAACAGTGGACCGACGCGATCGCCGCCCGGTTCAGTGACCTCGCCCGCACGGACGAAAACGTGGTCGCCATGGGCGAAATGGGCCTGGACTACAACCGCGACCACTCGCCGCGCCCGCAGCAGCGCATCGCCTTCGAGGCCCAGCTGGAGTTGTCCGCCGACCTCGGCCTGCCGGTGTTCCTGCACGAACGCGACGCCCACCACGACTTCGCCCAGATCCTGCGCCGCTGGCGCGACAAGCTACCGGCGGCCGTGGTGCACTGCTTCACCGGCGAGGCCGACGCCCTGGCCGAATACCTCGACCTCGACTGCCACATCGGCATCACCGGCTGGGTCTGCGACGAACGCCGCGGCCACCACCTGCACCCGCTGGTGCCGACCATCCCGCGCGGCCGCCTGATGATCGAGACCGACGCCCCCTACCTCCTGCCGCGCACCCTGCCCAAGGGCTCCGGCAAGAAGATCGGCAACGGCCGGCGCAACGAGCCCGCCTTCCTCCCCCACATCGGCGAATACGTGGCCCGGCTGCGCGACGAGACCCCGGAAGACCTCGCCGCCCACACCACCGCCACCGCCCGCGCCTTCTACAGCCTGCCCGAAACCGCCGACGCCTGAGAGCAGCGATGGTGCCGTTCCTCGAGCGGTGGCGGAGTGAGCAACATCCAGCGCATTGTCATGGCCTGCAAGGGCGCGCAGGATGGTTGGTCCGATAGCGATTCGTGTGAGGAAGTGCGTATGAAGACTTCGGTGATTCTGACGGTGATCGGGCCGGACCGGCCGGGGCTGGTGAGCGCGGTGGCGGCGCGGGCTCGGTCGGCGGGCGGCAACTGGCTGGAAAGCCGGATGACGCAACTGGCCGGACAGTTTGCCGGAGTGGTACTGCTGGAGGTGGATACCGAGAATGCCGACGCGCTGGAGGCCGCGCTGCGCGGGCTGGCAGGCGACTCGCTGCAGGTGCATATCCAGCGGGGCAGCGAGCTGCCGCCGGCGGCGCGGCATCCGGTGGTGCTGGACCTGATCGGTCACGATCGACCGGGGATCGTGCAGGATATTACCGCCGTGCTGTCGCGCCACGGCGTGAGTGTCGAGACGCTGGAGACCGCCTGCGAGCCGGGCTCGATGACCGGCGAGCCGATGTTCCGCGCAATGGCCCGTCTGGGCGTGCCGGAAGGCCTGGACCTGCACACCCTGCAGGACGACCTGGAGGCCCTGGCCAACGAGCTGATGGTCGACCTCGAACTCCACGACCCGCTGCAGGAACCACCCGAGGCCGTGGCCTGACCGCTTCCCGACGCGGCGACGGGCAGACTCCCGTTCCAATCAGGGTGCGGCGCGGTGGCGGCGGGCGGCGTCGAGGCGGCGGACGAAGTCCTGCATCAGGGTGGTGTAGAGGGTCTCGCCGAGGACCTTGTCCTCGATGCCGGCGTCGAGGTTGGGGTTGTCGTTGACCTCGATGACCATCACGCCGCGCGGGGTCTGTTTGAGATCGACGCCGTAGAGGCCATTGCCGATCAGGTTGGCGGCCTTGACGGCCGTCTTGACCACGGCGGCGGGAACGTCCGCCAGTGCCAGCGTGCGAAAGCCGCCCTCGCGCGGGCCGCCCTTGGCGTCGTGGTTGACGATCTGCCAGTGCTTGCGCGACATCAGGTACTGCGAGGCGTACAGCGGCTGGCGGTTGAGCACGCCAATGCGCCAGTCGAACTCGGTGTAGACAAACTCCTGGGCAAGGATCAGATCGCTCTCCTTCAGCAGGCGCCGGGCAATGGATTCCAGCTCGGCGCGGTCGTTCGCCTTGAACACCCCGCGCGAGAAGCTGCCGTCCGGGATCTTGAGCACCACGGGATAGCCGATCTGTTCCTCCGCACGCAGGATGGTCTCGCGGTTGAGGATCACGGTCTTTGGCGTCGGCACACGATGGGCGGCAAGGCGTTCGGCCAGGTAGACCTTGTTGGTGCAGCGCAGGATGGAGTCGGCGTCGTCGATCACCACCATGCCCTCGGCCTCGGCCTTGCGCGCGAAGCGATAGGTGTAGTGGTCGATGGCCGTGGTCTCGCGGATAAACAGGGCGTCGAACTCCGCCAGCCGTGGCAGATCGCGTGCCTGGATCAGCTCGACATCCATCCCCTGCTCCTGCCCGGCGCGGGCGAAGCGCTTGAGCGTGGCCGGCGTGGACGGGGCCATCGCCTCGTCCGGGTTGTGCAGGATGGCCAGCTCGTAGCGCGCGCTGCGTGCCCCGCGGCGGCGGCGCCAGGGTTTGGAGAGGTAGCGCTCCAGCGCGGCGAAGAAGGCCGGCTCCTGCTCGGGTTCCAGCGCGTTCAGCGCGAACGGGCGAAGGGCGTGGATCTGCCAGCGTCCCTGAAGCCGGAACTCCACCCGGAACATCGGCGCGGGGAACAGGGCGAACAGCTGGCCGGCGATCTCCTGCAGCGCCGGCTCGTCACACTGGCCAAAGAGCACGGTCAGCTCCAGCCGCTCCGGCTGCGCGCCCTGGCGGCTGCGACCGAGCACTCGCGCCACGCGCTCGTCCAGTTCCTCGGTATCCAGGCTGTAGATGGACTTGCGCGACAGGTCCTGCAGGGTGCGCACGCTGGGGATCACCCGATGCCCGCGCGCCTCCGCCAGCAGCGAGCCGTAGTAGCCCGCCGACAGGTAGCGCTGGCTGCGGCACAGGTTGATCACCCGCAGGTTGGCCGGGTCGTCGACGGCCGGGCCGCGCAGGTAGTCGTCGATGGTCATGACCGGCAGGTCGGGGAAGTGCGGCTTCCAGTCCGCCCGGCGCTCGACCAGGATACGGTGCTCAGGCATGCGCACCCACCGGCACCCGGCGCGGACCGACGATTACCGCCGCCTGCAGCCCCGCACGGCCGTAGCGGGCCATGCGCTCGAAGTCCGCACGGGCAATCGGCATATTTACCGAGTCCAGCGCACGCTCGCCCTGCTCGGCATCCACGAACGGGTCATGCACGTAGACAAAGCGCTCGTCGAATCCCGTCACCGTGACCCAGTGCGGGAAGCGTTCGGCATACAACCGCACGCTGCTGATCAGCACCACCGGCACCCCGCCTTCGGCCGAGCGCGCCGCCAGCATGGCCACATTCACCGGGCCGTGCACGATAGGCACACCGAGTTGCTCCAGCTCCTCGATCATCTCCTCCTGCACCAGCTGCATGACTGCCTTCTTCTCCACGCTGCGCACCGAATCGGCGAACGCCACGCCGCGATCGCGCACCAGCAGCTCCACATCGAACCCGCGATGGGCGGCCGCCAGTGCCAGCCCGTAGGGCCCGCAACCGCCATGGCCGGAGGTCATGAAGATGGTGGTGGCATCGCGCCACAGGCGCAGCTCCAGGCGCCGGTCCAGCTTGAGTTCCGGGTCGATGGCGCGCATCGCCATCATCAGCGCGGCCGGGCCACAGGTGAACTCCAGCGTCTGCGCGTAGTACGGCGCGCGCATCAGCGCCGGATCAGGACCGGGTGCCAGCGACTTCTGCAGCCGCAGCGCGTCCATGTGGTCTTCGTAGTAGTCGTCCAGCGTGCCGAAGTCGCGATAACCGAGCCCCCGGAACAGGGCCAGGCTGGCGGTGTTGTCCCGCCGCACCTCCAGGCGCAGGTCGGTCCGCCCGTGCGCCCGCGCCGCGTCCTCCGCGGCCTCCACCAAGTGCCGCCCCAGCCCCTGGCCGCGCGCCCTGGCGCCAACCGCAATGGAGTACAGCCGCGCCAGCGACGTGCCCCGGCTGAACAGCAGCATCACGTAGCCGAGCAGACCGTTACCGGCCGGGTCCTCCGCCACCAGCGTGGCCGCATGCCCGCGCGTCAACAGGTAACGAAACTGCCGCCGCGAGATACGATCGATCTCGAACGCGGCCTGCTCCAGCGCCACCAGCGCATCCAGATCCTCCTGCGTCGCCGGCCGGATCAGGGGCGTTTCCATTGCGGGCGTGACCCGTTGCTTGACCTGCTGGCTCACGCTCATCTCCCGGCGGCTGCCCGATCTCCATCGTAGCGCAACCACCGCGTGCGAATAGCGCGTTGCAACGGGAATGCTTGCCGAGGTCGCAGCCGCTACAAACCCAGCGCTCCGGCCAGCTCGTCCAGGTCCCGGATGGTAGCTGTGGGCTCCCCGCCCCAGGGGTCGAACAGCCCCTGCCCCAACCGGTCAAGCCAGGCCGTGTGCATGCCCGCGGCCAGCGCCCCGATCACATCGAACGGGTTGCCCGAGATCAGCCAGGCACCCGGTGGCGACACATTCGCCCGTTGCAGGAAATGCCGGTATACCCGCGGATCGGGCTTGAAGCAGCCGATCTCGTCCACGCTGACGACATCCTCGAAGCGATCCTCCAGCCCGGCGTGACACAGCAGCCCGCTGACCGTCTCCGCCGTCCCGTTGGAAAACGCGAACAGGCGATGCCCGTCCGCCCGTAGCTCATCCAGGGCTGGGACCGCGTCGGCAAAGGCCGGGAGCTGGCGATAACGCCGCAACAGCTCCGCCTCCTGGTCCCGGTCCAGCGCGACACCCAGCGCCTCGCAGCAGTACCGCAGTGCCTGCTCGGTGCAGGTATCGAAGTCCGCATACGCCCCCATTAGCCCGCGCCAGCACGGGTGCCTGTTCGCCGATCCAGCCTTCAAGCGTCGCCGCAATCCCCTGCGTATCAATCAGCGTCCCGTACACATCGAACGCCAGCGTCTGTCGCATCATCACCTCCTGGGAGCGGGAACCACCTACCACCTGCCCGCCACAATGGCGCCCTCTCGGACTACCATGCCAATATGAGCAGACACCTTGCTCCGACTATCGCCCACAGCGATGTCACGAGAATGATGACATGAAGATCAAAGACCTCATCGACGAAGCCGAGTCCCTGCCCGTGGAGGAACGCGCCCTGGTGGTCGACTCTCTCCTGCGCAGCCTGAACCCGCCCGATGCGGGCGTAGACCGAAAATGGGCGGAAGTCTCCCGAAAACGCCTGGAAGCGATCCGGTCAGGCACGGTCGCCGCCATTCCGGGCGAGCAGGTCTTCGAGAAGATATGGAACCGGTTTGAACGATGAGTTTTCGCTTTCACCCGGAAGCGGAGCAAGAACTCACCGAGGCCGTCCAGTACTACGAAGAAATCGAGCCAGGACTCGGGAACGATTTTGCGGTTGAAGTGTTTGCGGCAGTGCAACGCGCTATCGCCCATCCGCGCGCATGGACGGTTCTCGAGGGCGAGGTCCGGCGCTCGTTCGTAAAGCGATTCCCGTACGGGGTGCTTTATGCAGAAGACGAGGGCGCCATTCTGATTCTCGCCGTCATGCACCTGCATCGTGATCCGGACTATTGGAAGAGCCGCTCTCCGGGCACGTGATCCTTGCCTTCCAGGGGCAGGCATCCATGCGACCCACAGAGGATCTGGACATGCTGTGCCGAGACAGCAGACTGAATGCGTTGACCCGCCATTCGAAGCACTGGAGTCGCCGATGACCATGCAGGAGACCATTACCCGGAAGCTGGAGGAGCGCTTTGCGCCCGAGCATCTGGAGGTGGTGAACGAGAGCCACATGCACAACGTGCCTCCGGGTTCGGAGTCGCACTTCAAGGTAACCGTGGTATCCGAGGCCTTTCGCAACCAGAAGCTGATTGCGCGGCATCGGCTGGTGAACCAGGCCCTGGCCGACGAGCTGGCCGGGGGCATCCACGCCCTGGCGCTGCACACCCTGGACCCGGACCAGTGGTTCGAGCGCGCCGGAAAGGTCGCCGACTCCCCGCCCTGCATGGGCGGGGACGGCGGCGCGAAGGGCTGATCGCTTGTCGATGACCGCCCCGCTCACGGCCGCCTCGGCCGTGGACGCAATCCTGCGCGCCCGGCTGGAATCGCCCGGGCTGATGGACCTGCTCGGCCAGATCGAGGCGAGCCTGAACCCGGCCGCCAGCCACCCGCCGCTCGCCGGCGTATCCGAGCACCTGGGATCGGATCGCCACATCGTGCTGTGGCTGATCGACGGCTTTGCCACCCGCTATCGCCGCCACACACCGCTGCTGGGAGCGGATTACGTGACGGATCTCGAGACCGTGTTCCCCAGTACCACGGCGACCGCGATCAGCAGTATCCTGACCGGCCGCGCACCCGCACAGCACGGCCTGCTCGGCTGGCACACCCGCCTGTCCGCCGCCGAGCGCACGCTGACCGTGCTGATGGGCCAGGAGCGCGACAGCGAGGACCGCGTCAGTACGCTCGGCTACCGCGAGCTGACTGGCCGCGTGCAGCCCGACCGCCTGAACGACCGGATCGACTGCGGCATGACCTGCATCGGCCCGGAGTGGATCGGCGGCACGCCGTACAACCGCATGATGAACGGCGGCGGGGACTTCATCGGCTTCGAGGACCTGTCCGAGCTGCCGGCGCGGGTGGCCGCACACGTGAACGCCACGCCGGGCCCGCATTTCACCTACGTGTACTGGTCGGAGCTGGACCACCTGGGCCACGAGTACGGCCCGGAGAGCCCGGAGGTGGAGCGCCACCTGAAACAGCTCGACCTGGCCTATACCGCGACCTGCGCCCAGATCCAGCGCCCGGAGAGCGTGTTCCTGACCACCGCCGACCACGGCATGCGCAGCATGGAGCGCCGCCTGGACCTGCGCGAGCACCCGGCGGTACAGGCCTGCCTGCGCCACCGGCTGACCGGCGAGCCGCGCGCGTCCCTCGCCCACGTGCGCGAGGGACGCGACGCAGACTTCCTGGCGGCCCTGCACGCCGCATTCGGCGACGACGTGACGGTGGTGCCCACCGCCGACTGGCTGGACCCCGGCACACTGGGCCTGCCCCCGGGCCATGACCGTGAGCACCCTGAGCTGCGGGCCCGGGCCGGCGACTACCTGCTACTGCCCGCAGAGGACGCCTACCTGGTCGACCCGCCGACCGACGACGAGGGGCCATTCTTCGTTGGCGCCCACGGCGGCCTGTCCCCGGAGGAGCGCCATATTCCCCTGTTTCTTCGGAATATCGGCCAGACGCGGTAAACTGCGGGGTTTGCCCGCGGTCGAATGATCGCGGCTTGCCGTAAACCGATTTCGAGATCCCATGAACGACACCGCCGACCAGACCTACAACAAAGCCGCCCAGAATCTGATCGAGCTGGCCAACCGGCTCGCCGATGACGGCCAGGCCGACGAGACCGGCGACGTTGCCGATGGCCTGCTGGCCGGTGCCGTGCATTTCTGGCTCTACAGCCGCCAGCCCTGCGGCGATCCGTTGTGCCAGGACTGCGCCGCATTCTCGGATGCCGAGAGCCGCCTGGCCATGCTGCACGAGCTGATCGACGAGCTGGCGCGCGACAGCGACTACTTCCACGCCACCACCGACACCACCGTCGGCCACGCCTGACCCCGCCGGGGCCATGGTCACGCCCTTTCGTCCCGCGACCGACACCTGGTTTCGCGAGGCCTTCGGGCAGGCGACCACCATCCAGTCCCGCGGCTGGCCCGCGATCCGGGCCGGTCGCCACTGCCTGCTGATTGCCCCCACCGGCAGCGGCAAGACGCTCGCCGCGTTCCTGAGCGCGATCGACCGCCTGACCGGCGCACCCGCGCCCGATACCCGCCGCGGCTACTCGGTGCTCTACATCTCGCCGCTGAAGGCGCTGGCTACCGACATCGAGCGCAACCTGCGCGCCCCGCTGACCGGCATCACCCGGACCGCCGCACGCCTGGGCGAGCCGGCGCGCGAACCGGTGGTACACATCCGCACCGGCGACACCCCGCAGGCCGAACGCCGCGCCCAGGCGCGCGAGCCTGGCGACATCCTGGTGACCACGCCGGAGTCGCTCTACCTGCTGCTGGGCTCGAAGGCCGCGGAGAACCTCGAGTCTGTCTACACGGTCATCATCGACGAGGTGCACGCCCTGGCCGGGAACAAGCGCGGCGCGCACCTGGCCCTGTCGCTGGAGCGCCTGGCCGAACGCTGCGGCGAGGACCCGCAGCGCATCGGGCTGTCCGCCACCGTGCATCCGGTAGAGGTCGCGCGCGGCTTCCTCGGCGGTGACCGCGAGGTGGAGGTGGTCGACGCCGCCGAACCCCCGCGCCTGGATCTCGAGATCCTCGCCCCGGAAGAACCCCCGGCCGAACACGCACCCGCCACCATGGAGACACCGGAGCCGGCGGGCCCCATCCCGTCCGGCTCCATCCTCGGCGCGGTCTACGGCCAGGGCACCGGGAAGCTTCCGGCCGGGGGCGGCGACCGCGCCGCGCGCCTGGAGCCACGCCTGCTGGCGGCGATCCTGGAGCACCGCTCGACCATCGTGTTCGTCAACAGCCGCGGGCTGTGCGAGCGCCTGGTCCAGCGCATCAACGACGCCTGGCACGAACAGCAGCCGGATGATGCCGAGGCGGTAGAAGACCTGGTCGCCGCCCACCACGGCAGCGTCTCCCACGAGCGCCGCGCGGAGATCGAGGGCCGGCTGAAGACTGGACGCCTGCGCGGCATCGTCGCCACCAGCTCGCTGGAGCTGGGTATCGACATGGGCGCGGTGGACCTGGTGATCATGGTCGAGTCGCCCGGTGCGGTCGCCCGCGGGCTGCAGCGCGCCGGCCGCGCCGGGCACGGGGTCGGACAGGTCTCGCGCTCGCTGCTGCTGCCGCGCTTTCGCGGCGACCTGCTGGAATGCGCGGTGATCGGCGAGCGCATGCAGGCCGGCGCGCTGGAACCGCTCCATGCCCCGCACAACCCGCTGGACGTGCTCGCCCAGCAGCTCGTCGCGATGGTCTGCGAACGCCCGCGCACCGTGGACGAGCTGCACGCGCTGGTGCGCCGGGCCGCCCCCTGGCGCGAGCTGTCGCGGCCGCTGCTGGAGGCGACCCTGGATATGCTCTCCGGCCACTACCCCAGCACCGACTTCGCCGACCTGCGCCCGTGGCTCGCCTGGGACCGCGCGCGCGACGAGCTGACCCCGCGCCGGGGCGCGGCGCTGGCCGCGCGTCTGAACGCCGGCACCATCCCCGACCGCGGCCTGTACGGCGTGCATGTCGGCGAGGGCGGCCCGCGCATCGGCGAGCTGGACGAGGAGATGGTGTTCGAGCTGAAGACCGGCGAGAACGTGACCCTGGGCGCCAGCACCTGGCACGTGGAGGCGATCACCCGCGACCGCGTGCTGGTCTCCCCCGCCCCTGGCGAGGTCGGCAAGCTGCCCTTCTGGCACGGCGACGGCCCCGGCCGGCCGATCCAGCTCGGGCGCGCCATCGGCGCCGCCACCGAACGCCTCGCCCGCATGAACCGCGCCGAACGCACCGCCTGGCTCAAGGAACACGCCCCGCTGTCGGAGGCAGCGGTCGAAACCCTCAGCGACTACATCGACGAGCAGCGCGAGGCCACCGGGCAGTTGCCGTCGGACAAACGCATCGTGGTCGAGCGCTTTCGCGACGAGGTCGGCGACTGGCGCGTCTGCATCCTGACCCCGTTCGGCGCCCGCGTGCACGCGCCCTGGGCCCTGGCCCTGCAGGGCGCGCTGACCAGCACCTCCGGCTTCGAGGTGCAGGTGATGTACACCGACGACGGCATCGTCCTGCGCCTGGCCGACAGCGAGGACCTGCCCGAGCTGGATAGTCTGTTCCCGGACCCGGAGGAACTGGAGGAGGCGGTCACCCGCGAGCTGGGGCACTCCACCCTGTTCGCCAGCGCCTTCCGCGAGAACGCCGCCCGCGCCCTGCTGCTCGTGCGCAACCGCCCGGGCCAGCGCACCCCGTTGTGGGCGCAGCGTCTGAAGTCGCAGCAGCTGCTGGCCTCCGTGCGCGAGTACGCGAGCTTCCCGGTGGTGCTGGAGACCTACCGCCAGGTACTGGCCGACGTGTTCGATCTGGAGGCCCTGCGCGAGATCCTGCGCGGGGTGCAGGAGCGCCACATCCGCGTGCGCGAGGTGGAGACGCGGCAGGCCTCGCCGTTCGCCCGCAGCCTGGTGTTCGCCTACGTCGCCGCCTACATCTACGAGCAGGACGCGCCGATGGCCGAGCGCAAGGCCCAGGCGCTCACCCTCGACCGCGGCATGCTGGCCGAGCTGCTGGGCCAGGCCGAGCTGCGCGAACTGATCGACCCCGAGGCGCTGGCCGAGCTGGAGGCCGAACTGGCCCACACCACCGAGGCCACCCAGCTGCGCGATGCCGACGAGCTGCACGACCTGCTGCGCCGGCGCGGGGACCTGACGCGGGAGGAGATCGCGGCCGCGGCCGCCGCGGACCCCGACCCCTGGCTGCAGACCCTGGCCGAGGGCCTGCGCGCGATCGAGGTCCGCATCGCCGGCGAACCGCGCTGGATCGCGGCCGAGGACACCGCCCTGTACCGCGACGCTCTCGGGGTGGTGCCACCGCCGGGCCTGCCCGCCGGCTTCCTCGAACCCCCGCAGCGGCCACTGGAACAGATGCTGCGCCGCTACGCCCGTACCCACGGCCCGTTCCGCGTCGAAGACCTGGGCGCGCGCTACGGACTCGCACCGGGCGTGCTGCTGCCGGCGCTCGAGAGCCTGGAGCGCGCCGGCGTGCTGCTGCGCGGCGAGATCCGCCCGCAGGGAACTGGCGAGGACTGGTGCGAGCTGGACATCCTGCGCCGGCTGAAGCGCCGCACCCTGGCGCGGCTGCGCGACGAGGCGGCGGCGGTGGATGCCCGTGCGCTGGGCCGCTTCCTGCCCGCCTGGCAGGGCCTGACCGAACCCGGGGCGGGCATCGGCACCCTGCGCGAGACCTTGACGCAGCTCGAGGGTATCGCCCTGCCCTGGTCCGCCTGGACCACCCATGTACTGCCGATGCGGGTGCGCGACTTCTCGCTGGATGCGCTGGACCGCATCACCGCCTCCGGCGAGTTCGTCTGGGTCGGCAGCGGCGCGCTGGGCCAGCGCGACGGGCGCATCCGCTTCCTCCGGCGCGAGCAGGCGATGGTGCTGCTGGAACCGGAACCGCCCGAGACGGAGACCCCGGCGACCGAGGATCCGCTCGCGCGGGCGATCCTCGAGACCCTGGACCGGCGCGGCGCCTGCTTCTACCTGGAGCTGGAGCGCGCGGCGCGCGAGGCCCAGCCGGACGCCCGCCAGGACGCGATCGAGTCCGCCATCTGGGACCTTGTCTGGGCCGGGCAGATCACCAACGACACCTTCGCCCCGCTGCGCAGCCTGGGCCAGCGCAAGACGTCCGCCCGAGGCCGCCGTCGCCCGGGCCAGGGTCTGGCCGGCGGGCGCTGGTCACGGGTGGCCGACCTGATCGACCCCGGCATTTCGCTGACCGAGCGCGCCCGCGAACAGGCCGAGAACCTGCTCGCGCGCTACGGCGTAGTCAGCCGCGAGATGGCCCGCGCCGAGGGCCTGGCCGGCGGCTTTGGCCGCGTGTATCCCGTCTACCGCGCGATGGAGGACGCCGGCAAGCTGCGCCGCGGCCACTTCGTCGAGGGCCTGACCGGTGCCCAGTTCGCGCGCGCCGGCGCGGTGGACCGCCTGCGCGCGCTGGAACGCACGGCTGACGACACCCCGGAGCCGCAGTGGCTGGCCAGCGTGGACCCCGCCAGCCCCTGGGGCCAGCTCCTGCCCTGGCCGGAACCGCCCGAGGCCGCCGAGGGCCGCCTGCGCCGCGTCGCCGGCGCCCTGGTCGCGCTGGCTGGCGGCCAGCCGCTGCTGTACCTCGCCGCCTCCGGCCGCCAGCTGTTCGTCTGGGAAACCCTCCCCGGCATCGACACCGCAGAGGCACACGCGGCACTGGTCACCGAGGCCATCCGCCAGCTCGCCGGGAGCCGCTGGCTGCCCAAGCGCCGCGGCATCACCATCGAGAGCATCAACGGCGAACCCGCCCGCCAGTCCCCGTTCGCCGCCGCCCTGCGCGCCGGCGGTGCCATGGGCGAGGTCCGCGGCCTGCGCCTGGAACCGCCCGCCGGACGCTGCTGACACGCCTGGCCGGGAAAGGGTCAGGAAAGGCTTTTCACCACAGAGGGCACGGGGGACACGGAGAAATTCGGGTCGCGGTTAACAGGAAGATGGGAAGGCTGGAAGGAGGGCTTTGGCGTGGTGGAGGATTGGGCGAAATCCCGTCGCAGCGCGACATTCACACGCCCCCCGTCATACCTGCCGCAGCGCAGCGAAGGGCCGGGAAAAGGTGGACACCGAACCCTGCGACGTTCTCCGTGGCCTCCGTGCACTCTGTGGTGCAACCAGAAGACGTCAGGCGGCGAGGGCCTGCCCGAGCGCGGCGAGGAAGGCGTCGTTTTCATCGGGGCGGCCGACCGTGACGCGCAGGCAGTCCACCAGCAGCGGATGCGCGCGGCCGACGTCTTTGATCAGGACCCCGGCGTCGCGCAGGGCGGCGAAGGTCGCATGCCCCGCCCCGGCGCGTACCCGGAACAGGATGAAGTTGGCCTGGCTGGGAAAGACCTGCTCGACGCCCGTCGTCGCAGTCAGGCGCTCGCTCAGGCGGTCGCGTTCCTCGATGATGCCTCGGGCCTGGGCATCCAGCGCCTCGCGGTGCTCCAGGGCGAAGGCCACGGAGCGCTGGGTCAGGGTGTTGATGTTGTACGGCAGGCGCAGGCGGTCCAGCGCGTCGACCCAGGCCGGGGTTCCGGCCAGATAGCCGAGCCGTGCGCCGGCGAGGCCCAGCTTGGAGACCGTGCGCATCACCATCAGCCCGTCATCCTCGCCAACGCGCGCGAGGAAGCTGTGCGCAGCGAACGGGGCGTAGGCCTCGTCGACCACGGTGACGCCCGGGTTCTCGTCGACGATCGTCTCCACGGTCGCGGCGTCGTCGAGCGTCCCGGTGGGATTGTTGGGATAGGCGAGGAACACCACGGCCGGGTTGTGCTCGGCCATCGCCTTGCGCATCGCCGCGAGATCCAGGGTGAAGTCCGCGTTCAGGGGCACGCCGACAAACGGCACACCCAGCGCACGGGCCAGCACCCCGTACATCACGAAGGTCGGCTCCGGGGCCAGCACCGGTCGGCCGGCGCCGGCGATCGCCGTAATCAGGATCTGGATCAGTTCGTCGGAGCCATTGCCGAACATCAGCCCGGCCGCTTCCGGTACCCCGTGGGCGGCCCGCACCTGCGCGGCCAGGCCCAGCGCCTGCGCGTCGGGATAGCGGTTAAGCTGCGGATCACGCAGGGCCGCCAGCCAGGCGTCTTCCAGCTCCCCCGGCCAGGGATGCGGGTTTTCCATCGCGTCCAGCTTGATCAGGCCGGTGGCGTCGGCCACCTGGTAAGCCGGCTGCGCCAGCACCTCCGGGCGCATCAGGGCGTCCGGAGTCCGGGTCGCACGGGCGGTCATCGAGTGCGCAGTTCGGCCGAACGGGCGTGGGCCGTGAGGCCCTCGCCGTGGGCCAGCGCCGCAGCGGTCTCGCCCAACTTGGCCGCGCCCTCGGCCGAGCAGTGGATAATGCTCGAACGCTTCTGGAAGTCGTACACGCCCAGCGGCGAGGAGAAGCGCGCGGTACGCGAGGTCGGCAGCACGTGGTTGGGGCCGGCGCAGTAGTCGCCCAACGCCTCGGAGGTATAGCGGCCCATGAAGATCGCACCGGCGTGGCGCAGGCCGGCATCCAGCATCGCCTGCGGGTCGGCGACCGACAGTTCCAGGTGCTCCGGGGCGATGCGATTGGCGACCGCGACGGCCTCGGCCGAGTCGCGCACCTTCACCAGCGCGCCGCGCTTGTCGAGGCTGGTGCGGATAATCTCGGCGCGCGGCATCTCGGCGAGCAGCCGGTCCATGGCCTCGGCCACGCGGTCGAGGAAGGCGTCGTCCCAGGACAGCAGGATGGACTGGGCCTGTTCGTCGTGTTCGGCCTGGGAGAACAGGTCGGCCGCGATCCAGTCGGGATCGGTCTCGCCGTCGCAGACCACCAGAATCTCGGACGGGCCGGCGATCATGTCGATACCGACGGTGCCGAATACCTCGCGCTTGGCCGCGGCCACAAAGATATTGCCGGGACCAACGATCTTGTCCACCGCCGGGATCGTCTGGGTCCCATAGGCCAGTGCGGCCACGGCCTGGGCGCCGCCCACGGTGAACACGCGGTCCACCCCGGCGACGGCGGCCGCGGCCAGCACCAGGTCATTCAGTTCACCGCCCGGGGCGGGCACCACCATCACCAGCAGCTCGACACCGGCGACCTTGGCCGGGATCGCGTTCATCAGCACGGAGGACGGGTAGGCGGCCTTGCCGCCGGGTACGTACAGGCCGACCGAGTCCAGCGCGGTGACGCGCTGGCCGAGGACCGTGCCGTCCTCGTCGGTGAAGTCCCAGTCCTGCATCTTCTGGTGTTCGGCGTACTGGCGGATGCGCGCGGCGGCGGTCTCCAATGCCGCGCGCTGCTCCGGCGGGATCGACTCCAGCGCGGCCTGCAGGCGCTCGTGCGGGATCTCCAGGTCCGCGACCGCAGGGCGATCGAGGCGATCGAATTTGGCGGTGTAGCGCAGCACGGCCGCGTCACCCTCGGCGCGCACGGCCCCCAGGATCTCGTCCACCGCATCGCGTACGCCGGTGTCGGCAACGGACTCCCAGGACAGCAGGTGCTCCAGGGCCTGGTCGAAATCGGGCTGCTGGGTATCGAGTCGGGCAATGGAGGGCATGGCGTATTCCTCGGTTCAGACGGGCACGGACGTCTTGTCAGGCAGGCACGGGCGTCTTGCGGCGGGCCCGCACGGCCTCGGCCAGCAGGCGCAGGGTGGCCTCGCTGTCGTCCCAGCCCATGCAGGCATCGGTAATGCTCTGGCCGTATTTCAGCGGCTTGCCGGGCAGGATGTCCTGGCGGCCGCCGGTCAGGTGGCTCTCCAGCATCACACCCATGATGCGTCGGTCACCGCCGGCGATCTGTTCGCCCAGCACCCGTGCCACCTCGACCTGCTGTTGCGGGTCCTTGCGGCTGTTCGCGTGGCTGCAGTCGACCATCACCATCTCCGGCAGCTCGGCCATGCGCAGCTCCTTGCAGGCCTGTTCGATGCTCGCGGCATCGTAGTTCGGCTGCTTGCCGCCGCGCAGGATGATGTGACAGTCGTCGTTGCCGGTGGTGGAAAAGATCGCCGAGCGACCGGCCTTGGTCACCGACAGGAAGTGGTGCGGGCGCGAGGCGGAGCGGATCGCGTCGATCGCCACCCGCAGGCTGCCGTCGGTGGAGTTCTTGAAGCCCACCGGGCAGGACAGGCCGGAGGCCAGTTCGCGGTGCACCTGGCTCTCGGTGGTGCGAGCGCCGATCGCGCCCCAGGCGACCAGGTCCGCGATGTACTGCGGGCTGATCAGGTCGAGGTATTCGGTAGCCGCCGGCATGCCCTTGACCGCCAGATCGCGCAGCAGCCCGCGCGCCACGCGCAGGCCCTTGTTGATGTGGAAGCTGCCGTCCAGGTCCGGGTCGTTGATCAGGCCCTTCCAGCCGACCGTGGTGCGCGGCTTCTCGAAATACACCCGCATCACGATGTGCAGGGCGTCGGAGAGCTCCTCGCGCAGGGTCTTCAGGTGATCGGCATAGTCCAGCGCGGCATCCACGTCGTGGATCGAGCAGGGGCCGACGATCACCTGCAGGCGATCGTCCTCGCCGTGCAGGATGCGATGGCAGGCCTGGCGTGCCTCGAACACGGTGTCGGCGGCCGCATCGGTGATCGGCAGCTCCTCGCGGACGGTGTCCGGGGCGGACACCTCCTGGATTTCGCGGATTCGGAGGTCGTCGGTATCGGCGGTCATGGTGTTCTCGGTTACGTCGTCGCGGGCGTGACGGCCTCCCGCAGGCCCTCGATGAGATTTTGAATGGTTCTATGTCGCATCTTCATGGCTGCCTGGTTCACGATCAACCGGGAACTGATAGGGGTAATCAGCTCCAGCGGCTCCAGGCCATTGGCCTTGAGGGTGTTCCCGGTATCGACCAGGTCCACGATGTAGTCAGCCAGACCGACCAGCGGCGCCAGTTCCATCGAGCCGTAGAGCTTGATGATCTCCACCTGGCGGCCCTGCTGGGCGAAATAGTTCTGCGTGATGTTCACGAACTTGGTGGCGATGCGCAGGCGCTGCTGCGGGTCCGGCTGCTGGCCCGGGCGCCCGGCCAGCATCAGGCGGCACTGGGCGATGTGCAGGTCCAGCGGCTCGTACAGCCCCGCGGCCCCATGCTCCATCAGGACATCCTTGCCGGCCACGCCAATGGATGCCGCCCCGTGCTGCACATAGGTGGGCACGTCGGTCGCGCGCACCACCACGATCTTCACGTCCTCGCGGTTGGTGTCGAGGATCAGCTTGCGCGTCTTGTCCGGATCCTCCAGCAGTTCAATCCCGGCGCTGGCCAGCAGCGGCAGGGTGTCCTTGAGGATGCGGCCCTTGGACAGGGCGATGGTCAGGGCGTTGGGATCCATCATGGGTCAGGCGTTCGTCCGGTTCCGTGTGAGTCGCGTATCAGACCGGCTCGCGACGGATGGTCGCGCCGATCTGGCTCAGTTTTTCCTCGATGCACTCGTAGCCGCGGTCGATATGGTAGATGCGGTCTACCTCGGTCTCGCCCTCGGCCACCAGACCGGCGATGATCAGGCTGGCCGAGGCCCGCAGGTCGGTCGCCATCACCGGCGCGCCGACCAGCCGTTCCACACCCTCGACGATCGCGGTATTGCCCTCGATCGTGATGTGCGCGCCCATGCGCTGCAGCTCCAGCGCATGCATGAAGCGGTTCTCGAAGACCGTCTCCACCACCGAGCCGGTACCCTCGGCGACCGTGTTCAGCACCATCATCTGCGCCTGCATGTCGGTCGGGAAGGCCGGGAACGGCGCGGTACGCAGGTTCACCGCCTTCGGCCGGCGGCCTTCCATGTCCAGTTCGATCCAGTCGGGCCCGGTATCCACGCGGGCACCGGCCTCGACCAGCTTGGCCAGGACCGCGTCCAGCAACTCCGGGCGGGTGTTGCGGCAGCGCACGCGCCCGCGGGTCACGGCCGCCGCGACCAGGAACGTACCGGTCTCGATCCGGTCCGGCATCACGTCGTATTCGCAACCGTGCAGGCGTTCCACGCCCTGCACCCGGATGGTGTCGGTGCCGGCGCCCTGGATCTTCGCCCCCATCGCCGTCAGGCAGTCCGCCAGATCGATCACTTCCGGCTCGCGCGCGGCGTTCTCGATCAGGGTCTCGCCCTCGGCCAGGGTCGCGGCCATCAGCAGGTTCTCGGTCCCGGTCACGGTGACCTGGTCGAACACCACCCGCGCGCCCTTCAGGCGATCCGCGCGCGCATGGATGTAGCCGCCGTCGACATCGATCTCGGCGCCCAGGGCCTCGAGGCCACGCAAGTGCAGATTCACCGGCCGCGAGCCAATCGCACAGCCACCCGGGAGCGACACCTCGGCCTCGCCGAAGCGCGCCAGCAACGGCCCCAGCACCAGGATGGAGGCGCGCATGGTCTTCACCAGATCGTACGGCGCCACACACTGGGTCAGCGTGGTCGGGTCGACCTCGATGCGCATGCGCTCGTTGACCGTCAGGCTTACGCCCATGCGCCCGAGCAGCTCCATGGTCGTGGTGACGTCCTGCAGGTGCGGGACGTTGCCAATGGTCATCGGCCCGTCCGCCAGCAGGGTGGCGGACAGGATCGGCAACACGGCGTTCTTGGCCCCGGAGATCCAGACCTGACCCTCGAGTCGGCCGCCTCCGGTGATGATCAGCTTGTCCATGGGGTGCCCGGATTCACCGCCGGACCGACCATGGCCCGGCGAAACGCGCCATGATAACGAATCCGCGCGGCACTCGCCCGTTCGCCCGGGTCAGGCCACGGATCGGGCCGCGGAGTCGGTGATGATCGCCTCCAGGTCATACAGCCCCAGCAGCGGCCGGAGCCCGTCCGGCAGGGGTTCGAAGACCAGCGTGCGGCCCTGCTCCCGCGCCCGGCGCCAGAGGATGACGAGGAAGGCCACGCCGGCGCTGTCGATGCGTCCGGCCCGGGACAGATCCACCCGCGCATGCTCCGGCAGGTGCGCCATCAGCCCGCACGCCCGGGCCTCCAGCCCGGAGACGGTGGCGAAGGTCAGCGGCCCGCTGACGACCAGGCCACCGTCATCGGCCCGGATCTGTGCATCGCTCACGGGTTGCCGGCCCCGTTGTCCTGGATGGCATCGCCCACCGCGTCCTCGACCAGACTCTCGTCCCCGTCTTCCAGGCGCTCGATCAGGGCGTCCAGACCGTCGCGGTTGATCTCCTCGTTGAAGCGGGTGCGGAAGTTGCCCACGAAGCTGAGCCCCTCGGCCTCGACATCGAAGACCTTCCATTCGCCGTTCACCGGGCGCAGCCGGTAGTTCACCTGGATGTTCGACTGGCCGGATCCCATCACCACCTCGGTGGCCACCACCGCCATGCGCTCGTCCTGGCGCGAGCGGCGCTCGATCACGCGCACATCCTTGTCCAGATGGTCGGCCAGTTGCACCCCGTAGGCCTGCAGCAGCGTGTTCTTGAAGGCTTCGGTGAACCGGCTTTGCTGCTCGCTGCTGGCATCCCGCCAGTGGCGCGCCAGGACCAGCCGGGCCATGCCGTTGACGTCCACGCCCGGCAGGATCTTGTCCTCGATGACACCGATCACGAAGTCCGGATCCTCCTGCGCACGCGACTCGTTGGCGCGCAGCTCCTTGTACACCGCGTCGATGGACTGCTGGATGATCTCGGCGGGATTGTCGGCCTGGGCCGGCGCCGCCAGCAGCAGGACCATCAGCCCCAGCGGCAGGCTCCACATATAGTCACGCAACCGTGTCATGTCTCTTGCTCCGGGTTTGGGCGAATCAGTCACTACCCATGTTGGTCATGAAACGACCAATGAGGTTCTCCAGCACCAGGGCCGACTGGGTAAACATCAGCTCGTCGCCGTCCTGCAGGGTTTCGTAGTCGCCGCCCGGCTCCAGGGCGATGTACTGCTCGCCCAGCAGCCCCGCGGTATGGATAGCCGCCTGCGTATCCATCGGCAGATAGTCGTGCTCCGAGCGGATGGCGAGGGTCACCTCGGCGCGGAAGCGCTCCGGATCGTAGCGGATATCCGCGACCCGGCCGATGCGCACACCCGAGACCGTGACCGGGGCCCGGGTCTTGAGCCCGCCGATGTTGTCGAAGTAGCCGGTCACCGTGTAGGTGTCGCGGTCGTGGTAGTCGGTCACGTTGCTGACCTGGACCGCCAGGTAGAACAGCGCCCCGATGCCCAGCAGTACGAAGACACCCACTGCCAGTTCGAAGAAACGTACCTTCATATTGCCACCCTAGGGAAATACTGGTTGGTCAGCCCGCGCCGAACATCAGCCCGGTCAGGATGAAATCGAGGCCCAGCACCGCCAGCGACGCGACCACCACCGTTTGCGTGGTCGCGCGCGAGATGCCCTCGGAGGTCGGCTGCGCGTTGAAGCCCTGGAACACCGCGATCCAGGTCACCACGAAGCCGAACACGATGCTCTTGATCACGCCGGACAGCACATCCTCGTTCCAGTCGGTCACCGACTGCATCTGCGAGAAGTAGGCGCCGCTGTCCACGCCCAGCAGCCCCACCCCGACGAGGTAGCCCCCCATCACCCCCACGGCGCTGAAGATCGCCGCCAGCAGCGGCATGGAGAGGAATCCGGCGACAAAGCGTGGCGCGAAGATCCGGCGGTACGGATTCACCGCCATCATCTCCATCGCCGAGAGCTGCTCCGTGGTCTTCATCAGGCCCAGCTCTGCGGTCAGCGCCGAGCCGGCGCGGCCGGCGAACAGCAGCGCGGTAACCACCGGACCCAACTCGCGCACCAGCGACAGCGCCACCACCCCGCCCAGGGCCTCGGCCGCGCCGAAGTTCACCAGCGTGATGTAGCCCTGGTACCCGAGCACCATGCCGACGAACAGCCCCGACACGATGATGATCAGCAGCGAGCGCACGCCCACCGAATACACCTGGGCGAGTGTCAGGCCGAACCGACGGATGACGATATCGAGGCTCGCCAGCACCCGCATCAGGAAGACGAAGGCGCGACCGAACACCACCAGGGCGTTGATCGTGGTCCGGCCCAGCGAGGCAATCGCGTCAGTCATCGCGGCGCTCCCCCTGTCCCAGCAGGTCGTCGCGATAGGACGCGCCCGGATAGTGGAACGGCACCGGCCCGTCCGGGCGGCCCTGCAGGAACTGCGCGCTCCAGTCGGAGGCGCGCGCCTCCAGCTCGTCCGGCGGCCCGGCATCCACCACTCGGCCATTGGCGATCAGCACCACATGGTCGGAGATCGCCATGGCCTCCGCCACATCGTGCGAGACCAGCACGCTGGTGAGCCCCAGGCTCTCGTTGGTCTGGCGAATCAGGCTGACGATCTGGCCCATGGTGATCGGATCAAGCCCGGTGAACGGTTCGTCGTAGAGGATCAGGTCCGGGTCCAGCGCGATGGCCCGCGCCAGGGCGACGCGCCGGGCCATGCCCCCGGACAGCGAGGCCGGGTCCAGCTCGCGCGCCGCGCGCAGACCCACCGCCTCCAGCTTCAGCAGCACCAGTGCGTGCAGCACATCCTCCGGCAGATCGGTGTGCTCGCGCAGCGGGAAGGCGACGTTCTCGAATACGGAAAGGTCGGTCAGCAGCGCGCCGCTCTGGAACAGCATGCCCATGCGCTTGCGCAGGGCGTACAGGCGGCGGGTGGAGAGCTTCGCCACCTCCTGGCCATCCACCCAGATGCGCCCCGCGTCCGGGCGCAGCTGTCCGCCGATCAGGCGCAGCAGGGTCGTCTTGCCGCTGCCGCTGGGGCCCATCACGGTCGTCACCTGCCCGCGCGGGATACGCATCGACAAGTCGTCGAAGACCACCTTGCGCCCGCGCCGGAAACGCAGGTTCTCGATCACGATATGCGGACTGTCTGCCACTGCCGGGTCAGCCACGCGCGCTCCTCGCCATTAAGGAACCCGGAAGTCTGGCCGCCGGCCGGTGGACCGTCAAACCCACGGGGAGATGCTCATCCCATTCCCAGTAGCTGGGCGATGGTCCGAAAGTCCGACAGACGGTCCGGGCGGGCCCGCAGGAAGACCGGAGTCTCGCCGCTTCCGCCGGCCGCACCCAGGGCCTCCACCAGCGCACGCCAGCCCGGCGCGCCCAGGCCCGGCTCGGGGGTGATCTGCCAGGCTCCACCCACGGTCGTCGATCCCGTCGGGGCCGGATAAAACAAAGCCGCCTCGGCGTGGGTGATCGTATGTGGCTCACCGGGTCCATAGGCCATCAGTCGCGCCAGGCCGGCCGCCTCGAGCGCCTCCCGGATTGCCGAGACCTGCGCCGCCGTCATCGGCCCCGGCGCCACTGCCTGCAGACAGGGGCCCGCGGCCTCGGCAAGCGCGAGCGCCCGCGCGGCCCCCGACTCGGGCGTAACCTCCGCCGGCCACTCGAGCGTCAGCCGCAGCGCGGGGGCGACGGCCTCGTCCCAGTCGCCGAACGCGGGGGCCGAGGTCTCCAGCCACAGCGCGGCGGGCAGCAGCAGGCGGCTGTGATAGTGGGTGTAATACTCGAGTTGCCACTCGCGCGGCAGATCCTCCGGGAAGAAGCCTTCCCACCAGTCCTCGCCGGGGCCCGCGACTCCGGCGGCCTGCAGCGCCAGCGCTTCCTGATCGTTCGTCATGTCTCTCCTTCCGTGCCGTCACCGCCCGGCCGTCACCACGTTGTAACCGTATCCTCGCGCGGTCTGCTTGTATCGCCCCCGTGCGCGCGGCACAGTTGCGGCATGCGCTTCGACCTGTTCCATGAACTCTCGGTGCCCGACTTCCTGCAGACCTCCGAATCGGAGGTGCTGGAGAACACCCTGCGCCTGTGGGAGCGGGCCGACCGCCTGGGCTTCGGCACCGCCTGGCTGGTGGAACACCACCTGATGCCGGAGTTCTCGCACTCCACCGCGCCGGACCTGGTCCTGGCCGCCGCCAGCCAGCGCACCGAGCACCTGCGCCTGGGGCTCGGCGTAGTGCCCCTGCCCTACCACCACCCGCTGCGGGTGGCCCAGCGGGTCGGCATGCTGGACCAGCTCTCCGGCGGTCGGCTGGACCTCGGCATCGGACGCGGCTTCTCGCCGCGCGAATATGCCACATTCGGGGCCGAGATGAGCGAGTCCCGCGCGCGGGTCGATGCCGGGCTGGACGCGCTGCGCCAGGCCTTCGCGACCGGCCGCATCACCCAGGACGGCCCGTTCCATCACCTGGACGACGTGCCCGTGATGCCGCGCCCGGTGCAGGCCCCGCACCCGCCGATCTGGACCGCCGCGGTCAGCCCGGAGTCCTTCACCTGGGCGGCGGAACAGGGGATCGGCGCGTTGGCCGGACCGTTCAAGCCCTGGCAGATGATCCGCGAAGACATCCGCCTGTACCACGAGGCCTGGGACGCCTCGCGCACCGATATCGCCCACCCGCCGCGCGTCGGGATGACCCTCGGGGTACTGTGCCTGCCGGATGGCAAGCGCGCCCGGCGCGAGGCCAAGCCCGCGTTCGAGTGGTTCTATCGCCACATGTTCCAGCAGACCCTGCCGGTGCTGGAACGCCTGATCGAGGGCTACGACTACTACCGTTCGCTGGGCCGCTTCCGTCACCTGGTCAAGGCCGGGATCAACCTGAAGATCCTCGACATGCTGGGCATGACGCTGGTCGGCACGCCCGCCGAGTGTCGCGAGCGGATCGAGGGGCTGCGCGAGGCGGGGGTCGACCAGGTCCTGCTCGCCTTCGGTGCCGGCGCCGTCCCGCATGCCCTGGCCGAGGAGTCCATGGACTGCTTCGCGGAGGAGGTCATGCCCGCGTTCGCCGATCCCGCTCCAGCCGTTGCCCGCAGCGCGACCTGAGGGCAGCACGGACCCCATGCATATCGCCGTGACCGGCGCCGCCGGGTGCGTGGGGCAGGCCCTGCTGCCCGCCCTGGCGCGCGAGCCGGCGATTCCCCGCATCCTCGCGCTGGACCGGACCCCGCCGGCACTCCCCCCGCCGGGGGGCGCCGCCGTCTGCGAGGCCCGTGTGGGCGACCTGACGCGGCTCCGGCCGGAGGATCTGGCCGGGGTCGACACCCTGGTGCACCTCGCCTTCCAGTTGATGGGGGGACACGGCCAGCGCCACGACCGTGCCTGGGTCCGGCAGCAGAATGTCGCACTCAGTGATCAGGTCTTCCGAACCGCAATCGCCGCCGGCGTGCGCCACCTCGTGTTCCTGTCCAGCGCCGCGGTCTACGGCCCCTGGCCGGACAGCCCGCAGCCCCTGACCGAAGACCACCCGACCCGGCCGCGCTTCCCCTATGCAGAGGACAAGGTGGCCGTGGAGCAGGCCCTGCGCGCCCTCGTCCGCGAGCACCCCGAATGCCGCGTGACCATCCTGCGCCCACCCGCGATCGTCGGGCCGCATGCGCACCCGCTGCTGCTGCAGATCGCCCGCGGACGTTTCTATCCCGCCGGGGGCGAGCAACCGGTGCAGATCCTGTGGGAGGACGATGCCGCGGCGGCGATCGCCCGCAGCGTGACCACCCGCACACAGGGCACCTTCAATCTGGGGGCCGAACCCGCCTGGTCACTGCGGGCCATGGCACGCCACCGGCGGCGCTGGGGGGTGCCGGTCCCCCTGGGGCTGATCCGCGCCCTGCACCCGCTGGCCTGGCGCCTGAGCGCCCGCGCGGGCGACCCCGGGTGGGTGCGCGGGCTGGACGGCCCGCTGGTGCTGGACTGCACCCGCGCCCGCGAGCAGCTCGGCTGGACCCCGCGGGTCAGCACCGCCGCGTGCCTGGAGCGCCTGCGCCACTGACACAGTGCCCCAATCCGCTACAATCGCGGCCTGACCGTTCGGGACCCGTCTGCCCCATGGCCCTACCCATCGCCGCCGTCATCGTCGGCCTGATCCTGCTGACCTGGAGTGCCGACCGCTTCGTGTTCGGCGCCTCCGCGTTTGCCCGCGGAGTCGGCGTGAGCCCGCTGGTCATCGGCCTGACCATTGTTGCCTTCGGCACTTCGGCCCCGGAGCTCGTGGTCTCGGTCCTCGCGAGCCTGCAGGGCAACCCGGGCATGGCCGTGGGCAACGCGATCGGCTCGAACATCGCTAACATCGCACTGGTGCTGGGAGCCGCCGCGGTGGTCGCACCGCTGGCGATCGGCCGCGGCATGGTTCGCCGCGAACTGCCGATCCTGTTGCTGGTCAGCTTCGGCGTGCTGCTCCTGCTGGTCGGCGGCGAGCTGGGCCGGATGGAGGGCATCGCCCTGCTCGCGGGACTGACCGCATTCACCGCCTGGATGGCGTTGACCGCCCGCCGCGCGCAACAGGCCTCGGGCGAGGATGCCCCCGAAGTCGTGCGCGGCATGGTGGAGACCATCCCGGACAGCGATCGCCTCGGTCCCGCGATCGCCTGGCTGGTGCTCGGGCTGCTGCTCCTGCTGGCCAGCAGCCAGGCCCTGGTCTGGGGCGCGATGGAAATCGCCGAACAACTGGGGGTCAGCGATCTGGTCATCGGCCTGACCATCGTCGCGGTGGGCACCAGTCTGCCGGAGCTCGCGACTTCGGTAGTGGCCGCCTTCCGGCGCGAGGCCGGGCTGGCGATCGGGAACGTGGTCGGCTCCAACCTGTTCAACCTGCTGGCGGTACTGGCGGTTCCGGCCCTGATCGCGCCGCTGGCAATCGACGCGGACGTGCTCGCACGCGACTATCCGGTGATGCTGGCATTGACGGTGGCCCTGTTCCTGATCGCGCTGGGCCGCCGCGGGCAGATCCTGCGCTGGCAGGGCGCCCTTCTCCTCGTCGCCTTCGCAAGCTACCTTGTCTATTTGGGAATTACGGCAACTGCATGAACTTCAACCCCGAAACCACCCGCAACCTGGCCCTGGCCGTCCTCAACGACGAAGCCGAGGCCGTGCGCAACCTCGCCCGGCGCATCGACGACAGCTTTCTCGAGGCCTGCCGCTGCATCCTTGAGTGCAAGGGTCGCGTGATCGTCACCGGCATGGGGAAGTCCGGGCACATCGGCAGCAAGCTGGCCGCGACCCTGGCCTCCACCGGCACCCCGGCCTTCTTCGTGCACCCGGGCGAGGCCAGCCACGGCGACCTGGGCATGATCACCCGCGAGGACGTGGTGATCGCGCTGTCGAACTCCGGCGAGACCGACGAAATCATCACCATCCTGCCGCTGATCCGGCGCCTCGGCGTGCCGCTGATCGCGATGACCGGCAACCCTGGTTCGCGGCTGGGCGCGGATGCCACCGTGCACCTGGACGTCAGCGTCGAGCGCGAGGCCTGCCCGCTGGGCCTGGCCCCCACCTCCAGCACCACCGCGGCGCTGGCGATGGGCGACGCGCTGGCGATCGCGGTGCTGGACGCACGCGGCTTTACCGCCAACGACTTCGCCCGCTCGCACCCTGGCGGCCGGCTGGGCCGGCGGCTGCTGGTGCATGTCGCCGACATCATGCACACCGGCGACGCGATCCCGCGCATCACGCCGGAGGCCCCGCTCAAGGACGCCCTGTTCGAGATCACCCGCAAGGGCCTCGGGCTGGTGATCGTGGCCGGCGCCGACGACCGCATCCAGGGCGTGTTCACCGATGGCGACCTGCGCCGCACCCTGGATGCCGGGCATAGCCTGGACGGCCTGACCATCGGCGAGGCGATGACCACCGGCGGCCACACCGCGCAGCCCGACTGGCTGGCGGTGGAGGCGCTTGAGACCATGGAGAGCCGGCGCATCAACGCCCTCCCCGTCACGGACGCCGACCACCGCCTGGTCGGTGTCATCAACATGCACGACTTGCTGCGCGCCGGGGTAGCCTGATGAACCTGGACGCCGCGACCCTGCGCACCCGCCAGCAGGCGGTCCGCCTGCTGATTCTCGACGTGGACGGCGTGCTGACCGACGGCAGCCTGTTCCTCGGCGACGCGGGCGAGCAGTACAAGGCCTTCAACAGCCGCGACGGCCACGGCATCCGCCTGGCGCTGGACGGCGGCATCGAGATCGCCATCCTGACCGGGCGCACCTCCGGCGTGGTCGAGCACCGCATGCGCGACCTGGGCGTGGAACACCTGATCCAGGGCCGCCGCGACAAGGGCGCGGCCCTGCACGAACTGCTGCAACGCACCGGTCACGACCCCGCCGAGGCGGCCTTCATGGGTGACGACATCGTGGACCTTCCGGCGATGCAGCGGGTGGGTCTCGGGATCGCGGTCGGGGACGCCCACCCGCTGGTGTGCCGCTATGCCCAGTGGGTTACCGAGGCCCACGGTGGACGCGGCGCCGTGCGCGAGGCCTGCGAGGGACTGCTGGCCGCGCAGGACCGGCTGGACGCCCTGTTCGAGACTTACCTGAACGGATGAACCAGCGGATTCACAGCCGGTTCGGACTGACCCTGGCCCTTGCCCTGCTCATACTGATGGCGGCACCGCAGGGCGCTGCCGAGGTGAGCCCGCCCGAGGGCGAGGTCACGCTGCAAATCGACGGCTTCACCCTGCACGCCACCGGGGACGACGGCGAGCTGAGCCACCGCATGCGCGGGAGCCGTCTGCGCGAATTCGGCCGCGACGGTCCCCAATGGGTCGACAATCCGCACCTGGAGCTGTTCGCCGAGGGAGGCATCGAGTGGCACTGGACCGCACCGGCCGCCCTGCACCGCCCCGCCTCGGAACGACTGGACACGGTCGGCCCCACGCGCGGCGTGCAGCCGGCCCGCGGCGAACGGGTCCAGACGGTCATTGACTCCCGGGACGTGCGTATCGCCACCGACACCATGGTCGCTACCTCGGAGGCCCTCTCCACCCTGAACCAGCCAGGCCTGTTCCAGCGCGGCACCGGCCTGCGCGTCGACTCGGGAGCGGATACCATAGAGCTGTTCCACGACGTGTACTCGCTCTACAGCGAGACGAGCGAGGAGGACCCCGCGCATGATCCCGATTCCGAATAGCCGCCGCCTCCCGAGCCTGCTTGCGGCGGCCATCCTGCTGCTCGCCTTGCTGGCCGCACCGGCGATGGCCCAGCAGGGGTCGGGCCCCGCGCTGCCGGTGGAGATCACCGCCGACCATGCGGAGATGGACGAGCGCCAGGGCCTGGGGACCTACACCGGTGACGTGATCGTGATCCGCGGCGACATGACCCTGGAGGCGGACACCGTCTATGTGCGTACCCGCGATCGCCGCCCCTACGAGATGGAGGCCCATGGCGAGCCGGCGCGCCTGGAGTCCCCCGATCCGGAAACCGGGGAGATGCGCATCGCCACCGCGCTGCGCATCGACTACCTGCTGAACGAGGACCGCATGATCCTCACCGACCAGGCCCATGTGATCACCGCCCGCGAGGAGGCGCGCGGCAAGCGCATCACCTACGACCTGACCACCGACGTGATCGAGGCCGAGCGCGGCGAGGGCGACAGTGAACGCGTGCGCATCACCATCCAGCCGCGCGACAACGAATGAACGCAACCGCCCCCAGCCCGGCTGCGGCACCAGTGGAGGCGCGCGACCGCCTGATCGGGCGCGAACTGACCAAGCGCTACGGCCAGCGCACGGTGCTCGACCAGGTGGACGTCGACCTCGCGCCCGGCGAGGTGGTCGGCCTGCTGGGTCCGAACGGTGCGGGCAAGACCACCTGTTTCTACAGCCTGGTCGGGCTGATCCGCCCCAACGCCGGGCGCATCACCCTGGGCGAGCGCGACATCACCCGCGCCCCCATTCACGTGCGCGCCCGGGCCGGCCTGGGCTACCTGCCGCAGGAGGCCTCGATCTTTCGCCGCCTCAGTGTGTGGGACAACCTGCAGGCGGTCCTCGAGCTGCGCCCGGGGCTGGATCGCCACGAACGCCGCCGCATTGGTGATGCACTGATCGAGGAGTTTCAGCTGGAGACCGTTCGCCACAGCCCGGGCATCGCGCTGTCCGGGGGCGAACGCCGCCGCGCCGAGATCGCGCGCGCACTGGCCGGAGACCCGCAGTTCATCTGCCTGGACGAACCCTTCGCCGGGGTGGACCCGATCTCGGTGGGCGATATCCAGGACGTGATCCGGCACCTCGCTCAGCGCGGGATCGGCGTGCTGATCTCCGATCACAACGTGCGCGAGACCCTCGGGATCTGCCACAGGGCCTATATTCTGAGCGAGGGACGCCTTCTGGCCGCCGGGACACCCGACGAACTGCTGGCCGATCCCCAGGTGCGCCGGGTCTATCTCGGCGAGAACTTCCGCCTGTGACACCGACGCGAAAGCCGTTCGTGCCGGTGCACAAGACACGAGGCAGGATTTAAGATCGCACTCATGGTCACCCTCGACCCGCATACCCGATGCTGAAACCCGGCCTGAATCTGCAGCTGGGTCAGACGCTCACCATGACCCCGCAACTGCAGCAGGCGATCCGCCTGTTGCAGCTGTCCACGCTCGAACTCCAGGTGGAAATCCAGCAAGCGCTGGAGAGCAACCCCATGCTGGAGCAGGTCGAGGACGAAGAAGCCGAGGCCGACAACGAGCGCCTGAACCAGGACGGCGAGCTGGTGGAAGGCGATCGCATGGAGGCCACCACCACCAGCGATGACGTCATCCCCGAGGAACTGACCACCGACAGCCGCTGGGACGACATCTACGAACCGGCCCCCGCCCCCAAGGGCGTGGACGACCGCGACCCGCTGGAGAACACCAGCGACGACGACGGCGAGGGCCTGCAGGATCATCTGCTGTGGCAGCTGCACCTGAGCCACCTGACGCCACGCGACCAGCGCATCGGGGCGGCCCTGATCGACGCCATCAGCCCCGACGGCTATCTCGAGGGCGACCTCGAGGCCCTGGCCGAGACCATCAGCCGCGGCGAGGACGAGCCGGTGGGCGTGGACGAGGTCGAAGCGGTGCTGCACTGGATCCAGCAATGCGACCCGCTGGGCGTAGGCGCCCGCAATCTGCAGGAATGCCTGGAGATCCAGCTACGCGAGCTGGCCCCGGACGCCCCTGCGCGCGACGCCGCCCGGGCAATCCTGGAACACGGCATGGACAGCCTGGGCAAGCGCGACTACAAGGCCCTGCAACGCCAGTCCGGGGTACGCGACCCGGACGAACTGGCGCGCGCCCTTGACCTGATCCGCACCCTGAATCCGCGCCCCGGCGCGCAGATCAGCACCGCCACCTCGGAATACGTGGTCCCGGATGTCTACGTACGCCATACCCGTGATGGCTGGCGCGTGGAGCTGAACCCGGAGATCGCGCCGCGCATCCGCATCAACGATCTGTACGCCGGCATGGTGCGGCAGGTCTCGGATGCCCGAGACAGCGCCTTCATGCGCGACCAGCTGCAGGAGGCGCGCTGGTTCCTGAAAAGCCTGCACAGCCGTAACGACACCCTGCTGCGGGTCGCCGAGGCCATTGTCCATCGCCAGCAGGGCTTCCTGGAACACGGCGAGGTCGCCATGCAGCCACTGATCCTGCGGGACATCGCCGAGATCCTGGAGATGCACGAATCGACCATCTCCCGGGTGACCACCCAGAAATACATGCACACCCCGCGCGGGGTTTTCGAGTTCAAGTATTTCTTTTCCAGCCACGTCGGCACCAACGACGGCGGCGAGTGTTCCGCCACCGCCATCCGTGCCATGATTCGCGAATTGATCGACGACGAACCCGCGAACAAGCCGCTCAGCGATGCCCGGCTCGCCCAGGTACTGGCGGACCGGGGCATCAACGTAGCACGTCGCACCGTGGCCAAGTACCGCGAGGCGATGCACATCCCTTCATCCAGCGAACGCCGGCAGATGGCCTCGATGCCTACCGGCAACAAGTGACCAAGGAGTCCTGACCATGCAGATCAACCTGACCGGCCACCACGTGGACATCACCGACGCCCTGCGCGACTACGTCAACGAGAAGTTCGCGAAGCTGGAGCGCCACTTCGACAAGGTCATCGACGTCCACGTCGTGCTGACTCACGAGAAGACCCAGAACCAGCACAACATGGCCGAGGCAAACCTCCAGGTCAGCGGCAACCACATCCATGCCGAGGCCTCCCACGAGGACATGTACGCCGCGATCGATGCCCTGATCGACAAGGTCGACCGCCAGCTGATCAAGCACAAGGAAAAGGTCAAGGACCATCACCGGGCCGAAGGCGCCCAGCGCAACCGCGAGCAGGCCTCCTGATCCATGACCATTGCCGAGCTGATCACTGCCGAGCGCATCGGGCTGGAGGCCGAATGCTCCAGCCAGAAGCGTGCCCTGGAGGCCCTGGCGGATCTCCTCGCCGGCAGCGGTGACGCCGGCGGACCGGGGAGTACCGCGATCTTCGAGGCCCTGTCCGCGCGCGAAAAGCTGGGCTCCACCGGACTCGGCCATGGGGTCGCGATTCCCCATGGCCGACTGGCCGACCTCGAGGCACCGCGCGTGGCCGTGCTGCGCCTGGAAAAGGGCGTCGATTTCGACGCCATGGATCACGAGCCGGTCGATATCCTGATCGCCCTGCTGGTCCCGGAGGCCGCCACCAGCGACCACCTCGACCTGCTGGCCCAACTCGCCCGCGGACTGTCGCAGCCGGATACCATTGCCGCCCTGCGCCGGGCCGGCGATGCCGCCAGCCTGGAACAGGAACTCGTCCGCCGCTTCAGCGAGACCTGACCCCGTGCAGCCCGCACTCCGCCACGACACCGGCCCGCGTCGGCCCTGCTCATGAACGAGGCACTGGGGGAAGGCGGGATCGCCCGCGACATCAACGTGGAAACCCTGATCCAGGCGATGGGCAACCGCCTGGATCTGCGCTTTGTGCACGGCGAGCATGCCGCCGCCGACCGCAAGCTGGTCGGCGACGATGGCGACGACCTGCCCCTGGCCGGGCACCTCAACCTGATCCGGCCCAACCGCATCCAGGTGATCGGGGACTTCGAGGCGCGCTACATCGCCAGCCTGAGCGATGCCCAGCGCAACGACCTGATCCTGGAAATGGCCCGCACCGGCACCACCGCGGTGATCTTCGCCGAGGACACCTGCCCGTTCTCGGAGATGCCCGATGCTCCGCAGGAGGCGCTGCCGCTGATCCTGTGCTCCAGCACCAGCAGCCACGAGATCATCGCCCTGCTGCGCTATTTCCTGCAGCAGCGCCTGGCCCACTTCGAGGTCCGCCATGGCGTATTCATGGAGATCCTCGGCATCGGGGTCCTGATCAGCGGGGCCTCCAGCGTCGGCAAAAGCGAGGTCGCGCTGGAGCTGATCTCGCGCGGTCACCGCCTGATCGCCGACGATGCCCCCGAGTTCGCGCGCATTGCGCCCGACATCGTGCGCGGTCACTGCCCGGCCCTGCTCCAGGACCTGCTCGAGGTACGCGGGCTCGGGGTCCTGAACATCCGCGCGATGTATGGCGACTCCGCGATCAAGGGCGGCAAATACCTGCGTCTAATCATCGACCTGCGCGATCATGGCGAGCCCTCGCCGGTCCCCGACGACCGGCTCAACGGGCGCCGGGGCGAGATCGACATCCTCGGCCTGCGCATCCCGCTGATCAGTCTGCCGGTCGCGCCGGGCCGCAACATCGCGGTGATGATCGAGGCCGCCGTGCGCAACCACATGCTGCACATGCAAGGGTACATCGCCGGGGACGACCTGCGCGCCCGCCAGCGCCGCCAGATGAGCGGCGAGGCGGAGGAGCCGCCCTATCACCGCGCAGTGCCGGCAACCACCGTCCCCAATCCGGATCCGGAGGGCTGACCCCCGTCATGCGCCTGTTGATCGTCAGCGGTCTGTCCGGCTCCGGCAAAACCGTGGCCCTGAACACCCTGGAGGATGCCGGCTACTTCTGCGTGGACAACCTCCCGCTGCCCCTGCTGCCGGACCTGATCAATCAGGTGCGCCAGGGCCACTACGACACCGAGGGCGACCGCCACCTGGCCGTGGGCGTGGATGTACGCAGCGGGCTGGAGGCCCTGGAGGGCTTCGCCGATCTGCTGGCACGACTGCGGGCCGAGGGGATCCAGGTCGAGGTACTGGTCCTGCAGGCCTCCAGCGAGGTCCTGCTGCGGCGCTATCACCTGACCCGGCGGCGCCACCCGCTGGCGCGCGACGGGGTGCCGCTGGTCGAGGCCATCGAGCGCGAACGCGAATGGCTGGGCCACGTGGCGACCGAGGCCGACCTGACGGTGGACACCTCGCGGTTGTCGATGCACGATCTCGCCCGCACCCTGCGCGACCGCATGGGCGAGCGCGGGGAACACGAGCTGTCGCTGCTGTTCCAGTCCTTCGGCTTCAAGCACGGCGCGCCGCTGGACTCGGACTTCGTGTTCGACGTGCGCTGCCTGCCGAACCCGCACTACGAACGCGACCTGGCCGGGCTGACCGGCCGCGACCAGCCGGTATGCGACTTCCTCGAGGGGCATGCGGAGGTCGCGGCGATGTTCGACAGCGTCCAGGGCTTCCTCGCGCAGTGGCTGCCGCGCCTGGTGGATGACCACCGCAGCTACGTGACGGTCTCCATCGGATGCACCGGCGGGCAGCACCGCTCGGTGTACCTGGTCGAGCGCCTCGCGAGGGCGTGGCGGGATCGCGAACATGTTACTGTTAGCATCCGTCACCGCGAGCTGGCCAAACAGTAAACACTGGACGCGGGTAAAGGCCTTTCAGGAACCCGCAATCGGAGCCGATCCATGGGCGTTGGTCTCATTCTGATCACGCATCAAAATCTGGGCGACACCCTGTTGCAGACCGCGCAAAGCATGCTTGGCAGCCTGCCCGATGACTGCGAGTCCATGGCGATGTCCCAGAACGACGACCCCGACGAGGTCCTGGCCCGCGCCCGCGAGCGCCTGGAAATCCTCGACAGCGGATCCGGGGTGCTGATCCTGACGGACATGTTCGGCTCCACGCCCTCGAACGTGGCCAGCCGCGCCGCGCGCGGCGCGAATGCGCGCGTCATTGCCGGCATCAACCTGCCGATGCTCGTCCGTGTGCTCAACTACCAGCACCTCCCCCTGACCGAACTGGTCAACAAGGCCCTGTCCGGTGGCCACGACGGAATCCTTCTCTGCGACCAGGAGTGCAGCGATGCCGCAGCGCGTAGTCCCCATCGTTAACCGCCTGGGGATGCACGCGCGCGCCGCGGCCAAGTTTGTCAGCC
Source organism: Thioalkalivibrio sp. ALE14 (assembly GCF_000376845.1). Classification (GTDB taxonomy): domain Bacteria; phylum Pseudomonadota; class Gammaproteobacteria; order Ectothiorhodospirales; family Ectothiorhodospiraceae; genus Thioalkalivibrio. Next base: position 162,361 of record NZ_AQXY01000028.1, read on the forward strand.
TGGCCAGCCAGTACGCCGCGGACGTCACCGTCTCCCGCAACCAGCAGGAGGTCAACGGCAAGAGCATCATGGGCGTGATGATGCTGGCCGCCGCCCAGGGTAGCGAGATCACCATCGAGGCCGAAGGGCAGGACGCCTCCGAGGCCCTGGACGCGCTGACCGAACTGGTCGCCGACCGCTTCGGCGAAGAGGCCTGAGCCGCCCCCAACCGGCACGCCCGTCCGTCGTAGAGCCTTTGCCCGCTAGCCCGGCCACGCCGCGGGGTCCGGCCCCGCGGCCGCCAGCCCATCGAATCCGACCTGCGCCAGCTTGCGCTCGGCCAATCGAACCGCCGCCACCAGCGCCTGCTCCGGGGGCTCCCCCGACACCAGGGCGTGGATCAGCCCGGCATTGAAGGTATCCCCCGCCCCCACACTGTCGACCACCTGCAGCCCGTCCGTAGGTGCACAGTGATGGATCTCCCCGCGCGCGGCCATCCAGGCCCCGGAACTTCCCGCCGTGACCGTCAGGATGCGGTCAGGAAACCGGCGTGCAAGATGCTCCAGTGCGACTTCGGGGCGATCGGCTACGGTCGCGGCCCAGTTGCGCGACAGCATCAGGACATCGGCAAAATCCAGACACGCCTCCAGGCCCGGACGGGGTTTCTCCAGCTCCAGCGACACGGGCTGATCGAAAATACTCCCGCGCGCGGCCGCCAGGATCGATGCCAGGGCATCCGGATTCCGGCCCTCGAAATGCAGCCAGTCGTACTCCGACCAGGGCACATCGGCCAGATCCGCCGCCGCGAGTTCGGGAAGATCGCGGTGGTGAACGATCGTGCGGCTGCCCGTGGCCTTTGAACGCAGGATGTGCGACGTCGGCGTCGCACCGGAGCGCCGCACGCAGTGGCGTACATCCAGCCCGCGCTCGCGGATTTGCTCGAGCAGGGCATCCCCCCCCGCGCCCCGGGCGACCACCGCCGCCAGCCCCGGGCGATGGCCGAACTGGGCGAGGATCGCCGCGGTGTTGGTGGCGTTCCCCCCGGGCTGGCTCGTACTGGCAAGCGCCCGGACCTCGTCGTCCTCGGCGGGAAAGTTCGCGACGTCGAGGGTATGGTCGAGCGTCACGATACCGGTCGCGAGGATGCGTGCCATACAGACTCCGATGATGAGGGAGCGTCATTCTGGCGGTTCCGGCGGAACACGTCACCCGCCTGCGCCTCGCGCATTCGTCATCGGGGAAGGCTCCTGCGACAATATGCGCTCCGTTCCTGGAGGCCCGACCCGTATGGCCACGTTCCCCTCTCCCGAATCCACGGAAGCCGCCTTTTACGAAGCCTTTCAGACCGGCGACCCGCAGGGCATGCGCGAGGTCTGGCACGACAGTGCCGAGTGCGTATGCATCCATCCGGGCGGCGAACGTCTGCAGGGCACGGACATCATTCTGGAGAGCTGGGACGACATCCTGCCGGGCATGCGGGGTGTGGTGGTGCACCGCACCCAGGTCACGACCATTCCGGGAGCCGACCTCGTGCTGCATGTCCTGCGGGAAAACCTCTACGTCCAGGGCGAGCGTCGCGGCGTCATGCTGGCAACCAACGGCTACCGCCAGGTGGGTGACAGCTGGCGCATGGTGCTCCACCACGCCAGCCCCGACCCGGAACCGGCGGCGGAATGGCCCACCGGAGGGGTACACTGATGGCGACAGATGCCAACCGCTGCATCGACGAATACTACGCCGCCTTCCGCGCCGCCGACATCGAACAGATGATGCGCCTGTGGGGCGAGCGTCCAGATATCGTCTGCATCCACCCGGGGAGCCCGCGGGCCCATCGCGGCGTCGCAGAGGTCATGGAGAGCTGGCTGCTGGTCTTCGCGCGCGAACTGAACATCGGCATCGAACCCAGGATCGTGGGTCGCCACGAAACCGGCGAGATCATCAGCGTGGTCATCGAGGAGGCGATCACCCGGCCGGGCGACGTCGCCCCGACCGGCACGATCCTGATCAGCCAGACCTGGCGCTGGCTGGACGATCGCTGGCGCCTGCTGTTCCACCACGCCTCGCACGGGCGCCGCTCGCCACCATCGCAGGACGGCATGTTCGTCCCAAATGGCGGCGGCAATACCCGCCACTGACGATTAACGCGATGCCACGGGAACTACACGCTGCACGTCAAAAGCGGTTCACAGGAAGGCAGGAAGAACGGAAGTAATGTCTTACGGGTAATGCCGGGGAGCACAGGACCCTTGCCGCACTTCCCATCTTCCAGACTTCCTGTTGGTGCTTTTGTCTTTGTGTACTGCGTGATGGGGCCAACTAGCCGTCGGAGCGTGGCTGGCACAGGTCGGGGCGCTGGACCTGCAGGGCGGAGCACACGCCCTTGACGGCATCGCGGACCCGCCGGCCCTTGCCTTCCAGGGTCAGGCTGGCGATCTCCTGGTACAGCGGATCACGGGCCTCGAACAACTCCTGCAGCCGCGCCTTCGGGTCCGCCGCCTCCGCGATCAGCGGCCGCTTGCGGTTGCGCCGGGTACGGCGGAACTGCTCCTCTACCGGCACCCGCAGGTAAATCACGAACTGGTCGCGCAGTAGCTCGCGGTTCTCCGGGCGTTCGACGATCCCGCCGCCGGTCGCGATGACCGCGCCCTCCTGTTGCAGCAGTGATTCCAGCATCGCCGTCTCGCGTTTGCGAAAGCCCGCCTCACCCTCGAACTCGAAGATGGTCGGGATATCCACACCGGTACGCCGCTGGATCTCCTGGTCGGTATCGAAGAACGGCCGCCGCAGCAGCCCCGCGAGGCCGCGCCCGATTGTGCTCTTGCCGGCCCCCATCGGGCCTACCAGTACGATGTTCTGCATGGGCGCCAAGGCTACTGGCTGGGTCTCCCAAAGAAAAGCCGGGGACAAGCCCCGGCTTTCAGAATCGAACGGACCGGGTGATTCGCACCCGGCCATGATCCGCGCACTCAGTCGAGTACGCGAGGGGTCACGAAGATCAGCAATTCGGCCTTGGTGTTCTCCGTGGAGCGGTTGCGGAACAGGTTGCCGAGGAACGGGATGTCCCCGAAGAACGGCACCTTCTCCAGGTTGGTGCGGCTGTCGATCTCGTACACGCCGCCCAGCACCACGGTCTCGCCGTTACCGACAAAGACCTGGGTTTCCACCTCGCGCTTGTTGATCCCGGGTACGCCGAGGATCACCCGCTGGCTGGGCTCATCCTTGGTCACCTTGATATCCAGGATCACGTTGCCGTTCGGCGTGATCTGGGGAGTGACCTCCGTGGACAACACGGCCTCGATGAACTGGGTCGAAGTCGCCCCGGAGGCAGTGGCTTCCTGGAACGGGATCTCTTCGCCCTGCTTGATCGTGGCCGTCTGACCGTTGGCCGTGATCACCCGCGGGCTGGAGATGATCTCGCCGCGACCCTCGACCTGCAGGGCCGACAGTTCGAGATCCAGAAGGATACCACTGCGCAGGATGCTGAGGCCTGCGCTCCCGGCGTTACCGCCGGCCGGCAGCGAACTGTTCAGTCGGTCACCGATCGCGAGCCCCCCCATCTGACCGGGGCTAGTGCCAAGAGCGCTGTTGGAGCCTTCCAACGAACCGGAGAGACCTGCAGGGGTGCGGCGATCGCTCCCGCGGGTCGCGCTAATCCCGAAGCGCGCACCCAGTTCGCGGTTGAAGGTATCCTCCGCGATCACGATGCGGGTCTCGATCAGGACCTGCTGCACCGGAACATCCAGCGTGGAGACCAGGCGACGGACGTCCTCGATACGGCTCTGGGTGTCCTGCACCAGGAGCGTGTTGGTGCGCGTGTCGATGGTGATGCTGCCGCGTTCGGAGAGGAACTCGCCACCGTCACCGCCCCGAATCAGGGAGGCGATCTGCTCGGCCTGGGCAAAGTTGATCTGCACGAACTCGGTGCGCAGGGGCTCCAGCTCCTGGCGATCGCGTTCGGCCTCCATCTCCATGCGTTCGCGCGCGGCGATCTCTTCGCTGGGCGCGACATACAGCACGTTGCCGTCCATGCGCTTGTCGAGACCGCGGGCGCGCAGGATGATGTCCAGCGCCTGATCCCAGGGCACGTTGTTCAGGCGCAGGGTGATGTTACCGCCCACGGTATCGCTGACCACGATGTTCAGATCGGTGAAGTCGGCCAGCAGCTGCAGGACCGAACGCACCTCGATGTCCTGGAAATTGAGCGACAGGCGTTCGCCCTCGAATTCCTGTTCTTCGCGGGCACGGGCCTGGCGTTCGGCTTCCGAGATCGGGGCAACCTCGAGGACGAACTGGCGATCGCTCTGATAGGAGAGCAGTTCGTACTCGCCACGCGCCTCGACTTCCATGCGTACGCGGTCGCGCTCGGCCACGGTGTCGATCGTGTGTACCGGGGTCGCGAAATCGACGACGTCGAGGCGGCGCTCGAGAGACTCGTCGATCATGGCGCGCGGGAAGGTCATCTCGATCCGCCCCGCCTGTTCGCGCACGTTGATTTCGGCACCCGAACGGGAGAGATCGACTTCGACGCGACCCTCGCCTTCGGACCCACGGCGGAAATCGATCCCCGTGATCTCCACGGGGCGCGCGCTGCGGGTCGTGGTCGTCGGCTCACCCGCACGGTCGACAACCTGCCGGGTGCGGGCGTCCGCCTCGGACACACCGCGTCCCAGCGTGAGGATCAGGTTGTTGCCTTCCACCCGGGTCTGATACTCGGAGGCCTGCGTAAGGTTCAGGACCACGCGTGTGCGGTTGCCCGCCTCGACCGAACTGGCCCGTAGCACGGGACCCACGTTCAGGTCGGTCTCGCGACGCGGGAGGGCGTTACCCACGTTGGGCAGGTCCAGCGCAATGCGCGGTGGCGAGTCAATCGCGAAGGCGCGAATGTCGGCAGGCGGCGCTTCCGAGAAGCGCAGGTTCACCTGAACCCGATCCCCGCTCAGGCTGCCAGCCCGGATCTCTTCCAGTTCGGTGGCAGCCACCCCCTGGGACACCATGAACAGCAGGCCTGCAACGACCGTGCCTGCTAAAGCGCGCATGGAAGAACCCATGTTGAATCCTCTGTTGGTTGTGCCGACCCTGCGGCGAATGCTCGTCATCATGTTCTTCTCCCCAACCGCTATTCGGTCAGCGCCACCGAATTCTCGCGTTCCACATGGCCACCAAAGGCATCCGGCACGATTTCAATCAACCGGATCTGGGTGGGCGTGATTTCGACGATCTCGCCATGGTTCTGGCCCATATAATTGCCTTCGGTCACCCGCTGAATCCCGCGGTCCGGGGTTCGGACCAGGGCATAGCGCACCCCATCCTGCTCCAGCGAGCCGACCATCCGCAGGGAATCCAGCGGAAAGCCCTCGAGGAACTCGCGCGGGCGATCCGGATCGACCTCGGCGTCCCCGGGCTGCCCCTCGGCCGCGGCAGGCGCCGGCTGCGCAATCACCGACGAGTCAAAGGGCGACCGGGTGTGGCCCGGGTAGAGGTAGGGCTCGTGCGGCTCCAGGGTCGGGATCGGCTCGATGCCGCTGCCCGGACGCTCCTTGACATCGGCGATGTACTGCTGAAGATCGCGGTTATCCTGGGTACACCCGGAAAGAACGAAACCGCCCGCAAGGATCAGGGCCAGCCCCGGCCATACCGCCTGCATGGAAGAATGCTTCATCAGTTCTCCTCCAGGTAGCGGTAGGTTCGGGCGACCGCGTCCATCAGCAGGTCGTTATCGGCATTCCCCGGGCGGATATGCATGTTGTGCATGGTGACCACGCGCGGCAGGGCCGAAACCCCGCTGACAAACTCCGCGAGGTCCTCGTAGTCACCCCGGACACGCAGCCGGATCGGAACCTCCGCGTAGAAATCCTGGCGGTTCTCGCCACGCGGCTCGAACAGCTCGATCTCCAGGCCGGCCTGCAATCCGGTCTGGGAGATGTCCACCAGGAGACTGGGGATCTCGGCGCTGCTCGGAAGCAACTCGAGCAGCGAGGCGAACATGCGCTCCATCTCCTCGAGCTGGTCCTCGTAGGCCTGCAGGTTGGCCGCGCGCTGCTGCTTGTCCTCGAACTCGTCACGCAGCTGCATCTCGCGGCTCTCGGCACGTTCGAGGTCGGTGCGCTGGTCACCGATGAACAGGTAGTAGGACAGGCCGAGGATCGCCAGGACGATCACGACCAGAATCAGGCCCTTGATACCCCAGGAGGCCTCCCCGATGTTGTTGAAGTCGATCTGGTTGAGTTCCTTGAGATCCATCAGGAATCCCCCTCTTCGGCATCCGGCCGGGTCTGCGTGGCATCCAGACGGAAGTCACGCACCTGGAGGCGACCCTCTTCCCGGGTCTCGATGATCTGCAGGTTGGAACTGCCCAGCCAGGGCGAGGCATCGATCCGGCGCATCAGCGCGGAGATCCGTGTGTTGGACTCGGAGCGACCGACGAGGCGGACATTCTCGCCCTCCTGGCGAACCTCGTTGAGGTACGTGCCATCGGGCAGGGTCTCGACCAGCTGGTCGAACAGATGCACCGCCTCGGGGCGCCGCGCCTGCAGGGTCTGGATGACCTCCATGCGGGCGATCAGCGCCTCGCGCTGCTCGTCCAGGTCCCGGATTCGGGCGATCTGGCGGTCGAGTTCGCGGATCTCGGTCTCCAGCATCTGGTTGCGCGACTGCTGGTGGTCGATGAGCGACCCCATGAAGCTGTAACCGGCAAACGCCAGGAGAACACCCACCACGGCGGCACCACCGGTCGCGGCGAAGAACTGCTTGCGCCGCTGTTCGCGTGCCTTTTCGCGCCAGGGGAGGAGGTTGATGTAGATCATGACGCGTACCCCCGCATGGCCAGGCCACAGGCCGTCATCAGCGCCGGGGCATCATTGGCGAAGCGTTCCTGGTTCACCCGCTTGGCCAGCGCCATGCCGCGGAACGGATTGGCGATCGAGACGGGCGTACCGGCGGCCTCCTCGAGCAGTTCATCCACGCCCGGGATGGCCGCGCAACCACCGCCCAGGAGGATATGATCGATCGTATCCTGCGGGCGGGTGACGTAAAAGTACTGCAGCAGCCGCTGGATCTGGTCGACCATGGTCTGCTTGAAGGGCTCGAGGATGGAACTGGCGTAGTCGGCCGGCAGGTCACCGCTCATCTTGGCGGAACCGGCCTCCTGATAATTCATGCTGTAGCGACGCATGATCTCTTCGGTGAGCATGCGACCGCCGAAATTCTGCTCGCGGGTGTAGACGACGCCCTCGTCCTGACTGACCACGTACACGGCAGTCACCGAAGAACCGACGTCCACCACCGCAACGATGGGCTTGCTCTCGCGATCCGGGATCTGCTCCATCAGGCGTTCCGCGGTGTGTTCGATCGCGTAGGCCTCGACGTCGACCAGCTCGGGGGTCAGCTTGGCGGCCTCGGCGATGGCCACGCGGGAATCGACGTTCTCGCGGCGCGAAGCCACCACGAGGACGTCGACCATTTGGGGGTTTTTTTCATTCTTGCCGAGGACCTGGAAGTCCAGGTTGACCTCTTCAAGGGTGTAGGGGATGTACTGATCGGCCTCCACGAAGACCTGGCCTTCAAGTTCCGCATCGCCCAGCGCGGCCGACATTTGAATGGTCTTGGTGATGACAGCGGAAGAAGGGACGGCCATCGCACAGTGCTTGAGTCGGGTGCCGGAACGCTTGACCGCCCGGGCCAGGGCATTGCCCACCGCCTCGGTGTCCTGGCAGACCTTGTCGACCATCACCCCGTCCGGTAACGGCTCGACCGCGAAGGCCTCGACCCGGTACCCCTTACCCTGTCGCGCCAGCTCCAGCACCTTTACGGCTGCCGAGCTGATGTCCACGCCCAGGACCCCCTGTTTGGATTTTCCGAGACTCAGCACACATCCCCCTGTATACCCCAACGAAAGTAACTGGTAGCGTTACAATCACGTATGCTAGCTCGTTCACAATATACACCGCGACTTCAAGGTTGCAAGTCGCATTGAATGCGACTTCTCATCTTGGCCTCACTTTTTTTGCTGTCATGAATCCGGTCTTCAAGATTATTGCGGCGCTGCTGGCCCTGATTCTGGCAGCCGGAATCGGCCTGTCCATCGCACTGGCCGCTCTCTACGTTTATTACGCGCCGACCCTCCCCGAGGCCGATGCGGTGCGGGACGTGCGCCTGCAGACACCCCTGCAAGTGCGCAGCGCGGACGGTCGCCTGATGGGCGAATTCGCGGAAGAACGCCGCATCCCGGTCCCGATCGAAGCGATCCCGCAGCAGGTTCGCGACGCCTTTATCGCGGCCGAGGACGAACGCTTCTACGACCACCCTGGCGTGGACGTCCTGGGCCTGGCCCGGGCCGCGCTCAACCTCGTATCCACTGGCGGGGAACGCAGTCAGGGCGGCAGCACGATCACCATGCAGCTGGCACGCAATATCTTCCTTACGCGCGAACGCACGTACGAGCGCAAGCTGCGCGAGATTTTCCTGGCCATCCGCCTGGAACAGGAACTTGAGAAGGACGAAATCCTCGAGTTGTACCTGAACAAGATCTACCTCGGACAGCGCGCCTACGGGATCGAGGCTGCCTCGCGGGTGTACTTCGGGCGCTCGCTGGACGCCCTGGAACTGGACGAGATCGCCACGCTCGCCGCCCTGCCCAAGGCGCCCTCCACGACCAACCCGGTCACGAGCCCCGAACGCGCCGAGGTCCGGCGCAACTACGTGCTGCGGCGCATGCTGGAAACGGGCGCCATCGACGAGGCCGCCTTCGAGGCCGCGATATCGCGGCCGGTGCTGTCCGAACGCCATACCGCTGCGACCGAGATCGACGCCCACTGGGTCGCCGAGATGGCGCGCCAGATGGTGGTGAACCTGTGGGGCGACGAGGCCTATCGCCGCGGCCTGCAGGTGCACACCACCATCGACTCCCGCCAGCAGGAAGCCGCCAACCAGGCCCTGCGCGAAGGATTGCTGGAATATGACGAACGTCACGGTTTTCGCGGTCCGGAGATGCGCATTCCGGATGCCACTCTGGACGATGCCGAGGCACGTGAACGTGCCCTGAAGGCCATCGGGGCACACGGACGCCTGCTGTTCCCCGCCGTGGTCATGAATCCGGACGACGACGGGGTCCTGCGCGTCGACGGTGGCCGGATCGGCGAGCAGGAGATCCTCCCGGAAGACCGCGAATGGGCCGGCTCCCCTGCATTCCAGCGCGGAGACGTGATCCGCATCCGCCCGCACACCGAGGGGCGCTGGCGCCTGGCCCAGAAGCCCGAGGTCACCGGGGCCGTGATTGCCCAGGCACCGGAGGACGGCGCCATTACCGCCCTGGCCGGGGGCTTCGACTTCTTCGAGAATCGCTACGATCGCACAACGCAGGCCCAGCGCCAGCCCGGATCGGCCTTCAAGCCACTGGTCTATGCCCTGGCTCTGCGCGAAGGATACCGACCGGACAGCACCGTCATTGACGCCCCGATGGTCTTCAACGATCCGGCCCTGGGGGCCGAGTGGCGGCCGCAGAACTACACCCGCCGCTTCCATGGCGAGACGACACTACGCGAGGCGCTGGCGAACTCCCGCAACCTGGCGTCCATCCGCCTGCTGGATCGCCTGGGGACCGGCAACGTCCACCAGGAACTGACGCGTTTTGGCCTGAGCCGCGAGACCCAGCCGAACAACCTGTCGATGGTCCTGGGGACCGGAACGCTCACCCCGCTGCAGCTGAACAACGCCTATGGCGTATTCGCCAGCGGCGGGCGCCTGAACAGCCCGTGGATCATCTCGCGGATCGAGACGGTGGACGGGGAAGTGCTCTACGAAGCGGCCACCGAGCGCGCCTGCCCGGCGCCCTGTGCCAGCCCGGAGGGACAGGACCTGCCGCTGGTCGCCAGCAGCGGGCCGCTGCAGTACACCGACCCGGTCCCCGTCCTGGAACCCGGCGTCGCCTGGCAGATGGGGGAGATGCTGCGCAGCGTGATCACCTCGGGCACCGGGCGGCGCGCCCTCGAGCTTGGTCGCTCCGACCTCGCCGGCAAGACCGGTACCACCAACGACTACCGCGATGCGTGGTTTGCCGGGTTCAACGCGGATCTCGTCGCCACCGCCTGGATCGGCTTCGACGACAACCGCGAACTGGGCCGGCGCGAGAGCGGCGGCCGGGCCGCCCTGCCCATCTGGACCCGGTTCATGGGCAGCGTGCTGAGCGACCAGCCGGACCACCCCCTGGAACGCCCCGACGACCTCGTGCGCGTCGCGATCCTGCCGAACGGTCAGCGCGCGCCCAGCGACGACGCGCCGGGGGCGACCAACCAGTGGTTGCTGCCCCACCAGATCCCGGAACGCGGGCACGTCATTCCCGGAGGCGGCGGCGACAACGGCGGTAACGGCAGTCAGCAGCCCGAACTGGTGTTTTGATGGGGGCCCCCTCGCGCGTACGCCAGGAACTGGCGCAGGAGGCCGCCCGCATCATGCTCGACGACGGGATCCGCGACTTTGCGCTCGCCAAGCGCAAGGCCGCGGAGCACCTTGGGGTAGATGCCCGTCACGAGATGCCGGGCAACCTGGAGATCCAGGATGCCGCCATCGAACGCAGCCGGCTGTTCGCGAGCCCGGGCAGTCGCGCGGCCTACCGCGAGCGGCTGGAGGCGGCCCTGATCGTAATGGAACGCCTGCGACACCTGGAGCCGCGCCTGGTGGGCCCCCTGCTCCAGGGACTGGTCGAGTCGCAGCCGCTGATCAACCTGCACGCGTTCGCCGAGACCGTGGAAGAGGTGATCCTGGAACTGGGCGAGCGGGGCATCCACTGCGAGACCGGGGAACGGCGCTACCGCAGCCGGCAGGGCCGTGAACAGCGCATCCCGTTCCTCGCGTTTCGCGGCCCGGACGACACGGATGTGGAACTGACGGTATTCCCGCTGGACGGCATGCGCCAGGCGCCGCCCTCTCCGGTGGACGGGCGCCCGATGGCGCGCGCGACGCGCGCGGACGTGGAAAGGATGCTGGCAGAGGCCGACGCCGAGACAGCGCCGGCCGAGGCGGAGTAGGGACGGAAGGCCAGGCCTCCCCGGCAGCCTACCGGCGGTAGTTCGTGACCGTATCCACCATGGCGGCAACCCGCTCGGGATCGATCCCCGGATGCACGCCGTGACCCAGGTTGAATACGTGGCCGGTATCGCGGTCGAAGCCGTCGAGGACGCGCTGCGTCTCCTCGCGCACCACGGCCTCCGGCGCGTAGAGCACCGACGGATCCAGGTTGCCCTGCAGCGCGACGCGGTCGCCGACCCGGCGGCTGGCCTCGCCGATCTCGATGGTCCAGTCCAGGCCCAGGGCATCGGCCCCGGTGTCCGCCATCATCTCCAGCCAGGCCCCGCCGCCCTTGGTGAACAGCGTCACCGGCACGCGGCGGCCGTCGTTCTCGCGGATCAGGCCGTCGACGATGCGCTGCATGTACGCCAACGAGAACTCGCGGTAGGCCCGCGGGGTGAGCGAGCCCCCCCAGGTGTCGAAGATCATCACCGACTGGGCGCCGGCCCGGATCTGGGCATTGAGGTAGTCGGTGACCGCGGTGGCGACCTTCTGCAGCAACGCGTGCATCGCCTGCGGCTCGCCGTACATCAGGCGCTTGGTCTCGGCAAAATCGCGCGAGCCCTGACCCTCGACCATGTAGGTCGCCAGCGTCCACGGACTGCCGGCGAAGCCGATCAGCGGTACCTGCCCATCCAGTTCACGACGAATCAGGCGCACCGCGTCCATTACGTAGCGCAGCTCCTGCTCCGGGTCCGGCACCGGGAGGTTCTCGATCGCCTCGAGCGAGCGCACAGGATCGCGAAAACGCGGGCCCTCGCCGGTCTCGAAATAAAGACCCAGCCCCATCGCGTCGGGGATGGTCAGGATGTCGGAGAACAGGATCGCCGCATCCAGCGGGAAGCGGCGCAGCGGCTGCATGGTGACTTCGCAGGCCAGCTCCGGGTTCTGGCACAGGCTCATGAAGCTGCCAGCCTGGGCACGGGTCTCGCGGTATTCCGGCAGGTAGCGACCGGCCTGGCGCATGATCCAGATCGGCGGACGGTCCACCGGCTCGCGCAACTGGGCCCGCAGGAGACGGTCGTTCTTCAGGTTCTGGGACATCGAAAGGCTCAAACGCCGAGATATTCAAGGATGCCTTCGGCGGCCTCGCGGCCCTCGAAGACGGCGGTGACGACCAGGTCGGAGCCGCGCACCATGTCGCCGCCGGCAAAGACCTTCGGGTTGCCGGTCTGGAAGGCATGCTCGCCCAGGGTCTGTACGCGCCCGCCCTCGTCGATGCCGATCTTGTAGTCGGCGAACCAGTCGGAGGGCGACGGACGGAAGCCGAATGCGATCAGCACCCGGTCGGCCGGAATCAAGTGCTCGGAGCCGGGGACCGGCTCGGGACGGCGACGGCCGCGCTCGTCCGGAGCACCCATCTGGGTACGCACGACCTTCACGCCCTCGACCTTGCCGTCGCCGACGATCTCCACCGGCTGCACGTTGAATTCGAAGTGCACGCCCTCTTCGCGCGCATGCACGACTTCCTTGCGCGAACCCGGCATGTTCTCTTCGTCGCGGCGATACGCACAGGTCACCGAGGCCGCGCCCTGGCGGATCGAGGTGCGGTTGCAGTCCATCGCGGTATCGCCGCCGCCGAGGACGACCACGCGCTGGCCGGCCATGTCGATGAACTCGCCGCCCTCTTCCTGCGGCCAGTTCATCACCTGGCGGACGTTGGAGATCAGGAACGGCAGCGCCGGATACACGCCCGGCAGGTCCTCGCCAGGGAAGCCGCCCTGCATCGCCGTGTAGGTGCCCATGCCGAGGAACACGGCATCGTACTCCTCCAGCAGGGCGTCCATCGCGATGTCGCGGCCGATCTCGGTGTTCAGGCGGAACTCGACGCCCATGCCCTCAAGGATCTCGCGGCGGGTGCGGATGACGTGCTTTTCCAGCTTGAACGGCGGGATACCAAAGGTCAGCAGGCCACCGATCTCCGGATAACGGTCATACACCACCGCCTGCACGCCGTTGCGCGCCAGGATGTCCGCGCAACCCAGCCCCGCGGGGCCGGCCCCGATCACCGCAACGCGCTTGCCGGTCGGGGTGACATCGGACAGGTCCGGGCGCCAGCCGGCCTTCAGGGCCTCGTCGGTGATGTACTTCTCGACCGAGCCGATGGTGACCGCGCCGAAGCCGTCATTCAGGGTGCAGGCGCCCTCGCACAGACGGTCCTGCGGGCACACGCGACCGCAGACCTCGGGCAGGGAGTTGGTCTTGTGCGAGAGCTCCGCGGCCGCAAACAGGTTGCCTTCCTCCACCAGCTTCAGCCAGTTGGGGATGAAGTTGTGGACGGGGCACTTCCATTCGCAGTAGGGATTGCCGCAGGCCAGACAACGGCCGGCCTGCTGACCGGCGGTCGCCGGATCGAACTGGCCAATGATCTCGCCGAACTCGTGGATCCGGATCTCGGCGGGGGTCTTCTGGGGGTCCTGGCGCGGAAGGTCCAGGAACTGCATCGGATTGGAAGCCATGGATCACTCGCTCCGGCGAACACTCGCAGGCGCGGACGCCACGGGTTCCCCGTTGTTGCGTTCAGGTTAGGAGGGCTTTACGGCCAACCGGGCGAACCGGTCAAGAATTCCCCAGCGCGGACCGGACCTTCTGACTCACCTGGCCCATGTCGGCACGGCCGAAGACCCGCGGCTTGAGCACGCCCATCACCTTGCCCATGTCACCGGGGGCCGCAGCGCCGGTCTCGGCGATCGCTTTCTGCACAAGCTGATCGAGAGCGGCCGCATCCAGCGGCTCGGGCATGTATTCCTCGATAATGGCGACCTCGGCGGCCTCGCGCTCGGCGAGGTCCTCGCGACCGCCCTTCTGGTACTGATCGATGGAATCGCGCCGCTGCTTGAGCATGCGATTGAGGATCGCCAGCACGGTGTCGTCGTCGGCCTCGCGCCGCTCGTCCACCTCGAACTGCGACACCTCGGCCTGAATCATGCGCAATGCGGACAGGCGGTCCTTCTCCCGGGCCCGCATGGCCTGCTTCACATCATCCTGCAACCGGGCCTTGAGCGACATTGTTGGGTCCTCGGGTCCGGGCAGCCACCCGGACGGGGTTCAGTACAGACGCACCCGGCGAGTCATGTCGCGGGAGTTCTTCTTCAGCTGGCGCTTCACTGCGGCCGCGGCCTTGCGCTTGCGCTCGGTGGTCGGCTTTTCGTAGTACTCGCGGCGGCGGACTTCCGCGACCACACCGGCCTTCTCGCAGGTGCGCTTGAAGCGGCGCAGGGCAACCTCGAAGGGCTCATTCTCACGAACTCGTACGTGCGGCATACAATCTCCGAAACGGATGCTGGATCATCTCGATCAAAAACAACAAAACCGGCCGCCAAACACTCCGGGCGACCATGCAGAACTCCCTATGGTAATCCAACCCGCACCAATTGCAAAAGTCCGTGAAGCGATCCGCAGCATGCGGGACGCCCGGCTTACGCCACCGTCGACCCGCACGCTATGATGACGGGCATGGAAAGCCTCAATGTCGAACTGGGCGAACGCGCCTACCCGATCCACATCGGGCCGGGCCTGCTGACCGACCCGCAACGGCTGCGCCCGGCTCTGGAGGGCCGGCGCGTTGCCGTGGTCACCAATACCACCGTCGGCCCGCTGTACGGGGAGGCCCTGCGCCGGAACCTCGCCCAGTGCGACATCAGCGGCGAGCCGTTGTGGATCGAACTGCCCGACGGCGAACAGCACAAGACCCTGGCCACCGTGGAGACCATCCTGACCCGGCTGCTGGAGGCCCGACTGGACCGAGGCAGCCGCATCGTCGCCCTCGGCGGGGGGGTCGTCGGCGACATCGCCGGGTTTGCCGCCGCGATCTACCAGCGCGGCATCGACTTCGTGCAGGTGCCGACCACCCTGCTCGCCCAGGTCGACTCCTCCGTAGGCGGCAAGACCGGGGTCAACCACCCGCTGGGCAAGAACATGATCGGCGCCTTCCATCAGCCGCGCGCCGTCGTCATCGATACCGACACCCTGAAGACCCTGCCCGAGCGCGAGCTGCAGGCAGGCCTGGCCGAGGTCATCAAGTACGGCCTGATCCGCGACGCCGAGTTCTTCGCCTGGCTGGAAGAACATATCGACGCCCTGCGCGCGCTGGAGCCGGAAGCCCTGGCCCATGCCATCCGCCGCTCCTGCGCCTGCAAGGCGGAGATCGTCGCCGCCGACGAACGCGAGGGCGGCATCCGCGCCCTGCTCAACCTCGGCCACACCTTCGGCCACGCGATCGAGGCCGGCATGGGCTATGGCGCCTGGCTGCACGGCGAGGCGGTGGGCACCGGGATGGCCATGGCCGCGCGCATGTCCGAGCGCATGGGCTGGCTGGACCGCGCCGGGCGCGAACGCGCCGAGGCCCTGATCCGTCGCGCCGGCCTGGCCCTGGACCCGCCGGCCGAGGTGACCCCGGAGCGCTTCCGCGAACTGATGGCCATCGACAAGAAGGTCGCCAGCGGCCGCCTGCGCCTGGTGCTGCTACGCGGCATCGGCGAGGCCGTCCTGACCGACCAGTTCGACGAGACCGCCCTGGACCACACCCTGCACGAGCATGCCCGTGTCGCCTGAAGCCATGGCCATTCCCAGCGTCGCCCCCCCCGGCCTGGCGCCTTACGCCTGCGACCCGGCGCACTCGCGTGGCCGCGCCCAGGCCGAGCCCGCACCGCGCCACCGCAGCGACTTCCAGCGCGACCGCGATCGCATCGTGCACTCCAGTGCCTTTCGCCGGCTGGAATACAAGACCCAGGTCTTCATCAGCCACGAGGGCGATCTGTTCCGCAACCGCCTGACCCACTCGCTGGAGGTCGCCCAGATCGGGCGCTCCATCGCGCGGGCCCTGCAGCTGAACGAGGATCTGGTCGAGGCCGTCGCCCTGGCGCATGATCTCGGTCACACCCCGTTCGGGCACGCCGGACAGCACGCCCTGAATGCCTGTATGCGCGAGCACGGCGGCTTCGAGCACAACCTGCAGTCCCTGCGCATCGTGGACCTGCTGGAACGCCACTATGCCGACTTCGACGGCCTCAACCTGACCTTCGAGACGCGCGAGGGCATCCTCAAGCACTGCTCGCCGGAGAAGGCCCGCGAACTGGGCGAGATTGGCGTGCGTTTCCTGCAGAAGGAACAGCCGAGCCTGGAGGCCCAGCTCGCGAACGTGGCCGACGAGATCGCCTACAACAATCACGACGTCGATGACGGCCTGCGCTCCGGTCTGCTCACCATGGACCACCTCGCCGAGGTGACGCTGTTCCGCGCCTGTCGCGAGAAGGTCCAGGCCCGCTATCCGGACCTGGATCCCCGGCGCACCCAGCATGAAACCGTGCGGCGCATGATCGACACCCTGGTCGGCGACCTGATCGAGAGCAGCCGGGCGGCAATCGACCACCACCGCCCGCAATCCCCCGACGACGTACGCCGCACCGGCGAGGCCCTGATCCGCTTCAGCCCGGAGATGGCCGAGCAGGCACGGGAACTGAAAGGCTTTCTGCGCGAGAACCTCTACCATCACCACCAGGTGCACGGCGTCATGCACAAGGCCCGTCAGCTGATCCACGACCTGTTTGCCGCCTTTGAGTCGGAACCGCGCCTGATGCCCGAGAACTATCAGCGCCATGCCGACGAGATGGCCGCTCACGACCCGCACGGCCCCCAACGCGCCATCGCTGACTACATCGCCGGCATGACCGATCGCCACGCCATCCGCGAACACCACCGCCTGTTCGACCTGGGCACGCTGACCTGAGACCGAATCCGATGGCGCTTTCCGAACAATGCCTGGAACAACTCGGCCTGCACGCGCCGCCGTTTGACGACGCCCCCGACGAGACCTTCGTCTACAGCGACCCGCTACTCGACGGCCAGCTGGAATCGGCGCGGGCCGCCCTGAACGGCCCCGGCGCGGTCGTGCTGATGACCGGCGAGAACGGCTCCGGGCGCAGCCTGCAGCTGATGCGACTGCTGGCCATGCTGCCCGACCCGTTCGAACTGATCGCCTTCCGCGCGCGCATCAACACCCAGTTCGAATCGGTGGACAACACCATTCGCAACTACCTGCGCTCGCAGAATGCGGACGACCCGGATCGCCCCCTGACCGAACTGCTCGCGGACCGCGTCGCCGACGGCGTCGATCCGGTCATCGCCATGGACGATGCCCACCTGGTGGGGACCGACATCGTCAACAACCTGATGCGCATGCGCAGCGAGGTCCTCGCCAAGCACGGCCGCGCCCCGCGCATCATCCTGGTGGGATCCGCCGGCCTGCTGCGCCGGCGCCTGTACCTGCCCGACCCCTCCGACGAGGACCAGGTCACCCGCATCAGTCTGCGCGCCTTCAACCTCGAGCAAACGGCGGCCTACCTGCGCCACCGCCTGCAGGCCGCGGGACTCACCGACCCCGAGCGCCTGCTGGACGCGGACGCCATCCATCACCTGCAGACCACCAGCCAGGGCCTGCCCGGCAACCTCAACCGCGAGGCCAACAACTTCCTCGAGCGCCAGTGCCGCAGCGAGCGCCGGTCCGGTTCCGTGGCGACCGGCAGCACCGCCCCCGGCGTGGCGGCGGGCGACGCCGCCGAGGGCGACACCGACGAGTCCGATACCATCGCCGGGGATCCGCAAGCCGAAGAACCGGCGTTCGCCACCGCCTTCCACGAGTCCGATCCGGAACCCGAGGCCGAACCGGAGCCGACCCTCCGGACAAGCCGGGACGCCGATGACGGCTTCACGCCCGCGGCCGAGGCCCTGTCCGCCGCCCCCGCGGAATCCGAAACCGACAACGGCATATCCGCGAGCGCACCGGGCGGCATCGAGGCCGACGAGCGCATTCCCGAGCCCCCCGCGCCGGAAAGCACCGCATTCTGGAACCAGCGCTGGTTCGTCCCAGCCGTGGCCATCACCGTGGCCCTGGGGATCGCTGCGCCGGTCGCCTGGCAACTCCTGGAGAGCGACGCCACACCCGCCGACAGCGAGATCATCGAACTGCCCCTGCCCGAACCACGCGTCACCGAGGCCGAGCCGGAACCCGCCCCCGAAGCCGAACCAGAGACGCTGCAGGACGATGAGGTGGCGGTGGGCGACCCGCTGGACCTGCCGCCTCCGGCCGAGACCGAACCGACCTCCCCGGAGACCGGCAGCCCGGACCCGGCCGCACGCGCCAGCGAGACCGAAACACCCGTGGAACCCGAAGCGGCCGCGCCAGAACCGGCGCCGGAAGCAGAGCCCGAACCCGCCCCGGAACCCGCACCTGCGCCGGAGCCCGAGCCCGAACCCGAGCCCGCACCGGAACCGGCCGCCGCAGAACCGGCCGCGGATGACGCGGACGCCGAACGCCTGCGCAGCGACCGCGCCTGGCTGAGCAACCAGGACGGCGGCGCCACGACCATCCAGCTGCTGGCCGCCCCGAACATGGGCGCCGCGCGGGCCTATGCCGACCAGCACCAGCTGGGTGGCATCCGCTACATCCCGACGCGGGTCAACAACCGCGACTTCGTGGTCATCCTCGCCGGGGTCTTCCCCGACCGGGCCGCCGCCCAGCGCGCCGCGCAGGACCTGCCGGCCGCGGTGCGCAGCGACGAACCCTGGATCCGCTCCATCGGCTCGGTCCAGAACGCCGTCCGCGATTGATCCGGCCCACAGCTGCACTCACTACATGATGCTCAAAGAAACCCTGAAAAGCATTGACAGGAAGAGGGGAAGACAGGAAGGGACTGACCTGGAGTGTTTTGGGTCGGAATCGTCTTTTCCTTCCCACCTTCGCGTCTTCCTGTAAACCGCCCTCGACCTGCTTGGCGGCTTCGTGGTGAACCGCGCTGCCGGACCTTAACCTGCGCCGGTGTCGTGTCTTCTT
This sequence comes from Thioalkalivibrio sp. ALE14, assembly GCF_000376845.1. Taxonomy (GTDB): domain Bacteria; phylum Pseudomonadota; class Gammaproteobacteria; order Ectothiorhodospirales; family Ectothiorhodospiraceae; genus Thioalkalivibrio. The sequence goes on from NZ_AQXY01000028.1 coordinate 181,232, forward strand.
GACCGCGCCCGGTTTGCCGGGAGAATGATGGTTCGGCTATATTCCTGCGCCTTTTTCCGTGTTCTTTTTCCAGGGACGGCCCTGACCAACGTACCGCGCCCGCGTATGGCCCCGCGCGCTGCGACCGGAGTTGACCGATGCGACAGAACCAACTGAACGGCACCCTCTACCGCCCCGAATTCGAGCGCGACAACTGCGGCTTCGGCCTGATCGCGCACATGGACGGCGTAGCCAGCCACTGGGTGGTGGACACCGCGATCAAGGCCCTGGAACGCATGACCCACCGCGGCGCGATCGCCGCCGACGGCAAGACCGGCGACGGCTGCGGCCTGCTGATGAAGACCCCCGAGGCCTTCCTGCGCACCCTCGCGTCCGAGTCGAACATCGAACTGGCCGAGCGCTTCGCCGCCGGCATCGTGTTCATCAACCCGGAGAAGATCGCCGAGACCCGCGCCACCGTGGAGAGCGCGATCGAGCGCGGCCCGCTCCGGCTTGCCGGCTGGCGCGAGGTGCCGGTCAATCCGGAAGACGCCTGCGGCGCCGAGGCGATGAAGAGCCAGCCGCACATCCTGCAGGTGTTCATCAATGCCCCGGCGGAGATGGACGCGGCCGACTTCGAGCGCGCGCTGTTTGTGGTGCGCCGTCGCGCCGAGATCGCGATGGGCGACGACCCGGTGTTCTACGTGCCCAGCCTGTCGGCGCAAGTGCTCTCCTACAAGGGCCTGGTGATGCCGGCCAACCTGCCGGTGTTCTACCCGGACCTGAAGCGCCCCGAACTGGAGACCGCGATCTGCGTGTTCCACCAGCGCTTCTCCACCAACACCTTCCCGCAGTGGGGCCTGGCACAGCCGTTCCGTTTCCTCGCCCACAACGGCGAGATCAACACCGTGCAGGGCAACCGCAACTGGGCGGTCGCGCGCCAGCACAAGTTCGCCACCGAGAAGCTGCCGGAACTGGCCGAACTGGAACCGCTGGTGAACCTGGAGGGCTCCGACTCGCAGAGCCTGGACAACATGCTCGAGGTGCTGCTCGCCGGCGGCATGGACCTGTTCCGCGCGATGCGCCTGCTGGTCCCGCCGGCGTGGCAGAACGTCGCGCACATGGACTCCGACCTGCGCGCATTCTACGAATACAACTCCATGCACATGGAGCCCTGGGACGGCCCGGCCGGGATCGTGCTGACCGACGGCCGCTACGCCGCCTGCACCCTTGATCGCAACGGCCTGCGCCCGGCGCGCTACGTGATCACCAAGGACCGCCACATCACCCTGGCCTCGGAAATCGGCGTGTATGACTACGCCCCCGAGGACGTGGTCGCCAAGGGCCGCCTGAAGCCCGGGCAGATGCTGGCCGTGGATACCGAGTCCGGCGAACTGCTGCAGCCCGAGGACATCGACCGCATCAACCGCACCCGCCAGCCCTATCGCCAGTGGCTGCGCGCGCAGGTGCACCATCTGAAGAGCCAGCTGGACGACAATCAGCTGTTCTCCGGCGAGCCGATGCCGCCCGAACGGCTGGAGACCTACGAGAAGCTGTTCGACGTGACCTTCGAGGAGCGCGACCAGATCCTCCGCGTGCTGGCCGAGGCCGGTCAGGAGGCCGTCGGTTCCATGGGCGACGACACCCCATTCGCGGTACTCTCCCGCCACACCCGCTCACTGTTCGACTACTTCCGCCAGCAGTTCGCCCAGGTCACCAACCCGGCGATCGACCCACTGCGCGAGAGCATCGTGATGTCGCTGGAGACCTGCTTCGGCCGCGAGCAGAACCTGTTCGAGGAGACCCCGGACCACGCCCACCGGCTGGTGTCCGACTCCCCGGTGCTGTCCGAGGCCAAGTTCCGCGAGCTGTGCAACCAGACCGAGGACGCCTTCCGCGTCGAGCGCATGGACCTCAACTACGACGTCCACTCCGGCTCGCTGGAGGACGCCGTAAAGGCCCTGACCGAACGCGCGGTCGAGGCCGTGCGCGAGGGCGCCGTGGTGCTGGTGCTCTCCGACCGCGGCATCGACCCGGAACGCCGCCCGATCCCGGCCGCGCTGGCCGTCGGCGCGGTGCACCACGCGCTGATCCGCGCCAAGCTGCGCACCGATGCCAACATCGTCGCCGAGACCGCCACCGTGCGCGACCCGCACCACTTCGCGGTGCTGCTCGGCTACGGCGCGACCGCGATCTACCCGTACCTGGCCTACTCCGCGCTGCACGGCATGTGCCAGTCCGGCGAAATCCCGAACGCGGACCCGCTGACGCTGGCGCAGAACTACCGCAAGGGCATCAACAAGGGCCTGTTCAAGATCCTGTCGAAGATGGGCATCTCCACCATCGCCAGCTACCGCGGCGCGCAGCTGTTCGAGATCGTCGGCCTGGCCGACGAGGTCGTGACGACCTGTTTTACCGGCACCACCAGCCGTATCAAGGGCACCCGCTTCGCCGACATCGAGGCGGACCTGGAGACGCTGTCCAAGCGCGCCTGGAACCCGCGCAAGAGCGCCGGCCAGGGCGGTCTGCTGAAGTACGTTCACGGCGGCGAGTACCACGCCTACAACCCGGACGTGATCCAGACCCTGCACCGCGCGGTGCAGTCCGGCGACTACGGCGTGTACAAGGAATACGCGGACCTAGTGAACGAACGACCGGTGACCGTGCTGCGCGACCTGCTGAAGGTCCGCGACGACATCGAGCCGATCGAGGTCGACGAGGTCGAATCCGAGGCCGACATCCTGCCGCGTTTCGACTCCGCCGGCATGAGCCTGGGCGCGCTGTCGCCGGAGGCCCACGAGGCTCTCGCCACCGCGATGAACCGCCTCGGCGGGCGCTCCAACTCCGGCGAGGGCGGCGAGGCCGTCTCCCGCTACGGCACCGAGCGGATGTCGAAGATCAAGCAGGTGGCCTCCGGCCGCTTCGGCGTGACCCCGCACTACCTGGTCAACGCCGAGGTCCTGCAGATCAAGGTCGCCCAGGGTGCCAAGCCCGGCGAGGGCGGCCAGCTGCCGGGCCACAAGGTCAACAAGATGATCGCCGAGTTGCGCTACTCGAATCCGGGCGTGGCCCTGATCTCGCCGCCGCCGCATCACGACATCTATTCCATCGAGGACCTGGCGCAGCTGATCTTCGACCTCAAGCAGGTGAACCCCAACGCCCTGGTCTCGGTGAAGCTGGTCTCCGAGGCCGGCGTCGGCACCGTGGCCGCGGGTGTGGCCAAGGCCTACGCCGACCTGATCACCATCTCCGGTTACGACGGCGGCACCGGGGCCAGCCCGCTGACCTCGGTCAAGTACGCCGGCACGCCGTGGGAACTGGGCCTGGCCGAGACCCACGCGACCCTGCGCGGCAACGACCTGCGCGACAAGGTGCGCCTGCAGACCGACGGCGGCCTGAAGACCGGCCTGGATGTCATCAAGGCCGCGATCCTCGGCGCCGAGAGCTTCGGCTTCGGCACCGGCCCGATGGTGGCGCTCGGCTGCAAGTACCTGCGCATCTGCCACCTGAACAACTGCGCAACGGGTGTGGCCACGCAGGACAAGGTGCTGCGCATGAACCACTTCATCGGGCTGCCCGAGATGGTCATGCACTACTTCCAGTTCGTCGCCCGCGAGACCCGCGAGTGGATGGCGAAGCTGGGCGTGCGCAGCCTGACCGACCTGATCGGCCGCACCGATCTGCTGGAGGTCCTGCCGGGCGAGACGCCCAAGCAGCAGCACCTGGACCTGAACGGCCTGCTGGCCAGTGGCGACCTCGACGGCAAGCCGCGCTTCTGCAAGGAGCCGAAGAACGAGCCGTTCGACAAGGGCGAACTGGCCGAGAAGATGGTCGCCGAGATGCTTCAGGCGATCGAGAGCAAGGCTGGTGGCGAATACCACTTCGACGTGGCCAACACCGACCGCTCGATCGGCGCCCGCCTGTCCGGCGAGATCGCCAAGCGCCACGGCAACCAGGGCATGTCGGACGCCCCGATCACCGTGCGCATGAAGGGCACGGCCGGGCAGAGCTTCGGCGTCTGGAACGCCGGCGGCCTGCACCTGTACCTGGAAGGCGATGCCAACGACTACGTCGGCAAGGGCATGACCGGCGGCAAGCTGGTCATCCGTCCGCCGGAAGGCTCGAGCTTCGCCAGCCAGGACACCACCATCATGGGCAACACCTGCCTGTATGGCGCAACCGGCGGCAAGCTGTTCGCCGCCGGCCAGGGTGGCGAGCGCTTCGGCGTGCGCAACTCCGGCGCCATCGCGGTGGTGGAAGGCATCGGCGACCACGGCTGCGAGTACATGACCGGCGGCGTAATGGTGGTGCTGGGCAATACCGGCATCAACTTCGGCGCGGGCATGACCGGCGGCTTCGCGTTCGTGCTGGACCGGGAGAACGACTTCCCCGACCGCATCAACAACGAGCTGATCGACCTGCATCGCCTCGACATCGAGGACATGGAGGCACACCGGAACTACCTGGAGGAACTCATCACCGAGTTCGTGCACGAGACCGACAGCGCCTGGGGCCGCGAGATCCTGGAACGCTTCGACGACTACCAGGGCTCGTTCTGGCTGGTGAAGCCCAAGGCCTCCGAACTCCGGGGCCTGCTGGCCAACCTGCGCCAGGCCGCCTGACCCGCCACCCGGCGGTACTACGATTCGGGCCCCTCACGGGGCCCGTTTTGTTTGCGCGGGTCAAAGTCCGTCGTTGCGGGCCCAACAGCAGCAAAGCGGCGCTGAACGGCCGCCGACCGGCCCGGGAGCCAACGCAGCGCGCAATCTTTCGTGCCTGACGCCATCCCGCCATCGGAGGCTCACGGATACCGATTGCTTCGTCGTCCACGGCTCCTCGTAATGACCGGGAGGTAGAAAGTAGCGTCATCGCGAGGAGCGAAGCGACGTGGCGACCTCCACGAGCAACCCCGGCGTCCACCGGAAGGCCACCGGGACTCGCCCGGGGCTTGCCGCGCCGGCTGCGGCGTCCCGCAATGACGTGTTGCGGCCCGACGCTGGGCTATCATGCGAACCTGACGACGAGCACACCCCCGAGGAACACCCGGCGACACCATGGCAGGTCTCATCCCCCAGGCATTCATCGACGAGCTGCTCGAGCGCAGCGACATCGTCGAGATAATCCAGCGCCGCGTCAGCCTGAAAAAGGCCGGGCGCGAGTTCGCCGCCTGCTGCCCGTTCCACGGCGAGAAGACCCCGTCGTTCTACGTCTCCCCGCAAAAGCAGTTCTATCACTGCTTCGGCTGCGGGGCGCACGGCACCGCCATCAGCTTCCTGATGGAGTACGAGAATCTGAGTTTTCCAGAGGCGGTGGAGCAGCTGGCCGAACAGGCCGGGCTCGAGGTACCGCGCGAGGCCGGAGGCGATGACAAGCGCGAGGCCCATGCTCCGCTGTATGACGCCCTGAACGCCGCCGCCGAGTACTACGTACAGCAGCTGCGCCAGACCCCGAAGGCGGTCGAGTACCTGAAAAACCGCGGCATCGACGGCACCACCGCGCGCGACTACCAGATCGGCTGGGCACCGCCCTCGGGGCTGATCGAGGCCCTCAAGCCCCGCTTCACCCCGCAGCAGCTGGTGGATGCCGGCCTGGCCGCGCGGCGCGACGACGGCGGCATCCGGGAGCGCTTTCGTACGCGCATCATGTTTCCGATTCGCGACCGGCGCGGGCGCATCACCGGCTTCGGCGGGCGCCTGGTCGAGGACGGCGAGCCGAAGTACCTGAACAGCCCGGAGAGCGAAGTCTTCCACAAGGGCCAGGTGATCTACGGCCTGTTCGAGGCGCGCAAGGCGAACACCCGCCTGGACGACATCGTCGTGGTCGAAGGCTACATGGATGTGGTCGGCCTGGCGCGCGCCGGCTTCCGTCGCGCCGTGGCCTGCATGGGCACCGCCCTGACCCGCGCCCATCTGGACAGCCTGTTCCGCCAGGTCTCGCGCATCACCCTGTGCTTCGACGGCGACGCCGCCGGCCGCCGCGCCGCGTGGCGCTCCCTGGCCGAGGCCCTGCCCGCGATCCAGGGCCTGCGCGAGGTTCGCGTGCTGTTCCTGCCGGAGGGCGATGACCCCGACAGCCTGGTGCTGCGCGACGGGCTGGACGGCTGGGAGGAACGCCTGGCCGGCGCCCTGCCCCTGTCCGAGACCCTGGTGCGGCTGCTGCGCGAGGAACACCCGACCGATACCGCCGAGGGCCGCACCCGCTTCGCCCATACCGCGATGAAGCTGGTCGCCACCACACGCGATCCACTGTTCCGCGACCAGCTGGTCGAGCGCATCGGCCAGGAAACCGGGCTGAGCCACGAGCGCCTGGAACAGGTCCTGTCCGAACAGCCCCCCGCACCCGCGCGCGGGGCCGACCCGGATGCGGGCGGCGAGCTGTCGACCCCGTCCGCCGGCGCCCCCGCACCCGCGGGTGGAGGGGAAAGCCCGCCGGCGCTGTGGGGCGCCCTGCTGGCCCGCGTGCTGCAACACCCGGATCTGGACTGGTCCCAGCCCGAATTCCGCCAGCTCGTCGAACTGCCCGGCGTGGCGGCGGCGACGCTGCGCGAACTCCTCGCGGCACTGGACGAAAACCCCGATCGGCATACCGCCGGGCTGCTGGAGCGCTTCCGCGACCAGCGCCACTTCCAGCGTCTGATGGCCCTGGCCCACCAGACGCTGGACGACGGCGAGGTGACCGTGACCCGGCAGACGGCCCTGGACTGCGCCCGCCAGCTCCTGCGCCAGCACTATCGTTCGCGAATTCGTGAACTGACTCGCCCCGGCGCCGAGCTGGGGACGGAACAACGCGCCGAGCTCGCTCGTCTTACCGAGCAGTTGCAGAGATTCGACGTGCCGCGTTAGGGAAAAATGCCGCCCTCCCCCCCGGGCCTGCCAGGTCTTGAATCCGCGGCGAACGCCCGCACTATTGCTCCAGGCCGGAAGGCGCCAGAAAGCGGCACGCGCGCGCCTTGACCGCAATCCCGGTCAGGCCACCGGCAATATAAGAATCTTCTGCTACAATACAGGATTGATTTTTCTGCGCCCATTTTCCCAGAGCCGTCTCGCCGCGGCTCGGACAAGCACCTCGGAGTACGACCGCAATGAATCGTGAAGAGCAACAATCCCAGCTCAAGGAACTGATTGCCAAGGGCAAGGAGCAGGGATACCTCACGTATACCGAGGTGAACGACCACCTGCCCGACTCGATCATCGACTCCGACCAGGTCGAGGACATCATCGCGATGATCAACGACATGGGCATCGCGGTGCACGAGCAGGCCCCGGACGCCGACAGCCTGCTGCTTTCCGACGGCTCCGTCTCCGCCGACGAAGACGCCGAGGATGCCGTCGCCGCACTAGCCTCCGCCGACAGCGACTTCGGCCGCACCACCGACCCCGTGCGCATGTACATGCGCGAGATGGGCACGGTCGAGCTGCTGACCCGCGAGGGCGAGATCCGCATCGCCAAGCGTATTGAAGAAGGCCTGATGCAGGTCCTGTTTGCGCTGGCCCACCACCCGGGTGCAATCGAGCGGCTGATCCGCGAATACGACCAGATCGTCGAGAACAACGGCCGCCTGACCGACCTGGTGGTCTCCTTCATCGACCCGAACGACCACGCCAATGGCGAGGCCGTCGCCCGTGGCCTGGTGACGCCGGAACAGGCACAGAAGGCCCAGGACGAGCAGAAGGCCGCCGCCGCGGCTGCCGCCGAGCAGCAGGCCAGCGCGGAGCTGGACGCCATCGTCGACGAAGTGGAAGACGCCGAGGAAGACGAGGAAGCCGCCGAGCCGGTCGACACTGGCCCGGACCCGGAAGAGGCGCGCGAGCGCTTCGAGAAGCTGCGCAAGCTGCACGCCAAGGCGCACAAGGCCTTCGAGAAGGGCAACCGCGAGGCCTACGCCGTCGCGCGCGAGGCCACCGCCAAGTACTTCATGGAGTTCAAGCTGGTGCCGCGCATGGTCGACCAGCTGACCACCCAGCTGCACGGCAGCATCGATCAGATCCGCCGCCACGAGCGCCGCATCATGCAGCTCGCCGTTGAACAGGCGCAGATGCCGCGCAAGGCCTTCATCGACAGCTTCCCCAAGAACGAGACCAACCTCGACTGGATCAAGGAAGCCTGCAAGGCCAAGGGCAAGTACACCACCGCCCTCGCCGAGCACGAGGATGAGATCGTACGCCTGCAGAAGAAGCTGGCCGAGATCGAACACCACGCCAGCCTGAACATCTCCGAGATCAAGGAGATCAACCGCCGCATGTCCATCGGCGAGGCCAAGGCCCGCCGTGCGAAGAAGGAGATGGTCGAGGCCAACCTGCGCCTGGTGATCTCCATCGCCAAGAAGTACACCAACCGCGGCCTGCAGTTCCTCGACCTCATCCAGGAAGGCAACATCGGCCTGATGAAGGCGGTCGACAAGTTCGAATACCGCCGCGGCTACAAGTTCTCGACCTACGCCACCTGGTGGATCCGCCAGGCCATCACCCGCTCCATCGCGGACCAGGCCCGGACCATCCGCATCCCGGTGCACATGATCGAGACCATCAACAAGCTCAACCGCGTCTCCCGCCAGATGCTGCAGGAGATGGGCCGCGAGGCCACGCCGGAAGAGCTGGCCGAGCGTATGGAGATGCCCGAGGACAAGATCCGCAAGGTGCTCAAGATCTCCAAGGAACCGATCTCCATGGAGACCCCGATCGGCGACGACGAAGACTCCCACCTGGGCGACTTCATCGAAGACGAGAAGGTCGCCTCGCCATCCGACTCCGCCGCGCAGGAAAGCCTCACCGAGGCCACCCGCGAGATCCTCTCCACGCTGACCCCGCGCGAGGCCAAGGTCCTGCGCATGCGCTTCGGCATCGACATGAACACCGACCACACCCTCGAGGAGGTCGGCAAGCAGTTCGACGTCACCCGCGAGCGCATCCGCCAGATCGAGGCCAAGGCCCTGCGCAAGCTGCGCCACCCGACCCGCGCCGAACTGCTGCGCACCTACACCGACGCCGAATAAACGGCGTCCCGGCCGCACGGCCGGAACCTGCCCTGCCGCTGCGGCGCCATCCCTGCCTTTCCGGGTAGAATGGCGCCGCAGTCGTTTGTACCCTCCCCGAATACGGGCCTGTAGCTCAGTTGGTTAGAGCAGGGGACTCATAATCCCTTGGTCGTCGGTTCGAGTCCGACCGGGCCCACCATTCAATCAATCGCTTACGCGACCCTCGGCACAGCTTCCGCCCTCGATTTCAGTACACGAGTTACCCGGCGTGGACGGGTTACCGCCGCTCCACGGCAGTGATGCTGGGCATCCCGGTCACGCCGGCCACGTCGCACACGTCCCGCCAGAACTCCGCCGCAACCCGGGTCAGGTCTTCGGCCTCCACGAGCATGTAGCGAGGAAACCGCACAGGCGTACGGATTTCGGGCGGACTCCTCCCGATGTTGAGAGCGGACCTCGGGTTGAACTCAAGCGAACGCCCAACGTGCTGGGAGCCGGCGTCACTACCGGCGGGGTTGGCGGTCGCGAATTCTACATCAATCATGAGCTCCGCTCGCCCAGCGCCTGCCTGCTCTCGAAGATCCACTGCGACCTCCGCTACACCCAAGAATTCCCCAATAACCGATAGTGCGGCGAGCGGGGCCTGGGGCACATCCATCACGGCCAAATCTACGGTGCCGTCCTCGAAAGCCGTGAACGTAACCGAACCGTTCGGCGCATCGTCCGTTCTTGCCCTGACGCCTCGCAAAAACGGGCGTTGTTTCACCAGTGCGTAATGAAACCCCGTGGACACGGTCTTAGTGGAACCCTCCTCCATGTGAATCGTCCACTCAAGCGGCGGCACACCCTGCTTATGCTGGAACAAGCGTGTGGCGTTCTGCTTCAGACTGGGAACCCGGTAAACGGCGCGCGCTGGTGTTACCGTGATACGGAACCCTACCCCCGGGGGTTCATCGCCTCCACGGTATGCAGGCGGTATCAGTGCTTGGAACGCGGCCCGGCGCGCCTCAAGGCGCTGCTCCGCATCGTCCGCACGGCGGCGGGTCTCCAGCGTGTGCAGCTGGATGTCGCGCATGTCGAGCGGCTTGGCTTCCTCGCCGCGCCGGACCGTCACGCGGAAGCGCTGCTTGTCTTTGACGCCGTGGGGCGCTTCTGGGGAAGCGGGCACCCGGGCCACGATCACGCCGCCGTCATCGTTGTACGGAACCGGCCCCACTTCGAGCCCCACCGGGTAGGGGTCGATGGTCGATGTGAAGGATCGGCGCAGGCTGTCGGCTACCTTCTCCGCTTCCGGGATCGGGACCACCCCGGTTGCTTGATTGCCTTCGTCCTTGATACCCAAGACCAACACGCCGCCGTCGGCATTGGCGAACGCCACGACCTCGCCGGCCAGGTCCAGGGCCGCCTTTTGCCACGTATCGGCCTTGCCCGGCGGTTCCTCCTTGAATTCCAGGTATTGGCTTTCAGGCTCGCCCCGCTGGGGCAGTGCGTCGATGTCTTCCGGGCGCAGCTCCGCCAGCGGCTTGTTGAACAGCTCGTGCATGGTCAAATCTCCGGGTTGGCGCTGGATGAGCAACGGCAGCGGTCCGCGTCGCAGCAGTCGAGCGGCAATCCAGCGCGGAAACCCGACCATTGTACTGCTCGACGCTTCCCGTTCGTCCCCAGCAGCAGAACTTACGTTTAAGGCGATCGCCCCGCTGGTCCATACTGCCCCGCCAACTGCTGCTTACGGACTGATCTGGATGACGGTTGCCATATCTATCACGGTAAATGATGGGGTCGTCATGGCGGCGGATAGCGCCACGTCCCTCACCGACGAAAACAACCAGATAGTCAACGTCTATAACTCAGCCAACAAGATATTCAACCTCCGAAAAGGCTTACCCATCGGCGCGATGACATGGGGAGCGGGCGCTTTCGGTCCAGCATCGATCGAAACCTTGGCGAAAGACTTTCGCAAGGAAATTTCCGCAGACCGAAGGTTCGACCTCGACTCTCCCGACTACGATTTGGAGACTGTTGCCTCTGAGTTCGCGGATTTCCTGTACCAGAATCACTATCAGCCAAACTACGGCGAAATCGGGGAACAACGCCCCCAAACCGGGCTAGTAATCGCAGGATATTCCCACGGGGCGGCGCTCCCGGAGCGTTGGCAAATCGATTTCGGGTCAGGCTCGGACGGCCCACAAATTCATCAATTATCCGAACCGGGTCAATCCGGAATAACCGCTCACGCGCAACCCGAAGCCGTCAACAGGTTCGTCAACGGATTTTCTGTGCAATTGCCGGGACTTCTGCACCGTGCAGGGCTGACACAAGAGCAAATAGATGAAATCTGCAACGCAGTTGCTAGGTCAGGACGATGGTTCACTCCCCCGCCGATGCCGATACAGGACACCATCGACCTGGCGCGGTTTCTCGTTGACATGACCATCGAGTATGTTAGATTCCAACCTGGCGCTCAGTCTGTCGGCGGCCCAGTTGAAGTGGCTGCCGTGACGAAGCACGAAGGCTTCAAATGGGTTCAACGCAAGCACTATTTCTCTCCGGAACTGAACCCGCCTCACGCATAAGCCATTGAAAGGGTTAAGATTATGGACAAAGAACGATCCGGCGCAGAGCACAATGCCGCGTCCGAATACTGGACCCATAACTCGTGCCCTGAGGAACCCCGCGTCGATTACACACCTATCGACATGAGTACCGTCAGCACCTTTTACGGAGCAAACGGCACTGTCACGGTGGAGGTCTCGCGGCGCGCGGAACAGCACCCGGAATAATTCGCGGCTTGCAGCCTGGCCCACTGAACCCCCGGCAACTGCGCCAGGGGGTTCGGCGTGGTGTCGCAGGCTTGTCCCGCCGCCTCCAACTCCCCGTCTCCCCGTCTCCCAGTTCCTCCAGCGTCTGCTCGACCTCCTGTTCAATAAGGCGCTGCGCCTCGCCTGCCGATTCCACGCCGGTCATCTGAGGCGCAAATTTGGTCGGCATCGACAGGAGCCGCTGCCGGGCGGCCACCACGAGTTCCGTCATGGCGCGTTCGACCAGCTCCAACTCGACTAGCCGGCCTTCCGTGGCGTCTGCCTCCAGCTCCGCCTTGCGCCGCTGATGCCGGGCCAGCTTGGCACGCTCTTGGTTGAGTTCCCATCATCATCCGTCGCAAGGGACCGGGGTCAAACCTTGCCTTTCGCAAGGGACCGGGGTCAGAGGGACCGGGGTCAAACCTTGCCTTTTGCTCTGCTTCGGCCCTGCGAAATCCTGCTTCGCGCCAGTACACGAAGGTCTCCACCCAATCAGGCCCAGCGGCCAAGCCGATATTTGCGGCGCAAAGCTGGCCTGAACTGAGCCTGGATCCAGCCAAGCCTGCCCCACCCCCTCAGCAGCACTCCCGCGGAAATCGCGCTCAGGACGTCTCGGCGGTGATGAGGCCTCGCTGGAGGTCGACGGTGATCCGCTCGCCCTCGATGACCGTCGCGCAGGCCAGCAGGAAGATCTCGACGAACTCGTTGCGCTCCTCCTCCGGCATCTCCGAGGAGGTATTGGAACCATTGAAGGTGCCGAACATGGTGTCGTGGGCGCCGGCCGAGTAGAGGATCAGTCGCTGCATGGCGGCCTGGTCGTCCGGCGATGGCGCGGCGGCATCCAGGACCGGCTCGTCCAGCTTCTGCTTGATGGTGGAATAGAGATGGAAGAGGTATTCCGCCGCGCTCTGGCGCCCCCGCCGATCCTGCAGGGTGAAGTCGGCCGAGACCGCCTGGCCACTGCGGGCACGCAGCACGATGTGCTTGGGTTCAGGCTGATCGTCGGCGTACGGGTTCAGGATGTTGGCCACGATGTCTCCAGAGCGGAATGGACGAGCCGGGGAGACTACGAGACCCCCTTGGAGATTTCCACGGCGGCCCCGTCCGCCGAGGGGTTATCCATGCTGGTTGATACGCGATGACGGCCAAGTGACGCTTCGATCGATCATCCATCACATGCAGGAGTCGAATGGCCCGGTGCGGTCGCGGGTAACACTTAGGGCCTTCCTCCGAAGAGGGACCTAGCACTTCGAATAGCCGCAGTCACGACAGGTCGGGCAGCCGTCGATGATTTCGAGGTGGCCATCGCACTGCGGGCACAGCGACGAACCCATTGGCCCAGACTGCGGGGAGTCCAAAATAGGAACGTCCGCAGGCCGAGTATTACGAGCCTTGTCGTGGTAGGCGGCCAGGTCGCGTAGCGGGCGGGGATGGCCGTCCGGGTCGAGGAAGCCGCGGCGCTGGAGGATGTTCTGCAGGGCAAAGGCGATGGCGGCGACCTCGGAAGGGTGATAGAGGGGTTTCCCGTAGTCGCTGGTGCCGCTGCGGACCGGACCGCGGTCCCAGGTGACCTTGCGCAGGTCGCGCAGGGCGCGGGCGGCATAGCCTCCTCGGGCCGCCAGCGACAGGCTGCGCATGGTGGCGGAGATCCACTGATAGGACTCGGAGTGCTGCCCGGTGGGCAGGAAGAATTCGATCGGACGCTCGATGGTCACGCGCTCGCCGCCCACCGTGCCGGAAACGGCCATGAAGCTGACCACCAGGTAGACCGTCTGCGGCCCCTCTTGGGTCCAGTAGCGGACCTTTTCGGTGACCGACTCGAGCTCGCCCTCGGGGCGCGACGGGATACGCTTGCCCAGCGGGTTGTCGTCGCCCGCCGGGGCACTCTCCCCGGCCGCCGCATCCGAGCGGCGAAACGCGATGATGGGCTGATCGATCCGGTGCATCGTGTCCTCCCCGACGACGTCAGACGTCGTCGTAGTAGCCCTCGTCCAGCGCAGCGAAGAGGTTGGCGGCGGTGTGCACCTGGCCTTCGTATTCCACCTCTTCGTCGCCGCGCAGGGTCACCTCCTGGCCGTCCGCCAGCGTGAAGGTGTACCAGGTGCTGCGCAGGCGCTCCGGGTCCATCAACACACCCATCTGCGCCTGCGGGTTCGGCCGGTACGTGGTGCACCCCTTGAGCCCGGCGCGCCAGGCCTGCAGGTAGACCTGCTGGAAGTCCTCGAACGGCATATCGCTCGGGACGTTGAGCGTCTTGGAGATGGCCGAGTCCACCCATGGCTGCGCGGCCGCCTGCATGCGGATGTGGGCGTCCACGCTGACCCGGTCCGCGGTGATCGCAATGGCGGGCAGATCCTCCGGCCCCGCCTCGGCATCCACCAGCGCCCGGTAGGCCAGCAGCTCGTAGGAGTAGCAATCCACCGCCTCGCGGGTGCGCCGCCCGGGCCGGCGGATGTTGCGCGTGGTCCGATGCAGGAAGGTCGGCTCGATGCCGTTGCTGGCGTTGTTGGCCACCGAGAAGCTGATGGTCCCGGTGGGCGCGATGGAGGTGGCATGGGTAAAGCGCGCGCCCTCCTCCGCCAGCGCCGCGACCAGGGCCGGGTCCTCCCCGGCGATGCGCTGCATGTAGCGGCTGAAGCGCACGTGCAGTTCGCGGCCCTTCAGCACGTCGCCGACCTGGTAACCGGCCTCGGCCAGCGCCGGCTGACGACGCAGCCTGTCGGCCGTCAGCGTGAAGTCCTCATCCATGATGGGCGCCGGGCCCTTCTCCCGCGCGAGATCCAGTCCGGCCCGCCAGCTCTCCAGCGCCAGTCGGCGGCAGACCTCGCCTGTGAAGGCCGCGGCGGCCTCGGAGCCGTAGGCCTCCCCCAGCATCGCCAGCGCCGAGCCAAGCCCGAGGATGCCCATGCCGTGGCGGCGCTTGCGCAGCATCTCGGCGCGCTGCTCTGGCAGCGGCAGCCCGGAGATGTCCGCGACGTTATCCAGCATGCGCGTAAACACGCGCACCACCCGCTCGAAGCGTTCCCAGTCGAATGCCGCGTCTTCGGTGAAAGGATCGGAGACGAACCCCGTCAGGTTCACCGACCCCAGCAGGCAGGCCCCGTCCGGTGGCAGCGGCTCCTCACCACAGGGGTTGGTCGCGCGGATCACCTCGTCGAACCAAGCGTTGTTCATGCGGTTGATCTGATCGATCAGGATGACGCCGGGCTCCCCGACGTCATAGGTGCTGCGCATCAGGGTCTCCCACAGCTCGCGGGCACGGACGCGGCGGTAGATGCGGCAGGCGACGCGGCCCTGGTGGTCGACCCGGTAGTCCTCCTCGACCACCGGCCAGTCGCGGTAAACGATGTCGGCTTCCGCCACCAGGTCCTGCTCCACGGGAAGGAGCGGGAAGGCCAGCGCCCACTCCACGTCGTTCTCGACCGCCTCCAGGAAGGCGTCGCGCACCAGCACCGAGAGATTGAACTGGGTCAGCCGTCCCTTGCGCCGCTTGGCGAGAATAAAGCGCTCAATATCCGGATGACCGATGTCCAGGGTCGCCATCTGCGCCCCGCGGCGCCCGCCGGCTGCGCCGATGGTGCGGCAGGTCTGGTCGAAGATCTGCATGAACGCCACTGGGCCATTGGTTGGCGCGCCCGCACCCGCCACCAGCGCGCCCTTTGGCCGCAGGGTACTGAAGTCGTAGCCGATGCCGGCCCCGGCCTTCAGCGTCAGGCCGGCGGCGGTATTGGCCTCGAGAATGGCCTGCAGCGAGTCACGGATCGTGCGCGAGACCGTACAGTTGATCAGCGTGGTGTGCGGCTTGCAGGCCTCGGCCCCGGCATTGGCGAGGATGCGTCCGGCCGGGATCGCGCCGTTGGCCAGCGCCCAGCGAAAGTCCTGCTCGACCTGATCGCGCTTCTCCGGCGCCTCCACCGCGGCCAGGGCCCGGGCCACCCGGTCGAACATCGCCTCCATCGAGGCATCCACCGGCTCACCGTGCGCGTCACGCAGCTGATAGCGCTCGGCCCAGATCGAATACGACGAGGCCTGCAGCGGCACGCCGGGCAGCGTGTCCCGCAATGGTGTCGTCTTGTCCTGCGATTGCCAGCTGTCGCCCATGATGGCCCGCCGCTCCGCGTTCGATCCGGGGCTTCAGGAAGCCCGTTCTCCGATCATGGGCGCCGTCGACGGACGCTGCAAGGCAGCGCCGCCGGCATCCATCAGAAGCGATCGAGGCTCGCGAGCGGGCCGGAGAGGTCGCGGATACGCATCCAGGAGGCGATGCTGGCGCGCCAGCGGCGGGTGGGCAGGACGGCGTGGGGCACCGTCTGGCTGAGGAACATCACCAGGGTACCCGCGCGCGGCTGAATGCGGCGGATGTCGTGCCCCTCGTTGTCATAGATCGCGAGCTGGCCGCCGTCACGTTCGCGCCAGTGGCGATTCAGGTAGAACACCAGCGACAGGCGACGGCAGTTGCCGGCCTGGAAGGCGTCCACGTGGCGGGCATAGTGGGTGCCGGGCGGATACAGGGCGAAGTGGGATTCCGTCTCGAACAGGCCCGGGATCAGCGACCGGCCCACCTGCAGCCGGATCTCGTCCAGGCGCGCCATGAACACCTGCTGCGCAGGACTCGAACCATCCAGCCAGTGAATCCAGTCACCCCGGGTCGACCGGTTACGATGGCGTTCCCCGGCGCGCCCGATCCGCGCCTGCTCCAGCCGCGCCGCATCCCGCAGCGCATACACCTCGTCGCGCAGGGCGTCGACCGTCGGCGCAGGCAGGAAGTCCGGCAAGACGAACAATTCCTCCTCAGCCAGTTTGCCGAGCCAGTCCGCCTCGACCTCGCGGCGGGGGACACGTGCACGGAGCACGGGCGAAGGGGTGGATGCCTGCAAAGCCGGCCGTTCAAAGACGCCGGACTCCGTTAATTCGGTTTTCAAGATAAAGGGACCCCGACCCAGCGCGCCCCGGAGGCGCGGGACCTGCTCTGCCGCGATTATGCGACGATCAATATACCGCTGTTTACTGGAAACGGGAGCAATCGGCGAGTAAAAACCGGGGCATCGGTCATAAAGAAAAGAGCCATGACCGAAGGCCATGGCTCCACGTGCAGGGCGGACGGAAAGGCCCGCCAGATGGAAGGGACGTCTAGTAGCGCAATACGGCAAGCTCCGCGGTCGAGCCGCCATTGTTGGAGGCAAACGATTCGGCGTCAACGGCTCGCATGAAGGCAACGTAGTCCCCGTCATGTTCGACATATGACGCCACGTGTCCGAACAGCTTGAGGCCCGTGCCGTGATCGTAGACATAGGTGGCACGCACCTCTTCTCCAGCCGCCTCCGCTTCTTCCACGGCGTCGAGCATCTCGGCGATGGAGTCGTATTTCACGATCCCGGACTCCGCGAACCAGACCTCGGCCGGCGGGAAGCCGGGGGCGCCGGGTTCGGAACGGACGATCACCTCCAGCTGCGTCTCGTAATCCTTGCCCTGGTTCTCGTACACCGCCCGGACGAAGCTGTCGTCGACCCAGCGATCGAAGTCCAGATCCGGGACTGAACGCTCCCGCTGCAGGGTCGCATGGTGATACTTGAGGGCATCGACCCATTCGGGCTTCAAGGTCGGATCGACCGAGGTAATCCCGCCCTCGCTGAAGTACAGGTACAGGACCTCCTTCTCGATGGTGGTCCACTCCTCCAGCTTGGTGGCCGCCCGCATCGGGTCTTCCATGATCCATTCCTGGGCCTCCATGGTGGCCGCGATATACGCCTCGACCACGCGAGGGTGCTCTTCCGCAAAATCGTCCCGAACCACGGTCCCGTGGAAGGTCGGCTGACCGACCTCGCTGCCGTCGAACACCTTGCGGCCGAAGCCCCGGTATTCCATCACCTCGGACCATGGCGTGAAGTTGGCGTGGGCGTCGATATTGCCGGTCCGGATGTTGGCGACCCCGACCGGAGGCCCCTGATCCCGCAACTGAATGTCGTCCAGGATTCCGGCCTGACTCAGTGCATCGAGGGTCATGCCCCAGGCGGCACTGCCGAACGGCGTGGACAGCTGATGGCCCGCGAGGTCCTCCAGCCGCTGGGCCTCATGGTCCACGGGCACCACGATGCCGTTGCCCGTTCCGCGGGCGTTATAGCCCGTCATGGCAACGAACAGCGACTCGGCGCGCCCGGTATTCTGGAAGGTGGCGCCGTTCACGATCAGCGGATAGTCGCCCATCACGCCGAACTCGAGCTGCCCGGCGATCATGCGGTTGGTGATGGGGGGGCCGGAATCGAAATCGGCGTACTGCACGACAAACTCGACATCCTCGTACTTCCCATCGGTGGGCAGGTGTTCCTCGAACAGGCGCAAACGCTCGATCACGACCCCACCCGATACGGTATTGGTGACCTGGCTTTGGTGTCCGACCCGGATCTGAACCGTTTCGGCCACCGCGGCCCCAGAAAAAGTGGCGATCGCGACCGCCGCGACAATTGGCTTCCAACGCATAGTTGTTCTCCCTAATAAAGGTGTCCGCACACTGGCGGGTGCAACGCTTGGATGGCCGGCTGAGCCCGGCATGAAGATCATTCGCCCTGTACTGACAGGCCATGACTGATCTGCAGGGTATGCAGCAGGTTCCGTGCCCAAACCGAGCATTGCCCGACAATTATTCTTTCTTTCTGTTTTTCATCGGGTTTTCGCCGCCATACACTCTCCATGCGGATACGGGGCCCGTCGGTTCCCGCCCCACGCTGGGGAATGCCTGCGCCATCCGGGTGCCAGCACCCGTCCTCGCGGGCGCAAGACCATGACAAGTAAGACAGCTTCGCGGCGCCCGATCCGGGGGGATCCCCGTCCCGCTCGTCGTGTGGGCCTGAGAGCTACCCAGGGACACCAACTTATGACACGATATGATGAGTTCACCTATTTGGAGCTCGAGGCCCTTCCATGGAAACCCCCAGCCCGGATCGCCAGACCCTTCAGGAATCGCCGCAACCGCTCTACGTCCAGATCAAGGAAACCCTGCGTCAGCGGATCCTCGACGGCACCTACCAGCCGCACCAGAAACTGCCCTCGGAGAGTGAACTCACGCGGCGTTTCGGGGTGAGCCGCATCACCATTCGGCAGGCGCTGCGCGACCTGCACAACGAGGGGCTGATCTTCAGCTCGCAGGGCAAGGGCAGTTTTGTCAGCAAGCCAAAGGCGGTGCAAAACGTCCGCCGTCTGGAGGGCTTCGGCGAGGCCATGGCGGCACAGGGCTACGAGGCGACAGCCCGGGTCGTATCGATCGAGGAAATCGAGCCGCCCAAGAATGTCCGGGAGGCCCTCGGCCTGTCCGGACCGCAGGCCGGTTCCGTGGTCGAAGTCAAACGCGTGCGCTATCTGAACCGGGTTCCGGTCTCCCTGGAGATCAGCTATTTCCCGCTGGACGTCGGACGCCCGCTGTTTAGCCAGGATCTCTCCGGCGACATATTCCCGTTGCTGGAGAACCTGTCGGGCATCCCGCTGGGCGCGGCCAACATCAGCATTGATGCGGGCCTGGCGAATGACGAGGTGCAGGAACAACTGGGGATGTCGGAGGCAGGACCGGTCCTGCAGGTGGAGCGTCTGACCCACGATCGGTCCGGGCGCCCGATCGACTTCGAGTTCCTGTTCTTCGTGGGCGACGCGTTCAAATACCGCTTCGAAATCGAACGCTCGTGAACATCCGCCGGGGGAATCTCAAGCCCCCGGCGCCTTGTCAGGCTTCCGCGAGTTGCGAATCAGGCTCGCCGCGAAGCACACGGATCTTGTCCCGAAGTTCGGGCAGAATCTCGAACAGATCCCCTACCAGCCCGTAATCCGCTACGCCGAAAATCGGTGCATCCGGGTCCTTGTTGATGGCAACGATGACCTTGGACCCGGTCATCCCGGCAAGGTGTTGAATGGCGCCGGAGATCCCCACTGCAATGTACAGCTCGGGCGCGACGACCTTGCCGGTCTGTCCCACCTGGCAGTCGTTGGGGGCGTAACCGGCATCCACGGCCGCGCGCGAGGCGCCCACGGCGGCGTTCAGACCCGCCGCCAGCTCCTCCAGCAGCCGGAATTTTTCCGGACTGCCAAAGGCGCGTCCGCCGGAGACCACGACCCCGGCGGATTCCAGTTGCGGACGATCCGACTCGTCCAACTGGAGATCGATCTCGCGCGAACGACCTTGAGGCTTGCCGGCTTCGACCGGTTCAACCCGGGCCTCGCCGCCGGCCACGGCCTCCTTGGCGAACGCCGTGGGACGGATGGTCAACAGCTTGTGCGGCTCCAGCACCCGCAGGGTTTCGTTGGCATTGCCCGCGTAGATCGGGTGCACGAAGGTCTCCGCATCCCGGATCGAGATGACATCCGACACCATCTGGATGTCGGCCAGGGCGGCCACCCGGGGCAGCAGGTTCTTCCCGAACGTCGTGGCCGGCGCCAGCACATGGCTGTACTCGCCAACATGCGCGGCCACCACCGCGGCCAGATCCTCAGCAAGCGCTCCGGCCAGATGGGGCGCTTCGGCGACGCGCACACAGCGGATATCCGCCATCGAAGCCAGGCTCTCGGCGGCCGAGCCAGTCTGCGCGCCCGCCACCAGGACGTCGATGGCACCACCCAGTTCACGGGCCGCCGTCAGTGTGACCAGCGTGCTGGCGGCAAGGCTGTCTCCAGCCGTCTCGGCTACAACCAATACGGTGTTCGTCATCTCAGATCACCCCTGCTTCGTTGCGTAGCTTGTGCAGCAGTTCGTCAACGTCCGCGACGCGAACGCCCGCCTCGCGGGGCACCGGCTCGCTGACCTCAACCCGTTCCACCCGCGGGCGCATGTCGACACCCAAAGCCTCGGGCGTGCGCTCCTCGATCGGGCGCTTTTTCGCTTTCATCATCGCGGGCAGCTTCACGAAACGCGGCTCGTTGAGGCGAAGATCGGCCGTTATCACCGCCGGGAGTTCCAGCTCGACCGTCTGCTGACCACCGTCGATCTCGCGCGCAACTCGCGCGCGGCCATCTTCGATGGTCAGCTCGGAAGCGAAGGTCCCCTGAGGCCAGCCCAGCAATGCGGCGGTCATCTGTCCGGTCTGATTGGCGTCATCGTCGATCGCCTGCTTGCCCAGCAGCACAAGGTCGACGGCCTCCTCGCGCGCGAGCGCGGCCAGCAAGGCCGCCACGTTCAGGGGCTGGGGCGACGCCTCCGCGTGGATCCGGATTGCCCGGTCCGCGCCCATCGCAAGGGCACTGCGCAGGACCTCCTGACTGGCCTCGTCCCCCACCGTCACCGCAATGAGTTCGCTGCAGATACCGGCCTCTTTCATTCGCACGGCCTCTTCCAACGCGATTTCGTCAAAGGGATTGGCGGACATCCGCACGTTCTCGGTCTCGACGCCGGAGCCATCGGCCCTGACCCGGATATTGACGTTGTAGTCGATTACCCGCTTTACACCCACCAGCACTTTCATCGCTTGTCCTCCCGGTTACCGAGTGTTGCGGCACGCCCCGTGGCCGCGCCTCACATCTCCGAATAGATCGGCCCCTCGCCGCCCTGCGGCACACGCCACTGGATGTTCTGGGTCGGGTCCTTGATGTCACAGGTCTTGCAGTGCACGCAGTTGGCAGCATTGATCTGCAGCCGGGGGGCGGCCTCGTCGCCGATCATCTCGTACACCCCCGCCGGGCAGTAGCGTGTCTCCGGCGCGCCGAATTCGGGCAGGTTCACCCGGACCGGAACGTCCGGATCCCGCAGAGTCAGGTGGCAAGGCTGGTCCTCGTCATGGTTCGTGTTGGACAGGTGTACCGACGACAGCAGGGGAAAGGTCAGCACCCCGTCGGGCGCGGGGTACTCGATGGGCCGGGCATCTGCCTGGCGTTGCAGTTGTTCATGGTCGGCGTGATGGGGAAAGGTCCAGGGCGCGCGCCCGCGGAACAGGTATGTATCCGCCGCGGCATAGGCCAGCCCGCCCCAAAGCCCCCAACGGGCGAAGGCGGGACGAACGTTGCGCACGGCCCGGAGCTCGTCCCAGACCCAGGAATCGGTCAGCGCGCGATCCACGCCGGCAGCGCCCGTCGAACCGGATGCCTGTGCCCACTGCTCGAATACCGCATCCGCGGCCAGCATCCCCGACTTCATCGCGGTGTGGGTTCCCTTGATCCGCGCCACGTTTAGAAGACCCGCGGCATCCCCCACCAGTGTGCCGCCGGGGAACTCCAGCTTCGGGCAGGACTGCACCCCGCCTTCGACGAGTGCGCGCGCCCCGTAGGACAGACGGCGACCGCCCTCCAGGTGGCGGCGAATCGCGGGATGGGTCTTGAACCGTTGCATCTCCTCGTAGGGCGAGAGATGGGGGTTAGAATAGTCCAGTCCGATCACGAACCCGACCGAGACGCGGCGCTCGCCGAAGTGGTACACGAAGCCCCCACCGTAGGTTCGGGAGTCCAGGGGCCACCCGACGGTGTGGACCACGCTGCCCGGGCGGTGCACGGATGCGTCCACCTCCCAGACTTCCTTGATGCCGAGCCCGTAGGTCTGCGGATCCGCGTCCCCGTCGAGCCCGTAGGTGGCGATCACCTCCTGGCTGAGGGAACCGCGGCAACCCTCGGCCAGCACCGTACGCCCCGCCACGATCTCCACCCCCGGCTCGTGCCTCGGGCCGGGCGTTCCATCGGGTTGCAACCCCGTGTCGCCCGTCGCCACGCCGCGCACGGCGCCCGACTCGTCGTACAGGACCTCGGCCGCCGCGAACCCCGGATAGATCTCCACACCCAAGGCCTCCGCCTGATCACCCAGCCAGCGACACAGGCGCCCCAGCGAACCCACGTAGTTGCCCTCGTTCCGGAGCAGACGTGGCGTGGGGAGACGCAGCGCCCCCTGCTCGCGGAGCAGCAGGAAGTGATCGTCGCGAGCCGGGGTCGTCAGTGGCGCATCGCGCTCACGCCAGTCCGGGATCAGCTCGTCCAGTGCCCGCGGATCGATCACCGCTCCGGAGAGGATATGCGCCCCGACCTCGGGACCCTTTTCCAGTACGCAGACGGAGAGTTCATCGCGACCCTGCTCCTGCGCCAGCTGACGCAGGCGGATCGCCGTCGCCAACCCGGCCGGCCCCGCGCCTACGATGGCCACATCCACCTCGATTTGCTCGCGCTCCATCCCTTGCTCCCGCTGCGTCGTCAACGACGGTTTACTGCTCGACAAAGGCCCGCTCGATGACGTACTCGCCCGGAACACCGGTCTTCGGCGAAGCGGTAAAGCCCATCTGATCGAGCATGCGGGAGAGATCCTCGAGCATGGCCGGACTGCCACAGATCATGGCCCGGTCGCGTTCGGGGTCGAGGCGCGGGAGGCCCAGATCGTCGGTTATCCTGCCGCTCTCGATCAGGTCCGTGATGCGGCCCTGATGGGAAAAATCCTCACGCGTGACGGTCGGGTAATAGAGCAACTGTTCCTGCACCAACTCACCGAGATATTCGTGGTTGGGCAGTTCCTCGGTCAGGTATTCGTGGTACGCCAGCTCGCTCTTGTAGCGCACACCGTGGACGAGGATGACTTTCTCGAACCGCTCGTAGGTCTCGGGGTCGCGGATGATGCTCATGTAGGGCGCCAGCCCCGTGCCGGTGCCAAACAGGTACAGGTTCTTGCCCGGCAGCAGGTCGTGGATGACCAGCGTGCCGGTGGCCTTGCGGCTTACCAGGAGCGCGTCGCCCTCGTTGATGTGCTGCAGGCGCGAGGTCAGTGGACCATCCGGCACCTTGATGCTCAGAAACTCGAGATACTCCTCGTGATTCGGACTGACGATGCTGTAGGCGCGCAACAGGGGCTTGCCCTCCACTTCGAGCCCGATCATCAAGAAATGACCGTTCTCGAAACGCAGACCGGGGTCGCGGGTCGTGGTGAAACTGAACAACGTGTCATTCCAGTGGTGCACGCTCAGTACTTCTTGCGGGTCACAGGCTGCCATGGGGTCTACCTCCCAGATTCCAGTCGGGCTGTGTTTTCATCATTGATTGAACGGGACGCGTCCCTGACGCTGATGTCCCACAGATAGCGCCAGGGATAGATGCCCTGCTCGTGACCGTCGGAGAACACGAAGCGAACCCCGCTGACGCCGAACGGGACGATATCGACCACGTCCACGTGAGCCGCATCCGTTACCGGCTCGTCCCGCCGCCGCGCCAGGGTGCAATGGGCGCAACGGCAGGCCAGGCGCAGCGCCTCGAAACGCTTGCAAGTAACTTCACCGGACGGCCAGCAAAACTGCACCTCGCCGGATCGCCCCTGCAGACGAATTTCGCTGGGTGGCTGGATACTCATTACGTGCGCTCCTCGGTGGCGATCGGGCCACTTTCCACCGGACAGGTCCGGGCAAGTTCCGCCAGTACGGCTTCTTCGATCACCAGGGTGGTGACCGG
The DNA here is from genome assembly GCF_000376845.1 of Thioalkalivibrio sp. ALE14. Lineage (GTDB taxonomy): Bacteria > Pseudomonadota > Gammaproteobacteria > Ectothiorhodospirales > Ectothiorhodospiraceae > Thioalkalivibrio. The sequence continues at coordinate 205,367 of NZ_AQXY01000028.1, forward strand.
CGGCCAGAGCAGCGGGTGATCCGGATCGTCCACCGGTCGCGCTCCAAGCAGGGTGGCCACACCGGTCAACCAAGCGCCCAGGAACGCGACACGCATGATCCATCCTGTAATGACAAGACTGGACATGCCGATTCAGCGCTCCAGCTCGGCCAGCTTGCCCGTGCGTTCGATCCACTCTTCCGCCTCCGGGAGCGGGTCCTTGCTCGAATTGATCACGGGCCAGATCGCAGCCAGTTCCGCATTCAAGTCGAGCAGGTAGCGCTGGTCGTCGGTCAATTCACCCTCGGGCTGTATCGCCTCGGGTGGGCACTCCGGCACGCACAGATCGCAGTCGATGCATTCCGCCGGATTAATCACCAGCATGTTGGGGCCCTCGTGGAAGCAGTCCGCCGGACACACTTCGACGCAATCGGTGTACTTGCACCGGATACAGTTCTCGTTCACTACGTAAGTCACGGTTGCCTCCGTATGGCGACGTGTCGCACTCGGTGAAGCACGCGGCGAATCAGCTCGCCACGCGCAGCTTCGACTGGGCCCACAGGGCCGTCTTGCGGACATCAGGATCCGGATCGTCCAGCGCGCTTTCCACGTACGCCTGGGCCTTGGCATCGCCAATCTCGCCCAGGGCGCCAACGGCGGCCTTGCGCAGGTTCGAAACCGGGTCATCGGTGCACACGCCCACTGCCTCCACGGCCTGCGGGTCACCCAGAGTCCCGAGGGCCTCCACGGCTTTCTCGCGCACCTGCCAGAAGGAGTCGCGCGTGCCCTCGATCAAGCTCTGCAGCGCCAACCGCAGGCGCAGCTTGCCGATCATGGAGGCGGCCTCTGCGCGGACCTGCCAGTTCTCGTCCTGCAGACCCGCCAGCAGGGCATCGCCGATCGAGTCCGGATCACCGTACGAAAGGGCGCTCACGGCAACGCGTCGCACGTCCGGATCGGCGTCCTCGCGGGCCCGCTCGATCAGAACCGGAAGGTTCGCCGGGGAACGCAACCACCCGAGAACGGAGACCGCCTCGCGACGCACGCCGGCATCCGCATGCTGAAGCATGCCCAGGGCCGGTTCGCAGCTCTCGGCGAGCCGCATGGGCTTGAGGGCTCCCAGCACGCCGATGATGACGAACGGGTCGTCGCTGCCTTTCAACGCACCCAGTAGTGGCTGCGCCGCGTCGGTATCCTTCAGATCCGCGAGGGCATGGGCGGCGGCATTGCGCACCGCCTCGTCGCTGTCGCTCAGGGCTGCCAGCAAGGCATCCGCAATGTCGGCGGACTCGAACTCGTCGACCACCTTGGCCGCCTCGCGGCGGACCGACGGGTCGGGGTCCTTCAGGGCCGTCGTCAGCAGATCGGCGGCCTCGGGCTCGGCACTGTCCACCAGGGCCAGCACACCCACACGGCGCATTTCCACATCGTCGGAGGCCAGCTTGTCTGCAATGTCCTGCAGTTCGGGATCGTCGTATTGGCTCATTTGGCTCACCTTCAGCTCAGCAGGTACGGGATGTTCACGGTGACCGCGTCGGTCGGACAGTCCTTTTCGCAAGGCATGCAGTACCAGCATTCGTCGTAATGCATGTGGGCCTTGCCGGTGACCTCGTCGATCAGCAGGACATCCAGCGGGCAGACGTCGATGCAGACTCGGCAGCCCTTGTCGGCGATGCATTTCTCCTCATCGACCACCACCGGGACGGTGGTCTTGTGGTTGGCTACAGGCATTTCGTTTCCCCTTATTCGGCGGCGACTTCGTCGGTGTTTTCGATCCGCATGGACTGGTAGGCCGACAGCTCGTCGTCATCCAGCGGGATGATGTAGGGATCCACCGGACGCGTGCCCGTGCACATGGCCCCGTCTTCGCCCTTGTACAGGCGGCTGTGACAGAACCAGTTCTCGTCGTCGCGCTCGGGGTAGTCGATGGAGTAGTGGTACAGCCCCCAACGGGACTCCTTGCGGGCCATCGAGGCACGTGCGGCCATCTCGGCGCAGTCGACGATCGAATGCACCTCCAGGGCACGCAGCAGCTCGTGCGGATCGCGGGCGTGGAGCTTCGAAAGGTCCTCGCGCACCTGCAGGATGCGGCTGAGCCCGATCTCCATCTTCTTGGTGACCTTGGGCGGTTGCAGGTAGTCGTTCACCAGGCGGCGCACCTTGTATTCCATCTGTTCCGGCGGGATCCCGTCCTCGGCATTCAGCGGCGCCATCACGCGCTCGAGTTCCGCGGCCACAAGGGCATCGTCCAGCGGGGCGTCGTTCCAGTCGCCGACGTACCGGGCTGCGCTCTCGCCGCATATCTGGCCGTAGACGAATGCGCCCAGCATGTAGCTGTGCGGGACCGAACCCATGTCACCGGCCGCGTACAGACCCGGCACGGTGGTCTCGCCGTGTTCGTTGATCCACACCCCGGAGGCGGAGTGACCGCTGCAGAAGCCGACCTCGGAGATATGCATCTCGAGCATGTGCTCGCGATAGTTGGTGCCGCGCCCGGCGTGGAACCGTTCACGCGACGGCCGTTCATTGGTATGCAGGACCGTCTCGATCTCCTGGATGGTCTCCTCGGCGAGGTGATCAACCTTCAGGTAGACCGGGCCCTTGCCGCCCTCCAGCTCGCGGTAGAATTCGAGCATCATCTGGCCCGACCAGTAGTCGCACTCGATGAAGCGCTCACCCTGGGCGTTCGCCGTGTAACCACCCAGCGGGCCTGTAACGTAGGCGCAGGCCGGGCCGTTGTAGTCCTTCAGCAACGGGTTAATCTGGTAACACTCCAGATTCGCGAGATCCGCGCCGGCGTGATAGGCCATCGCGTGGCCGTCACCCACATTGGTGGGATTCTCGTAGGTACCGTAGAGATACCCGGAGGTGGGCAGGCCCAGACGCCCGGCGGCACCGGTCGCCATGATCACGGCCTTGGCGCGAATCAGCATCGGTTCCGAGGTGCGGGTGTTCACTGCAAAGGCCCCGGCGATCTTGCCGTCACGATCCTTCAGAAGGCGCGTGGCCTGGTAGCGGTTTTCCACCTTCACGCGATTGCGGCGCAGGCGCCGGTACAGGATCTTCTTGACGTTGTGTCCCTCGGGCATGGGCAGCACGTAGCTCCCCATGTGATGGACCTTCTTCACGTCGTAGTCGCCGGTCTCGTCCTTCTGGAAATGCACGCCCCAGGAGTCCAGCTTCTGGATCATGTCGTAGGAACGCTCGGCGTAGGCCAGTACGGCCTTCTGATGGACGATGCCGTCATTGGCGGTGGTGATCTCCTTCACGTACTGCTCGGGGGTCGCCCGCCCCGGGATGATGGCGTTGTTCAGCCCATCCATCCCCATGGAGATCGCCCCGGATCGTTTCACGTTGGCCTTTTCCAGCAACATGACGTCCAGATCCGGGTTCTCCTCCTTGACGGTGACGGCCGCCAGCGGCCCGCCAGTCCCGCCACCAATCACCAGGACGTCCATCTCGACTGTTTTGATTTCGCTGACTTTCATAGGTACTCCTCGTTGGGATCCGTGCGGAACTTGCAGTTGAAGGTGTCTTCGCGGAAGGACAGACATTCGACGTCAAACGGACGGCCGGAACGATCCATGAAAACCCGGGTGAGTTTCAGGATGGATGCCGATACGGGCAGCTTGAGCGCAGCGGCTGCGGCCGGCTCCGGGTGACACGCCTCGATCTCGATACGCGCCCCGCGGACACCGATTCCCAGGCGGTTCTTGATCACCGTCAGGGTGTCCATGGCGAGGTCGCGGCTGAAGATCCGCCGTCCGATGGCGAGGGGCAGGAAGCTCTCGCCGACCATGACCGGCTGTGAGCGCAGGTACTGCACCTGCCGGATTGCAGTGACCCGATCCTCCGGTTTCAGCCGGAGCTCCCGCGCGAACCGGGGCGACGGGGTGACCTCGCTCAGAGACAGCAGCCGCACATCGGCCTGGCCGATCTGGCTGGTCACCGTCTCGCCGAAAGCCTCCATGCTTCGAAGCTCCTGGCTGACCCGTGGCCGGGCGACAAAGTTGCCCCGCCCCTGCGCCGTCACGACCAGGCCCTCCGCGCGCAACTCCTGCAGGGCCCGGCGCACGGTGATCCGGCTCACACCGAAGGCCTCGATCAGTTCCTTTTCCGTAGCCAGCCGCTCGTTCGGCGCCCGCAGACCCTGGAGGATCTCGCGCCGCAGGCTGTCCCGGACCCAGCCGTACAGCGGCTCGCCCCGGTGGGCCCGTATCGGGCTTCGCGGTGGCCCGGAAGCCATGGAGCGTTGTTGAGGGTTGAATTCCAGCATATGTACTAACCTATCATGACAAGTTATATTGAGCAATCCACGACAGGGCGGATTCGGGCTAGACCGCCTGCCCCTGCTGTTCGAATGCGCGCGTAGTCTCGGCGCGGATCAGGTCGAGGCACTGCTTCTTCAACTCGACGAAGCGCGGCTCGGTCACGATCTCGTGGGTACGCGGGTGCGGGAGGTCGACCCGGATGTCCTCGATCAGGCGCCCCGGGCTGGCACTCATGACGATGATCCGGTCGGCCAGAAACACCGCTTCCTCGATGTCATGCGTCACAAAGATGATGGTGGTGTGAAACTCCTGGCGCAGGTCCACGAGGTTCTGCTGCATCATCGAGCGGGTCTGGGCATCGAGGGCGCCGAACGGCTCGTCCATCAGCAACACGTCCGGGTAGTTCGCCAATGCGCGGGCAATCCCGACACGCTGCTGCATACCGCCGGAGAGCTGCGAGGGGTAGTGGTTGCCATAGGCCGACAACCCGACCATGCCGAGAAAGGTGCGCGCGATACTGTCGGACTCGGTGACCGAGTGACCGGCCATGCGCGGGCCAAAGGCGACGTTCTTGCGCACGCTCTTCCAGGGAAACAGCGAGTGCTGCTGGAATACCATTCCGCGTTCGGGCGCGGGGCCGTTCACCCGCTTGCCATCGACCTCCACATGCCCGGCTGTCGGCTCGACAAAACCCGCCACCGCGTTCATCAGTGTCGACTTGCCGCAGCCCGAGGGACCCAGCAGGCAGATGAACTCGCCCGGTTCGACCTCCAGGTCCGCGCCATCAACCGCGACGTTTCGGCGACCATTGGTATTGAATTCGATGGAGACATCCGAGATCCGGATCCGGCCCGTCTCCGGGCGCGCTCCCGGCGACCCGACATGAACGGGCCCCTTGCGCGAGGGTCCCTCGCCAAACGCCCACAGGTTTCCAAGTCTCATTTCGTACCCCGTTGCAAAATCGTTTGTACAAGTCGCATCGCGAATGGCCGGCCGCCGGTTCAGCGCTGCCAGCGCAGGAAGGGCCGCGTGCCGTATCGCACCAAGAGGGTGGAGAGGGTCCCCAGCAGTCCGATCGTGACCATGCCCACGATGATCTGCGGGTACTGGATCAGCGAATAGGAACTCCAGGTGAAGTAGCCAATGCCGTACTGGCCACTGATGATTTCGCCGGCCAGCAGGGAGAACCATGCGATGCCCATGCCAATCGCCATGCCCGCGACGATGCTGGGCAGGGCCGCCGGCAGCACCACATGAATCAGGATGGAGGTACTGGATGCGCCCAGGGCGCGGGCCGCGCGGACCAGGTCCTTCGGTGTCTGGTCGACGCCATGCATGGTATTCAGCACGATCGGGAAAAATGCGCCCAGGAACGTGATGAAGATGATGCTGCTCTGCTCGGTCGGGAGCATCAGGATCGCCAGCGGAATCCAGGCCACCGCGGGAATGGGCCGGAAGATCTCCACGTAGGGCGAGAATACGTCCTCCACCAGGCGGATCCGCCCCATAAAGACGCCCAGCGCTACCCCGGAGACCGTGGCAAGCCCGAAGGCAATCGCCACGCGTTCGACGCTAGCCGCGATGTGTCGGTAGAACGTGTCCGACGACAGCAGCTCGAGCAGCACACCACCCACGACACCCGGCGCCGGTACGTTCTCGAAATTGAGCAACAGCCGGAAATCATAGGTGGAAGCCAGATGCCACAGGCCGATCAGGACCAGCACGGAAAGGATGCGGACGGTGTAACGGCCCCACCAGGTACCGCTCGACTTCTTGAGCCAGGCGCGGGTGCTCACAGCCGTGGCCGCGCCCCCGTCGCTCGCGCCGCCTCGGCTCACGGCCGTCCGTACGTCCGTTCGGGATTCGCCGGGGGCCTCGGCGGGCACATCCGCCATGGTGGCGCCGGCTTCCGGCGCGACGGGCTCGACCTTTGCCGGGTCATCCGCAACAGACACAGTCTTGTCAGTCATCAACCATCCCTCGTTTCCGTGGATCCCGGCGAGACGCTCGGGACAACGAACACCCAACTTGTGCTGACGTGTTCTTACGCCCTGAGAAACTTGCAGCATCCATGCCAATACCCCTGCTCAAGCAGAGAGATCGTGTAAGGGGCTGTTTATAGGGAAGTGCCTGGCACCCCAGGGCGAGCGCAGGAGGGCGCAACACGGAAGGATGTGCATCACGTTCGGGCACGCCAGCCCCAATACGGGGCGACGAATTCGAAAAACCGGGGGGTCGAGAGGACAAGTGCCCGCCCGTGGGCGGGACACTACCGATCGGTCAGTGGCCGAGAAAACCGCCGGCGATCAGGTGCTGGCGCAGGGCCGCCTGGCCCTCGGTGACGCGGGCGCGCGGGCCGCGCAGGCCCAGTTCGACCTGCGGGGCCTGGCGGTCCATGCGCGGCAGGCAGGAGATGCGCAGGTCGGGGAAGGCGGCCTCCATCGCTTCCAGGATCGGCACGAGGCGACTTTCGGTGACGTTCTCCAGTCGCAGGATCTCCTCGACGGCCCCGGACGCGGCATCGCGGTCGGGGAAGCGCTGCTCCAGGACCCAGCGGGCCATGGGCTCGGCCATGGCCGGGAAGCCGGGCACGCAGTGGTGGCGTTCGCAGCTGAAGCCGGGGATCCCGTTGACCGGGTTGGGAATCAGGCTGGCGCCTTCGGGGAGCTCGGCCATGCGCACGCGGTGGGGCCAGGCCTCGGCGCCGAAGCGCTCCTCGAGGATGGCCATGAACTCCGGGTGCGGCACCAGCGGCCGGTCCAGGGCCTCGGCCAGGCAAGCGCGGGTCCGGTCATCCGGGGTCGCGCCGATGCCGCCAAAGCTGAACACCTCGGCGCCGCTTGCCAGGGTTTCGCGGAAGGTCTGCGCCAGCACGCGCGCGTTATCGCCAACGATACGCAACCAGGCGAGCTCGAGGCCCTTCTCCGCCAGCGCCTCGGTCAGGTGTGCCTGATGCCGGTCGCGGCGCTTGCCGCTGAGGAGTTCGTCGCCAATGATCACGGCGCCGATCTCGATCTCGCCCGTCTCGGTGGGCGCTTGCTCCCGTTCGGCCATCACGGGTCGTTCCATCGCGGCGTTACTGTTTCGCGCCCAACGCGAGCGCGCGCTCGCGGGCGGCGGCGCGCGCCTCGGGGGCGTTGTCCGGATCGTTGAGCCACGGCGCCAGATGCTGGTGCAGCAGCCCGGCCAGGAAGTCGAGGTGGTCGGCGCGGTCATTCAGGGCCGGGATATAGTGGAAGCGCTCGCCGCCGGCCTCCTGGAAGATCTCGCGATTCTCGTCGCCGATCTCCTCAATGGTCTCCAGGCAGTCGGCGGAGAAGCCGGGGCAGATCACGTCCACCGAGCGCACGCCCTGCCCCGGCAGGGCCTCCATCGTCTTGTCGGTATAGGGCTGCAGCCACTCCTCGCGGCCGAAGCGCGACTGGAAGGTCACCTGCCACTGGTCCTCGTTCAGCCCCAGCGCCTGGGCCAGCTTGTGCCCGGTGGCCTGGCACAGGCAGTGGTAGGGGTCGCCCTGCAGCAGGTAGCGCTTGGGGATGCCGTGGAAGGACATCACCAGGCGGTCGGCCTGGCCGTGCTCCTTCCAGTGCTCGCGAACGCTGTTGGCCAGGGCCTCGATATAGCCGGGCTGGGCGTCATAGGCGGCGATGAACTGCAGGTCCGGCACCCAGCGCCAGCCCTTGAGCACCTCGGCCACGGCGTCGAAGGTGGAGCCGTTGGTGCTGGCCGAGTACTGCGGATACAGCGGGAGCACGACCACGCGGCGCACGCCCTGGCGGCGCAGCTCGTCCAGCCCCGCGGCGATCGACGGGTTGCCATAGCGCATGCCCAGCGCAACCGGGATCGCCTCCCCTGCCTGTTCGGCAAGGCGGCGGCGCACGCCCTCGGCCTGGCGCTTCGAGATCGCCAGAAGCGGCGAACCTTCGTCGGTCCAGACGGTGGCGTACTTGGCGGCCGAGCGCTTGGGCCGAATGTTCAGGATGACGCCGTTCAGGATCAGCCACCAGATCGGGCGCGGCACCTCGACCACGCGCGGATCCCAGAGAAATTCCTTCAGGTAGCGGCGCAGGGCGGGCGCAGTGGGCTCGTCCGGCGTGCCCAGGTTGGTCAGCAACACGCCGACGTCGCGCGCCTGGCCGTGGCGATAGTCCGCTTCTCCGAAGTACTTCATGGGGCTCCTTGCAGGCATGGGGTACGGGGACACCCTGTCGGAGTGCCCGAGGGGCATTTTGGTTCAGCACGGGATCGGGTTTGCGGCAAGGATACCGCGGCGGGGACTGCCCGCGCCGGGCCGAGGTCAGCCGAGGCGGCCCCGCAACGGGCTGGTGCGCGGGAAGTGTGCCTGCAGGAACTCCATCTGGTCCGCGAGCACGCGCTTGCCCTTGAGGAAGATGTATTCCGCGTGCGTGGGCGTGAACGGGATGGCCAGCAGCTGCATCCCGGCCTCTTCCGGCGTGAACCCGGCCTTGTGGTTGTTGCAGCGCTTGCAGGCGGTGACCACGTTGGTCCAGGTGTCTTCGCCATTCTGGCTGATCGGGGTCACATGGTCCCGGGACAGGTCGCGTTCGGGGAAGGCGTTACCGCAGTACAGGCACAGATGGGCATCGCGGCGGAACAGGGTGGTGTTGTTGAGCGGGGGGATGTAATCGTTGAAGCGGGACTGGCGGGTGCCGTGCGTGGCGATGATCGAGTTGACCTCGACCCGCGACTGCAACCCGGTGCGGGCGTTGATGCCGCCGCGCATGCGATAAAGCGGGCTGCCACAGGTGTAGGCCACCTGCTCGGTGTAGTAGAGGCGCACGGCCTGCTCCAGGCCGATCCACTCCAGCGGCATGCCCGCGGCGTCCGTGCGCAGGACCTGATGCTCGTTCGGCAACATGACCCGTCCCGTCTCAAGGAAACACGGATTTGCTCACGCCGGATCGAGTGAACAAATCCATGCCCCCTTTGGGAGACGCTGATTGAATCGCACGCCCGCGTCTCCCTCAGGGCAACACTGACAGGGCAACACTGACCGGAAAAACAATAAACAGCCTTCGGGAACAAAGCAATTACAACGCCATGAGCCGAGGTATCGTACGCTCCGCGGCCCGGAACAAGCCCCTGCAAACGCAGGACACGGTTTAAGCACGGGGCCGATTCCGCTACACTCGCGGGTCGTTTTTTGTGCGGCTCGCCTGTTTCGTGCGGGCCGCATCCGATTTCACCACCCGCGAGCGCGGCTGATCGCCCCATAGGGAATAGGGGACGCTTGGCCCGGGGAGAGAGCGCATGGCAATCAAATTATCCGTTCCCAAGGAGTCCGCCAGCGGCGAGCGCCGCGTGGCCCTGGATCCGTCGGTAGCGGCCAAGTTCAGCGATCTGGGCGTCACCGTGCAGCTGGAGAAGGGGGCCGGTTCCAACGCCCAGTTTCCGGACACGGCCTACGAGAAGGCCACCGTGGTCGACACCGAGACCGCCTACGGCCAGTCGGACCTGATGGTCCGCGTGGCACCGCCGACGGTCGAGGAGATCAACCAGCTGCCGGAGGGCTCGACCGTGGTCAGCCTGTTCCACGCCCACCGCAATCCGGACGTGGTCAAGGCGATGCAGGAGCGCAAGATCCTGAGCTTCGCGATGGAGCTGATCCCGCGGATCTCGCGCGCCCAGAGCATGGACGTGCTGTCCTCGCAGGCGGCCGTGGTCGGCTACAAGGGCGCGATCATGGGCTCCGACCTGTCCTGCCGGTTCTTCCCGATGCTGACCACCGCGGCCGGCACCATCCGCCCGGCCAAGGTCATCGTGATCGGCGCCGGCGTGGCCGGGCTGCAGGCGATCGCCACGGCCAAGCGCCTCGGGGCGATGGTCGAGGCCTATGACGTGCGCTCCGCCACCAAGGAGCAGGTCGAGTCGCTGGGCGCGAAGTTCCTCGATCTCGGTGTCTCCGCCGAGGGCGAGGGCGGCTACGCCCGCGAGCTGACCGCGGAAGAGAAACAGCAGCAGCAGGACGCCCTGGGCGAGTTCATCTCCAAGGCCGACGTGCTGATCACTACCGCCGCGATCCCGGGTCGCGATGCGCCGAAGCTGATCCCGAAGGACATGGTCGAGGGCATGAAGCCCGGCGCGGTCATCATCGATCTGGCGGCCGAGGGTGGCGGCAACTGCGAGCTGTCCAAGCCGGGCAAGACCAGCAAGCACAAGGGCGTGACCATTCATGCCCCGCTGAACGTGCCCTCGCAAGTCCCGCTGCATGCCTCCGAGATGTATGCCAAGAACCTGCTGAATTTCCTCACGCCGATGATCGCCGAGGGCGGCGAGTTCCAGCCCGACTGGGATGACGAGGTCATCGCCAAGAGCGTGCTGACCCGCGACGGCGAGATCGTGCACGAGGCCACCCGCGAGGCCCTGAAGGGAGCGAACTCATGATCATCGAAGGCTTTATCGCGCTGTACATCTTCATGCTCGCGGCCTTCACCGGCTACGAGATCATCTCCAAGGTCCCGGTCATCCTGCATACCCCGCTGATGTCCGGTTCCAACTTCGTCCACGGCATCGTGCTGGTCGGGACCATGGTCGCGCTCGGCCATGCCACGACCCCGCTGGAACAGGCGATCGGCTTTGTCGCCGTGATCCTGGCCGCGGGCAACGCCGTGGGTGGCTACGTCGTCACCGAACGCATGCTGGAGATGTTCAAGACCAGCAAGAAGGACGACAAGAAGGGAGATAACGCATGAGCCTGATCATCAACCTCGCCTACTTTGCGGCGGCGGTACTGTTCATCGTCGGCCTCAAGCAGATGTCCTCGCCGACCACCGCGCGGCCGGGCATCATCTGGGCCGGCGTGGGCATGGTGATCGCCACGCTCGTGACCTTCGTGCACCCGGAAGTCTCCGGGGGCGTGAACTACACCCTGATCATCCTGGGTATCGCCATCGGTGGCGGCCTGGCCTGGTGGAGCGGCAAGAAGGTCGCGATGACCGACATGCCGCAGATGATCGCGCTGTACAACGGCATGGGCGGCGGCGCCGCAGCCGGCATCGGCGCGATCTACCTGCTGCAGGCGACCCCGGAAACGGTCAGCAACACCGGCCTGGCGATCGCCACGACCGGCTCGCTGATCGGTTCGGTGGCCTTCTCCGGATCGCTGGTGGCCTACGCCAAGCTGCAGGGCCTGATGAAGAAGACCTTCACCTTCGCGGGCCAGCAGTTCGTGAATATCGCCATCTTCGTCATCACCGTGATTCTCGGCTTCATGCTGGCGACCGGCGGCGGCGAGATCGGCTCGGCGACCCTGCTGCTGTTCTTCATCCTGTCGCTGGCCTTCGGCATCCTGATGACCCTGCCGATCGGCGGCGCCGACATGCCGGTGGTCATCTCGCTGTACAACGCCCTGACCGGCCTGGCGGTCGGCCTCAAGGGCATCGTGCTCGACAACCCGGCGCTGATGATCGCCGGTATCGTCGTCGGCGCGGCCGGTACGCTGCTCACGCAGCTGATGGCCAAGGCGATGAACCGCCCGATCAAGAACATCCTGTTCAGCCAGTTCGGGGGTTCCAGCGGCGGTGCCGAAGAAGAGATCGAAGGCACCATGAAGGAGATCCAGGCCAACGACGCCGGGATCATGATGGCCTACGCCGAGAAGGTCATCATCGTGCCGGGCTACGGCATGGCGGTGGCGCAGGCGCAGCACAAGATCTGGGAATTCACCCAGCTGCTGCAGAAGCGCGGCGTGGACGTGAAGTTCGCGATCCATCCGGTCGCGGGCCGCATGCCCGGCCACATGAACGTGCTGCTGGCCGAGGCCGGCGTGCCCTACGACATCATCTTCGACCTCGACGAGATCAACGAAGAGTTCAAGACCGCCGATGTCGCGATGGTAATCGGCGCGAACGACGTCGTGAACCCGGTGGCCCGGACCAACCCGGACTCGCCGATCTACGGCATGCCGATCCTGAACGCCGACCAGGCCAGGAACGTCATCTGCGTGAAGCGCGGCAAGGGCTCCGGTTTCTCGGGCATCGAGAACCACCTGTTCTACGCCGACAACAACCAGATGCTCTACGGCGACGGCCAGAAGGTGGCCGCCGAACTCGTGGCGTCGGTCAAGGCCCTCGGCTAGTCGGCCTGCCCCGTGCGGGGCCCGCGCATGGGCCCCGTTACCGAAACCCGGCAACCGCCTCACGGTGCCGGGTTTTTTGTTGCCTGCCCCTCGGGCCTCCGCAAGCCAGGATATGCAGGGGGTTGACCCAACCCCCTCTAAAATGGGTGCAGGAACCCGAATTCTGTACACGCCCTGTACAGACTACCCACAAGCGCGGCAACCGCACCCCGCTTAGCGCACACAGCCGCCATTCCGTTTCACATAAGCCATACAACCTATTGTTTTTATTGCCCATGATGCATCTGGTCGATTTTTGGCCAATTCAAGCAGGCCCTAGCAGTAACAAGCGTTTAGGGGTATTCCCGGCGTTTCACCCACAGAGTTATCCACAGTTTTTGTGGATAACAATGGCCGGCCGGGAAGAGACACCCGCCGCCCCCGCCGGGGCACGACGCAGTAGACTGTGCGCATGCCTGCCGCGCCCCGAATTGCCCGTATCGCGCTGGATCGCCCCCTGGACCGGCTGTTCGACTATCAGATCCCCGACGCCCTGTCGCTCGCGCCGGGGCAGCGGGTTCGCGTGCCCTTCGGCCGCGGGACCACCATCGGCGTCGTCGTCACCCTGACCGATCAAAGCGAGGTCCCGGCCAACCGCCTGCGCCCGGTCCTCGAAGCCCCGGAGGCCGAACCGCTCCTGGCACCCCGCCTGATGCAGCTCCTGCAATTCGGGGCCCGGTACTACCACCATCCTCTGGGCGAGGCGCTGCTGGGCGCCCTCCCCCCGGCCCTGCGTCACGGCGACCCGTTGCCCGCACTGACGCCGGAGACGCTGTGGCGACAAACCCCGGAGGGCGCCCGGGCGCTGGCCGCCGGCGAGGTCCGCGGGAGACGTCAGCAGGCGGTACTCCGTGCACTGGAACGCGGCGCACCGGCCCTGGACCGCGCCACCCTTGCCGCCGCCACCGGGCTGCAGCTCGCCCCGCGCGAACTGCGCGCCCTCGCCGAACGCGGATGGCTGGAGGCGATTACGCCCGATCCCGAAGACCCGCCCACTCCGAACGCCAGCAACCACGCCCTCACCCCAGACCAGCGCGCCGCCGTCGACGCCCTGACCCCGGAGACCACGGCACCGCTGCTGCTGGAGGGCGTGACCGGGAGCGGCAAGACCGAGGTCTACCTGCAGATGGCCGAGCGCGTGCTGGCACGCGGGAAACAGGTCCTGTTCCTGATCCCCGAGATCGCGCTGACACCCCAACTGAGCGCGCGCATCCAGCAGCGCTTCCCGGGCCAGGTCGCCCTGCTCCACTCGGGTCTCGCCGAGGGCGAACGCCTGCGGGCCTGGGAGGCCGCGCGCCGGGGCCAGCGCCGGATCGTGGTCGGCACGCGCTCCGCCCTGTTCACGCCCGTGCCGGACCTGGGACTGATCATCGTGGACGAGGAGCACGACAGCGCCTTCAAGCAGCAGGACGGCTTTCGCTACAACGCCCGCGACCTGGCCATCAAGCGCGGCCAGCTGGAACAGGCGCCGGTGGTCCTGGGTTCGGCGACGCCGACCCTGGAGAGCCTGCATGCCGCCACGACCGGCCGCTACGGCCACGCGCGCCTGACCATGCGCCCGGACGGCACGCAGCCACCGACCGTCGAGACCGTCGACACCCGCGTGCATACCCCGGACGAGGGTCTGACCGCGCCCCTTCTGGACACGATGCAGCAGACCCTGGCGGCCGGCCACCAGTGCTTCCTGCTGCTGAACCGGCGGGGTTTCGCCCGCGTCCTGGCCTGCGACGCCTGCGGCTGGGTGGCCGAATGCCCCGACTGCGACGCGCGGCTCACGATCCACGCGCACAACCCGCGCGCGGTCTGCCACCTGTGCGGCCACCAGGAAACGCGGCCCGAACGCTGCCCCGAATGCGGCGAGCCCCTGGCCCAGCGCGGTCTGGGGACCCAGCGCCTGGAACAGGCCCTGGCGCGGCACTTCCCCAATATCCCCCTGATCCGACTGGACCGCGACAGCATCCGCCACAAGGGAGCCCTGGAGGCGGCACTGGACCGCATCCGCCAACTGGATGCGGCGATCGTCGTCGGGACCCAGATGCTGGCGAAGGGCCACGACTTCCCGCAGGTAGGCCTGGTCGGCGTGATCGATGTCGACCAGGGCCTGTTCAGCGTCGACCTGCGCGCCACCGAGAACACCCTGCAACTGATCGTGCAGGCGGCCGGCCGTGCCGGGCGCGGCTCCGGAGGCGGTCGCGTACTGCTGCAGACCGGGCACCCCGATCATCCCCTGATCCGCGGCCTCGACGCCGCGGACTACCCGGCCATGGTCGCGCCGCTGCTGGAGGAGCGTGCCGCAGCCGAGATGCCACCCTACGGCCACCTGGCGCTGGTCCGCGTCGAGGCCGGCGATGCCGAGACCACCCGCCGTCACGCCGAGCGCGTCGCCACTCACCTGCGCAACACGGCCGCCGAGGGCCTGCGTGTGCTCGGCCCGGCCCCGGCACCCCGCCACCGCGTCAATCGCCGCTTCCGCGAGCAGATCCTGCTGCAGTCCACGCGCCGCAACCCCCTGCACGAGAGCCTGGCCCGAGCCCGCCAGGCGTGGCAGGCCGACGACCTGCCGCGCGGTACCCGCATCGCCATCGACATTGATCCGGTCTCGCTCGCCTGAGCCCGGGCGCAGACGATGCGCCGGGGCGGCACGTCCGGCGCTTCCGGGTTAGAATGCGGCCCTTTTTACACGACGGATCGAGCCCCTCTTGAAAGACACCCTCACCGAGGCCCTCGCGGCCGCCCTCGAGACCCTGGTGGCCGATGGCCGCGTACCTGCCGACCACGGGGTCGAGGTCCAGGTCACGCGCGCCCGCGACCGCGAACACGGCGATTTCGCCAGCAACCTCGCGATGCAGCTCGCGCGCCCGGCGAAGTCGAAGCCGCGCGAGCTGGCCGAGGCCCTCTGCGCCGCGATGCCCGAGGTGCCCGGCCTCGCCGCCACCGAGATCGCCGGCCCCGGTTTCATCAACTTCCGCCTGGCCGCCGATGCCCGCACGCTGGTGCTGGGCCGTATCGCGACCCAGGGCGCTGACTTCGGCCGCTCCAGCGTGGGCGGCGGGCGTCCGGTGCAGGTGGAGTTTGTCTCCGCCAACCCCACCGGACCCCTGCATGTGGGCCATGGCCGCGGCGCGGCCTTCGGCGCCACCGTCGCCGACCTGCTGGATTTCTGCGGCTTCGACGTCACCCGCGAGTACTACGTGAACGATGCCGGGCGGCAGATGAACATCCTCGCCGCCAGCGTCTGGCTGCGCTATCTCGAGCAGCACGGCGTGCAGGTCCCGTTCCCGGCCAACGGCTATCAGGGTGACTACATCTACCCGGTCGCCGAGGCGCTGACCGCACAGATCGGCGAACAGGCCGTGCACGCGACCGAGGCCGTCACCCGCGACCTCCCGCCGGACGAGCCGGCCGGCGGCGACAAGGAGGTCTACATCGACGCGGTGATCGCCCGTGCCCGCGAGCTGCTGGGTTCGGAGCTGTACCGCACGGTGTTCGACTGCGGTCTGAACGCCATCCTCGACGACATCCGCGACGACCTGCGCGAGTTCGGCGTCGAGTACCAGTGCTGGTTCTCCGAGCGCAGCCTGGCCGACGCCGGGGCCATCGACGCCGCGGTGGAGGATCTTCAGGGGCGCGGGGCACTGTACGAGCAGGACGGCGCCCTGTGGTTCCGTTCCAGCGACTACGGCGACGACAAGGACCGTGTGGTGCGCCGCGAGAACGGCGACTACACCTATTTCGCCTCCGACATCGCCTACCACCGCGAGAAGTTCCAGCGCGGCTTCGAACGCGTGATCAACATCTGGGGCGCCGACCACCACGGCTACGTCCCGCGCGTGCGCGCCGCGCTCCAGGCCCTCGGCCTGGAGGCCGACCGCCTCGACGTGCTGCTGGTGCAGTTCGCGATCCTCTATCGCGGTGGCGAGCGCCTGCCGATGTCCACCCGCGCCGGGCAGTTCGTGACCCTGCGCGAGCTGCGCGGCGAGGTCGGCTCGGATGCCGCGCGTTTCTTCTACGTACAGCGCCGCTGCGATCAGCACCTGGATTTCGACCTGGATCTCGCCAAGTCGCAGTCCAACGACAACCCGATGTACTACATCCAGTACGCCCACGCACGCATCGCCAGCGTACTGCGCACCGCCGCCGAGCGCGGCCATGCCCCGGCCGCGGCCGATACCGAGGGCCTCAGCACGCGCCTGACCGAACCGCAGGAGGACGACCTGCTGGACCGCCTCGACCGCTTCCCCGAGGTGATCGCGGCCGCCGCCGAGGCCTGCGAGCCGCATCAGATCGCCCAGTACCTGCGCGAACTGGCCGCCGGCTTCCACGCCTACTACAACGCCGTACCCTTCCTGAACGCGGAGGACGCCAACGTGATCGGTGCCCGTCTCGCGTTGCTGACCGGCGCCAAGCAGGTCCTGCACAATGGCCTGCGCCTGCTGGGCGTAACCGCCCCGGAACGGATGTAGACCATGGCCCAGGCGCGCAAGACCCGTCGCAAGTCCACCCCCGCCAAGGCCTCGCGGCCAATCCCGGGCTGGGTGTGGATGCTGATCGGCCTGCTGATCGGGCTGGGGATTGCCGCTGTGCTGTACCTCCAGGGCGCGGACCGCTCGCCGGACCTGGGCGCGCTGTTCGGCGACCCGCCGAGCGACACCGCCGCTCCGACTCCGGCCCCGGTGGAACGCGACACCGTGCCCTCGGACGACGAACCGCGCTTTCGCTACTACGAGCTGCTGCCCGAGGACGAGATCCGCGTACCGGAGTCCGAGCGCGACACCCCTGCCCCGACCCTGCCGCCCGCCGCATCCCCCAGCGAGGGGGAGCCGGTGGTCCTGCAAACCGGGTCGTTCCGCCGCTTCGCCCAGGCCGACGAGATGAAGGCCCGCCTGACCCTGCTGGGCCTCGACCCGCAGGTGCACGAGGTCGAGATCCAGGGCGAGACCTGGTACCGCGTCTACCTCGGCCCGTTCAGTGACGAGGACCGCGTGCGCCAGGCGCTGGAACGGCTGCGCACCGAGAATATCGAGGCCCTGCGTCTGCGCTACCAGGGCTGACCGTGGAACCGGCCTCCGCACCGGATCTCGACGCCCTCGCGGCCCGCATCGAGGCGCTGCCCGCCGGCCCCGAACGCAAGGACCTCGCGGACCTGCTGCGCCGCGCCCGCCAGCGCCAGAAGCGCGGGCAACCCTGCGACCGCATGGCCCGCACCCTCGCGGAGCGCCTCGACACCGCCGAAGGGGGCAGCGACGAGCGCACCCGCCTGCGACCGCAACCCGTCTATGCCGGCGACCTGCCGATCCACGCCGAGCGCGAACGGATCGTCACCGCGATCCGCGAGCACCCGGTACTGGTGCTGTGCGGTGAAACCGGCTCCGGCAAGACCACCCAGCTGCCCAAGCTGTGCCTGGAGGCCGGGCGCGGCGAGGCCGGACTGATCGGCCACACCCAGCCGCGCCGGATCGCCGCGCGTTCGGTGGCCAGCCGTATCGCCGAGGAACTGGGCACCACGCTGGGCGGTGACCGCGACTCCACGGTCGGTTTCAAGGTGCGCTTCTCCGACCAGACCGGCCCGAACAACTGGGTCAAGCTGATGACCGACGGCATCCTGCTGGCGGAACTGGCACACGACCCGGAGCTGCGCGCCTACGACACCATCATCGTGGACGAGGCCCACGAGCGCAGCCTGAACATCGACTTCCTGATGGGCGTGCTCAAGCGCCTGTCACAGAAGCGCCCCGAGCTGCGCATCATCATCACCTCGGCCACCCTGGACCCGGAACGCCTGTCGGCGTTCTTCGACGATGCCCCGATCCTGACCGTGGCCGGGCGCACCTATCCGGTGGAGCTGCGCTACCGCCCGATCGAGCCCGAGGACAGCGGCGAGAACGAGGCCCGGGATCATGACGAGGGCCGCGGCGAACGCGACCTGTTCGACGGCATCCGTGACGCGGTGGCCGAGTGCGAACGCGCCGGCCCCGGCGACGTGCTGGTGTTCCTGCCCGGCGAGCGCGAGATCCGCGACGCCCACAAGGCACTGCGCGGCCAGGTCCGCACCGACACCGAGATCCTCGCGCTGTACGCCCGCCTCTCCGCGCGCGAGCAGGCGCGGGTGTTCCAGTCGCACCGCGGGCGGCGCATCGTGCTCGCGACCAACGTGGCCGAGACCGCCCTGACCGTCCCCGGCATCCGCTTCGTGATCGACTCCGGACTGGCGCGCATCTCGCGCTACTCCTGGCGCTCGCGGGTCCAGCGCCTGAGCCTGGAGCCGATCTCGCAGGCCGCCTGCGACCAGCGCGCCGGGCGCTGCGGACGGCTGGGCCCCGGTATCTGCATCCGCCTTTTCTCGGAAGACGACTTCAACCTGCGTCCGCCGTTCACCGATCCCGAGATCCAGCGCTCCAACCTCGCCTCGGTGATCCTGCAGATGGCCGCGCTGAAGCTCGGCCAGCCGCGCCAGTTCCCGTTCGTCGACCCGCCCGACCCGCGCCTGGTCAAGGACGGCTACCGCCTGCTGGAAGAACTGGGCGCGGTGGATACGCGCGGCCGCATCACGCCACGCGGCCGCCAGCTCGCGCGCATGCCCATCGACCCGCGCCACGGCGCGATGCTGCTGGCCGGCACCGATCACCAGTGCGTGACCGAGACCGCCACCATCGCCGCCTTCCTGTCGCTGCAGGACCCACGCGAGCGCCCGGCCGAGGCGACCCAGGCCGCGGACCAGGCCCACCGCGAATTCCAGGTCGAGGGCTCCGACTTCATGGGCATGCTGCGCCTGTGGGACGCCTGGCACACGGCGCGCGAGGACCTCGGCTCGAATGCCCTGAAACGCTGGTGCCGCGAGCACTTCCTCAACTTCCTGCGCATGCGCGAGTGGCAGGAACTGCGCGTGCAGCTGCTGCGCCTGGCACGCGAGATGGACCTGAATCCGAATCACCAGCCCGCCGACGCCGAGGCCGTGCACCGCGCGCTGCTGACGGGCCTGGTCAGCCAGGTCGGGCAGAAGACCGAGCGTGGCGACTACCTCGGCGCGCGCAACCGTCGCTTCCAGATCCACCCCGGATCGGTGCTGGCGAAGAAGAAGCCGGCCTGGGTCATGAGTGCGGAGATCGCCGAGACCACGCGCGTCTACGCCCGCGACAACGCGCGCATCGAACCCGACTGGATCCTGGCTGCTGCCCCGCACCTGCTCAAGCACCATATCTTCGAGCCGCACTTCCAGCGCCGCAGCGGGCGCGTCGGGGCGTTCGACCGCATCACCCTCTACGGACTGGTCGTGGCGCCGAAGAAGCCGGTGGACTTCGCGAAACACGACCCGGCCGAGGCAAGGCGCATCCTGATCCGCGAGGGCCTGGTCGGCGGCGAGCTGCGCACCCGCTCGAAGGGCGTGCAGGCCAACCGTGCGGCGGTCGCCGAGATCGCCGAGCAGGAGGCGCGCGGGCGCCGGCGCGACCTGCTGGTGGAGGAAGACCGGCTGTTCGATTTCTACGACGCCCGCCTGCCGGCGGACATCACCGACGGCACGCGCTTCGAGACCTGGGCGCGCAAGGCCGAGAAGCAGAACCCCGACGCCCTGCGGATCGACCGCGCGGAGCTGCTGAACGAGCCGGACGCCACCCTCCCGCAGGGCGCCTATCCGGATCACCTGGAGCTGGAGGGCCTGCGCCTGCCGCTGGCCTATCGCTTCGAGCCCGGCCAGCCGGACGACGGCGTGACCGTCACCATCCCCATTGCCGCGCTGAACGCGGTGCCCGACTGGCTGGGCGACTGGCTGGTGCCGGGGCTGCTGGAGGAGCGCGTGACCGCGCTGCTGCGGAGCCTGCCCAAGGGCCTGCGCCGCCAGTTCGTCCCCGCCCCGGACTTCGCGAGCGCCGCGCTGGCGCGCATCGAGCACCGCCAGGGCCCGCTGATCCCGGCGCTGGCCGAGGCCCTGCGCGCGATGACCGGCACCGAGATCCCGCTGGACGCCTGGCGCCCGGAGGCGCTGGAGCCGCACCTGGTGATGCGCTTCCGCATCCTCGACCCGGAGGGCCACGAGCAGGCCACCGGCCGCGACCTGGCCGCGCTGAAGCGCCAGCTGGGCGACAGCGCCGAGGCCCATTTCGACGCCAGCCGCCCGGACGAGGTTACCCGCGAGGGCATCACCGAATGGGACTTCGGCACGCTGCCGGAGAGCGTCGAGTTCGACCACCAGGGGGCCCAGCTGCGCGCCTTCCCGGTCCTGGTCGACCGCAGCGACGCCGTCTCGCTGGAGCTGGAACCCGACCCCGCGAAGGCCGAACGCGCCCACCGTGCGGGCCTGCGCCGGCTGTTCCTGCTCGGCGCGCGCAAGACCGCGCGCGACCTGCGCCGCCAGCTCCCGGAGATCGAGCGCGCCTGCCTGAACTACTCGACGCTGGGTAGCTGCGAGGCCCTGCGCGACCAGATCCTGGAGGCCGCCGCCGACCGCGTGTTCCTGACCGAGCCCTGGCCGCGTGACGCCGACGCCTTCACCCGCCGGCTGGACGAGGCACTGCCCGGCTTCTCGCCCACGGTGATGGAGCTCTCGCGCCTGACGGCCGAGATCCTGCGCCGCTGGCACGACCTGCGCACCCGCCTGCAGGGCGATCTGCCCCTGTCCTGGATCGAGGCCGCGCGCGACATCCGCGGGCAACTGGATGCCCTGGTCCCGGCCGACTTCCTGCTGCGCATCCCGCACGACGTGCTGCCGGAACTGCCGCGCTACCTGGACGCGATCGACAAGCGCCTGGAACGCATCACTCAGGCCCCGGACAAGGACCGCGCCCGGCGCGTCGCGGTGGAACCGCTGTGGCAGCAGGCACAGGAGCTGATCGCACGCGCGCCGGACCATCCGGATGTGCTGGCCTTTCGCTACCGCATCGAGGAATTCCGCGTCTCCCAGTTCGCCCAGGAGCTGGGCACTCGCGAGAAGGTCTCCCCCAAGCGCCTGGAACGCGAATACGCGACACTGATCCAACAACTGGCGAGTGGCACATGAGCCACGCTTTCGTAAGGATCAAGGAATGCGCGTAGCGGTGATCGGCGCCGGGGTGATTGGCGTGACCACAGCCTGGTATCTGCAGGAGGCCGGAGCGGAGGTGGTGCTGCTGGATGCCGCGCCGGAACCGGCGAGCGGGGCCAGCTTCGCCAATGGCGGCATGCTGCATGCCAGCCATGCCGAACCGTGGAATACTCCCGGGGTCGGACTCGACCTGCTGCGCTATCTGGGCCGCAGTGACTCGCCGTTGCTGGTGCGCCCGCGCGCCGTACCGGGCCTGATCGGCTGGGGGCTGCGCTTCCTGGCCAACAGCCGCCGGGCGCGCTTCGAGGAACACACCCGGATCAACGCGCGCCTGGCCGCCTACTCTCTCCAGGAGATCGACCGCCTGCAGCGCGAGCTTGGCCCCGAGGGACTGGACTTCGGCTTTCGGCGCAGCGGGATCCTCAAGCTGTTTCAGGATCCGGCCAGCCAGGCCCGCAATCGTGCGGCCAGCGAGGACATGGAAGACGTCGGTGTGCGCTTCGAGGACTGGGACGTGGACCGCATCATCACCGAGGAGCCCGCGCTGGAACCCGTGCGCGACCAGCTGTGCGGCGGGCTGTACTTCCCCGACGATGCCATTGGCGATGCCGCCCTCTTTACCACGAACCTGCTGGCCATCGCCCGGCGCCGAGGGATGACCTACTACCCGGGCGTGACGGTGCGGCGCCTGCGCACCTTCCAGGGGCGCCTCGACACGCTGGAGACCTCGGAAGGGCCGATCGCCGCGGATGCCTGTGTGGTCGCCAATGGCTACCACGCGCCGGATCTGCTGCGCCCGCTGGGCATCCGGCTGGCCGTGGCACCGGTAAAGGGCTACTCCCTGACCCTGCCGATGGACGCCGGGACGCGGCTGAAGCTGCCGCTGATCGACGACGCCAACAAGGTGGTGATGACGCCACTGGGCGGGCGCCTGCGTCTGGCCGGGACGGCGGAATTCGCCGGGCGCGACCGCCGGCTGAACCCGCAGCGCGCCGCCAGCGTACTGGACCACTGCCGCCACACCCTAGTGGGGCTACCCGCGCAGCTGGACACCGAAACCATGGCGCCGTGGACCGGTCTGCGCCCGATGAGCGCACGTGGCACCCCGATCCTCGGGGCCACCAAAGTGCCGGGGCTCTATCTCAACACCGGTTCCGGCCACCTCGGCTGGACCTTCGCCTGCGGTGCCGCCGCGCTGGTGCGCGACCAGGTACTGGGCGAACCCCCGGCGCTGCCGCTGGACGGCCTGACGCTCTGATTTCCAACCGTTTGGGGCGCGAGACAGCCCTGGTCGATGCGTTTCGCTACGCTCAACGCATCCTACAAGGCTCCGCAACGGCACTCCCCGGCTGGACACCGTCCGCCGTAGGATGCGTTGAGCACAGCGAAACGCATCAAGGGAGAGCCCCGACTCCGTCCGCACTGTCTTCAGGACGCGGAGAACACCATGCGGATGCGCGCCCCGTGGAGGTCCGGTGCCTGTTCGATGAACAGGGCGCCGCCGTGGTCGGTCACCAGGGTGTGGATGATGCTGAGCCCCAGCCCCTGACCCTCGCCCGGGCCGTCGTCCTGGCCACCCCGGGTATCCGCTCGCTGGCCACGCTCCAGCACCCGGGCACGGTCGTCCGGCGGGATGCCGGGACCATCGTCGTCGATGATCAGCGTCACCTCGCGGGCTTGGCAGCGGGTGGTGATGCGCACCCGTGTGGTGGCGTGGCGGATGGCATTGTCGAGGGTGTTGCCCAGGAGTTCGAAGATGGCACCACTGTCCATGCGCAGGGCACAGCCCGGCGCCAGATCGGTCTCCAGCGCCACCCCCTCCTGCGCCGCGAGCCGGCCCAGCGCCTGACCGGTCCGCTCGATGATCGGGGTCAGCGGCTCGGCGGCCTGGAAGGGGGCGGGGCCAAGGCGCTGGGCCTGGTTAAGCTGGTGCTGGACGATCGCCTGCAGCCGGTCCACCTGGCGCTGCATGTCGTCGGGGTCCGGGCGGGTGCTCTCGAGATTCAGGCGCAGCGCGGAGATCGGCGTCTTCAGGCTGTGGGCCAGATCCGCCAGGGCGTTCTGCTGACGGACCAGACGCGCCCGTTCGAACTCGACCAGGTCGTTGATGCTGCCGGTCAGGGCACGCACCTCGGTGGGGTAATCGCCCGCCAGGCGGGCGTGGTCACCATGGCGCAGGGCATCCAGATCCCGCCGCACCTGGCGCAGCGGACGCAGGCCCCAGAACCACAACGCCAGAGAGAGGACCAGGATCATGGACAGGGTCATCGCGCCCAGCCCCTGCCACAGGCTGGTGCGATACTGCTCGACCTGCTCGTTGAAGGCCTCGCGATCCTCCAGCATCTGGAAGGTCAGGCCGATCTGGTCGCCCTCCAGCTCCCACTGCACCGGGAGGCTGAAGCTGAAGTACTCGTCCTCCGACCAGCCGCGCAACGAGACGCCCACCGTCGAGGGCGAACGCCAGAGGGTTTCGCCCTCCTCGCCGAGGATGCGCGCGTAGAGCCCGCTGACCGGCAGCTGCAGCCGGCTCTCGGGGAGCATCTCGGGAACCCGCACATCGGCCGGGCCGATCACGTCGGCCAGCCCCATCAGCAGCAGGACCTGGGCCTCCAGGCGGGTCTCCACGGCATCCGCCGCATTGTCGCGAAACGCTGCCTCCAGCACCCAGGCCGTGAGGAGCGAGAAGATCAGCACGGTGATCGCCGTGACCCCCGCCAGACGCAGGACCAGGCTGCCACGCAGCTTGCGCAGGACCGCCTTCATGCGGACCGGGCAGCCTCGCAGCGCGTCATCCGGCGTTGTCCGACTCGTTTTCCGGCGCGGCGTCGGGTTCGCGGGCAAAGCGGTAGCCGCGCCCGCGCAGGGTCTCGATCAGGCCCAGGCTGCCGTCGCCATCCAGCTTGCGGCGCAGACGCCCGATGAGGACCTCGATCACATTGCTCTCGCGATCCTCGTCGTGATCGTAGAGGTAGTCCGCCAGCGCATCCTTGCTGAGCACCCGACCGGCCTGGCGCACCAGGGTCATCAGCAGGCGGTACTCGAAGGTGGTCAGGGTCACCGGTTCGCCGTTCAGCCAGACCTCGTCCCCGGCAGTATCGATCACCAGCGGGCCGAAGTGCAGTCGCTCCTGGCCGGACTGGAGGCTGCGCCGCGCAAGAGCACGCAGCCGCGCCAGCAGCTCCTGGATGTGGAAGGGCTTGGCCAGGTAGTCGTCGGCGCCGGCCTCCAGGCCCTCGACCTTGTCCTGCCAGCGATCGCGCGCGGTCAGGATCAGGATGGGCAGCCGGGGCTTCGACTCGCGCGCCTTGCGGATCACGTCCAACCCGTCCATACCCGGCAGGCCGAGATCGACCACGGCGATATCACAGTGGTATTCGGTCAGCAGGTACAGCCCGGTCTCGCCGTCCGAGGCGGTATCCACACGACAGCCACTGCGGTCCAGCTCCTCGCCAATCTGGTTGCGCAGGGCAACGTCGTCCTCGATCAATACCACGCGCAGGTTCATTCCGGGAGCTCCACTTCGGTGCCTTCCTCGATGCGCAGGGTACGCACTTGCTGGTCGTTGGTCAGGATACGGATCACGAACAGGCGCGCCCCGAAGCGGCTGACGTCTTCGCGCGCATGCAGGACCCGACCGGGATAATGCGCCTCGATCTGGGCGACGGCCTCGTCGAGGTCCCAGACCGCGGCCTCGGGGTCATCGGTGTTGAACTGGCCCTGGGCCGGAAGCGCGACCAGCAGCAGCGTTGCCAGTACCAGCACCGGACCCGTGCGGGGCCGCGTCAGGTCCCGCCCGTGGTATCCGGGCTGCAGGTCCGGCGTCGGTCGCATGTCGGTGCATCCTCCGGGCATTTGCGTGGAAAGGTCTTGAAGATGCAAGGGTATCGGCCTAGCCTGAACCATATCTGAAACCGACCGGAACCGTCATGCACGACGCCCCCGCCGAACAACCCGAAATCCCGCTTGAAGAAGAGGCCGGCCCGCTGCCATGGAAGGAACTCATGCCGCATTTCGCCCGTGGCGTGGTGATCCGCGTGGCCCCGGAGCTGGACCTGATCGAAGTGGCCCGCGCCATCCGTGACGATGCCACCCATCAGGTCAGCGAATGGATCGCCAACGACCAGGTCGCGCGCGCCTCGGATGACGACGCCCGCCGCTGGGCCGCGAACGACCCGATCTTCACCGCCATCGTGGCCGCCCCCTGGGTCCTCGCCCAGGAACGGACCCCGGCCCACTAGGGCCCAGCGATGGCCGTCTCCCTTGGAATCACCGGCGAGACCCTGGAGCGGCTGATCCAGGCCGCGCGGGAGTTCCATGCCAAGGAAGACGTCGTGTTCCCCGACACCGGCGCGGAGGGCAGCGACGACGACTGGG
Source organism: Thioalkalivibrio sp. ALE14 (assembly GCF_000376845.1). Lineage (GTDB taxonomy): Bacteria > Pseudomonadota > Gammaproteobacteria > Ectothiorhodospirales > Ectothiorhodospiraceae > Thioalkalivibrio. The sequence continues at coordinate 231,144 of NZ_AQXY01000028.1, forward strand.
CCCTGCAGGTTCTGGCCGACCACGCCAGCGACCTGACCCTGCAGGAACTGGAGGAGACGCTTCGCGATCTGGGTCCCGAACAGCAGGCGGAGCTGCAGACGCTGAGCGCCGTCGGGCGCGGCGATTACGCGGTGGAGGATTGGGACATGGCCTTGCAGGAGGCGCGCGACGACTGGAGCGCGGACACCGTGCACTGGCTGCTGACCAACCCGCAGATCGCCGACGAATGGGCTGCGGGCATGGAACAGATCGAGCGGGAGGCGTAGCGCTGCGGTGCCGGGTATTGCGGCAACCCTATTCGAGTTCCTCGGGGTCGAAGCGCACGGCGATGCCGCCGTCCATCACCCGCACCACCTGGGCCTTCACCCGCGGCGCCTCGCCACCATCGCCCAGCATCCCGAAGACCTGCAGCATCAGTTCGTCGTCCGAGGCGAGCTTCATCAGGTGGCCCACACAGGCATTTTCCGGGTCGTCCCATTGCAGGAAGGCCCCGCCGCCGGAGATATCGTTGGTGGTCAGGGTCACCCGGTCCCCGCTCTCGCATTCGGCCACGACCTCGACCGTCATGGGGATCCGTGGATGACGTCGTCGTTCCCCTGTCATGGCACTCCTCCTGACCGCAGTTGCCTTTGCAATCTATCGAAAAGGCGATTTTTATGTGCTATACGGGGTTCATGATCGTTGGTTTCCGCGATCAGGCGCAACTACCGGGCTCGAACCCGGTGGCGTATATCACAACCCGGATCATCACACCGGGCCAGAGGATGAAGGCAGTACTCCACAGCTGTCGCTCGCAAACAGCCACTTCTTACGGAGGAGTCCGTTTCAATGAAGAAATCGCACTTGTACCTGGTGGGGCTCGCTGCCTCGCTGGCGATGGCGGGCACTGCTACCCAGGCCCTTGCCGACGACGAAATCACCCGGGGCCAGCTAATGGCCGCATCCTGCAAGGCCTGCCACAACGCCGCTGCTGCTGACAGCGGGGTTCCTGACCTGAACCGTATTCCCGCTGACGTCATCGTGAGTCAGATGAAGGCATTCCGCGACGGAGACCGCGACGCGACGATCATGGATCGTCACGCCAAGGGCTATACCGACGAGGAAATGGAAGCGATGGCCGGCTACTTCAGCCGCTTCTGATCAGGGGGAATCTCACATGCATAACTTTAATCGACGCAATTTTCTGAAGGTCGCTGGCATCAGCAGTGCCGCGGCCCTCACCGGGGTCGGCTGCGCCACCAACGGCATGCGCGGAGCCGACAAGGCCCACGTGGTCGTCGTTGGCGGCGGTTCCGGCGGTGCCACCGCCGCGAAATACATCAAGCAGTTCTCGCCCAACATGCGCGTGACGCTGATCGAGCCGAACGCCACCTACTACACCTGCTACGGCAGTAACTGGGTGATCGGCGGCTTCGCCGGCATGGATGACATCGCTCACGGCTACGATACCCTGCGCGACGACTACGGCATCGAGATCGTCCAGGACCGCGTCACGGCGGTGGACGCCGCCGCCCGCAGCGTACGCCTGGCCGGTGGCGACAGCATGGGCTATGACAAGCTCGTGATGTCGCCCGGGATCGATTTCCGCTACGACGACATGCCGGGCATCTCCGAGGCCGACGCCGACCGCATCCCGCACGCCTGGAAGGCCGGCTCGCAGACCGAGCTGCTGCGCTCCCAGCTGCGCAACATGCCCAATGGCGGCGTGTTCGTCATGGTCGCCCCGCCGAACCCGTTCCGCTGCCCCCCGGGTCCGTACGAGCGTGTCTCGCTGGTGGCGAACTACTTCAAGCAGGAAAAGCCGCGGTCCAAGATCATCATCCTCGATCCGAAGGACGGCTTCTCCAAGCAGGGCCTGTTCGAGGAAGGCTGGGCCGAACACTACGGCGACATGATCGAGTGGCGTGCCGGCTCCGCTGGCGGTCGCGCCGAGGAGATCGACGTCAACAACATGACCGTTCTGGCTGACAGCGGCTTCGAACGCGTTCGCGCCGACGTCCTGAACTTCATCCCCGCCCAGCGGGCTGCGCAGATCGCCCATGACGCGGGCCTGACCAACGACGCAGGCTGGGTACCAGTGGACCAGCTGACCTTCAAGTCGGAGATGGACGACAACATCTACGTCCTGGGGGACTCCAGCGTGGCCGGAGCCATGCCGAAGTCGGGCCACTCGGCCAACAACCAGGGCAAGATCGTGGCCGCCGCCATCGTGCGCGAGGTCTCTGGCCAGGAGCCGATCAACCCGTCCTCCGCCAACACCTGCTACAGCCTGGTTACCCCGGACTACGCGATCAGCGTGGCCGCGGTCTACCAGTACCAGGATGGCGCGATGGCCGGGGTATCCGGTGCGGGTGGTGTCAGCCCGTCGGGTGCCAGCTCCAGCTTCCGCCGCCGCGAGGCGGAATACACCCGGGCCTGGTACGCCGGCATCACCCACGACATCTGGGGCTAGTCCCCGGCGTTCCTGTACGGAACACACTCGAACGGCGCCTCCGGGCGCCGTTTTTTTTGCTCACCACGAAGCGCGCGAGGAAATGGAAGGTCAAGATCGGTTAACAGGAAGGATGGAAGAGCGGAAGACAAACAGATTGTTTTGCGGCTGGTCGTGAGCCCCGGACCCGACCGACGGGTGAACGCTTACCAGATCGATCTTGACCCAAGACCAATAGCCTTGCCTTTCTTCGCTTCTTCTAATCTTCCTGTCAGGCGCTTTTCTCTCCTGCGTGTCCCCGTGTGCTTCGTGGTGAATAAGGCGGGTCAGGCGTTGAGGTCGGGGATCAGGCGGCTGCGCAGGCGCTGGATGGCATCCTTGAGCTGCAGCTTGCGCTTCTTCAATCGCTGGATCGCGAAGATGTCCGGGGCGGCCTGCTCGTGCATCACGCCGATGGCGGAATCCAGGGCCCGGTGCTCGGCCTCCAGCTCGGCCAGGCGTGCGCGAATCTGACTCTCGGTTTCCAAGCCGGCCCCCAGTGGTCCCGTGAAGTGGTGGCCGTGTACCGGGGGACTCCCCGCGTGGCCATTCGGATCATCAAACCCGTATGATCGCAGACCGCCCCCGGCGGGACCACCATAACCAGTGCTTCCCTAACAGCCGGCCTGACGAGCAATGACGTTCAGCCAGCCGCCGGGTCGCAGGATGGGATGAGCGCAGCGAATCCCATCAAGGGACTGGCACGACGCGGGTAATGGTGCGTTTCGCTGCGCTCAACGGCACCCTGCCGCGGCGGAAGGGAGCCGACCCGTGGGCGAATATTCCCTGCAATTGGCTGAAGCTGGTTGCTAATCAGGACACCCGGAGACCACCCGATGGCGACCCACAACACGACGCTCACCATCCAGACCCCGCGCGGCACCCAGCTGGGCGGCGTGATCGTCGCGCCCGAGGCAGAGGCCATCCGCGGCCAGGCCTGCATTGCCCACTGCTTCGCCTGCTCCAAGGACTTTCCGGCCACGGTACGGCTTGCGCGCGCGCTCGCCGAGGAGGGCATCGCGACGCTACGCTTCGACTTCATGGGGCTGGGCGACTCGGAAGGGGAATTCCGCGACAGCACGCTGGAGACCTACTGCGAGGACCTCCACTCCGCCCTCGAGGCGCTGGAGACCCACACAGGGCGTCATACCAACCTGCTGATCGGCCACAGCTTCGGCGGCGCCATGGCCATCCATGTCGGTGCGCAACGCGAATCGCTGGATGGCATCGTGACCATCGCGGCCCCCAGCCGACCCGACCATGTCGCCCACCTGTTCGGCGACACCGCCGACGAGATTCGGCGCGAGGGCTCGGCACGCATCAGCATCGGCGGCCGTCCGGTGGAGATCGGCCGCGCCTTCATCGAGTCGATCGAGGAACCCACGCTGGACACCGCGCTGGACACGCTCGAGCAGCCGCTCCTGCTGCTGCACGCACCGGGCGATACGGTGGTCAGCGTCGATCACGCCCGCAAGATCTTCCAGCAGGCGCACCATCCCAAGAGTTTCGTCGCCCTGCACCAGACCGACCACCTGCTCTCGCGCCCGGAACACACCCGCTACGTGGCGGGCCTGATCCGCGCCTGGTCGGCCAACCTGCTGGATTAGCGTCGGGGGCCCCACTCCGAAGATTTCCTGCTCGTGGGAGCCTGCTTGCAGGCGAATGCTCCTGCCCGCGTTCGAGTTGGGCAGGGGCTTCGCGTGCAAGCACGCTCCTACATATCCGAGGGCCTACCAGTAATTCTCCGTCGTAATCTGCCCCGGCTTGCGGCGGCGGTTCTTGGCCAGCCCGCGTTCCTTCAGGATGGCGGTGGTGTCCTGCACCATGGCCGGGTTACCACACAGCATCACCTGGGAATGCTCCGGCGTGATCTTCAGGCCCGCATGGTGTTCCAGGCGCCCCTCGGCGATTGCGGCCGGTACGCGGCCTTCGAGCCCGCCAGGGAACGGCTCGCGACTGACGAACGGGATGTACTGGAACTGTTTCGGGGCACGCTCCTGAAACTGCTGGATCGTCTCCTGGTAGGTGAGCTCCTCCGCCTGGCGGACCGCATGGATCAGCCGGATGTTCTCGAAGCGCTCCCAGGGGGTGTCCGTCTTGAGCATGGACAGGAATGGCCCCAGCGCCGTGCCCGTGGACAGCAGCCACAGGTCGCGACTGTCCGGGAGTTCATCCAGAGTGAAGAAGCCGGTCGCGCGCGGCATCAGCTCCACCGTGTCACCGGGCTCCAGCTGCACGAGGCGGTTGGACAATGGGCCGTCCGGCACGGTGATCAGGTAAAAGTCCAGCGGGGTCTCGCCCGGGGCGTTCACGTACGAATACGGTCGCCCCACCATCTCCCCGCCGATCTCCAGGCGCAGGCGGTTGAACTGTCCCGCCTTGAACGGCTCGACCTCGGCATCCACGCGCAGCGAGAACAGGCGGTCCGTCCACTGCTTGCGCTCCTGCACGACACCGGTCACCCAGCCCATATTCCTTACTCCATTACTCAGGTATTATTTGAAAGAGTGCTGGCGCGCCCGGAAGGTTTCAAGCACCCCCGGCCAACGCCGTATAATTGTCGCAAATCCGACTACTGGAGCAGTCATGGCCCGCACCCCTTCGCAGATGATCGAACTCGGCACCGAGGCGCCGAACTTCTCCCTGCCGGACGTCGTCTCCGGCGAGACCATCAGCCTCGACAGCTTTCCCGACGCAAAAGGCTACATGATTGCGTTCATCTGCAATCACTGCCCGTTCGTGCAGCTGATCCGCCACGAATTCGCCCGCTACGGCCGCGAATATTCGAACAAGGGCATCGCGGTGATCGCCATCAACTCCAACGACATCCAGGCCGTGCCGGACGACGCCCCGGACAAGATGAAGGATGACGCCCGCCGCTTCGGCTACAACTTCCCCTACTGCCTGGACGAGGACCAGTCCGTGGCCAAGGCCTATCACGCGGCCTGCACCCCGGATCTGTACCTGTTCGACGCCGAGCGCAAGCTGTACTACCGCGGCCAGTTCGACGGAACCCGCCCCGGATCGGACACTCCGGTCACCGGCCGCGACCTGCGCGCCGCCAGCGACGCCCTGCTCGCCGGGCAGCCGGCCCCGGATCCGCAACACCCCAGCCTCGGCTGCAATATCAAGTGGCGCCCCGGCAACGAGCCCGATTACTTCGGCTGAACTGAGCGCCCCGCTTGAATCGAGGACGATCCAAGGGGCTGGACAAGTGGGCCCGCCCCTGTGGGAGGGGGTCTGCCCGCGAATTGCCCAGCCCTCATCAGCCAACAACCCAGGCGGTCGCTACCGCGTGCCACATACCGCCCCGAACCCCCGGATGATGGTCGCCAGATGCCGCCCAGCAACGTAATCGACGGCCCCCGGGTCGCCACCTGGCGCTGTTCCTCCTGCCAGGAGTCCGTGCCGCGCCTGTTGCCGAACGGCGAGAACAACCGCATTGCACTCTCGCCGGAACGCATGGCCCTGCCCGACACCACCGTGCAGCAGGCCTGCGAGCGCGTACAGGGGCTGCGCGCGCCCGAGATCTGCTATGCCTGCGACCAGGCCTATCAGGAGCTGCTGGGCACGCTGGTCCGCCCGCCGGCCGAACTGGGCGATGCCCGCGGCGAACCCGGCCTGAACGACACCGGGATCATCGGGGCGCTGCTGCCCATCGCCGACCAGGGCACGCAGATCCTGATTTTCAACGTGATCAACGAGGAGCTGCGCTGCACCGAGATCGAACGCCTGATCAGCTTCAACCCCGACCGCCTCACCTACCCGGGATCGCGCGGCGCCATCGCCCCGCGCATCTGGGCGCTCTACGAGGACCATCTGGCCCAGCTGCACGCCCGCGCCCCGACGCCCTACACCCCCGACTAGGAGGCCTACAGGGAAAACTGACCCGTCATCGCGTGACGTGCAGCAGCGAGCCGCGTGGACAGCCCCGACGCAGAGCCAGGCAACCCGCAGCGGTTGCGTCCGCAGATGGCCACGGCCCCTGACGGAGCCTCGCCATGACGCGGACTGCGAGAAGCATCGTCATCGCGAGGCGCGCAGCGCCGTGGCGATCGGTCGGAACCAACCCGGGCGCGCCCCTCGCGATCACGCCCGGGTATCCCCGATCACCCCTCTCGACGTCATCCCGGAAACCGCGCAGCGGTTATCCGGGATCTAATACGTCCGGTCAAAGTAACGACCGCAGATCCCGGCTCTCCGCTTCGCTGCGGCCGGGATGGCCAGGGATGGGCTATCACGATTTCTTCGGTGAAGGTGCCGCGCGGGACCAACGGATAGACGACGTCAGGCGTCGTCGGCATCCACCCGCGCCAGCATGCGCATACCACCCACCATGCAGCGAAGCGCCTCAAGCGTCTGCAGATCGAAGTCGGCCCCGGTCTCGCGCGGGAGTCGCCAGTACTTTGGACGGCAGGTAGCCGGGCGCCCGGCCGGCATAGCCCGCGCGGCAGGTTCATCCACCGCCACCAGCAGGTCCGCCCAGTCCAGCTCCTCCTGCGTCACCTCGGCCATCGCGCGAGCGGGACGCACCTCGATCCAATCCTCGAACTCCGCCGCCCCGGCCAGTTCGGCCACGCGGGCGGCACGCCCATCGGGGTGCTCGGCCGCCACCAGCAACCGCGCGCGGCGCTTAAACATCTCCGACGCCCCGCAAGCCCATTTGTCCGCTGACCGGTGTCAACACCAAGCTGTCGTGATCGATACTGATTCCCCATCGCATACGGAGAACGGACACCATGGCCCACCTCGACTGGTCAAACTACCCGGTAAATGAACTGAAGCTCGTCTACAGCACGCTGCATGCGCAGCTGACACTGGAGCCCGATCTGATGGATTCCGAACTGATGGCCGACCTGCAGACCTTCCTCCAGCAGGCCGCCAAGACCGACGGCGTGGACGTCTCCACCCACTCTCAATGGGCCGCCTGGCTGAACGACCGGTAAACAGCAATCCCATCGTAGGAGCCTGCTTGCAGGCTCCTACAGAGACGGGATGTCGGGCGCCGCTCACCGAGGGAAATCTCGGTCAGTCGACTTCAATCAGCGATTCGCCGTGCTCCAGAGCCTGCAACACGCGAGGTAGAAGCGGCTTGAACCATTCAAGCAAGGCCGCTTTCCGGGTATTGCCGATTCGAAGCCAGACGACGGCCGGATAGTCCCCCGAATCCGCAGAGCGCCACACAGCGGAATCCTCATCCTTGGTCACGATGACAGCCCGCGTGCGGAGAGCTTCCGCCCAGATTTCTTTATCGGAAGCCTCAAGCAGTCCGACATCCGCAACATGCTCGGCTGCAACACCCTGATCAACCAGCCAACGCGCGAGGGCCGGCGGCAGCTGTGCGTCAACCAAGAAGCGCATTCAGGCAACGTGAAGAACAGGATGATCCGTTTGGCGCGCGGCAAACCGCAAAGCCTCGGTGATGTCTTCGCCCGTCAGGTAGGGGTAGTCCTCCAGAATTTCCTCCCGCGAGGCCCCTGCCGCCAGAAGGTCAAGGACATCCCGCACTCGCATCCGGGTACCGCGGATGCAAGGGCGGCCACCACAGATTTCCGGATCAAAGGTGATGCGTTGCATCTCGCTCATGATGGCCTCCTGCGCAGACGACCAGAGAATGTATCAGCGGAGTGTATCGTTATCGGACCACTGCTGGAGCAAGCGGGTCCGCGAATGTCATGTTCGCCAGAGTCGGGCGCGGGCAGGGGCTTCGCCTGCAAGCAGGCTCCTACAAGACACCTCGTCAGGCGTCGCCTGCGGTGGCCTTGCGGTGTTCGGCGGCGAAATCGAGCATGCGCTGGGTCGCGACCAGGGCCTTCCGGCGCGCGGTCTCGTCGACGAAGATCTCGTTGTTCGCCGGCTCGCTGGTGTCTTCCAGGGTCTCGGCCAGCGAGACCAGGTCGTTCATCGCCATCCACGGGCAGTGTGCACAACTGGTGCAGGTGGCACTGTGACCGCCGGTCGGGGCCTCGATCAGCTTCTTGTCCGGGGCGGCCTGCTGCATCTTGTAGAAGATGCCCTTGTCGGTCGCCACGATGAATTCCTGTTCCGGGCGGTTCTTCACCGCCGCGATCAACTGGCTGGTGGAGCCGACCACATCGGCCTGGTGGATCACCTCGCGCGGAGACTCCGGGTGCACCAGCACGGCGGCGCCGGGGTGGCGGCCACGCAGGTCCTCCAGCGCCCAGGAACGGAACTCGTCGTGCACCACGCAGGAGCCGTCCCACAGCACCATGTCGGCGCCGGTGGTGCGGCGGATGTAGTCGCCCAGGTGCTTGTCCGGGGCCCAGAGGACCTTCTTGCCCTGATCACGCAAGTGCTCGACCAGTGGCACGGCGATGCTGGAGGTGACGACGTAATCGGCCTGCGCCTTCACGTCCACCGAGGTATTCGAGTACACCACCACGGTGTGGTCCGGATACTGAGCCCGGAACTTCGCAAACTCGTCAGCCGGGCAGCCCAGGTCCAGCGAGCACTCGGCCTCCAGCGTCGGCATCAGCACGCGCTTGTCCGGGCTCAGGATCTTGGCCGTCTCGCCCATGAAACGCACCCCCGCCACCACCAGCGTCTCGGCCGGGTGATCCTTGCCGAAGCGCGCCATCTCCAGGGAGTCGGCCACGCAGCCGCCGGTCTCGTCCGCCAGGCGCTGCAGGGATTCATCCACGTAGTAATGGGCGACCAGCACCGCGTTGCGCTCGATCAGGAGCCGCTTGATACGGCGCACCAGTTCATCACGCTGGGAGTCGGTCAGCGCGTGCAGCGAAGCCGTCACATGCGCCGTCGTGGGCACGTGGAAGATCGGTTTTTCGGTCACCGGAGCGTTCATGCGTCCTCTCACCCCGGGATCGGGGTAGATCATTGTCTTCTAATAGTACGACAGGCCCCCGGGCGCTGTCGTTCCTACACATTGTGGGGGCGCCCCCACGCATCCCAACCACCCCGCCTATAATGCCCCGGCCATGACCGAGCTGAAGCAGCAATACAAGGCGATGACGTTCGAGGAACGCATGGATCTGGCCCTGTCCGGGGACCTCGAGGACCACTGGCGCCCGCTGCTGGTGCGTGACCAGCACGCCCAGGTGAAGGCCTATTTCTCCCGTCGCATGGACCTGACGCCGGAGGAGGTCACGCTGTTGCTGGCCGACCCCAATCAGACCGTGCGCCTGAACTGCGCCAAGCGCCCGGACCTGAGCGCGGAGCAGGTCGAGGCCTGCGTGAACGACCGCGACCCCAACCTGCGCTACTTCGTCGCGCGCAACCCGCTGCTGACCGAAGCGCAGCGGGAACGCCTGATGGACGACGAGGACGAACTGGTACGCATCGCCGTGCGCAAGGGCCCCAAGAAGCGGGGCACCCGCGCCCGCCCCGGACAAGCCGAGATGATCCGTTGACCGAAACCTCGCCCGAAAAACCGAAACGCCCGAAGCCCTCCGGGCGCCGCCGCGCGCTGTCATGGGGCATCCAGATCGGCCTCGCACTGGTGATCTTCCTGGCCGTGCGTGCCTGGATGGCCCGCGACATGGTCGAGGGCCCGGCCCCCGCGTTCGAGGCGCACCTGCTGGACGGCACGCCCGTGACGCTCGCGGACTACGCGGACGAACCCATGCTGCTGCACTTCTGGGCCACCTGGTGCCCGATCTGCCGCCTGGAGGAAGGCGAGATCGTGCGCCTGTCGCAAAGCCACCCGGTGCTGACAGTCGCCATGCAGTCCGGCGTGGAAGAAGAGGTGCTCGACCACCTGAATGAGCGCGAGCGGGAACTGGCCGTGATCAACGACCCGGACGGCGCCCTGGCCGCGCGCTACAACGTGCGTGGCGTCCCGGCCACCTTCATCATCAACCCCGACGGCGAGATCGTCTTCCGCAAGCAGGGCTACGCCCCCCCGTTCGAACTCCGCCTGCGCCTCTGGCTCGCCCGCTGGCTGTAAGCCACCCCATCGCCCAACGGCGCGTCTCGCCGCGCTCAGCGCTCCCTACATTCAATCGCGGTCACGCAGCGCGGGGGTCGATCTCGCCACGCACACGGTCCGAGAGTTCGATCTGGGCGCGCCGCAATTCGTATTCAACCTGCAGGTTCAGCCAGAAACGCTCGGATGTGCCGAAGTAGCGTGCCAGCCTCATGGCCGTGTCGGCAGAGACTCCCCGCCGCTCGCGCACGATGTCATTCATGCGTGTCGTCGGCACATGCAGGGCACCGGCGAGAGCGTTCACGCTCATCCCGAGCGGTACCAGATATTCTTCGCGCAGGATCTCTCCCGGATGGACGGGCCGCATTCCGTTTGTGCTCATGCTAGTAATCCTCCCGAAGACTCGTGCTCAGTGGTAATCGACGATCTCCACATCCTCGACCCCTTCGTCAGTCCACCGGAAACAGACACGCCATTGGGCGTTGATGCGAATGCTGTGCTGTCCCTCGCGATCTCCAGACAGGACCTCCAGCCGATTACCCGGCGGCGAACGCAAATCCTGCAGCGTCTCCGCCGCTTGAAGCTGGACCAACTTGCGCTCCGCAATCGCTCTGATACCGGACCAACGCCGACTCCTTCCGGTTTCGAACAGCGCCCGGGTTTCCCTACACCGAAAGCTCCTGATCATGTGATACAGAATATAACGCTTAACGGTAACCAGCAAACCAATGGTGCAGTTCTCTACGCTCAGCGCACCCTACGTGCCCAAGCCCGGCCGCAGGATGCTGTTGAGCGCAGCGAAACGCGTCGTGCGAAGGGCGGCCAGCGATTAATCGTCCAGCTCGCGCAGGACGCGGAAGCCCAGGTTGGTATCCATCTCGTCGATGTTGCGGCGGCGCCGGGCGGCGCTGCGAGTATTCACGGCGGCATCGAACCAGGAACCGCCCTTGGTGACCACCCACTCGTTGTCCGGGTCGGCGCGATAGACACCGTCGCGGGGGCAGTTCGCGTGGCTGTCGTGCCATGGCGTCGAAGTAAACTCCTGCACATTGCCGTGCATGTCGTACAACCCCCAGAGGTTGGGCTGAAAGCTGCCCACATCCAGAGGCCGCGACAGCGGGAAACACGCCGGGATGTACCACTTGCGCCGCTGGCGTCGCTCCTCGTACGGGAACAGCGAATTGAAGTGCACGTCGCGACACCCCACCACTTCGCCAAAGGCAAACGGCGTGCGAGTACCGGCCCGGCAGGCGTATTCCCACTCCGCCTCGGTCGGCAGGCGATAACGCTTGCCCGTCTCCTCGCTCAGCCAGTCCAGATACTGCTGGATGCTATCCGGCTTGATATTGAAGATCGGCATGCGCGGCGTACTCGGCCACACCAGCCACTCCCAGGGCTCCCAACCCGTCGCCGCCTGGAACGCCTCCCACTCCTCGCGCGTAATCGCGTAGCGCCCCAGGGCGAAGGGTCGCTCCAGCGCCACGAAGCGGCGCGGCCCCTCGTGCGGCTGATGGCCGTACTCCGAGGCATCCGAACCCATCTCGAACTCCCCGGCCGGGATCACCTGCAGCTCCGGCGTCGGCGCACCGGAGCGCGCCTCGTCACGAAACCCGACCGCCACGCCCGCCTGGCGCGCCGCCTGCTGCTGCAGATCCAGCAAATCCGCCTGATCCAACCGCTGCACGTCCTTCACCATGGGCCTGCTCACCTCCAACACCTTCAATCTCGCAGCAGACGCAACATCCCGTCACTGCCAGCCCTACCCTGTCATTGCCATCCCCACTCCGTCATTGCGAGCGAAGCGAAGCAATCGCCTGCCTGAACCCAGGCGCTTCTTCGCCACCCATCCCAACCGGCGGTTCGAACTACCCGGCAATGCAGACAACACGATAGCGCCGCCTGCCACCTGCGCCGCCTTCCTGTAGGCAAGCGCCAACGCCCGAGGTTCGCCCCGACACGCCTTCACTTGCAGGCTCTGCAACGCCATTTTACGCTTCGGATCTTGTTTGGACTCAGGGAGGAGTCAAACATGCCGCATATGCGTGGCTTCACGCTCGTGGAGCTGATGGTTACCCTCTTGGTGGCGTCGATCCTGCTCGGCATCGGAGTCCCTGCCTTCAGCAACCTCGCTGAACAGACCCGTCTCACCACCACGACCAACCAGTTCCTGACCAACCTGCACATGACCCGCAGCGAGGCCATCCGCCGTGGCGCCCTGGTCACGCTGTGCACCTCCACCGACGGCGCCACCTGCACCGACACAAACTGGGACGCTGGCTGGATCCTGTTCGCCAATCCGGGCCGCTCCAACCAGCCAACTGACCCTGACAGCATCTTGCGCGTGGGCAACGCCTGGACCGACCCGAGCATCGCGGTAACCGGCAATCAGCCCGTCAGCCAACACATCTCCTACAATCCCCTCGGCCAATCCGAACGACTTTCCGGCGCCCTGCTCATGGGCACCGTCACCATCTGCGCCACAGGAGCCGAAGGCCGGGCCATCGTCATCAGCAGCGCCGGCCGCCCTCGCGTCGCCACTACCGACTGCACCTGAACCGAGGCTGCTTGCCGTCACGCCCCCGATAACGCCTCTGCAGCCGTCACGGCAACCGCTCATCGGCGCGATTCGACCACTAACCCGGCCGCACCTTGCAGTGTACGCATGGCGTGCTTATCACTAGGGTTACGGAAACCCCGAACGGCTGACGCCCAATGACCCGACCCCACGGATTCACGCTCGTAGAGCTAATGATCACCATCGCGGTGGCCGCCATCCTGATGGCAATCGCGGTCCCCAGCTTCATGAACCTGCGCATCAGCAACGGCCTGACCACGCAGGCTAACGAGCTGATTACAGCCGTAAGCATCGCGCGCTCGGAGGCGATCAAGCGCAACCGCAGCGTTCGGTTTTGCCGCACGACCAGCTCCACCGCCACCCAATGCGCAGGCAACTCGGGCGCATGGACCGACTGGGCCGTGTTAACCAATACCACCGCCGGCGGGACCGACGTCATCCGTCGGGGAACCGTCAGCGATTTCGGCGGGCGCTTCACGACGACCTCCGATCTCTCTTCCGACGAGATGCTGATCCGCGGGGACGGTCTGACCTACGACGGCGACAACCTCATTCAGGATCGATATATCCAGGTGCAATCCAACACGGGCCCGTCGGAGAACACCCGTTGCATCAACCTGGGCGCCGGCAGCCGCATCTCGATCGCCCGCCAGTCGGGGGACTGTTCATGAATTCGACCGCTAACCGCAGCCATCGGCTGAACCCCGCACACATTCGGGGGGTCGGCCTCATTGAAATACTGATCGCAGTGCTTGTGCTCTCCATTGGTCTGCTGGGTCTGGCCGCGCTGCAAACCCGCGCCCTTGCCAACAACGAATCGGCATTCCAGCGCAGCGTCGCGGTGATGGAGAGCTACTCCATCGCCGACGCCCTTCGGGCCAACCCCGCTGGCCAGCCCCTCTCTTCGTTCGAGATCGGCATCGACGATGACGCCCCCACGGGTAGCAGCTTCGCCGCGACGGCGGTCAGCTCCTGGCGCCAAAACCTCCAGGCCCTGCTGGGCGAGGAAGCGACCGGGTCGATCAACTGCCAGAACGAACGCTGCACCATCTCCACCCGCTGGAACCAGGCACGTGCCACGCAAAGCGCTGACGACGACGAATTGCAGACTCTGACAATCGAGGTCCGGATATGAACAAGCGTCATTCCAGCAAGCGGATGTCGTCCCGCACCCTCCATGGTTTCACCCTGGTGGAGTTGATGATCGCGATGGTGCTCGGGCTGCTTGTGGTCGGCGCAACCATCGGCGTCTTCCTCTCCAACCAGCAGACCTACCGCATCAACGAAGGCCTTTCACAGATCCAGGAAAGCGCCCGAACCTCGTTTGAAATTTTGGGTCGCGAACTTCGCCAGGCGGCCGGAAATGCCTGCGGAGACAGCACCCGGGTCGCGAACGTCCTGAACAATGCGGGTAGCGACGAATGGGCCACCTGGGCCGGCATCCGCGCTTATGAAGGGGACGAGGCAACGGGCATGGCTCCGTTCGGCACTGATCCCGGCGATCGTGTGCAGGGCACCCATGCGGTACACATCCAAGGTACGGATGGCCTCGGGGTTGGATTGGCCGACCGTCAGTCCGCCGCACAGTCAGCGAACCTCTTCCTGAATCTCCCGACCGACGAGTTCGAAGCCGGTGACATCTTGATGGTGTGCGACCCCAATCAGGCAACGATTTTTCAGGTCACTAACTACCAGCAACAGAACACCACAGTCGTCGCCAATTCCGGTGCCGGAAACCCAGGGAATTGCTCTACAGGACAGGGCTACCCAACCGTTTGTCAGAACCCCGGGACCCCCTACATCTACGACACAAACGCCACCGTCGCCTACTTCAAATCTGTCACTTGGTACATCGGCCATAACGGACGCGACGACGAAGGCGGATTCTCGCTCTACCGCGCACGCGTGAATCAGGGAAATGTTGTCCGCGAGGAGGTTGTAGCGGGCGTTAGCGACATGACCATCCGGGCCCACCGCAGTGGCATGGACGGCTGGGATAACCCCAGCGCACTGAATGCCACGGCGTGGGAACAGGTCGACGCCCTTGAACTGACCTTGAGCTTCCTGAGCGCTGCCGATCGAATTACCACCAACCCCAACCAGGACGATGGCCGTCTGTCGCGCGACGTCACCCACGTGATCGCCCTGAGGAACCGTCTGCCATGAATAACCACCCTTACCCCCTGGGCAGCCGACACTTCTCCCCACAGCACCACCAGCGTGGTGTAGCGCTCGTCGTCACCCTGGTCCTCCTGGTCATCATCACCCTGGTGGGTGTCGCCGGCATGCAGGGCGTTACGCTCCAGGAACGCATGAGCGGCAACCAGTACGACCGAAGCCTGGCCTTCCAGGCCGCCGAAGCTGCGCTCCGTGCTGGCGAGGATGCAATCCGGAGTGACCCGGATCTGCAGTCCCTAACCCACGAAGACTGCCGCCCCGGTGAGCTTTGCGACGTGGTGCCGATGGGGACCGGCGGTGTATGGCAAAACGTCGGAGGCAATTTCACCGTCAACACCGCCCTGACGGAGACCACCGCGCAATATTACATCCAGTTTCTCGGGGTCGGTTCGGGCGAAAGTGACCTCGGACAGGACCGCAGCGCAGGTGCCCAACAGTATGGCGCGACCGATGGCACCGCCATCGCCAACTTCTTCCGCGTCACCGCGCGCAACCGCGCACCCAATGTCGACGAAGACCGCTCCTATGTGGTTCTGCAGAGCACCATCAAGGTCGCGAACTAGATCTCGGGCCAACCGCCCCGGAGCCAACATCATGAAACCTATCCATCGCTCGACCATCAAGACAAAAGCCCTCATGGCCTTGGCCCTGGCCATTGCGACCTTCACCTGGGGCACTACCGCTCAGGCGAATGTCGACGTGGCACAACAACCATTGATCGTCGCTCCGGCGATTCCCCCGAACATCCTGTTTATCCTGGATGATTCTGGGTCCATGCAATGGTCTTTCATTCCGGATGGGATATTCGGTGCCCGTACCACGGACCGCGCCAAGTCTTCCACATTCAATGCCCAGTATTACGACCCTGAGTACACGTATCAGCCGCCGGTTGATGCCGACGGAGAATCCCTGGGTGATGCCGACTTCACCGCCGCATGGACGAATGGGTATGCCGAAAACCGTGATAACAGTACGGTGGATTTAAGTGCCGACTTCCGGCCTACCTGGTACTACTCTTGGACTGCCCAAGCCTATGCAGGCCCCGAGGAGCCCGCCTACTACTTCGAATACGCCCCCAGCTGCGGCAACGTGAATGATGATGCCTGCTACAGCAAAGTTCAGGTAAGCGCCACATCCGGACCCGGCGGCGCGGACGAACGGACGAATTTCGCCAACTGGTACAGCTATTACCGGACACGACTCATGTCCGCCAAGGCCAGCATGACGATCGCCTTTTCGGAATTTGGCCTAGCGTCAGATGGCACGACAGAGATCGGGCAGGATATCCAGCTCGGATGGGGGAGAATCAACCAAAGCCCATCCGTGGAAGAAGACTTAGCCCAATTCGGGGGCACACACCGCCAGAACTTTTTTCAATGGATCTTCGACACGCCTGCTTCGGGCAGCACGCCCCTACGCCGCGCACTTTATCAAGCAGGCGAATACTATGAAGAGAATGCCTGGGACGATGGCGTATCGTGCCGCCAGTCCTACACCATCCTGAATACGGACGGGTTCTGGAACGGGAATTTCTCGGGACTAGGGAACGCGGATGGACAGGGCGGGGGCGAAATCACCGGCCCATCCGGGCGCGCGTTCCAGTACCAACCTGGACCTCCGTTCGCAGCCGATGACTCCGACATGCTGGCCGATATTGCCATGCACTTCTGGAAAAGGGACCTGAAACCGGACCTGACCAACAACGTCCCAACTAACCGGGAAAATCCAGCATTCTGGCAACACATGGTCACCATCGGCCTCGGCTTGGGGGTAGAACCGGCAGGATTACCGTCTGGCTGGGACGTTGATCGCATCTTCGCGTCCATTCTCGATGACGATGACGAGTTTCCCGAGGATGGCTGGCCCACTCCGGTCGCGAATACAGCAACAACGATCACCGACTTAGCTCACGCGGCGGTCAACAGCCGGGGGCAATTCTATGCCACTCAAAGCCCGGAAGAGTTCGCGGACGGCATCCGCGAAGCCGTTCGCAGAGCAACCGAACGGGTTGGCGCGAGCTCGTCGGTTGCCGCGAACTCTACCGAACTGGAGACGGACTCGCGCATCTATCAGGCCCAGTACGTCAGCGGAACGTGGGCAGGGGATCTGCGCGCATTTGATCTGGACCCGGATACCGGAGTCGCATCGGACAACCCCGTGTGGTCGGCTTCCGAAGAACTCCCCCTCCCGAATGATCGAGGGATTTACTCTACCCGGGTCCAAGGGAATTCCCTGCTGCTGGAGCCTTTTGAGTGGCCGGAATTCAGCGAGGTTGGCTCCGAAGCGGTTCTCGACTACATCCGGGGCGACCAGTCGTTAGAGCAGCAAAACGGCGTCGGCGATTTCCGGGACCGAGAATCGGTTCTCGGATCTCTTATCAACTCTCAACCCGTCTTCGTTGGTGCACCGTCGCTAACACGCTTTCTTGGTGCGGGGTTCTCCGGCTCGGACGACTACCAGCAGTTTGCGGAAGACAACATCGGCCGCACACCGGTAGTTTACATTGGGGGCAATGACGGCATGCTTCACGGATTCAATGCCGACACGGGTGAAGAGCTTTTTGCGTTTATTCCGCGATTCCTCGTGAACGACCTGGCCGCCCTGGCGGATCCCGCCTACGAACACCAGTACTTCGTCGACGGCGAGCTCACTGTGGCGGACGTCTACCTTCCCGGAGGGCAGGGAGGCTGGAAAACGATACTCGTCGGGACCCTGGGCCGCGGTGGCCCAGGAGCTTTCGCGCTCGACGTAACCGATCCCAACGATATCGAAATCCTGTGGGAACTCGACGGCGATGCCTTTGGCGACGAGTTGGGGCAAAACCTCGGCAAGCCGATCATCGCGCAAGTAGCCGATGGTGATTGGCGCGTACTAATGGGCAACGGAGCAAACGCTTCCGACGGCGGTGCCCGACTGGTCTCGGTCGGCATCGACGATGGCGACATCACCACCATCCTGGCGGAAACGGGTGACTCCAACGCGCTTGCCGGCATCGCGGCATGGGATGCCGAAGGCGACGGCTTCACCGACACGGTCTACGCCGGCGACATGGAAGGCAACGTCTGGCGCTTTGATCTGGACAACAACAGCCGGGAACTGCTGTTCGCTGCCGAAGACAGCAGCGGCAACCCTCAGCCCATCACCGCCGCCCCGCTGGTCGGAATTGACCCGCAAACCGGCCGCACCTGGGTGTTCGTGGGGACCGGCCGCTACCTGGGCGAGAGCGATCTCGACGACACCAGCGTGCAGACCTGGTATGGCCTGATCGACGACGGCTCCACAATCGACGACCGCGATGATCTGGTAGAACGCCAGATCGAAGCACAAACCACAGTCAGCGGACGCGAAGTGAGGACTATCGAGGATGGTTCGGCCTCGGACTTCGAAGACGCCACCACTGGAGAACAGCGTCGCGGCTGGTACATCGACCTGGTCGCCAACAGCAATCCCCAAGGCGAACGCATGGTGACCCCCAATCAGTTCCGGGCGAACGTGCTGATCGGGCAAACCCGCATCCCCGACGGAAGTGACCCCTGCGAACCGACAGGGCGCGGGTTTATCTACGCCATCAATCCGTTTACAGGCGCACGTCTCCCGTTCACATTCTTCGACGTGGATGGCGACGGCGACTTCACCGACGCCGACATGATGGACGTCAACGGCGAACTGGTACCTGTATCCGCCATCGGCACGGTGAGCAGCCCGAACCAGCCAACGTTCGTTGGGGATTCCATGCAGATCAGCACCGAGGACGGCCAGATCGAATCGGTGCGTACCCAGACCTTGGGGACCGACACCGGCCGCATGTCCTGGCGCGAGATCATCATGCAATAGTCGGCCGGACCCGGGCGGGGCGTTTTGCCTCGCCCGCGGCTGGCAGGCTTCACGAGTAAAACAGGATGACACCATGAACCACCACATGCGGAAGGCGAGTCGCACGCCCGGTCAGCACGAGGGCTTCACCCTCATCGAGGTCATGATCGTAGTCGCAATCATCGCGATCCTGGCCGCCATCGCGTGGCCCGCCTACCAGAACCACGTAACAACCTCGAACCGGGCCGCCGCCACAGCTTGCCTGACCGAGCACGCTCAGTTCATGGAGCGCTACCACACGAGCAACCTCACCTACGAGAACGCTGACCCAACCCTGGGGTGTGCCTCCGAAGGCCGAATGGATGATCTGTACGAGTTCAACGTGAACAATGCGGCGCGAAGCAGCTTTGACCTGACAGCCGTTCCCCAAGGCGTCCAGGCAACACGGGATACCCGCTGCGGCACGCTGTCCCTGGATCACACCGGGGAGCGCGGCGTCAGTGGAACCGGCGACGTCGCCAGTTGCTGGTAGCCACGGCCACAGATCTACCTTCGGATACGGATAGGGCGTAAGACGCCCGTTGGCTATACACACAAAAAAGCGCCCGGCGTTAAGCCTTCGGGGTCAAACCTTGCCTTTTGCGCTGGGCCCGGCGGAGACCCAATCGACAGAGCAACCCGCTGAAACATTGATTGATGCAACGCCGGCATATAGGCTTAGTCATAGGACTTAGTCAGATGAGGCGAACTCATGAGCACGACAGTCAACGTACACGAAGCAAAGACGCACCTGTCGCGACTGCTGAAGCGCGCGCATGACGGCGAGGAGATCATCCTGGCGAAGTCCGGGCGGCCGTATGCGCGGCTGGTGCCGCTGGAGCCCACTCCGCAACGGCGCCAACCCGGGCGCGTAACGGGCCAGGTTGAAGACGCATTCTTCGCCCCCTTGCCGGAGGATGAACTCGCCGCCTGGGAGCAGTAGTGTGCGAGTCCTGCTCGATACCCATGCGTTGCTCTGGTGGTTCACAAACGATGCGCGGCTATCGGCACGCGCACGGGAAGTTATTGGAGACCTGGAAAGCACCGTCCTCGTAAGCGCCGCCAGCGCATGGGAGATTGCGACCAAGCACCGCCTGGGCAAACTGCAAATTGGCGGTGTGGTCATCCAGCGCTTCGATGAGCTGGTCACCGCAGATGGCTTTACGCATCTGGCCGTTAACTACTCGCAAGCCATTCACGCCGGGACGTATTCCGTCGACCATCGCGACCCGTTTGACCGCATACTGGCTGCCCAGGCAGAGCTCGAGCAGATCCCCTTACTGACCACCGATCCGGCCTTACGCGACTTTCCGATACGCTGCGTCTGGTAACACGCTGGCCCGCCCGACTCGACTCATCGTTCATGGTAAAACCGACAACCCTGAACTCCGGGGGTTGCGGCATGGAAATCCCGGATAATAGCTTTGCGACTTCGGGATGGCGAAAATCGTGGTCCCAGCGGACGAGACACAAAAAAGCGCCCGGCGGATGATCCGACCGGGCGCTTCTGTCTGCCTTGCCCACTGGCGGGGCGTTGGCGTCGGCCTTACGCCGAGGCGGCGCGGGAGGCCTTCTTGCGTTCGTGCTCCAGCAGGAACTTCTTGCGGATGCGCAGGCTTTCCGGGGTGACCTCGACCAGTTCATCGTCATCGATGAACTCGATGGCTTGTTCCAGCGTCATGCGGATCGGCGGCGTGAGCTGGATGTTCTCGTCGGTGCCGGAGGCGCGCACGTTGGTGAGCTGCTTGGCCTTGAGCGCGTTCACGACCAGGTCGTTCTCGCGCGAGTGCAGGCCGATGACCATGCCCTCGTAGACCTCTTCGCCGGGGCCGATGAACATCTTGCCGCGACTCTGCAGGTTGAACAGGGCGAAGCCCGGCGCCTTGCCGGCGGCATTGGCGATCAGCACGCCGTTCTGGCGCGAGGCCACGGCACCGCTCTGATACGGGCCGTAGTGGTCAAAAACGTGGTGCAGGATGCCGGTGCCGGAGGTGGCCGTCATGAACTCGGTCTGGAAGCCGATCAGCCCGCGCGACGGGACGATGAAGTCCAGGCGCACGCGGCCCTTGCCGTCCGGGACCATGTTGGTCATGTCGCCGCGGCGTTCGCCGAGCTTTTCCATGACGGTGCCCTGGTGCTCTTCCTCGACGTCCACGGTGACGTGTTCGTAGGGCTCCTGCTTCACGCCGTCGACTTCCTTGATGACGACCTCGGGGCGCGCGACGGCTAGCTCGTAGCCTTCGCGGCGCATGTTCTCGATCAGGATGCCCAGATGCAGCTCGCCACGGCCGGATACCTTGAACTTGTCCGGGTCCTCGGCCTCTTCGACGCGCAGGGCGACGTTGTGCTTGAGCTCTTCCTGCAGGCGATCGCGCAGCACACGCGAGGTGACGTACTTACCCTCGCGGCCAGCCAACGGCGAAGTGTTCACCTGGAAGGTCATGCTGACGGTCGGCTCGTCGACGGTCAGCGGCTCCATCGCCTCGACGTGGTTCGGATCGCACAGGGTGTCGGAGATGAACAGCTTGTCCATCCCGGTGAAGGTGATGATGTCGCCGGCGCGGGCCTCTTCGACCTCCACACGTTCCAGGCCGTGGAAGCCCATGATCTGCAGCATGCGGCCATTGCGGATGCCGCCTTCGCGGTCGACGATCTTGACCGAGGTGTTCGGCTTGATGCGCCCGCGCTTCACGCGACCGATGCCGATCAGGCCCTGGTAACTGTTGTAGTCCAGCGAGGAGATCTGCATCTGGAACGGCCCGTCCGCGTCGACGTTCGGCGGCGAGACATGCTTGACGATCGTCTCCAGCAGGCAGGTCATGTCGCCTTCGGTCACGCTGGAATCCATGCCGGCAAAGCCGTTCAGCGCAGAGGCGAACACGATCGGGAAATCCAACTGCTCGTCGGTCGCGCCCAGGCGATCGAACAGGTCGAACACCTGATCCACGGCCCAGTCGGGGCGCGCGCCGGGGCGGTCAATCTTGTTGACCACCACGATCGGCTTGAAGCCCATCGCGAAGGCCTTCTGGGTGACGAAACGCGTCTGCGGCATCGGGCCGTCCACCGCATCTACCAACAGCAGCACCGAGTCGACCATCGACAGCACGCGCTCGACCTCGCCACCGAAGTCGGCGTGTCCGGGGGTGTCGACGATGTTGATGCGGTAGTCCTGCCATTCGATGGCCGTGTTCTTGGCCAGGATGGTGATCCCGCGCTCTTTCTCGATGGCGTTGGAGTCCATGATCCGCTCGCCGTGGTCGCCACGCTTGTCGAGGGTGCCGGACTGGCGCAGGAGCTGGTCGACCAGCGTGGTCTTGCCATGATCAACGTGGGCGATGATGGCGATGTTGCGAAGCTTCTCGGTCATGGAATGCAAACTCTGGATACTGGCAAAAGGGCCGACACTATACAGACTTATGCGTGACCGCGCTGCGACTCCCGCGTTTTATGCGCAGGCACCGTCACCACCAGGAGTCGATGGCGCATCGCACCAGTCACCAGACCCGCATCGGTAATTGCCGCGCCGGTCGCAAACGCTTCACGGCGTCACCCCACTACAGCCACACCCCCCTACGTCATCCCGGCCGCAGCGCAACGAAGAGCTGGGATCTCCCACGCCGAATAGACCCCACGGTTTGGAATACCCCGACGCGTGGGATCCCGGATAACCGCTTCGCGGTTTCCGGGATGACCAAGAGAGCGCTGGTTCTGGGAGTGTGGCGGCGCCATGTGCGGGCGGCCGCGCGGGAGATCAGGTGCTGGGCTCGTCTTCCGGGGGCGGGAACTGGAGGTGGAAGCCCTGCTCCTTGAGGTTGGCCAGGACCTTTTGCGGATCCTCCTGGGCCAAGGTGCGAACCGGGGTCAGTTCGAACTCCAATGCGAATTCGAGGCGACCGAGTGCTCGGGTCAGGCCGTCGGGGAGTTCGGAGAAGTCGTCCTTCTCTGGGAGGTAGACGTAGGTATCGGCGCGCCGGGTCGCGCGGTAGACATAGCACTGCATGGGTTCAGTCCTCGAGATAGGTGTAGCCGGTCAGGCCCTGTTCCAGCTCGGCCAGCAGCCGGCCGGCGGCCTCGCCACGCAGTCCGGCGGCGTCGATCTTGGCGCGGAAGGCGCGGCGGAGGTCATCCGGGGCAAAGTGCACGTACGACAGCAGCTCGTCGACGGTATCGCCACGCTCCGGGTCCACCAGTCGGTAGCCACCCTCCGGCAGCAGCTCCACGTTTACAGTGTCGGTGTCCCCGAACAGGTTGTGCAGATCGCCCAGGATCTCCTGGTAAGCGCCGACCAGGAAGATGCCGAGATAGTACGGCTCGCGGTCGTTCCACGGGTGCAGGGCAAGCGTGGTGTGCGTGCCCTCGCGCTCCACGTAGTGCTCGACATGGCCGTCGGAATCGCAGGTCAGATCCTGCAGCACCGCGCGCCGAGTGGGCCGCTCGTCCAGGCGATGCAGCGGCATGATGGGGAAGATCTGGTTGATCGCCCAGGTGTCCGGGATCGACTGGAACACGGAGAAGTTGCAGAAGACCTTGTCCGCCAGCTTGTCGGTCAGCTCCGCGTGCACCTCCGCCGGCAGGGCCTCGGGCCGCGCCAGCAGGCGCTGGCACAGGGCAAAGTAGATCGCCTCGGCGCGGGCACGGTCCACCAGCGACAGCATCCCGCGGGCAAAGCGCGCCTGCACCTCGGCCAGGCCATAGGCGGCATCGTGGTAGATCTCGGAGGCCGGGCGCTCGCCGTCCTCCAGCAAGGCGCGCATGGCGGCGATCTCGGGCAGCTCGCCATCGTCCGCGGGCGGGACATCGCCATCCCCCGGGGCCGGCTCGCAGTCGATCACGTTGGTGATCAGCACCGCGTGGTGCGCGGTCAGGGCACGGCCGGACTCGCTGAAGACCTCTGGCATGGCCAGGCCCTGCTCGTCGCAGATGCGCTTGAGCGGGCGCAGGATGTTCAGCGCGTACTCCTCTACCGAATAGTTGATGGAGCACTCGTTGCGCGAGCGCGATCCCTCGTAGTCAATGCCCAGGCCACCGCCGACATCCACCACCCGCAGCGCCGCCCCGGCCTCGGTCAGCGCGGCGAAGTAGCTGGCCGCCTCGCCCATGCCGTTCTGGATGTCGCGGATGTTCGCGATCTGCGAACCCATGTGGAAGTGCAGCAGTTGCAGCCGGTCCAGCCAGCCAAGGCCGCGCAGGCGCTCGAGGATGCCCAGCACATCTGCCGCGGACAGGCCGAACTTGGCCTTCTCGCCGCCAGTGTTCTGCCACTTGCCCTTGCCGATCGAGGCCAGGCGCACGCGCAGGCCCAAAAGCGGCGCGATATCCATATTCTCGGCCTGGCGGATCACCTCCTCCAGCTCCGAGGGCTTCTCGATCACGATGTACACGCGATGCCCGAGCTGGCGCCCGATCAGCGCCAAGCGCACATATTCGCGGTCCTTGTAACCGTTGCAGATGATCGCCGCACCCGGGCGCGACTGCGCCAGCACGGCCATCAGCTCCGGCTTGGAGCCGGCCTCCAGCCCCACGCGCGGGGTCAGCCCCTCGGCATCCGGCTGATCGCCAGCCGCCAGGATCTGGTCCACCACGCTGCGCTGCTGGTTGACCTTGATCGGGTAGATCGCGGTGAAGGCGCCTTCGTACTCCAGCTCGCGCGCAGCGGTATCGAAGGCCCGCGCCAGGCGGCGTACGCGCCCGTCCAGCACATCCTGGAACCGCACCAGCACCGGC
The DNA here is from genome assembly GCF_000376845.1 of Thioalkalivibrio sp. ALE14. Taxonomy (GTDB): domain Bacteria; phylum Pseudomonadota; class Gammaproteobacteria; order Ectothiorhodospirales; family Ectothiorhodospiraceae; genus Thioalkalivibrio. Next base: position 255,846 of record NZ_AQXY01000028.1, read on the forward strand.
GGACCCACATGCTCCTCGCGCAGGCGACCCGCCAGCTCGTACAGGTCCACGCCGGGGTGATCCGGCCAGTCCGCGCGGCGCATCGCCACGTTGCCCGCGGCGTTCACCTCGAAGAAGCCACCGTTCCAGTGATCAATCCCGTAGGTGGCGCGGGCCTCGTCCAGATTCCAGGGCGTGACAGACATGGCGATCCCGGGGTTGCGCATGAGTGTGACCAGTTGCCCGCAGCGTGCGGGGCACTATCATAGCGGCGCATCATACCGTCCACCGCATCCGCAAGGGGAGCCGCCCAATGGCACTCGACAACCACTGGTTCAGCGAGCCGCACGAAGACATGGCCCTGTCGCTTCGCATCAAGCAGAAGCTGCACGAAGAACAGACCCCGTACCAGAAGATCGAGATCTACGAGACCGAGGCCTTCGGCAACCTGATGGTGATCGACGACTGCGTGATGCTCACCAGCCGCGACAACTTCATCTACCACGAGATGATGTCGCACCCGGTGCTCTACTCGCACAGCGCCCCGAAGAACGTGGTCATTATTGGCGGCGGCGACTGCGGCACCCTGCGCGAGGTGCTCAAGCACGACGAGGTGCAAAAGGCCGTGCAGGTGGATATCGACGAACGCGTCACCCGGCTGTCCGAGCAGTACTTCCCCGAACTGTGCGACGCCAACGACGACCCGCGCGCCGAACTGCTGTTCGACGACGGCGTGCAGTACCTGAAGGACGCCGCCCCCGGCTCCATCGACGTGATCATTGTCGACTCCACCGACCCGGTCGGCCCGGCCGAAGGCCTGTTCTCCACCGCGTTCTACAAGGACTGCGTGAAGGCCCTGGGCCCGGACGGCCTGCTGGTGCAGCAAAGCGAATCGCCGCTGCTGCACACCGACAGCATCATCCGCCCAATGCACGACAGCCTGCGCGCGGCGAACTTCATCGACGCCCTGACGATGCACTTCCCGCAGGCCACCTACCCCTCCGGCTGGTGGACCTGCACCATTGCCGCCAAGGACTGCCCGGTCAGTTTCCTGCGCGAGGAGGCAGCGGAAGAGCTGGACTTCGTCACCCACTACTACAACGCCGCCATCCACCGCGCCGCCGGCGCCACGCCCGAGTTCTTCCGCCGCAAGCTGTTCGCCTGACCCCGGGCGAACTCCCCTTAGCGCGGTGCCATCGCCGGGAGATTGCTTCGCTGCGCTCGCAATGACGGGATTCCCTTCCTGTCATTGCGAGGCCCCGGGGGGCTTGGCACAAAAGCGCGAAGCGCGTTGAACGGCCGCACAGGCCGGCCCGAAGGGCGAGCGCAGCGAGGAACCTCCCGACGCAACCCCGACGTCGGCCCGGGCCGGCGTCGGGAGCGCCCACGGCGATCGCCACGGCGCTGCGCGCCTCGCGATGACGGGCATCACAAACGCCGCAGGGCGCATTGAGCGAATGCGAAATACACCGTTCGTGGTGGATATGGCTACGTGTGTCGGCCCGGCTTCAGACGATCGAGGCGCAGGCGCTCGCGGGTGTCGAACAGGCGGCGCGAGGCGAACCAGACCGCGCCGAGGGTGCCGAAGCCCGTGCCGGCGGTGATCAGGAACATGATCAGGATCTGGTACTTGACCGCCTCCACCGGCGGGGCGCCGGCCAGGATCTGGCCGGTCATCATGCCCGGCAGGCTGACGATGCCGGCGGCGGCCATGGCATTGATGGTCGGCATCAGGCCGGAGCGCGCGGCCTCGCGACGCATGGTCGTCACCGCCTCGCTCCAGGAGGCGCCCATCGCCAGCCGGCCCTCGATGGTGCGCCGTTCGCGCCAGACGGTCTGGGTCAGGCGGTCCAGCCCCAGTGCGATGCCGGTCATGGTGTTGCCGAGCAGCATGCCCAGCAGCGGGATCGCGTACTGCGGCTCCCACCAGGGGGTCGGGCCGACCATCGTCGTCAGTGCCAGCACCGTGACGGCGAACGCCGAGATGAACATGGTCACGGCACCGATGCCATAGCCCCACAGCCCGGCGAAGCGGCGCTGCTGGCGTGCCATCACCTCGTAGCCGGCCACAGCGAGCATGATCACCGCCATCAAGGCCACCCAACCGAGCTGCGCATGGTCGAACAGCGTCTGCAGGATCAGCCCGACCAGCAGCAGCTGGATCACGGTGCGCGCCCCGGCGATCAGCAGGCTGCGCCCCAGCCCCATACGTGCCCAGACGGTCAGCCCTGCCAGCGCGACGACCAGCAAAGCCGCCAGCGACAAATCCAGCGCGGAAAGCGAGATCAGCTCCACGCGGTCACCTCCAGCTTGCCGTTGGCGATGGTCAGGATGCGGCCGCCCAGGCGCTGACGTTGCAGGGTGTCGTGACTAACCCACAACGCCGCCGCGTCTTCCTCGGCGAGATACCCCCGTACCGCGCGTTCGATGCGCTTGGTGTTTTCCAGATCCAGATTGGCGGTGGGCTCGTCCAGCAAGAGAACACGCGGCTGGTTCAGCAGCGCGCGCACCAGCCCCAGGCGCTGCTTCTCGCCGCTGGAGAGGCGCTCGACCTCCCAGCCTAGAGAGGCCTCCGGCAGGGCGACCTGCTCCAGCAGGTGCAGGGCCGCCGCGCGCGCGAAGTCCACTGGCAGGTGCTCGTCCACGCGCTCGCCCCACCAGGCGGTCTCCGCCGGCACATACGCCACGCGCCGACGCCAGTCGACCGGCGCCATGGCGTCCCGCGGCTTCCCGTTCAGCATGACCTGCCCCGTATTGGGGTCAAGATCGGCCAGGGCCCGCAGCAGCAGCGATTTTCCGGAACCGGAGGCGCCCGTGACCTGCACCAGCTCCCCGGGCTGAAGCGCCAGATCCAGCGGGCCGAGATGAGCGGTTTTCAGTTGGCGAACGTCCAGCAGGCGATCCATGCGACAGGGTTCCGGTGCGGCGAAATGGCGATCGTAACCGAAGCCGGGGCGGCGGGATGAATGGCCGGACAGGCAGGCGCTGCTTGCTGCGAGACGAACGCTCCGCCGTGACGGGTCGCCTCGGCGGATGTCGATCGCACTATCGGACGCGGGCAGGGGCTTCGCGGGCGAGCCCGCCCCACAGCTCTGGAAACAAAAAAAGGGCGCCCGGGGAGGGGCGCCCAAAGGCCAACATCCAAGTCCTGGGAGACTGTCTTGTCGGCGTCGGAGGAGACGATGTCGGGGCCGGGCCTGTGGCCCGACCCCGGTTCAGGTTAACGAGGGTTTATTGCTTCCCGGTGAACTCCGGGTAGGCCTCGAGACCGCACTCGGCGATGTCGGCGCCCACATCCTCGTCCTCTTCGTTCAGGCGAATGCCCATCACCGCCTTGAGGATGGCCCAGACGATCAGGCTGGCCACGAAGACGAAGGCGAAGATGGCGAGCAGACCGGCAATCTGACCGAAGAAGGTCGCATCCGGGTTGGACAGCAGCACCGCCATCACACCCCAGATACCGGCGGTACCGTGCGCGGAGATCGCGCCGACCGGGTCGTCGATCTTCAGCTTGTCCAGCGCGACGATCGAGAAGACCACGATCACACCACCGATGGCACCGATGATCATCGCCAGGAACGGGCTGGGCATCAGCGGCTCGGCGGTGATAGACACCAGGCCCGCGACCGCGCCGTTCAGCGCCATGGTCAGGTCCGCCTTGCCGAACACCAGACGGGTGGTGATCAGAGCGGCGACCACACCCCCGGCCGCGGCCAGGTTGGTGTTGGCGAACACGGCGGCCACAGCGTTGGCGGACTCGATATCCGAGACCTTCAGCTCGGAGCCGCCGTTGAAGCCAAACCAGCCCAGCCACAGGATCAGCACACCCAGGGTGGCCAACGGCATGCTGGAGCCCGGGATCGCGTTGATCTGGCCATCCTTGCCGTACTTGCCCTTGCGCGCCCCGAGGAGCAGCACACCGGCCAGCGCGGCAACGGCGCCCGTGAAGTGGACAATGCCGGAACCGGCGTAGTCCAGGTAGCCGATCTGGTCGAGGATCCCGCCACCCCAGCTCCAGAAGCCCTGGATCGGGTAGATGAAGCCGGTCAGGATGACCGCGAAGGCCAGGAAGGCCCACAGCTTCATGCGCTCGGCCACGGCACCCGAGACGATGGACATCGCGGTGGCCACGAACACGACCTGGAAGAAGAAGTCGGCACGATCGGAGTAGTAGATGTCGCCACCACTACCCAGCACGTCCGCGACCGCGTTGTCGCCCGAGATCAGAAAGCCCAGGCCCGGGATGATGGAGCTCAGGCCGTCGCTGTACATGATGTTGTAGCCGATCAGCATGTACATAATGCTGGCGATCGAATACAGGGCGATATTCTTGGTTGCAATTTCGGCCACACTCTTGGTGCGCACCATCCCGGCCTCGAGCATGGTAAAGCCCGCGGCCATCCACATCACCAGCGCGCCGGCCACCAGAAAGTAAAAGGTGTCCATTGCGTAGGCGAGTTCGACAACTTGCTGTTCAATTTCCATGATTGAAATTCCTCATTCGATGGAATGACGGAGGCCTTAAAGGGCTTCCGGGCCGGTCTCGCCCGTGCGAATTCGCACGACCTGCTCCACCGGGGTGATAAAGATCTTGCCGTCGCCGATCTTGCCTGTGCTGGCAGACTTGGAAATGGCCTCGACCACCTGATCGACCAGGTTCTCGTCGACAGCCACTTCCAGTTTCACCTTGGGCAGAAAATCGACCACGTATTCGGCACCGCGATAGAGCTCGGTATGGCCGCGCTGACGACCAAACCCTTTTACTTCGGTCATGGTCATCCCTTGTACGCCGATCTCCGAGATCGCCTCGCGAACATCATCAAGCTTGAACGGCTTGATTACGGCGGTAATCATCTTCATGTCAGACTCCTGTAGGCGGGCCCGCCACCTGGCGGACCCGCTGTTGCTTTAGGCGGTAATGCGGAATCAGAAGGTCTTGGACCAGCCCACCCAGGCGCCCAGGTCTTCGTCGGTCTCGTCGACATATTCGAGATTGAAGCTGAACTCGCCCCAGTCGCCGGCATCGCGAGTGAGGCTGGCGGTGTAGTGGGTGTAGTTATCCAGGCTGGAATCGTCGAAGCGGGTGCGCCCCACCATGAAACCAGCGCTGTAGACATCCATGAACGGGACATCCAGGCCGGCGTAGAAATACATATCGTCGTCTTGCAGGGCCGAGTCATCACTGTCGTGAATGACATAGGCCATACCGCCGTACAGTCCTACAACGCCGGTATCGAAGCTGACTTCGCCGTAGATCTCGCCGAAGTCGGCACTCAGGGAACCGGTATCGTCTCGGGCATCCGGATAGGCGTAATAGATGTAACCGACGTCGTAGCCGAACCCATTGGCGAACTCATCGGCAAAGCCGGCGTAAAGATCGAGCTCGTAGCCGGTGTCATCACCAAAATCGACATTGGACATCCAGGTACCGACATAGAAGCCGGAGTCGTGCTCAAAATCGATACCACCCTGAACGGCAGCACCGTCGTCGGTTTCGGAAAAACCACGGAAGTAGTAATTGGACACCGCGCCGATGTTCACGGACAGCTCCGCGGCGGCGGTGGAGGTAAAGGCAACGCCACCGGTGGAGCCCACAGTGAGGACAGCGGCGGCCAGCGCGGAACGGGTGAACTTCTTCATGTTGGTCATCTCCCAGATTGGTCAATCGAGTGTCGCGTAGTCGACACCCGGTCCTTGCACGGGCTGTGCCAAGTACCAAAAGGGAGCAAAATCGGCTTTTCGCAACACCTGTTGCGGCCCAACCACGGGCTTTTGCCTTTAATTGGTGCGCACTAAAAGTGCACACGCACCAAAAGAGTGCGATCAACGAAAAGTGTGAACACGGTCCGGCCTCCGCGCGGGGCAGACACGAAACAAGAGACAGGAAAGCGGGCCGAAAGGGCCCGCAGTAGAAGAGGGGCTAGTCGGACGTTGCGAGGGTGCCGCGTTCGATCTCGATGCCGACCTCGCGGACGCCGGGGACGGCCCCCGGCTTGCCCAGCCTGATGCGCACCCAGGGAGTACCGAACTGAGCCATCAGGGTCTCGGCGATCTCCTCGGCGAGGGATTCGAGCAGGGCGTGCGGCTCGCGCGTGACGATCGCGCGTACCGCGTTGGCCACCGCCTCGTAGTCGACGGTGTCGCCGATCTCGCCGGAATGGGCGGCGATGCGGGTATCGGCCGCCAGTTCGATGTCGAATCGCAGACGTCGCAGGATCCGCTGTTCCCAGTCGTAGACGCCAACAACGGCGTCAATCTCGAGGTTGCGAAGATAGATTCGATCCATGGGGTCGGCCGGCTCCTGTCAGTCGGCGCCTATCCTACTGCCCGGGCCACACAAGGTACACCGAACCGCTATCATGGAGGGCCGCACTGACCCGCCTCGAGACCCGCATGAGCGAGCCTTTTCACGAACTCCCCTGGCCCGCCAACCCGGACGGGGAGCCGCGGCGCATCGGCGTCGAGATCGAGATGGCCGGCGTCTCGCTGGAGTCGATGGCGGAAACCGTGCAGGCCGAGTTCGGGGGTCATGTCGAGTCGGACAGCGCCTTCGTCTTCCATGTGCGCGAGACGGACGTCGGCGACTTCCAGCTGGAGCTGGACGCGCGGGTACTGAAGGACCGGGCGTATCGCGAACACCTCGCGCGCCTGGGGATCGAGCTGGACGACTCCGACGAGGCCGCACTGGATCGCTGGCTGGCTGGCGCAGCGGGCCGCCTGGTGCCGCACGAGATCGTGGCACCGCCGATCCCGGTCACCGACCTGCCCCGCCTGGACCGGGTGCGCGCGGCCCTGCAGCAGGCCGGTGCCCTGGGTACGGAACGCTCGTTTCTCTATGCCTTCGGGCTGCAGATCAACATCGAGGTGCACCGCACCGATGCCGAATGGCTGCTCGCAATCCTGCGCAGCTTCCTGTTGATGGTCGAAGTCCTGACCGCGGCCGGTGCGATCGACCTGGCGCGGCGGCTTTCCCCCTACATCCGCGCCTTCCCCGGCGCCTTCGTGCGCTACGTGCTGGACCCGGACTTCCAGCCCGACCAGGCCGGGCTGATCGATGCCTACCTGGCACACAGCCCGACCCGCAACCGTCCGCTGGATCTGCTGCCGCTGTTCGCCCACCTGGACCCGGAGCGGGTCGATGCCGCCCCGGTGGAACACGAGCTGATCAAGCCACGGCCCGCCTTCCATTACCGCCTGCCCAACTGCGAGATCGACAACGCGGAGTGGAGCCTGGCGCGGCCGTTCAACGGCTGGGTGGAGGTCGAACGCCTGGCGGCGGATCCGGAACGCCTGGAGCGCCTGTCACGGGAATACCTGGAACGCCCCGGCCAGGCCCTCGGCCGCTGGGCCGACGACTGGAGCCAGCGCCTCCGTGACTGGTTCTGAGGACACCCCGGCCATCGCCGACTCCCCGGCACCACGCCTGCGCCGCCCGGTGATCGCCATCACCGGGCCCGACCAGGGCGGCGGTCCGGCCTGGCTGTTTACCGCACTGGCGGTATGGCGCGCCGGCGGCCGCCCGCTGCGGCTGCGTCCGGGCAGGCCGCGCAGTCACCGGCGTTTTGATGGCCTCATCGTCGGCGGCGGGGCGGACGTCGACCCCGAGCTCTATGGCGAGACCCTGCCGGAAGGGCCGGATGCGGCCGCCATCCGGCAGGCGGAGCGACGCCTCTCGCAGCGCCTGATCGGCTACCTCTTCTACCCGGCGCTGTGGCTGCTGCGTCGGCTGTTCCAGTCCCACGGCGGCGTGCTGGACAGCGATCGCGACCGGCTGGAAAAGGCCCTGATCCATCGCGCGCTGGACGATCACCGCCCGATTCTCGGCATCTGTCGCGGGATGCAGCTGGTCAACGTGGTACGCGGGGGCACGCTGCACCGCGACCTGGCCGACTTCTACGTGGAAACCCCACAGGCCCGCAGCCTGCTGCCGGTCAAGCCCGTGCAACTGGACCCGCGCAGCCACCTGGCCGACATCCTGGGCGACACGACGCTGCACGTGAACGCACTCCACAACCACGCCGTCAACAACCTGGGGCAGGACCTGAAAATCGCCGGGCGTGAGTCCACCGGCGTCGTCCAGGCGATCGAGGCCGAACGCGGCTGGTGCATCGGCGTGCAGTGGCACCCCGAATACCTCCCCCAGAAGCGCCGCCACCAGCGCCTGTTCCACGCCCTCGTCCGCGCTGCCATGAACGACTGAAAACCCGACGCACCACGAAACGCTCTGCGAGGCGAGGCGAGGGCAGGTCAAAAGCGATTTACAGGGAGTTTGGAAGACAGGAAGGTTTTTTTGGGTGGAGAATCGGACCGGTGATCGTTTCGTAAAGCACCGCGCACCCAGCCACGAGAGGGCGCCAACATCCTCTCTCTTCCAATCTTCGCGTCTTCCTGTGAATCGCTTTTCTTCGTAGTGGGCAAGAACCGGGTGGGTGCTCAGGCCGGGTACGGCACGGAGAGGCCGCCGAGGCCGCAGTAGCCGTTGGGGACCTTGGCCAGGTATTGCTGGTGGTAGTCCTCGGCGAAGTAGTACGCCGGGCCGTCGGCGATCTCGGTGGTGATCGCCCCGCGCCCGGCGGCATCCAGCGCCGCCTGGAAACGCTCGCGGCTGGCCTCGGCGGCCGCCATCTGGTCCGCGTCGGTGGTGTAGATCGCGGAGCGGTACTGGGTACCGACGTCGTTGCCCTGGCGCATGCCCTGGGTCGGGTCGTGTCCTTCCCAGAAGGTACGCAGCAGCGCCTCCAGCCCGACCCGCTGCGGATCGAACACCACCCGCACCAGTTCGGTGTGCCCGGTCTGGCCGCTGCAGACCTCGCGATAGGTCGGGTTCGGGGTGTAACCACCGCCGTAGCCCACGCTGGTGGAATACACGCCGTCCTGCTGCCAGAACAGGCGCTCGGCGCCCCAGAAGCAGCCCATGCCGAAGTGGATCACCTGCATGCCCTCGGGGTACGGCGGCGCCAGCGGTGCCCCCAGAACCATGTGGCGCTGGGGTACCGGCATGAGTTCGTCGCGTCCCGGCAGAGCCTGTTCGGGGGCCGGCATGCGCGGCTCGGAAAATCCAAACATCGGCGGCTCCATCAGTCGGCGGGGGCGAGCCGGATCAGCTCGCCCGGGTTGTGGTCGGTGAGGACGTAGATCGCCCCCTCATGGGCGCGCACGTCACGCACGCGGCGGTTCAGATCCGGCAGCACCTCGCTCTCGTTCACCAATTCGCGCCCGTCGAAGGTCAGTCGGCGCAGCGTCTGGTGAGCAAGGCCACCGACGAGCAAATCACCGTCCCAGTCGGCGAAGGCCGGGTCGCGCAGGATCGCCATGCCCGAAGGGGCGATGGACGGCGTCCAGTGATGCAGCGGCGATTCCATCCCCTCCTTCTCGGTGATGCCTTCGCCCACCTGGCCACCGGCATACTCCCGGCCGTGGGTGATCACCGGCCAGCCGTAGTTCAGACCAGGCTCGATGATGTTGACCTCGTCGCCACCACGGGGGCCGTGCTCGTTCTGCCAGAAGGTTCCGGTTTCCGGATCGATCACCATGCCCTGCGGGTTGCGCACGCCCCAGGCCCAGATCTCGGGACGGGCATCGGCGTCGTCCACCAGCGGGTTGTCGTCCGGCACCGTCCCGTCGTCGTGCAGCCGGATAATGGTACCAATATGCGTGGCGGTGTCCTGGGCATGGTCGCGGTTGCCGCGATCGCCCACGCTGATGTACACGTAACCCGCATCATCGAACACGATGCGGCTACCGAAGTGTCGCCCGCCGCGCACGCCCGGCTCGGCGGTAAACAGCGTCTCCACGTCCTGCAGTTCGCCCGCCTGGAAGCGCCCGCGTGCCAGGCGCGTGGTCAGCCCGCCGTCCACGCTGGCGGAATAGGTAAAGTACAGCCAGCGGTTCTCGGCGAAATTGGGGTGCAGCGCGAGGTCCAGCAACCCGCCCTGGTTGCGGGCCTCCATATCCTCCGGTAGCCCGGGCACCAGCGCGCCCCGACCCTCGAAGGATTCGGCGTCCTCGAACCAGCGCAGGGTGCCCGGGCGCTCACTGATCAGTGCCCCGCCTTCCGGCAGGAAGGCAATGGCCCAGGGGTGGTTGAGTTCTTCGTGCAGGACACTGACCTGCAGGTCCTGCTGCCCGGCCTCGAGGCCCTCGGCCGAGACACCGGAGGACCCGGTACAGGCCATCACCAACCCCGCCAGCACGGGGACCAGAGTGATGCGGCCCGTTTTCATCGTGCGCGTCTGCATGGTTCGCCTCCTTGGAAAACGCGATCCTTCGCCTCGCGGGTACTACGCGGTCCCGCACGAAGCGGCGAGGATTCGCAAGCACGTCGTACCCTGTTGGTGCCCCCAATCGGTCTACGGGTTCCCCGCCTGACAGACCGGACACCAGTAGGTCGAACGAAGGTGCTCGCCCAGCAGGGCATATTCGATCGGCGCACCACACTGGTGGCAGGGCTTGCCACGACGGCCGTAAACGTGCAGGAACGCGCCCTCCTCCGCGCGCTCGCGGGTGATGCGCGGCCCCGGTTTCACGTTGCGCCGCAGCAGGCGTTCCGCATCGCGGTACAACCCCTCCACCTTCGTCGCCGGCATCTGTCCCAAGGGCCGCAACGGGTAACAACCCTGCAGGAACAGCACCTCCGACTTGTAGATGTTGCCGATGCCGGCCGCCAGCGACTGGTCCAGCAGCACATCCAGGATGGGGCGCGCCGGATCGGCACGCTCGCGCACGCGGGTAACCACCGCGTCCAGGTCGACGGCCGGATCCAGCAGGTCGGGGCCGACCCGCGCATCCAGCCGGGGCGCATCCAGCTCCCCGGTCTTGCGCGGGCGCCACTGCAGCTCGCGCGGGTGGAAGCAGACCAGCACGCGATCCGGCAGCGTCAGCAACGCCCACGCACCGGATGCCGGCTTGTGCCAGGCGGCGCCCGGCGCGTACTGGTGCCAGGTCCCGTACATCCCTAGATGGGTGCGCAGCTGCCAGGCGCTTCCATCCGCCGCCTCCAGATCCAGCAACAGGTGCTTGCCCCGGGCCTGCACGGCTTCGGCAGTCATCGCGCCGTGTTCCCGCAACGGATCCCCCCGCCGCGCACGCGTGGCCACTCTGCTCAACGCCGCCCCCTCCAGCACCGGGCGCAGCGCCGCCGCCAGCTTGTGGATCGTATCGCCCTCGGGCATGGCTGGCGGAGTTAGGGAAACACTGAATAATGCACACGCTCGCGCTCGAGTCGCTTTTGCGTGCTAACAAGGCGCGGCGACCGCCGTGCAGTCATTCTGCACAAGGGAGCCGCAACGCCGTGCGCGCTCAAAAGCGGCCGAGCCCCTGCATTGAATGGTTTGTGGGGTTGGTACCCCAGGTTCCCCGATCCTGCGTTGCGCCGCTTGCGGATAGAACCGCTACCCACTGCACGACGCGCCTTGTCTCGGGAAACCTGGGGTGCCAACGCGAGTGTGTGCATTAATCAGTGTTTCCCTTGCGCCTGCGGTCGGGGTACAGGCGCGGCTCGCCCTCGGGGCGGGTGCGGAACAGGCGCATGGACCACAGGTACTGGGCCGGGGCCTGTTCGATGCCGCGTTCCACGGCCGCGTTCATCTGCCGGGCATCCGCCTCGTCGTCGCCGGTGGGGTAGCCTTCCAGGGGTGGCCACAGGCGCATCACGTACTGGTCCGCCGCCGCGTCGTACCAGGCAAAGCTGGGCAGCACCGCGGCCTTCGACATGCGCGCCAGGCGGCCAAGGGCGGTCAGCGTGGCCTTCTTCACGCCGAAGAAGTCGACGAATACGGCCCCCTCGGCGCCCAGGTCCTCGTCCGGCAGGTAGTAGAAGAAACGGCCACGCTTCAGCTGGCGGATCGCCGGGCGCAGGCCCTGGTCACGGGCGAAGATGTCCCCGGAATAGCGCGTGCGGCTGCGGTGGTTGATCCACTCCAGTACCGGATTTTTCATGGGCTTGGCGAAGGACACGCCATCGAACATCTGGCTCATGCGCACGCCGCCGTAGTCCAGCGCCAGCGAGTGCGGGGCCAGGATGATCACCGGCGTGCCGGCCGAACGCAGGCGCTCGTAGTGCTCCAGGCCCTCGATGCGGATGCGCGCGGCGTGCTGGCCCGGCTTGCCGAACCACAGCAGCCCGTAATCCAGCACCGTCTGGGCCTGGTAGCGGTAATAGGCCTCCAGACGCTGGGCGCGCTCGGCCGCACTCAGCTGCGGAAAGCACAGTTCCAGGTTTCGCTCCGCCACCGCGCGGCTGCGCCCGGCAAAGCGGCGGATCAGCCGGCCCAGGCCGCCGGCCAGACCCCGCACGGCGGGGCGCGGCAGCTCCTGCAGGACCCACGCCAGGCCCAGCAGCAGCCAGCTGCCCCAGTAGCGCGGGGCGAAGTGGGCCGCGGTCAGCGGGGCCTGGTAGGCGCCGGCGTCCTCGCTCCGGGTTCGGTCGCTTTCTGCTGCGCTCATGCGCCCCCGGACTCGTCGCCAGTCCCGTCCGCTGCGGCCTGCTGCTTGCGGGCGCGCTTGGCGAAGACCTCCATCTCTTTCACCGCCTGCAGGTCACCCTTGTCCGTGGCCACGCGAATGCCGCGCTCGCAGGTGTACAGCGCCGCCTCGGGGCGTTCGAGCTGGACCAGCGTCTTGGCCAGCAGCTTCCACGCGGCGGAATAGCCGCCGTCCAGTTCCAGCGCCCGCTCCAGGTGCGGCACCGCAGCCTCGAGCTGGCCGTCGGTCGCCAGGGCGTTGCCCAGCGAGAAACGCAGCATGGCAGAGTCCTGTCCGCCGTCGAGCATGTTCTGGAAACGTTCGATCATGTCACTCATGGGGCACCTCCCGCGCCGCCGGCCAAACGATGCGTTCAGGCTAACGCCGCCAGAAGGCGGGCGACAGAAGCACCAGCACGGTAAAGATTTCCAGCCGCCCCATCAGCATGGCGAACACCAGCACCCACTTGCTGAAGTCATTAATGCCGGCGTAGTTCGCCCCGACCTCGCCGAGCCCCGGCCCGAGGTTGTTCAGGGTCGCCGCGACCGCCGAGAACGAGGTGACCTGATCCAGCCCGGTCACCATCAACAGCAGCATCATCACGACAAACACCATCACGTAGGCGGCGAGAAAGCCCCACACGGCCTGGACCACGCGATCCGGGGCCTCCTTGCCGTTCACCTTCACGGTTATCCGTGCGTGCGGGTGGATCAGCCGCTTGATCTCACGCAGCCCCTGCTTGACCAGCAACAGCACCCGGACCACCTTCATGCCACCCCCGGTGGACCCGGTACAGGCGCCGATGAACGACAGGAAGATCAGGAGTACCGGCAGGAAGCCCGGCCACAGGTAGAAGCTGTCGGTTGCATAGCCGGTGGTGGTGGCAATCGACACCACGTGGAAGAGACCCTTGCGCAGCGCCTCCGTCGTGTCGCTGGCGAAACCGGTCACGAGCATGAAGGTCACCACGACCACACTGGCCCCGCCAAGCAGCAGCAGGTAGGTCCGCAGTTCCTCATCGCGGCGGTAGGGGGCAACGGTGGCGCGGTGGATGACCAGGAAGTGCAGAGCGAAGTTCATCCCCGCGATGATCATGAAGACAATCGCCACGCTTTCGATCAGGGCGCTGTCGAAGTGGCCGATGCTCGCGTCGTAGGGCGAGAAGCCTCCGATCGCGACGGTGGAAAAGGCATGCGCAACAGCATCGAAGGCATCCATCCCGGCGGCCCAGTAGGCCAGCGCACAGGCCACGGTCAAGCCCAGGTAGATGTACCAGAGGTTGCGCGCGGTCTCCGCGATGCGCGGCGTCAGCTTGTTGTCGCGGATCGGGCCCGGGGTCTCCGCCTTGAACAGCTGCATGCCGCCCACGCCCAGCAGCGGCAGGATGGCCACCGCCAGCACGATGATCCCCATGCCGCCCATCCACTGCAGCTGCTGGCGATACCACAACAGCGCCCGCGGCAGGTCGTCCAGCCCGGTCAGTACCGTGGCCCCGGTGGTGGTCAGCCCGGACATGGACTCGAAGGCCGCGTCGGTAAAGGAGATCTGCAGGCTCGGATCTAGGAACAGGGGTGTCGCCCCGGCGATCCCCAGACCCAGCCAGAACAGCACGACCAGGATGAAGCCGTCGCGCGCCTGCAGTTCCTGGCGCATTCGGTACAGCGGCGCCCACAGCAACCCGCCGACCAGCAGGAGCAGGGCAAAGGCCTGCAGGAAAACGAAGGCGGTGGACTCCCCGTACAGGAAGCCGATGGCCGCCGGAGGCAGCATCGCCAGACTGAACAGCGTCAGCAGGACACCCAGCAACCGGGCCGTGGAGGCGAGATGCAGCATCCGCGCGCTCCGCCTAGAAGAACAGCGCGGTGGGCTGGAACAGGCGCTGGACCTGCTTCACCTTGCGCCGGTCGGTCACGAACAGGATCACGTGGTCACCCGCCTCGATGACCGTGTCGCGATGCGGGATGATGACCTCCTCTTCGCGCACCACGGCGCCCACGCTGGTGCCTTCGGGAAAGTCGATCTCGTCGATCCGGCGGCTGACCACCTGCGAGGTGCGGGCATCGCCGTTGACCACGGTCTCGATCGCCTCGGCCGCCCCGCGCCGCAGGGTGTGCACGGTGGCGGTGCCTCCCTCGCGCACCCTCGCCAGCAACGCCCCGATGGTCGCCTGCTGCGGCGAGATCGCGACGTCGATGGTGCCGCTTTGCAGCAGGTCCACGTAGCTCGGGCGATTGATCAGCGACATCACCTTGCGCACACCCCAGCGCTTGGCCAGCATCCCGGCGAAGATGTTCGCCTGGTCATCGTTGGTGACCGCGCAGAAGACGTCGCTGTGCTCGACATTGATGGACTCGAGGAAGCGGTCGTCCGAGCTGTCCCCGTGCAATACCAGGACGTTACTGGGCAGCGTGCGCGCCAGATGGTCGGCGCGGTCGGAATCGCGCTCGATCACCTTGACCCGATAGCGCTTGCTCAACGTCTCGGCCAGACGCTCGCCGATATTGCCGCCACCCGCGATCATGATGCGCTTGTAGGGCTTTTCCAGCTTGCGCAGCTCGGACGTCACCGCACGAATGTTCTTCTTCGCGGCGACGAAGAAGACTTCGTCGTCCGCCTCGATCACCGTGGAGCCGTCCGGCTGGATCGGTCGGTCCTTGCGGAAGATCGCGGCGACCCGGGTATGGATGCCGGGCATATCGCTTTGGAGGTTCTTCAGCTCGTGCCCGACCAGCGGACCGCCGTAGTAGGCCCGCACGCCCACCAGTGATACCCGGCCCTCGGCGAACTCCAGCACCTGCAGCGAACCCGGGTGCTCGATCAGCCGCTGGATGTGGCTGGTTACGATCGCCTCGGGCGAGATCAGCATGTCCACCGGCATCGCGTCCTGGGCGAACAGCGCCGGCGTGTCGTGGTAGTCACGGGCCCGCACGCGGGCGATCTTGGTCTCGATATTGAACAGTGTGGAGGCCACCTGACAGGCGACCATGTTGGTCTCGTCCGAGTTGGTCACCGCGATCAGCATCGACGCATCGCGCGCCCCCGCCGCCTCCAGCACCGACGGATGGGCGGCGAAACCGTGCACCGTCTTGATATCGTAGCGATCTTCCAGCTCCGACAGCATCTCGGCGCGATAGTCGACCACGGTGATGTCGATCCCGTCGGCGCTCAGCGCCTCCGCCAGCGACTGCCCGACCTGCCCGGCCCCGAGGATAATGATGTGCTTCATGCGTCTCCCGTCCCGGAGCGGATTCAGCTATCGGATTTCACGCGCTTGGGGTCGATCCCCAGCGCCTTGAACTTGCGGTACAGGTGGGTGCGTTCCAGCCCCACCCGTTCCGCCAGGCGCGTCATGTTGCCCTCGGAACGCTCCAGCTGCTGCTGCAGGTATTCCCGCTCGAACTGCTCGCGCGCCTCGCGCAGGGGCAGGTCGGGTATGGCAACCGTGCCCTCGCCGGCCTCCTCGGCCCGCTGCGGCTGCCCGCTCAGGGTGCGTTCCACCTCGTCACGGGTGATCTCGTCGCCGGAGCCCAGGATCATCAGCCGCTGCACCAGGTTGCGGAGTTCGCGTACGTTGCCGGGCCAGTGGTACTGCTGCAACCGCTCCAGCGCCGGCCGCTGGAAGGCGCGCACCGGCAGCCCCTCCTGCTGATGCAGGTGGCGCATGTGGCACTCCAGCAGTTCCGGGATATCCTCCGCGTGATCGCGCAGGGGCGGGATCGCCAGTGGCAGGACGTTGAGCCGGTAGTACAGGTCCTCGCGAAAATGGCCCTGCTCCACTGCCTCGGCCAGGTCATACTGGCTGGCCGCGATCACGCGCACGTTCACGCTGATCGGCTGGTTGCCGCCAATCCGCGTGATGCGCTGGGTGTCCAGGGCATGCAGCAGCCGCCCCTGGGTTTGCAGGTCCATCTCCGCGACCTCGTCCAGGAACAGCACGCCACCCGCCGCCTGCTCCAGCAAGCCGTAGCGCACGTGCTCGCCCTGCTCGCTGCCGAACAGCTCGGCGATCGCCTCCTCGCCCGAGAGCGACCCTACCGAGACCACGATGAACGGGCTCTCGCGGCGCGCGCTGCGCGCATGCAGCAGCCGCGCGAAGGTCTGCTTGCCAACGCCGGGTTCGCCGGTAATCAACACCCAGGTGTCATGCTGCGCCATGCGCTGCACCTGGTCGCGCAGATTCACCATGGTCGCGCTATCGCCCACCGGGTCCTGGACCGTGCCGGCATGGCGCTTCAGGCCCACGTTCTCGCGCTGCAGGCGCGCGGCCTCCAGGGCGTTGTTAAGAGTAATCAGCAGCTTGTCGATGGACAGCGGCTTCTCGATGAAGTCGTAGGCCCCGAGTCGCGTGGCGTCCACGGCGGTCTCGACATTGCCATGGCCGGAGATCATCACCACCGGGCAGGGCAGGCCTTCGTCGTCACTCCATTCCTTCAGAAGCGAGATACCGTCGCCGTCCGGCATCCAGACATCCAGCAGGATCAGGTCGGGGCGGCGGCTCCGGCGCTGGGCCTTGGCCTCGGCGACCGAGCCGGCAAGCGCCACCTGGTAGCCCTCGTCCTCCAGCACATCCTGCAGCAGCATGCGGATGTCCGGCTCGTCGTCGACCACGAGTATGTAGGCTTCGCTCATTCGGGCTCCTCGTGAACCACCGGACCATGCTCCACCGGGATGCGGATGCGGAAGACCGCGCCCCCCTGCCCGGACTCCGCATTATGGCACTCAATCATGCCGCCATGTTCTTCCACGATCTTCTGGGCGACCGCCAGACCGAGACCGGTTCCACGTGGCTTGTCCGTGGTGTAGGGCTCGAAGATCCGCTCGAGGAACTCCGGCTTGATGCCGGGACCGGTGTCGGTCACGCGCAGCTCGATGTGCGGCCCGGCGGGATCGTCGAGGTAGGCGGTGGTCACGTGCACCTCCATGTCCTCGTGGCCCTCGCCCGCCTCCAGCGCGTTCTTGATCAGGTTGTGCAGCAGCTGGCGCAGGCGCCCGGCATCGCCGTGGATGCGCGGCAGCCCGGCATCCAGCGTGACCCCGACCCGCGAGCGCCCGTCCTGGTCCAGGTACAGCTCGCAGACATCGCGGATCAGCTGGTTCATATCCACCGAGGCGCGCTCCAGCTGCGGGGCCTGGGCATAGTCGCGGAAGGCGTTGACCAGGGTCTTCATCGCCTCCACCTGCTGCACGATGGTGCCCGTGGCGCGATCCAGCACCTCGCGATCGGCCCCCTCCAGCACCTTGCCCAGACGCCTTGAGAGGCGCTCGGCGGACAGCTGGATCGGCGTCAGTGGGTTCTTGATCTCGTGCGCCAGGCGGCGCGCCACCTCGCCCCAGGCGGCATCGCGCTGGGCCTTCAGGAATTCGGTCATGTCGTCGAACACGATGGCGTGCAGGCCGCGGCTGGAGCCGGAGGTCGGCAGCCACACCGCGCGGGTCATCAGCACCTTGCGCCCGCTGCGGGTAAACACCACCACCTGGCGCGACCATTCCGTCTCCTGGCTCACCAGGGCGTCGCTGATCGCTTCGAAGAACTGGGCCACCAGCGGGCACTCGTCGCCCACCTCGGACATCACCCGGGTGCGCGCCCCTTGCAGATCGCATTCCAGGATCTCGCTGGCCGCGGCGTTCGCCGTGCGCAGGCGCAGGCTGCCGTCCAGTGCCAGCACGCCGGAGCGCAGGTGCTGCAGCACGCTTTCCAGATAGGCGCGCTCGGCGTCCAGCAGACGGCGGTTGCGCTCGGCCTCGTCGCGCGCCTCGTTCAGGGTACGGGTCATGGTGTTGAACGACTGCACCAGGAATCCCAGCTCGTCGGCACGCTGCACCGCCAGGCGGGTGCTGTAGTCCCCCTGCGCGACCATGCGCGTGCCCTGCACCAGGTCGGAGATCGGGCGCACCATGCGCCGGGCCACCAGCAGCCCGGCCCACAACGCGGCCATCAGCGAGATCGCCAGTGCCAGCGACAGGGTGAACACGAACCCCTGGATCATTGGGCCACGCAGATAGGCGAATTCGCGGTAGTCGGCAAAGGCGTCCTGCACCCGCAGCGACAGCGCGCTCATGCGCGGGTCCACCGGGTAGATCCCCTGCAGGATGCGGTTCTCCGAGCCCGGCCGACGGCTGCTGGTAGTGGCCACCACGCGGATGATCAGCGAGCCGTCGGACTGCGGCTCCAGGCGCGAATACGGCTGCTCCGGGCGCACCCGCATCAGGATGTCGGAACCTGGCGGGGTCGGGAGGCGGCGGATCGGGCTGTCGGTGCTGGAGGCGATGATGCGGTTGTTGGAACCGACGAGGGTCAGCTCCTGCGCCCCGACCTGGCGGCGATAGTCATTGAGCGCCAGCGGCACCAGGCCCTCGGACACACCCTCGAGGTCGCTCATCAGTTCCTGGGTCTCGGTCGCCAGCTGGCGCACCCGCAGGTCCAGCGACGAACGCGACAGCTCCAGCGCATCCTCCAGTGCCGACTCCACGCGCACGTCGAACCAGGCGTCCACGCCCTCGTTGAGGAACTTGAAGGAGAAGTAATAGACCACCGATACCGGCAACACGGCGACCAGCATGAACACCGCGACCAGGCGCAGGGTCAGCCGGCTGCCGGGCACCCCGCGCCGGTACTGAACCGCCATGCGCACCAGCTGGTAGACAATCAGCCCCCCGAGCACCACCAGCACGGCGACATGGAACACGAGCAGCCACAGGAACAGCTGCTCGAAGCGCGCCTGATTCTGGGCGGCATCGCCCATCACCACCAGCGAGGTCAGCAGCAGCGCGAACAGAAGCCCGATGCCGAAGAGCCCCCACGGGAACCCCCTTAGGGAAACGCTGATCAACGTACACCCTCGCGTTGGCAACCCAGGTTTTCCGAAACAAGGCGTGCTCCGCAGCCGGTAGTGGTTCTACCGGCCCGTTGTTGACTGATTCGGGCCGCAACGCCGGATCGGGGAACCTGCGTTACCAACCCCACGAACCATCGAAAGCAGGGGCTCGGCCGCCCGTTGTTGATGAAAGCGGGCGCGCGCACGGCGTTGCGGCTCCCTTGTGCAGAATGACTGCACGGCAGTCGCCGCGCCTTGTTCGCACGCAAAAGCGACGAAGCAGCGCGCGTGTACGTTGACCAGCGTTTCCCTAATCCAGCGACCATCGCTTCCACTCCTGTCGCGTCGTCAGGTCACCACGCAATCCGGCATCCAGCTGCAGGGGCAGCGGCAGGGCCGAATACACCAGCATCAGCCGCGCCGCCAGATCGAACTCGCCGGGGTTCGCGCGGGCCGCTTCGGGCAATTCATCCAGGCGCAGCCGCCCGAGCCGCCGGGCGACCGCGTCCAGGGCATCCCCCAGGGTCGGTTTCAGGTCTATGCGTTCGTCGGTCACCGCGGTTACCAGGTAATGCCGGTTCAGCGCAAAGTATTGCAGCTGGACCCGTCGTGTCTCGCGGGCCAGGGTGTCGCGCCCCACCCGACGGCCGCGCTCCAGCCGGGCCTCCGCCTCGAACTCCAGGGTCACGCCGTTGGCCAGCGCATCCTCCAGCACCGCGGGCAGGCGCATGTCGATATCGAGGCGCACCAACACGGTGGCGTCATCCAGCCACATGTGATTAGCACCCCGGATCTCCACCGCGTGCGCCGTCGCGGGCAGTGCCAGCAGGGCCAGCAGCCCGCACAGCGCTGCCAGGGGCCCGCCGCGCCAGGCCGTCGAATACCCCGGCATCAGGGGGCCTGCTTCTCCAGCAGCGCGTAATAGAAGCCGTCCCCGCCTTCCAGCCCCAGCGGCAGCGACACGCCCACCGGACGGGCCTTGCTGCCCGGGATGGCGTATTCGCCCTCCAGCGGCCGGGCCTGCGCATCCGCGTTCGCCTCCATGAACGGGGCAACCACCGCCTCGTTCTCCGGCGACAGCAGCGAACAGGTGGCGTACAGCAACCGGCCGCCCGGCCGGAGCAGCTTCCAGGCACCCGCCAGCAGGCGGGCCTGCTCCGCGGCCAGGCGCGGAATGTCATCCGCCCTGCGCAGGGTCTTGATGTCCGGGTGGCGCCGGATCACACCGGTGGCGGAACAGGGAACGTCCAGCAGGATCGCGTCGAAGGGCTCGCCATCCCACCAGTCATCGATTGCGTCCAGATCGGCCGCGACCAGGCAGGCGTCATACCCCAGCCGGTCGAGGTTCTCGCGCACCTGCTCCAGGCGCTCGGGATCGTTGTCCAGCGCGGTGAGGTCCAGTTTCCCGCCGGCGCGCTCCAGCAGATGCCCGGTCTTGCCGCCCGGCGCCGCGCAGGCGTCCAGCACGCGTTCGCCGGGCTGGGGGTCCAGCAACTGGCCGGCCCACTGCGCCGAGGCGTCCTGAACCGACAGTGCCCCGTGGCCGAACCCTGGCAGTGCGGCCACGTCGACCGGGTCGTCCAGGGTCATCGCGCAGGGCAGCGCCGGGTGCGCGCGCGCCGGGATGCCGGCCGCGGACAGGGCCTCCAGCGCCGCCTCGCGACTGTCGCGATGCAGGTTCACGCGCAGGGTCATCGGCGCGGGGCGGGTCGCGGCCTCCAGCAGCGTCTCCCAGTCTTCCGGCCAGGCCTCGCGAATGGCCTCCAGCAGCCATTCCGGGACCGCATAGCGCAGCATCGGGTCGGCCTCGATCTGGCTGGCCAGCTCGTCCTGCTCGCGCAGGGCACGGCGCAGCACCGCGTTAATCAGGCCCACCGCACCAGGGCGATGGATCTCGCGCGCCAGTTCGGCGGTCTCGCGCACCGCCGCGTGATCCCGCGTACCGAAATGCAGCACTTCGGCCAGGCCCTGCGCCAGCAGCACGCCGATCACGGCATCCTTCTTGCGCAGCGGCCGGTCGAGAAAGCCGCCGACCAGCCCCTGCAGCTGCGGATACCAGCGCAGCGTGGTGTAGGCGAGTGCCTGAACCCAGGCCGCGTCGCGCGACGCGAGCCCCTCGGTGACCAGCTCCACCGCCCGGGTCAGCGACTGCCCCTGCAGCACCACGCGCTCCACCGCCTCCAGCGCACGCTGGCGCGGCGAACGCGAGTCCACCCGCGAGGGCACCACGCGTTTCGGCTTGCCCGCCATCAGGCCGCCCCCGTCAGGGTTTCGCCGACCAGATCCGCATTGCGGGCCCAGTCGGCCGCCGCGACCGCACGACGACCGGGCAGCTGCACGGCCTGCAACCGCAGGACACCGTCGCCCGTGGCCACATCCACACCCTCCGGGCCGGCGCGCAGGATGGTTCCCGGCGACGCATCGGACGCGGCAGACAGCGGGGTCGCGGCGTACACCCGCAACGCCTGCCCCTGCCAGCCGGCCTGTGCCACCGGCCAGGGATTGAAGGCGCGCACCTGGCGATCCAGGGCCGCGGCCGGCTGCGACCAGTCCATCCAGGCCTCCTGTTTTTCCAGCTTGCGGGCGTAGGTGGCCTGCGTGTCATCCTGCGGCCAGGGCGCGGATTCGCCCGCCGCAATCATTGGGAGCTGTTCCACCAGCAATTCCGCCCCCGCACGGGCGAGGACGTCGTGCAGGCTCCCGGTGGTGGTCTCCGGCGTGATCGGGACGCGGCGGCAGGCGTGCACCGGCCCAGTATCCAGCCCCGGCGCCATCTGCATCAGGCAGACCCCGGTCTCGGCATCCCCCTCCAGGATCGCGCGATGAATCGGTGCCGCACCGCGCCAGCGCGGCAGCAGCGAGGCGTGGATGTTGAGGCCGCCCAGCGGCGGGATCGCGAGCACGGCGCGCGGCAGGATCAGCCCGTAGGCCGCCACGACCAGGATGTCCGGGCGCCAGGCGGCGAGTTCCGCTTGAGCCTCGGCGGACTTCAGACTCTCCGGCTGCACCACCGGCAGGCCGCCTGCCTCGGCGACCTGCTTGACTGGGCCGGGGCGCAGCTTGCGCCCGCGGCCGGCCGGGCGGTCCGGCTGGGTGTAGACCGCGACCGGCGCATGCCCCGCCTCGATCAGGGCCTGCAGCGCCGGGACCGCGAAATCCGGCGTCCCGGCGTAGACGATGCGCAGGGAGTCGACGTCCGTGCCCGCCACCCCCATCAGACCGCGGGAACCGCGGTCTTGTCACCGGCCCCGGTACGCCCACCCTGCTTCTCGAGTTTCTTGCGGATGCGGCTGCGCTTGAGGCTGGACAGGTAATCGACGAACAGCTTGCCTTCGAGGTGGTCGATCTCGTGCTGGATGCACACCGCCAGCAGGCCATCAATTTCCAGCTCGAAGGGCTGGCCGTCGCGCCCCAGGGCACGCACGCGGATCCGGTCGGCGCGCTGCACCTTCTCGTAGAAGCCGGGCACGGACAGGCAGCCCTCGTCCATCTCCTCCTCGCCGGAGGTCTCCAGGATCTCCGGGTTGATCAGGGCATGCGGCTCGCTCTGATCCTCGGAAATATCCGCCACCAGCACGCGCTTCTGGACGTTGATCTGGGTGGCGGCCAGACCGATGCCGGGCGCGGCGTACATGGTCTCGAACATGTCGTCCACCAGGGTGCGGATCTCGTCGTCCACCTCGGCGACCGGCTCGGCCTTCAGGCGCAGCCGGGGGTCAGGGAAGTGCAGGATTTCACGCTTGGCCATGAAAAAACCTCAAACTTTGTACTGTACAGACGTCGCAATTCTGCTAACGTTGGACCGCAATATCCGCGGAATTGCGTCATCCGATTGGGGGCCGGGCCACAGGAAGGCTCGGGGAGCGCGCGGACCTGACAGGGGACACCAAATGTACAAGACCAGGGCCACCACGACCTTCGTTCTGCCGGGCATTCTCTTCAGTGTAACGCTGTTGCTGGGCGCCTGCGCGGCCACGCCGGACAACGGCGGCGGAGAAACGACCGCCTCCGACACCCGCGAGACGCCGACCACCGCCCGCCAGACGCGCAACGCCCTGGAAGAGCGCACAGCCGCCGAACCGGAGATCCGTGAATCCGCGCCGGAACGCTACGTGGTGAAGAGGGGCGACACCCTCTGGGACATCTCCGCGATGTTCCTGCAGGACCCCTGGTACTGGCCGGAGATCTGGCTGGTCAATCCCGAGATCGAGAACCCCCACCTGATCTACCCAGGCGACGTCCTGAGCATCCACTACGTGGACGGCCAGCCGCGCATCATGGTCGACGGCGGCCCGCGCGTGCGCCCGACCCATCGCCTGTCGCCCGAAGTGCGGGTAGTGGAACGCGACGAGGACGTCTCGCCCATCTCCACCTTGCAGTCGTTCATGTTCCGCCCGCAGGTGCTGGACGAAGAGACCCTCGAAAACGCCCCGTACATCCTTGCCTCGCAGGACGAGCGCGTGATCTTCGGCCCGGGTGACCGCGTCTACGTGCGCAACGCCGAGGACACCGAACGCTACGAGCTCTATCACATCGTGCGCCACGACGGCATGCTCACCGACCCCGACACCGGCGAGGACCTCGGTATTGCCACCCTGCCGGTGGGCGAGGCCGAGATCATC
This sequence comes from Thioalkalivibrio sp. ALE14, assembly GCF_000376845.1. Classification (GTDB taxonomy): domain Bacteria; phylum Pseudomonadota; class Gammaproteobacteria; order Ectothiorhodospirales; family Ectothiorhodospiraceae; genus Thioalkalivibrio. Next base: position 279,724 of record NZ_AQXY01000028.1, read on the forward strand.
GAACCGGGCAACGTCGCCCGCGCCGACATCCGCAAGGGCGAGCGCGAGGCCATCCGCGGCGACCGCCTGGTGCCCTACGCGGACGAGCAGGACATGCTGTTCGACATCGGCCGCCCGCCCGCCGGGACCGAGGGCACGATCATCTCGCTGTTCGACGCGATCAGCCAGATCGGGCAGCTGCAGGCCGCCATCATCAACCGTGGCGAACGCGACGGGATCGAGAATGGCCAGGTCTTTGCCGCCTTCACGGCCGGGCGCGAGGTACGCGACCCGATCAGCGACCGCGCCAACGAGGTGGTCACCCTGCCGGAAGAGGAAGTTGGCACCGTGATGGTCTTCCAGACCTTCGAGAAGGTTTCCTACATCCTGGTGACCGACGCCGAGCGCACCCTGCGCGAGGGCGACAAGGTTCGCACTCCCTGATCGGACTTGCGGCCCGGCTGCATGCGTGATGCCGGAACGGCGGCCGCTCCGCACCAGGACTGGCTGCGCCTGATCAATACCCCCGGCCTCGGCCCGCGGCGCCTGCTGCAACTGGTCGAGGCCTTCGGCACCCCGGGCCACGCTCTGGATGCCCCCGCCGCCGAATGGCAGCGCGCGGGCATCGACCTCAAGCTGGATGACGCCGCGCGCCAGACCCGCGACGCCGGCGCCGAGGCCGACCGGGCCTGGCTGGATGCCGATCCCCGGCACTCCCTGCTGTGCCTGGACGACCCGGCCTACCCACCCCTGCTCGCCGAGCTCCCCGACCCGCCGCCCGTGCTGTACCTGAACGGCGATCCCGCGCTGCTGCGCACCCCGCAGGTGGGGATCGTCGGCAGCCGCGAGGCCACGCCGCAGGGCGAGCGCCTGGCCAGCGAATTCGCCCGCGAACTGGCCGGCGCCGGCCTCACCGTCACCAGCGGCCTGGCGCGCGGTATCGACGGCGCCGCCCACGAGGGCGCGCTGGCCGCACCCGACGGCCGCACCATCGCGGTGGTCGCCACCGGGCCCGACCGCATCTATCCCGCCCAGCACCGGCGCCTCGCCCACCGCATCGCGGACCACGGCCTGGTGGTCTCGCTGTGGCCCACCGGCACCCGGCCCCTGGCGCGCAACTTTCCCCAGCGCAATCGCGTGATCAGCGGCCTGTCGCTGGCGACGCTGGTCGTCGAGGCGGCCCTGAAAAGTGGCTCGCTGATCACCGCGCGCCTGGCCGCCGAGCAGGGGCGCCAGGTCTATGCCGTCCCCGGCTCGGTGCTGAGCCCGGCCAGCCGCGGCTGCCACCGACTGATCCGCGATGGCGCCCAGCTGGTGGAGTCGGCCGACGAGATCCTCGATGACCTCGCGGACTGGCTCGGCGTCGCACCGAATGCGCCCGCTACTCAAGCGGAACCCGCCCGCGAGCCCTTGGACCCGGAGCAGGAACGCGTGCTGAACGCGATGGGTTTCGACCCGGTCCCGCTGGAAACCCTGCGCGAACGCACCAAATTGACCATCGAACAGCTTTCATCCATGCTGGTTTTGCTTGAACTCCATGGCCGCGTGGCCGCCCTCGACCACGGGCGCTACCAGCGCCTCGACGCAGGATCCCCCGAATCATGAACGAGAACGTGCTGGATGTGCTCATGTATCTCTTCGAGCACACCATCGACGAGGAATCCGACGAGGAGCCGGACCGCTCGGAACTGGAACGCCACCTGGTGGAGGCCGGTTTTGCCCGGCGCGAGATCGATCGCGCCCTCGGCTGGCTGGATCGCCTGATGAGCGAGGCCCCGCTGGCCGGCCGCGGCGGCGATGGCGCCGCCCAGCGGATCTACGCCCCGGAAGAGCGCAAGCGTCTGGACACCGAGGCCCACGGCTTCCTGCTGCACCTGGAGCAGAACGGCCTGCTGACCGCCGGCACCCGCGAGCTGGTGCTGGATCGCGTGATGGAGCTGGACGCCGAGGAGATCGACCTCGACCAGCTGCGCTGGGTGGTGCTGATGGTGCTGTTCAACCAGCCGGACGACGCGATCGCCTATTCCCGCCTGGAAGAGGTCATGCGCGACGATTCGGGGCCGTCGGCCGTGGATTATCTGCACTGACTCCCCCGTCTTTCGAGGGTCATGCGGTAGCCACGGGCGTTTTCCTCCTCTAGTCTTTAGCGCCCGTGACCCCGGTTGCGTACCTGCAACCGCCACCGCCCCGAAACGGAACCCGCTGCCACGGAGACGGTCCCGAGCGACATGAGCAAGCACCTCGTCATTGTAGAGTCCCCCGCCAAGGGCAAGACCATCGAGAAGTACCTGGGTCCCGACTACCAGGTCCTCGCCTCGTACGGCCATGTACGCGACCTGGTACCCAAGGAGGGCGCGGTGGACCCGGAAGACGGCTTCCGGATGAAGTACGACATCATCGAGCGCAGCGAGAAGCAGATCGAAGCGATCGCCAAGGCGCTGAAGAAGGCCGACGACCTGATCCTCGCGACTGACCCCGACCGCGAAGGCGAGGCGATCTCCTGGCACCTCTACGAGGTCCTGCGCGAGCGCGGGCTGCTGGAGAATCGTGGCGTGCACCGGGTCGTGTTCCACGAAATCACCAAGAAGGCGATCCAGCAGGCGATCGCGGAGCCACGTGACCTCGCCCAGCCGCTGATCGACGCCCAGCAGGCGCGGCGCGCGCTGGACTACCTGGTCGGCTTCAACCTCTCGCCGCTGTTGTGGCGCAAGATCAAGCGCGGCCTGTCGGCCGGGCGCGTACAGAGCCCCGCCCTGCGCATGATCTGCGAACGCGAGAACGAGATCGAGGCCTTCGTCGCGCGCGAATACTGGACCCTGGATGCCCTGAGCGAACGCCAGGGCCAGGCCTTCACCGCGCGCCTGACCCACCTCGATGGCAACAAGCTGGACCAGTTCGACCTCAACAGTGCCGATCTCGCGCATGATGCGCAGAAGCGGCTGACCGACGCCGCCGGCGGCGAACTCAAAGTCGCGAAGGTCGAGAAGAAGCAGCGCCGCCGCAACCCGGCCGCGCCGTTCACCACCTCGACCCTGCAGCAGGAGGCCTCGCGCAAGCTCGGCTTCACCGCCAGCCGCACCATGCGCACCGCGCAGCAGCTCTACGAGGGGATCGACCTCGGCTCCGGCGCGATCGGCCTGATCACCTACATGCGTACCGACTCCGTAGCCCTGGCCGGCGAGGCGATTGCCGAGATGCGCGGCCTGATCGAGGAGCGCTACGGCGCGAACAACGTCCCCGACAGCCCGCGCCAGTACAAGACCAAGTCGAAGAACGCGCAGGAGGCCCACGAGGCCATCCGCCCGACCTCCGTGCGCCGCCTGCCGAACGAGGTCCGCGACCGCCTGAGCAGCGACCAGGCGCGCCTGTATGACCTGATCTGGAAGCGTACCGTCGCCTGCCAGATGATCCACGCGACCTTCGATACCGTCGCCGCCGACCTGGTCCCGGGCGAGACGCAGCACCGCTTCCGCGCCACCGGCTCCACCCTGGTCGACCCCGGCTTCATCGCCGTCTACCAGGAGGGCCGCGACGACGCGCAGGACGACGACGAGGACAAGCGCCTGCCGGAGATGGCCGAGGGCGACACGGTCCAGCTGAACGAGGTCACCGCCGACCAGCACTTCACCGAACCGCCGCCGCGCTACACCGAGGCCAGCCTGGTGAAGACGCTGGAGGAATACGGCATCGGCCGCCCGTCGACCTACGCCAGCATCATCTCCACCCTGCAGTCGCGCGAGTACGTGGAGATGGACGGCAAGCGCTTTATCCCGACCGATACCGGCCGGATCGTGAACAGCTTCCTGACCCAGCACTTCGACCGCTACGTCGACTACGACTTCACCGCCAAGCTGGAAGACGAACTGGACGCCATCTCGCGCGGCGAGAAGGACTGGGTCCCGGTGCTGGAGGATTTCTGGGGCGATTTCCGCGACCGGGTGAAAGAGAAGGAAGAGAACGTCACACGCGCCGAGGCCGTGCAGTCGCGCGAACTGGGCACCGACCCCAAGAGCGGGCGCCCGGTCTCGGTACGCCTCGGTCGCTTCGGTCCGATCGTGCAGATCGGCACCAAGGACGACGAGGAAAAGCCGCTGTTCGCCGGGTTATTGCCCGGGCAGAAGATGGACAAGGTCACCCTCGACGAGGCCCTGGAACTGTTCAAGCTGCCGCGCGATCTGGGCGAGACACCCGAGGGCGAACCGGTGATGGTGAACATCGGACGCTTCGGCCCGTACGTGAAGTACGGCTCCAAGTACGCCTCCCTCGGCCCCGACGACGATGTCTGGACCATCGAGCTGCCGCGAGCGCTGGAGATCGTCGCCGAGAAGAAGAAAAAGGATGCCGAACGCTTCATCAAGAGCTTCGACGAGGAGGGCATCCAGGTCCTCAACGGGCGCTACGGCCCCTACGTGACCGACGGCAGCAAGAACGCCAAGATCCCGAAAGAGACCGACCCCAAGTCCCTGACGCTGGAGCAGTGCCAGGAACTGATCGCGGCCGCCCCGGAACGCAAGGGCCGCGGCCGCAAGGGCGCCGCCAAGTCGACCGCCAAGGCCTCCGGCAAGACTGCCACCAAGGCCGCTGACAAGAAGGCCACTGGCAAGACCGCGGCCAAGTCGACCTCGAAATCGGCCGGGACGAAGAAGACCACCACGAAGAAGGCGGCCACGACCAAAAAGGCCGCCAGCAAGTCGGGTACCAAGAAGACCGCCAGCAAAAAGACCCCGGCGAAAAAGTCCGGCGCTTCGAAGCCCGGCGACAGTGGCAATGCCGGCGACAGCCGCCTGAGTGCCCAGTCCTCCGGCGACCGTGGATCCGAATAACGCCCCGCTACTGACCGCCGATATCGACCCCGTCGCGCAGACCGTGCGCGACGGCGGTGTGATCGCTTACCCCACCGAGGCGGTCTTCGGCCTGGGCTGCCGCCCGGACATCCCCGAGGCGATCGAACGGATCCTCGAGATCAAGGGCCGCCCGGCCGCCAAGGGGGTGATCGTGGTCACCGATACGCTCGAACGTCTGGGTGAATGGCTCGCCCCGCTACCGGAGGCACACCGCGCCGCAATCGAGGCGAGCTGGCCGGGCCCCACGACCTGGCTGCTGCCCGTCACCGCTGCATGCCCGCCCCTGCTGCGTGGCGAGCATGACAGCCTCGCCGTGCGTGTCACCGCCTATCCCGCGACCCGCGCCCTTTGCGCGGCCGCCGAAAGCGCCCTGATCTCCACTAGCGCCAACCGCGCGGGCGAGGAGCCCTGCCGCAACTGGGATTGCGTTGCCTCACAACTCGGGGCCGGCATCGATGCGATCCTGCAGGCAGAATGTGGCGGGCGCGACACCCCCAGCGCGATCCGCGACGCCCGCACCGGGGCCTGGCTCCGGGGCGGACCGGGGGCCGACGCCACCACCAACCACTGATCAACCGGGACGCAGCATGAGCCAGGACAACGTCTCCATCGAACGCGTAATCGACTACCTGCAGGGCCTGCAGGACCGCATCTGCCAGGGCCTCGAGGGCCTGGACGGCCAGGCCCGCTTCGAGGAGGACGCCTGGAAGCGTCCCGCCGGCGGCGGCGGACGTACCCGCGTACTGCGCGAGGGCGCGGTGTTCGAGCAGGCCGGGGTCAATTTCTCCCACGTGATGGGGGACAACCTCCCGGCATCGGCCACCGCCCACCGCCCGGAGATGGCGGGGCGCTCGTTCCAGGCCACCGGCGTATCGCTGGTGATCCACCCGCACAACCCCTTTGTTCCGACCTCGCACGCCAACGTGCGCTTCTTCATCGCGGAGAAGCCCGGCGAGGAACCGATCTGGTGGTTCGGCGGCGGCTTCGACCTGACGCCCTACTACGGCTTCGACGACGACTGCATCTACTGGCACCGCACCGCCGAGGCCGCCTGCCGCCCGTTCGGCGCGCACCTCTACCCGGCGCACAAGAAGTGGTGCGACGAGTACTTCCACCTCAAGCATCGCGACGAGCCGCGCGGCGTCGGCGGGCTGTTCTTCGATGACTTCAGCGAGGGCGGCTTCGAGCACGCCTTCGGCTACATGCAGAGTGTCGGCAACGCCTATCTGGACGCGTACGCCCCGATCGTCGAGCGCCGCCACGCCACTGAATACGGCGAGCGCGAGCGCCAGTTTCAGCTCTACCGCCGCGGGCGCTATGTCGAGTTCAACCTGGTCTATGACCGCGGTACCCTGTTCGGCCTGCAGTCGGGCGGGCGCACCGAATCGATCCTGATGTCGCTGCCGCCGCTGGTGCGCTGGGAGTACAACTACCAGCCGGAAGCCGGCACGCCCGAGGCCGAACTCTACGAACGCTATCTGAAGCCGCGCGACTGGCTGGCCGAGGCCGCCGACTGACACGCCGACAAGGACGACCCGCATGACCGCACCGATTGCCCCCTATCCCGCCGGCCGCCCGCGGCGCATGCGCCGCGACAGCTTCTCCCGCCGCCTGATGCGCGAGCATCACCTGCGCGCGGACGACCTGATCCTGCCGGTGTTCGTCACCGAGGGCGAGGGCGTACGCGAGGCGGTGCCGTCGATGCCCGGCGTGGAGCGCGTCTCCATCGACCTCCTGCTGGAGGAGGCGACCGCCGCCGTACGCCTGGGCATCCCCGCGCTGGCGCTGTTCCCGGTGGTGCCGGGCGAAAAGAAAAGCCTGGATGCCGCCGAGGCCTGGAACCCCGAGGGCCTGGCCCAGCGCGCGGTCCGGGCACTGAAGCAGGCCCACCCGGAGCTCGGCGTGATCACCGACGTCGCCCTGGACCCGTTCACCACCCACGGCCAGGACGGCATCATCGACGACGACGGCTACGTGGTGAACGACATCACCGTCGAGGCCCTGGTGAAGCAGGCGCTGTCGCATGCCGCCGCCGGCGCCGACGTGGTCGCCCCCTCCGACATGATGGACGGGCGCATCGGCGCGATCCGCACCACGCTGGAGGACGGCGGGCATGTGCACACGCGCATCCTCGCCTACTCCGCGAAATACGCCTCCGCCTTCTACGGCCCGTTCCGCGACGCGGTGGGCTCAGCCGGCAACCTTGGCAAGGGCGGCAAGGAGACCTACCAGATGGACCCGGCCAACGGCGACGAGGCCCTGCACGAGGTCGCCCTCGATCTCGCCGAGGGCGCCGACATGGTGATGGTCAAGCCGGGCATGCCGTATCTCGACGTGGTGCGCCGCATCCGCGACGAATTCCGGCGCCCTACGTTCGTCTACCACGTCTCCGGCGAATACGCGATGCTCAAGGCCGCCGCCGAACGCGGCTGGCTGGACGAGCGCGCCTGCGTGCTGGAGGCCCTGACCGGGATGAAGCGCGCCGGGGCCGACGGGATCCTCACCTACTACGCCCGTGCCGTGGCCGAATGGCTGGCCGAGGACGCGGCGCGATGAGCGAGCCGCGCCCGGATCGTTACGCCGTGGTGGGCAACCCGATCCACCACTCGCTGTCGCCGCGCATCCATACCCTGTTCGCCGAACAGACCGGCCAGAACCTCGTCTACGGGGCCCGTCTGGGCACGCCCGGCCAGTTTGCCGAAGAGATCAACGGGTGGTTCGCCGAGGGCCTGAAGGGCCTCAACGTGACCGTGCCGTTCAAGGAGGAGGCCTTCGCCCTGACCCGGGTGCTGACCGACCGCGCCCGGCATGCGGGCGCGGTGAACACCCTGTGGCGCGACGACGAATACCGGATCCACGGCGACAACACCGACGGCATCGGCTTCTGCCGCGACCTCGACCGCCTCGGCTTCGATGTGCGCAACCGGCACATCCTGATCCTCGGCGCCGGCGGGGCCACCCGCGGCCTGCTGCAGCCGCTACTGGAGGGGGCACCGGAGGCCCTGGTCATCGCCAATCGCACCGTGACGCGCGCCGAGGGACTCGTCGAGGCCTTCCGCGACATCGCCCCGGCCACCCGGCTGTCCGCCTGCGGCCTGGACACCCTGCCGCAGGGCCCCTTCGACCTGGTGGTCAACGCCACGGCCACCGGTCTTGGCGAGGACACACTGGACCTCCCCGTGCACCTCGTCCACGCCGACAGTCTGGCCTACGACCTGGTCTATGGCACGGGCGCACAACGCTTCCTGGCCTGGGCCGCCGACGCGGGCTGCGCGAACGGCAGCGACGGGCTGGGCATGCTGGTGGAACAGGCCGCAGAGGCCTTCGCGATCTGGCGCGGCGTGCACCCCGAGACGGACCCGGTGCTGCGCGAACTGCGTCACGAAATCGCCGCCCAATAACCCGCGGCGTACCCGGGTTCATGGACGGTTCACCCGTATAGCCGCAAGCTGGGTTCATCACGTCCGCTGCCTTGCGGATCACACGAACACGGGAGACTCGCCATGCAACGCATTCTTGCTCTGGCCGCCACCGGCGCCCTGGTGCTGGTGATGGGCTGCACCACCACCGATCCGTACACCGGGGAAGAACGTGTCTCGCGCGCCACCATCGGGGCCGGCATCGGCGCTGCTACCGGCGCGGTTCTCGGGAGCGTGACCAGCAGCCGCAACCGCACCCAGCGCGCAATGATCGGCGCCGGGATCGGGGCACTGGCCGGGGGCGCGATCGGCAACTACATGGACCGTCAGGAGGATGCCCTGCGCGAACAGCTGCGCGGGACCGGCGTCAGCGTGACCCGCGACGGCGACAACATCATCCTCAACATGCCGAGCAACATCACCTTCGATTTCGACCGCAGCGACATCAAGCCGCAGTTCCACGACGTCCTCGATTCGGTCGCGCTGGTCCTGGAGGAGTTCGACCAGACCGGCATCGAGGTCGCCGGCCACACCGACAGCACCGGCCGGGTGGAATACAACATGGATCTGTCCGAACGTCGCGCCCAGAGCGTGGGCCAGGCCCTGATCCGTCGCGGTGTGCAGCCCGTGCGCGTCCACACCATTGGCTTCGGGCCGCATCAACCGGTCGCAACCAACGAGACCGACGCGGGCCGCGAACAGAACCGCCGGGTCGAGCTGACCCTGTTCCCGCTGACCGCCAACTAATCGGCCTTTGGCAGGCCCGGCGGCGCAGTCCGCCGGGCCGCCCCGATGCGGCTTGTTCGGTGCTTCGCGCTGGACACCCCCACCCTTCCTGCGGCAGAATCCCGGTCATTCGCCGCATCGACATTTTTCGGTGCAATCGCGTCCATTCACGACAGGATCGCTACCGATTCCCCCTGCCATGGCGTCCATACTGCTGCTCAACGGCCCCAACCTGAACCTGCTGGGACAGCGGGAGCCGGAGCGCTACGGTGCGCAGACCCTGGCGGATATCGAGACCGACCTTCGGGCCCGGGCGGAACAGGCCGGGGCCTCCTTCGACTGCTTCCAGAGCAACCACGAAGGCGACCTGATCGACCGCATCCATGCCGCCCCCGGCGAGGGCGTGCAGCGAATACTGATCAACCCGGGCGGCCTGACCCATACCAGCGTCAGCCTGCGTGATGCCCTGCTGGGCGTCGCCATCCCGTTCTACGAGATCCACATCAGCAACATCCACGCCCGCGAGCCCTTCCGCCAGACCTCGCGTCTGAGCGATGTCGCCGCCGGTCTGGTCAGTGGCTTCGGGGTCATTGGCTATCGGCTGGCGCTGGATGCGGCGCTTGCAGCTATCAAGGAATAAGAGGCTTCCATGGACATTCGCAAGGTCAAGAAATTGATCGACCTGCTCGACGAGAGCGGCATCCACGAGATCGAGATTCACGAGGGTGAGGAGTCGGTCCGCATCACCCGCTCGGCCAGCGGCACTGCCGTCGCCGCTCCGGCCCCGGCACCCCTGCCCGCCGCGGCACCGGCACCGGCCGGCGCTCCGCCCGCCGCCGCCCCGGCCGGCGAGGCCGAGGCACCCCCGGAGATGGACGGTCACCGCGTCACCGCGCCGATGGTCGGCACCTTCTACCGGGCACCCAGCCCGGGCTCGAAGCCGTTCGTCGAGGTCGGCCAGACGGTGGAGGTCGGCGAGACCCTGTGCATCATCGAGGCGATGAAGATGCTCAACCCGATCGAGGCCGACCAGGCGGGGACGGTCCGCGACATCCTGGTCGAGAACGGCAACCCGGTGGAATACGGCCAGCCGCTGTTCATCATCGGCTGAACCCTCCGATTCCCTGCCAACAGGTCCGAGCATGTTTGAAAAGATTCTGATCGCCAACCGCGGCGAGATCGCCCTGCGGGTCCTGCGCGCCTGCCGCGAGATGGGTATCGCCACCGTCGCCGCACACTCCAGCGCCGATCGCGACCTGAAGCATGTCCGCCTGGCGGACGAATCCGTCTGCATCGGGCCCGCGGCCTCCGGCGAGAGCTACCTGAACATCCCCGCGTTGATCGCCGCGGCCGAAGTCACCGATGCCGGCGCGATCCACCCCGGCTACGGCTTCCTGTCGGAGAACGCGGACTTCGCCGAGCGGGTGGAGTCCTCCGGCTTCTCCTTCATCGGTCCGCGCGCCGAGACCATCCGCCTGATGGGCGACAAGGTCTCCGCCAAGCAGGCAATGCTGGAGGCCAACGTGCCCTGCGTACCCGGCTCCGGCGGCGCCCTGGGCGACGACCCGGACACCAACCTGGCCCTGGCGCGCGAGATCGGCTACCCGGTCATCATCAAGGCCGCCGCCGGTGGCGGCGGTCGCGGCATGCGCGTGGTGCATACCGAGGGCGCGCTGCTGAACGCGATCTCGCTGACCCGCAACGAGGCCCAGCAGGGCTTCGGCAACGACACCCTGTATATGGAGAAATACCTGGAACACCCGCGCCACGTGGAGTTCCAGATCCTGGCCGACACCCACGGCAACGCCGTATGCCTGGGCGAGCGCGACTGCTCCATGCAGCGCCGCCACCAGAAGGTAATCGAGGAGGCCCCGGCCCCCGGCATCAGCGACGAACAGCGCCAGACCATGGCGGAACGCCTGATCCGCGCCTGCCAGGACATCGGCTACCGCGGCGCCGGCACCTTTGAGTTCCTGTACGAGAACGGGGCGTTCTACTTCATCGAGATGAATACCCGCCTGCAGGTCGAACACACGGTCACCGAGCAGGTCACCGGCATCGACCTGGTGCGCGAGCAGATCCGCATCGCCGCCGGCGAACCGCTGGGCTACACCCAGGACGATGTGCACATCAGCGGCCATGCGATCGAGTGCCGCATCAATGCCGAAGACCCCGGCACCTTCATGCCCAGCCCCGGGACTATCCAGCAGTACCACGCCCCGGGCGGGCCGGGCATCCGCATGGATACCCACATCTACAACGGGTACGCCGTGCCGCCCTACTACGACTCGATGATCGGCAAGCTGATCGCCCACGGGAACAGCCGCGAGATCGCGCTGGCCCGCATGCGCGGGGCCCTGGGCGAGATCGTGGTAGACGGCATCCAGACCAACGTCGCCCTGCATCACGACCTGATGATCGACGCCAATTTCCAGCGCGGCGAGACCGACATCCACTACCTCGAGAAGAAGCTGAAGGCACAGGCCTGAGCCCTTTCCGCAACCACCAGAGCCTGACGCCATGAGCCTTGCCGAACTCGAATGCCAGATCAGCCCGGAACAGGCCGAGCCGCTGGAAGACACGCTTTTTGAACTCGGCGCGGTCAGCGTCGAGTTGTTCGATGCCGCCGACGAGCCGCTGTTCGAGCCTCCTCTCGGCACCCACCCACTGTGGTCCACTGTGCGCCTGAAGGCGGTATTCCCGGACACCACCCAGGCGGACCTCGCCGCCGCCGCGCTGGAGCGCCAGGCGCAGGCCCCCGAGGCGATCCAGGTGCAGCCCATCGAAGACCAGGACTGGGTGCGCGCCGGCCTCGACGGCCTCGGCGCCATTCACTGCGGCAGTTCGCTGTGGATCGTGCCGTCCTGGGAGGACGAGCCGGCCATCGAGGAGGGCACCTTCGTGCGTCTGGACCCCGGCCTCGCCTTCGGCACCGGCAACCACCCGACCACCGCGATGTGCCTGGCCGCGCTGGCCCAGCATCCGCCGCGGGATCAGGAGGTGCTGGACTACGGCTGTGGCTCCGGCATCCTCGCCATCGCGGCCCTGAAGCTGGGCGCCCGTCATGCGCTGGGCATCGACATCGACGAGCAGGCGGTGCAGGCCACGCGCAGCAATGCCGATGCCAACGCCATCCCGCCCGAACGACTGGAAACCGGCCTGACCGACCACCCGGTCCCCGCGGCGGAATACGATCTGGTGCTGGCCAACATCCTGGCCAAGCCGCTGATCGACCTGGCCCCGGAGCTCGCGCGGGCCGCGAAACCCGGCGCGCGTATCCTGCTGGCCGGTCTGCTGGAACGCCAGGCGGACGAGGTCATCGCGGCCTATTCCGATGCCTTTGACATTGGCGTCGAGGACTGCCGCGAAGGCTGGGCCCTGCTCGGCGGGCGCCGGCGCTAGGGAAACACTGATCAATGTACACACTCGCGTTGGCACCCCAGGTTTTCCGAGACAAGGCGCGTCGTGCAGCGGGTAGTGGTCCTACCCGCAAGCGACGCAACGCTGGATCGGGGAACCTGGGGCACCAACCCCACGGGGCTCGGCCGCTTTTGCGCGCGCACGGCGTTGCGGCTCCCTTGTGCAGAATGAATGCACGGCAGTCACCGCGCCTTGTTCGCACGCAAAAGCGACTCGAGCGCGAATGTGTACATTGATCAGTGTTTCCCTAGGAACACGCCAACCCATGGGCATCGTCGCGCCGGTACCGTCCTTCTCGCTCGACCGGACGCAGCTACGGCCATCCGGACGCTGACATGCTCGCCCGCTGCCCGCAATGCGGCGTCACCCACGCCCTCGCCCGCGGGTCCAAGATCCGCCAGCGGCGGGTGCACTGCACCCACTGCGGCGCCGAGTTCGATCTGTTCCCGGCCCTCGAGATCGGCGGCGCCGGCGAACGCGTCCTGGGGGAGGGGCTCCTTCCCGCGCAGCCCGCTCGCACCCGCGCGATCGAGAGTGCGCCGGTCATCGCCACCGCCATCGACATCGAACGCCACCCGGGCCCTCTGGACCTGGCCGCCCCCGCCCGACGCCGTGTCTGGCCGGGGCTGTTCGTGGCCGCCGGCCTGAGCGTTCTGCTGGGCGCGCAACTGCTGGCCTTCCCGCCCGTGGCACCGGGTCATAACCATTACCTGGACCAGACTCGCGCCCAGCTGTGCGCCACCCTCCCCTGCCCGGTCTGGAACCCGCTGCGCGCGCCCGAGCGCATCCGGGTGTCGACACCGGACTTCTTCACCAGTATCGATGGCACGCTGCACCTCCAGTTCCAGCTGGAAAGCCCGGTGCGGCAGGCCTGGCCCGTCCTCGACATCCATCTGAGCGACCAGCTGGACACGCGCCATGGCGCTCTGCGCCTGACCCCGAACGACTACACCGACACGGACGCCCCGATGCCCCCCCACAAACCCGCCACCCTGCGCCTGAGCCTCACCAGCCCCCATGCCCACATCACGGGCATCCAGATCCAGCCCCGCTGACCTATGCCCGACACCCCCGACCCGCAACTCGTTCAAGCGGCGCAGGATCGCCTAGCGCGAGATCCGGGGCGCATTGTCAGCCTGGATTTCTGCGGAGCACGCTACGTCATCAAGCGGGTACGCGAGAAGGCGCGCAGCCGTCACCAGCAATGGGCCATCCGGGTACTTTGCCGTACCTTCTTCCCATTCCTGACGGCGCCGGGCAACGCCCCGCCACGCGATGGCTGGTACGAGATGGAGCGCGTTCGGGCACTCCAGACGCTGGGGCAACCGGTTCCACAGGTGGTCGCGCAATTGCCGGACGCGGTGATGTACAGCCATTGCGGCGAAAATGTCGAACACACGCTTCGGGAACAGGACCCGGCGGCCCGCCGCGCCACACTCGAGGCAGTGACACGCAACCTCGCTACTTTTCATCGCGCCGGCTGCTGGCACGGCGGCGCCCAGTTGCGCAACGTACTGTTCGACGGCCAGCACTTCTATCGCGTGGACTTCGAGGAGGACCTTGACCGGGTCCTGTCACTGGAATTGGCCCAGGTCTACGACCTGTTCCAGCACCTGGCGGATGCCACCACCTGGGCCGCGGGAGACGACACCGCCGAGTCTCTGGGGCGCGACCTGCTGGCCCTGTACCAGGCCGAACACTGGAGCCCGCGGCACACCCGGGCCCTGCGCGGCGTGGCCCGGCTTCTGGCCCCGTTCCGCTGGCTGGGGCCGTGGCTGGACAACGCCCGTAGCCGCGACGTCCGACGCAGCGTGGCGATGGCCCGCGTGACCCGAGAGGGCATACGCCGAGGGCCAAGGAAACACTGATCCATCTACACGCTCGCAATAGCCTTGAGGCAGGGAGTGCGGATATCAATCCGTGTTTCCCTGGAACGGGAAATGCGAGCACGCTGACCACCGGCGGCGGGCGCCTCGAGGTGCTAGACTCCCCGGCTTCCCCGATTCAATCGTCAGCCCCAGATGCAGCTCGGAATCCATCACTTCGCGGACCCCGTCGTGTTCCTGGCCCCCATGGCCGGCGTGAGCGATCGCCCGTTCCGGTTGCTGGCCCGCCGCCTGGGCGCCAGCGCGGCGGTATCCGAGATGGTCACCTCCAACACCCGGCTGTGGGCCAGCGACAAGAGCCGCCACCGGCTGGACCACCGTCAGGAGCCGCGCCCGCGCATCGTCCAGCTGCTGGGCAACGAACCCGAGCCGCTGGCCGAGGCGGCCCGCGAGAACGTGCGCCGGGGCGCCGACGTGATCGACCTGAACCTGGGCTGCCCGGCGAAGAAGGTCTGCAGCAAGGCCGCAGGGTCGGCCCTGCTGGGCGAGCCGGAACGGGTGCGCGAACTGCTCCAGGCGCTCACGGAGGCGGTCACCGTGCCGGTCACGCTGAAGATGCGCCTGGGCCTGGACCGCGAACGGATGAACGGCGAAGCGATCGCCTCCATCGCACAGGCGTGCGGCATCGCGATGCTGACCGTGCACGGGCGCACCCGGGCCGACGCCTACCGCGGGCAGGCGGACCATGCCGCGATCGCGCGCATCGTCCGGTCGGTTTCCATCCCGGTGCTCGCCAATGGCGACATCACGGACCCGGACACGGCGATGCGGGTACTGGATACCACCGGCGCGGCCGGGGTGATGATCGGACGCGCCGCCCAGGGCCGGCCCTGGCTTCCGGGTCAGATCCGCGCCGCGCTGGCCGGCGAAGCGATCCCGCCGGCACCGGACCCGGTCGCGCGCCTGGCCCTGATCGAGGAACACGTCACCGGCCTGCACGCCCAGTACGGCGAACCGCAGGGTGTGCGTATCGCGCGCAAGCACCTGGGCTGGTATCTTCTTGGTCTGGGTCTCGACGAGGCCCGCACCCGGGCGGCCCGGGCTGACCTTCTCGCCGCCCCCACGGCCAGCGAACAACTGCGGCGCCTGCGCGCCCACCTGACGGGAATCGCAAGCGAGGCTGCATGAGCGTGAACATGCCACTCGAACAGGACCCGGACGTCCAGGAAGCATCGGTTGCGGCCACACTCCCGTCCGACTGTGTGCTGGCGGACTCGGTCCGGCGAGCGCTGGATCAGTATTTCGAGACCCTGGACGGGCAAAGCAGCCACGACCTCTACGCACTGGTCATGAACGAGGTGGAGCGCCCCCTGCTGGCCAGTGTGCTGGAGCGCTGCGGAGGCAACCAGAGCCGCGCCGCCGCCCTGCTTGGGCTCAACCGCGCCACCCTGCGCAAAAAGCTGCGCGCCCACGGGCTGGTGGAGGCCAACGGGAACGGCAACGGGAACGGCGCCGCGACCTGACGCTCGGTTCTGGTCACAGGAAGACAGGAAGGCCGGAAGAATTACTCCGGTTTCCGACACGGATGCCATTTACGGCCAGCTGGAAAAACCAACAGGTTACTGATGCAGGGCCTGGCCAATGACCGCCCCGAAATGCGCGGCATCACCAGCCAGCCTGCAGCCAATCACTGCTTTCCCTTCCAATCTTCCCGTCTTCCTGTAGACCGCCCTTCTCGGTGTCCCCTGTGTCCTCAGTGGTTCAATCAGCCCGCCGCTAGTCCTTCCAGGCGAGACGGTTCAGGGCCGTCCGGTGCAATTCCGGAGTGGCCGCGGCCAGGACGTTCGCGGTCTTCAGGTCGAGCTCGCCACCGGAGAGGTTGGTGAACACGCCGCCCGCCTCGCGCACGATCACCGCCAGTGCGGCGATGTCCAGGATGTTGACGTCGGACTCGATGATCAGGTCGATGCTGCCACGTGCCAGCAGGTGGTAGTGGTAGAAATCCCCGTAGCCGCGGGTGCGGTTGACCTCGGCCATAATGCCGCCCAGCGCGGTCCACCCCTCGGGGCTCTGCGCCAGGGACTTGAGGTTGCCGGTGGACAGCGAGGCGCGCCCGAGATCGACGGTCTTCTCGACCGCAATCGGGTTGCCGTTCAGGAAGGCGCCCTGGCCCTTCTCCGCCCAAGCCCGTTCGCCGAACTGGATGCCGTTGGACAGCCCCAGGATCAGCTCGCCCTTGTACATGAGCGCAATCTGGGTTGAGAAGAACGGGTAGCGCCGCACGAAGCTCTTGGTCCCGTCGATCGGGTCGATCAGCCAGACATAGTCGGAGTCCATGTCCGACTGCCCGGTCTCCTCGCCATAGAAGCCGTGGTCCGGAAAGTGCTCGCGGATCACCTGGCGGATCGCCTGTTCGCTCTCCACGTCGGCCCGGGTCACCGGGGTGTCGTCGGGTTTGGTTTCGACGTCGACACCCGCCTCGTAGTAGTGGCGGATCACCTTCTCGGCGGCATCAGCGGCGGCCTGGGCGGCCTCCATGAACGCGCTTCGCGACATGTTCGTGTCCCCTCGAAAAAAGGCCATAGCTTAACATGCGCCCTATTCGCCGCTGACCCGGGGCGACCCTGCCGCCTTCGCGGGTTGGTTGTCGCCGCCGGGTCATGCCCCGATAATGCCGCGATTCTTTCGAGGAGCCGGAACATGTCCAAGAAGCTGCCCGACGTCAGCAATATCGAACGCCTGGAGTTATTTGGCGAGGACTACAACCCCACCGCGACCATCGAGAACGTGGACGGCCAGAGCCTGTCGCTGCAGATCTACTACCAGCTGGCGCTGGATTACGGCGGCATCGGGCCCAAGGCGGCCAACTCGGGCCTGCTGCTGTACGGCAGCCACGCCGACGACGCCCGCGCCAACCCGGGCAAGCATCCGAACATCGACCGGCTGATCGACGTCCTGAACAACGACTACTACCTGTCGGTGAAGGCCGTCCCCAAGCGCGGCAGCCAGGCCGGCTAACAACCGGGCTTAGACCCGGTTGGCGTAAAGCAGCCGCCAGCCCCGGGTCGGATGCCGATGCAGCCGGGTGCGGCTGGCGTACTCGCAATCGAGCTGGTACAGGCGGTCGTCCGGCACGCCCAGCACCCAGCCGACCAGCCCGCGTATAACCCCCGCATGCACCACCATCAGCACCCGTTCGGACTGCAGCGGCCGCAAGGCCCCATCGAAACCGGCCTCGACCCGGCGGCGAAAGGCCGTTAGCGGCTCCGCACCAGCCGGGCGCGCGTGCACCGGGTCGGCATAGAAGGCGCGGTATTCCTCCGGTCGATCCCGCTGCAGGTCGACCCGCGTACGCCCCTCCCAGTCGCCAAAACCGATCTCGCGCAGGTGCGGCTCCAGAATCAACGGAAGGTCCTGTGTGGAGGCGAAGCGCTCGGCAAACGCGCGGCAGCGCTGCATTGGCGAGCTGACCACATACTGCCACTCCTCCTCGCCCCGGACCGCCCGCTCCATCTGGCTCCAGCCGCGCGCGCTCAGCGGATCGTCGCAGCCGTGGCCACGGTAGCGCTGGCCGCCCTCCGGCTCGCCGTGACGCAGCAGGTCCACAATCATGCGCTCACCTCGTGCAGTTCCTGCCGCAGGCGCGCCCAGTCGAAATGGGGGCCCGGATCCGTCTTGCGTCCCGGGGCGATATCGCTGTGGCCGGCCAGCGCATCCGGCCCGATATCCGGCCAGCGGGTGCGGACCCAGCCAATCATTCGCGCGAGCGCGGCGTACTGCGCTGGGGTAAAGGGATCCTCGTCGGTCCCCTCCAGTTCGATCCCGATGGAGAAGTCGTTGCAGCGCTCGCGTCCCTGCCACCGCGACACCCCGGCATGCCAGGCGCGTCGGGAGAACGGCACGAACTGGGTCGCCTGGCCCTCGCGGTCGATCAGCACATGGGCGGAGACGCGCAGGCCGCCGACCTCGGCAAAGTAGGGGTGGGCATCCGGATCGAGCCGGTTCTGGAACAGCTCGGCGACGTGCCCTCCACCGAACTCGCCCGGCGGCAGGCTGATCGCATGCACCACGATCAGTTCCGGTTGCTGACCGGGCGGACGCTCATCCTGGTTCGGGCTGTCGAGGCGCTGCGCCGGCGGGTACCAGTCCCGGTCCGGCGTGACGGTTTCGGCGTGCAGGGATTTCACGGCGCCTCCTCGGGCGGTCGGGCCAGTACGGCCGCCAGCGCCTCGCGCAACAGGGGCAGGCGCGGCGGGGCTTCCAGGCGACCGTGATAGGCCCCCGCCTGAAACACGAACAGTGCCGGCAGATGGAAGACCTCGAACTCCCGTACCAGGGCGGTATCGGTCTCGGCATCCACCTCGAACAGCGCCGGCGCATCCCCCGCCGCCTGCCATTCCGCCAGGACCCGCCCCATGACCTTGCAGGCCCCGCAGCCCTGGCGCGTGAACAGGATGACCGCCGGCCCCGGGACATCCATCAGATGCTGATGAAAGT
This sequence comes from Thioalkalivibrio sp. ALE14, assembly GCF_000376845.1. GTDB lineage: Bacteria > Pseudomonadota > Gammaproteobacteria > Ectothiorhodospirales > Ectothiorhodospiraceae > Thioalkalivibrio. The sequence continues at coordinate 298,435 of NZ_AQXY01000028.1, forward strand.
CGAACTGGGTCAATATCGGGAGCGACTCCCGGCCCACGGCGGATGCCGCGGCACGCGGTCCGTTGGTCAATGGATTACCCTCACCGCTGCTGTCTTTATGAATCGGGGATCGTGGGTTAGTTTACGCGGCCCGCTGCGAAGGAATCGACCGCCCCGGTGTCCGAACTGAATCCCCAACAACAGGCCGCCGTGACCACCACGGACCGCCCCCTGCTGGTCCTGGCCGGGGCGGGTTCCGGCAAGACCCGCGTGATCACCGAGAAGATCGCTCACCTGATCGAGCGGCGCGGCCTCGCCGCACGCCAGATCGTAGCAATTACCTTTACCAACAAGGCCGCGCGCGAGATGCGCGAACGTGTCCAGGGGCGACTGTCACGCGAACAGGCCCGGGGCCTGAACGTCTCCACCTTCCACACCTTCGGGCTCAACTTCCTGCGTCGCGAGCTGCAGGCGGCGGGGCTGCGCCCCGGCTTCTCCATCCTCGACCCCGGTGACTGCCGGCAGCTGCTGCGCGAGATTACCTACCGCGACGATACCGGCTCCGAGGTCGACGCCCTGATTGGCCACATCAGTCGCTGGAAGAACGACCTGATGACGCCGGAAGAGGCGCTGCACGAGGCGAGCCAGATGAGCGACGCCCCGGAGGCGATCGCCGCGGCCAACCTGTACCCGCGCTATCAGGACGCCCTGCGCGCCTACAACGCGGTGGACTTCGACGACCTGATCAAGCGCCCGGTGGACTGCCTGCGCGACGACCCCGAGCTGCGCAACCGCTGGCAGGACCGCATCCGCCACCTGCTGGTGGACGAATACCAGGACACCAACTCCGCGCAGTACCAACTGGTGCGCGTGCTGATCGGTGTCAGCGACGGGCTGACGGTGGTCGGGGACGACGACCAGTCGATCTACGCCTGGCGCGGTGCGCGCCCGGAGAACCTCGCACGGCTGCAGCAGGACTTCCCGCGCCTGGAGGTCATCAAGCTGGAGCAGAACTACCGCTCCACCAACCGCATCCTGCACACCGCGAACGCCCTGATTGGCAACAACCCCCACGTGTTCGAGAAGCGGCTGTGGAGCGCGCTGGGCGAAGGCGAGAAGATCGAGGTCATCGGCTGCTCCGACGCCGACACCGAGGCCGCGCGCGTAGTCTCCGAACTGATGCGCCGGCGCTTCCGCCTGAATGCGACCTGGGGCGACTTCGCCATCCTCTACCGCAGCAACCACCAGTCGCGGCTGTTCGAGAAGCTCCTGCGCGAGCAGGGCATCCCCTATCGCCTGAGCGGCGGCCAGTCGTTCTTCGAGAAGGCCGAGATCAAGGACCTGGTCGCCTACCTGCGCCTGCTCGCCAACCCGGACGACAACACCGCCTTCCTGCGCGTGGTCAACGTGCCGCGCCGCGAGATCGGGCCGGCCACGCTGGAGAAACTCGGCCACTACGCCAACCAGCGCGGGGCCTCGCTACTACAGGCCGCGCGCGGCGCCGGCCTGTCCGAATACATGGACGCCCGCGCCCAGGCGCGGCTGGAACGCTTCACCGACTGGGTCGACGGCTTCCAGCGCCGCGGCGCGGAGGAGGCCCCGGACGCGCTGCTGCGCGCCCTGGTCGAGGACATCGACTACGAGTCCTGGCTGCTCGAGAACAGCCCCAACCCGCGCGCCGCCACCCGGCGCATGGACAACGTGCGCGAGTTCATCGACTGGGTCGGGCGCATGGGCGGCGGCAACGCCACGGCCGAATATGGCGACGACGAGGCCGAGGATGACCGGGGCATGGACCTGGCCGACATCGTCAACCGCATCAGCCTGATGGACATCCTCGACCGCAACCGTGAATCCCAGGACGGCAACGAGGCCGTACAGCTCCTGACCCTGCACACCGCCAAGGGTCTGGAGTTTCCACACGTGTGCCTGGTCGGTTTCGAGGAGGAACTGCTGCCACACCGCGTCAGCGTCGAGGACGACTCCATCGAGGAAGAGCGCCGCCTGGCCTATGTCGGCCTGACCCGCGCCCAGCAGACCCTGCTGATCACCTACGCCCAGCAACGCTCCCGCTACGGCGAGACGATCGACTGCGAGCCCTCGCGCTTCCTCGACGAACTCCCGGAAGAACACCTCGACTGGCCGGACGCCAAACCGCCGGACCCCGAGACCCAGCAGCTCACCGCCCGCGCCCACCTCGCCGGCCTGAAGGCCATGCTGGAGAAATGAAGAAAGGGTCCGGAGCCAGTCGGCTCCGGACCCTTCAGCCCTCTCCCCCATTACGCCTTTACAGCCGGAAACGCGAGGTCAGCTCCTGCAGTTGAGCCGCGAGCCGCGCCAGTTCCTCGGTTGCCGCGGTCGTGTTTTCCGAAGCCCGGGAGGTCTCCTCGGCGACATCCCGGATGTTGGTCACGCCCTCGTCGATGTGCGCCGCCGTGGCACTTTGTTCCTCGGCCGCACCCGCGATCTGGTGATTGACGTCGGTAATCTGATCGACCGAGGCCTTGATCCCGGAGAACGCTTCCTCGGCCTCGTGGGCATCGGCCACCGTAGTGGAGACCCGCTCCATACCGACCGCCATCGACTTCGACGACTGCCCGGCACGATCCTGGAGCTTGGTGATGATCTCCTGGATCTCTTCGGTCGAATTCTGTGTACGGCTGGCCAGCGTGCGCACCTCGTCGGCCACGACGGCAAACCCGCGCCCCTGCTCTCCCGCTCGCGCCGCTTCGATGGCCGCGTTCAGCGCCAGCAGGTTGGTCTGTTCCGCCACACCCTTGATGACATCCAGCACCACGGTGATGTTCTCGACATCCGACTGCAGGGCCTGGACAGACTCGGAGGTCTCGCCAACGGACGACTCCAGGGAACGGATGGACTGCAACGTCTTCTGCAGTGACGACTGCCCGACGTCGATATCCTTCTTGGCGCTGTCCGCGGACGTGGCCGCCCCCTGGGCACTGCTGGCCACCTCCCGGGTGGTCTGCGTCATCTCGTTCATGGCAGTGGCGATCTGCTCGATCTCCTGATGCTGCCGATGCATGCCCGAGTTGGTCTGCTGGGTCGTTGCGGACACCTGTTCCGCCGCGGAAGCGACCTGGCGAGTCGCATCGTTGATGGCCTCGATCATCGAGCGCAACTGAGTGAGCATTGTCCGCATCGCCTGCGAAAGACGCCCCGTTTCGTCGTTGCGCGCAGTCTCGGGGATGTCGTGGCTCAGATCGCCCTGGGCGATCGCGTCCGCCGCGTCCACCGCACGCAGGAGCGGGGCGAACGAGCGCTGCATGTACCAGTAGATCAGGATGGCCAGCCCCACGAGGACCAGGATCGAACTCGCAATGGCGACCCGGTTGATGAACGCCTGCCGCCCGAAGCTCTCGGTGAAGTCGCTCACGCTGACCAGGTGCGCCAGTGCCTCGCCATCCGGTGCGCGGACGGGGTGGGTTACGACGGAATAGGACCGCTCGCGACCGGAGGTGCGCGCGACGCGCGTCTCGCCCAGCTCGGGGAGATTCAGATCAATCCGGTCCAGAAGATTGTTCTCCTCCGGATCGAAGGAGCGGTATTCAACACCGCCCCGGGCGTTGAAAATCAGGTTGAGGGAGTTATCGGCGCCCGCCATCTCGGCCAGGGCCGAGTTCATCTCCCGCATGAACACGCCGACGCCGACCAGATCGGCACGGTCATACAGGGGAAATGCCAGCACGGCGACCAGGACGCCGTCCTCGTCGCGCTGGATGCCGTTGAGGACATTGCCGGTCTCCAGGACCGACCTCACCAGCGGCTTACGGACCGCTCCCGAGAAGTCGCCCGCACTGGAGAACTGGATGCGTCCGTCGGCGTTGACCACCTGGAGGCGATCCAGGACGCCCGACGAACTCATGCGGTTAAAGGTAGGCCGCGCGGCCGCCTGCAAGGCCTCGCGGTCGCCCTCGAAGAGCGCGCCAATCGCATCGCGGTTACGCGTGAGGCTCGGCACCCCCGGCTCCATCCGCTCGATCTCGGTGGAGATAATGCGCTCCCATAGCTGCCCCTTGCTGCTTTGCATCAGCTCCTCGAACCGCGTCTCCGTGACGCCCTGTGAAACGCGAGCGAGGCTGATCAGGACGATCGAAGCGAGTACGAGGGCACCCAGTGCCAGCAAGGTCAGACGAAGTTTGAGCGACATGACGCCCCCGGTGATCTTCTTGTTATGTAAAAACCTGAACCGCTGTGCGACGCTTCCAATGAGGCATCGCACAGCAAGTTCTTTAACGGCTTTTCAGGGGATTTCTTGAGGATTATTCAACCGGGTAACCAGCTTCCTGCCAGGACGGGAAGCCGAGACGATAGTAGTGGACACCGGTAAAGCCCCACTCCACCGCCCGCTCGGACGCAGCCGCGGTCCGCCAGCAAGGGGTGCTGTTGCAGTAGAAGACCACATCGGCATCCTTAGAGCCGATGAATTCCAGCAGCGACTCCTCGGTGATGTCGCTTTGGGACTGATCGCGCTCGACGGTCAGGTTGATCGCACCCGGGATACGGCCGGCTTCGTAGTCGGAGGTGCTGCGCACGTCGACAAACGGCACCCGCTGATCGAACAGGGCACGCGCCTCCGCCGGGCCGACGTAGGTGGTGCCGTCAACGGTCTCGGGAGACTCGTAGTCAGCGAGCAGGGCGAACGGGAAAAGGAAGGCGAGCACGACAGAAAAGCGGGCAAGGGATCTAAAAACGTTCATGTTTTATTTCTCCTGATGGGAACGGGATGCACCCATAACGTGACGAAAATCACGCTATGTAACGTTCAGTTAACCCAACCAGGCACCTTTTGGCAAGGATTTTATTGTCGGATTTTTTTACATCTATACCCGCCATAATATGAGAATTTACTCACATAAGGCGCCAAAACAGGGCAGAGCCCCGCGCCGCTATGTCAATGCCTTTGCAGGAGCTTCAGCCCCACCCGGGTGATGCGGGCGCCGTCCATTTCGCGGATAACCAGGCGCATGGGGCCAAGATCGACGGCGTCGCCGACGACCGGTTCGGCCTGGAGCTCGTGGCGCAGGTAGGCCTCGAGGGTATCGCCCTGGCGTTCCGGCGGGACCGGGGCACCGTAGGCCATGCCGACCGCGCCCAGCTGGGCATCGCCGTTGAGGGCGAACTCGCCGAACACGCTGCGCTCGGTGAGACGCTCCGGCACCTCGTCCTTGGGCACGAACAGGCGGTCGAGATCATGCAGATCCGACGGAGCCACCATAATGTAGAGGTGATCGCCGGCGTGCAGATCCAGCAGCTCCAGGGTCTCCAGCAGCTTGCCGCCACGCAGGTGGGCCACCACCCGCGCGGTCCCCGGCAGGCGGAAGTTCGACCAGGCCTCGCGCACCACCGGCGTCGTCTCCGCCAGGCGATAGCCCACCAGCTCCATCTCCTGCTGGCCGGGGATATCCAGCTCGGTGCGCTGCACGCGTGCGGTGGTGGGCGGCAGTTCCAGGCCCAGCCAGCGCGCCGAGGGCGCCACGGTCCAGCCCTGTACCAGCAGCGAGATCAGCACCACGAAGAAGACGACGTGGAAGAAGTGGCCGGCCAGCTCCAGCCCGGCCAGCAGCGGGAACAGGGCCAGGATGATCGGCACCGCCCCGCGCAGGCCGACCCAGGCGATGAACACCTGCTCGCGCCAGGGGAAGTGGAACGGATACAGGCAGATCCAGACCGCCAGCGGCCGCGCGACCAGGATCAGCACGGCGGCGACCAGCCCCGCGTCCAGCGCCACCGGCGGCAGTCCGGAGGGCGTCACCAGCATGCCGAGCATCAGGAACATGCCGATCTGGGCCAGCGAGGCAATGCCGTCGTGGAAGCGCTTGATGTTCTGCGACGCCTCCAGCGGCCGGTTGCCCAGCAGCAGGCCGGCCAGGTACACCGCCAGGAACCCGGAGCCACCGACCAGGCCGGTGAGCCCGAAGATGGCCAGGGCCCCCGCCATCGCAAACAGTGGATAAAGCCCGGCGGCCATGGGCACCCGGTTGATCAGCGCCAGCAGGGCCAGGCCACCGCCAACCCCGAGCACCGCGCCCAGGCCCATCTGCTGGATGAACTCGACCAGCACCACCAGGCCGAACTGCTGATCGGGCATCAGCAGCAGCTCGATCAGCACGATGGTCAGGAAGATCGCCATCGGATCGTTGGAGCCGGACTCGATCTCCAGGGTCGCGCCGACACGGCTTTTCAGCTCCAGCCCGCGCGAGCGCAGCAGAGAGAACACGGCGGCGGCATCAGTGGAGCCGACGATCGCCCCGAGGAGCAGCCCCTCCAGCCAGGAAAGCCCCAGCCACCACACGGCGAACACGCCCGTCAGTCCCGAGGTCACCAGCACCCCGATGGTCGCGAGTCCCAGCGCCGGCTTCAGCCCGATGCGGAAATTGCGTGCGGGCGTTCGCATCCCGCCATCAAACAGGATGATCGCCAGGGCCGCCGAGCCGATCAGATAGGCGAGGGTGATATTCTCGAAGACCAGACCGCCCGGGCCTTCCGGGCCCAGCAGCATCCCGATGACCAGGAACACCAGCAACAGGGGCACCCCCAGCCGCGAGGTGATCACGCTCGAAAGGATGCTCCCCAGCAGCACGATCGCGGCCAGGAAGATGATCTGGTTGGAGAGGTCCATGCCCCAATCATACCGGAACGCCCTCGGATCCCGAGGGCGTGAGCCCCGCCGCGCCCTGGCTGCTTTGCTACTCGGGACGACCCTTGCGGCGCTGACGGCAACCCCGGCTGCTGTGGCTGGCCCCGGGGTGGACGCCCTGCACTTCGAGTTCGAGAACGACCTGTTCGCGGGGGAGGACCGCTATTACACCAACGGCGTGCGCATCGGCTGGACGCGCAGCGAGGAGAAGGTCCCGCCCTGGCTGCAGGATGTTGCCGACTTCCTGCCTTTCTTTGTGGGCCCCGACGACCCCGGACGCCTGAAGGCCGCGATCCACCTCGGGCAGAACATGTACACCCCCGAGGATATCGAACGCACAACACCCGACCCGGATGACCGCCCCTACGCCGGCTGGCTGTACCTGAATTTCAGCATGGCCCAGGAACACGACGACCGCCTGGACCGGCTGCAGGTCACCCTGGGCACCGTGGGGCCCGCCTCCCTGGCGGATCGCACCCAGAAAGAGGTCCACAGCTGGTCAAGCGCGCCGCAGCCGCAGGGATGGGATCACCAGATTGGCAATGAACCCACGCTGATGGTGGCGTACGAACGTCAGCTACGCGGTTATACGCAACGTGCAAGGGGCGGCTGGGGCCTGGATCTGACCCCGCACTGGGGCGCGGCGGCGGGAACGCCATTCACCTTTGCGAATGCCGGCGCCATCCTGCGCGCGGGCCGCAACCTGCCGGGCGATTACGGGCCGCCCCGCATCCGGCCCGCCCTGTCCGGTTCCCACACCTTCGAGACCAGCGCCCGCGTCGGCGGCTATGCGTTTGCCGGTGTCGACACGCGGCTGATGCTCTACGACCTGTTCCTGGACGGCCCGGTCTTTCGCGACGGTCCATCGGTCGACAAGCACCCCGTAGTGGGCGAATTGACCGCCGGCTTTGTGTTTCACATCGGCGCGGTACGCCTTGGCTACACCCACGTCTGGCGCTCGCGTGAATTCAGCGGTCAGGCCAAGGGTGCGGCCGAGTTCGGCTCGCTGCACGCCACCTGGCAGTTCTGAATACGGGGGTCAGAAGACCGCGGCCTCGACATCCGGGTAGGTGGTGGCCACCGAGCGGTCGATCTTGTCGTCGAAGCCCGGATAGTCGTCGACCAGTTCGCCCATGCGCTCGCGCACCAGCGGCACGGTCTCGAAATCGGCCAGGCCCTGTTCCACGCCCTCCTCGATCGCCGCCCACAACGTGACCAGGTAGCGCTGCAGACGATCCAGGGTCCGCGCATCCTCCAGCCGGCCGTGGCCGGGCACGACCACAGCCGGCTCCAGCGCGATCAGCTCGTCCAGCAACTCGATCCACCGGGCGACATCGCCATCCCAGACCGATGGCGCACGATCGCTGTAGACCACGTCCCCGGCCAGCAGGACCCGTGCTTGCGGCAGCCAGACACTCAGATCACCCGGCGAATGCGCACCCCCGGACGGGATGATCACGACCTCGGTCCCGCCGAGGTCGCGGGTGATGCGCTCGTCGACTGCGGTATCGGGCAACCGCAGCGTGGTATCGCCAGTCGCACCCTCGGTCATCTCGCGGAAGTTCTCGACCCAGCCCTCGCCCTCGGCCTCCATGCGCGCAATGGACGCGGAACCGGCCATGATCTCCGGCTCCTCGTCGGCGAAGGCCGCGTTGCCCAGCCAGTGATCGCCGTGGCTGTGGCTGTTCACGATCCAGCGCACCGGCTCGTCGGTGACCCCGGCGATCGCTTCGCGCAGGGCCACGCCCATCGTCTCGGAGGAGCCGGTGTCGAACACCAGCACCCCGTCACCGGTCACCACGAACGCCATGTTCGCGTTCCAGCCGAGATTTTCGCGGCTGGGGAAATCCCGGGCGGGCGTCATCACCGCGTAGACACTCGGCGCGACCGCCTCCGGTGTCATCGCGTAGTCCGCGGGCGCCACCGCGCCGGTCGAGCCCGCCGGCACGGCCTGCGGCAGGAGGATCATCACGAACACCAGGGCCCAAAGACCCCCTCTCGTCGGCATCGTCATCAGTCAATCTTCCTCCAGGCGGCTATCGACGCACACATCGGACCATAGACTCTACCCAATCACGGAAGTGCCGATCCTGCGCCGCCGCGCTCCCTGTCGCACCGTGCACCAACCGCGAATGCGTTAGCATCCGGAGAACGTCCCTGCACGGAGTTCACTGTGCGTCAGATCTCTCGCACCTTCCTGACCGGCCTGGCCGCCATACTCCCGGCCGCGATCACGCTGGCGCTGCTGTGGTGGCTGGGGAGCACCGCCGAGGAGGTGCTCGGAGGTCTGCTGCAGGCCATCCTGCCGGACCTGCTCTATTTCCCGGGCATGGGGATCCTGGCCGGGATTGGCCTGATCTTCGGTCTGGGGGTACTGCTTCAGGCCTACGTGGTCCGCTGGCTGTTCGACTGGCTGGAGGGGCTGATGCAGCGCATCCCGGTGGTCAAGACCATCCACGGCACGGTGCGCGATGTGACTCGCCTGCTCTCCGGCGACATTCACGAGCAGTTCGGCCAGGCGGTGCTGGTGCAGTTTCCCGGCACCGACTTCAAGCTGGTGGGCTTCGTCACCCGCGAGGATTTCGCGGGCCTGCCGGACAACCTGGGTGGCCCCGAGACGGTCGCGGTCTACATGCCCATGAGTTACCAGATCGGCGGGTACACCCTGATGCTCCCGCGCGAGCGCATCGAACCGCTGGACCTGTCACTGGAAGACGCGATGCGCTACGCCCTGACCGCCGGTGTCTCCGCGCGCCAGAAAAAGGACTAAGCGGGTAGAATCCGCCGCATGACGGAATACGATCCCAAGCCACGGATACTGGTTGGCGTAAGCGGCGGCATTGCCGCCTACAAGGCCTGCGAACTGGTGCGCGAACTCAAGCGCGCCGGCTGCGCCGTGCGCGTGGCGATGACCGAGGGCGCCCAGGCCTTTGTCACCCCGCTGACTTTCCAGGCCCTGTCCGGCGAGCCGGTGCGCACCGGCTTGCTGGAGGCCGAGGCGGAGTCCGGCATGGATCACATCGCCCTGGCGCGCTGGGCCGACCACGTGGTCGTCGCCCCGGCCACCGCTGACCTGATGGCCCGCATGGCCCACGGCCACGCCGATGACCTGCTGACCACCCTGCTGCTGGCAACCGAGGCCCCGGTAACCCTGGCCCCGGCGATGAACCATCGCATGTGGGCACACCCGGCGACCCGCGCCAACCATACGCTGCTACAGGAGCGCGGCATCCGTTTCCTCGGTCCGGATGCCGGGGAGCAGGCCTGTGGCGAACAGGGGCCCGGGCGGATGTACGAGCCAGCCGCCATTGCCCGGGCCCTCCTGCAACCAGGGCCCGCCCCCCTGGCCGGACGCCGGGTATTGATCACCGCGGGACCGACCCACGAACCGATCGACCCGGTACGCTTTCTGGGTAACCGCAGCTCCGGCCGTATGGGCCTGGCACTGGCCGCCGCGGCGCGCGACGCCGGCGCCGACGTCACCCTGGTCCACGGCCCGATCGCGCTGGCGCCTCCCGCTGGCGTGACCTGTGTCGCCGTGGATACCGCCGCCGCCATGCATGCCGCCGTCCTCGATCATCTGCCCGGAACCGACATCGTTATCGCCGCGGCGGCCGTCGCCGATTATCGTCCGACCGAGCCCCGGCGAGAGAAGCTGAAAAAGGCCCCGGATACGCTGACCCTCGCGCTGGAGCGCACCGCCGACATCCTGGCCGATGTATCCGCACGGGCCGAAACGCTCAGGCCCCGCCCGTTCCTGGTGGGCTTTGCCGCCGAAACCCGCGACCTGCGCGACTACGCCCGCGGCAAGCTGGACACCAAGGGACTGGACCTGATCGCCGCCAACGATGTCAGCACGGGCCAGGCCATCGGCACCCCGGACAACGCCCTGTTATGCCTGTGGCCGGGCGGAGAGCGGGAGTTGCCGCGCCAGCCCAAGACGCAGCTGGCCCGGGCGCTGATCGACCTGATCGTCGAGCGCCTGGCTGAACATAAAACCGACTGATACTGGAAAGGATGACCGGATGCCCGTCCCCGAGATTGACCTGAAGATCCTCGACCCGCGCATGGGTTCGGACTTCCCGCTGCCCGCACCGGCCACGGATGGCTCGGCCGGCGTGGATCTGCGCGCCATGATCGAACAGCCACTGACGCTGGAACCCGGCGCTGCGGAACTGATCCCGACCGGACTGTCCATCCACATCGAGGACCCGGGCTATGCCGGGATGATCCTCCCGCGCTCGGGCCTGGGCCACAAGCACGGCCTGGTGCTGGGCAACCTGGTCGGCCTGATCGACGCCGACTACCAGGGGCCGCTGATGGTCTCCTGCTGGAACCGGGGCACCAACGCCTACACCCTGGAGGTCGGCGAACGCCTGGCGCAGCTGGTCATCGTCCCGGTCGCCCAACCGAAATTCCGCGTCGTCGAGGACTTCGAGGCGACCGCCCGCGGCGCGGGCGGCTTCGGCTCCTCGGGCCGGGGCTGACGGAGGTCACGTCCCGGCCGGGGCCTGCTCGGCAACCGATCGGGAGGGGGTGACAGCCTCTCGCCTGGAGGGCTGCGCCGGGCCGGTATTGGCGCTCCGTCGACGCGGCGGCCCCAGCAGCAGCAACGCCAGGATTGCCGCAAGGCTGAGCGCGCCCAGCCCGAGCATCACGTTGCCCAGAAGCTGCTGCTCGCCCAGCAGGTAGGCATTGCACAGCCGGTCCGGGGCCTCGCGGTAGAGCCAGCCCATCACGAAGAACATCGCCGTAGCCTTGACCCACAGCACCCCGCGCACCAGCAACGGCAGCCGGTGCGCCACCAGCCCCAGCGGCATGCCCGCCAGCAGGACCAACGTCGCAATCTTGGCCCAACCGGCCCCGGCCTCGAGCACGGCCGCATCCAGGTTGCGGGGCAGCAGCCAGTAGACCACGACGAACAACGCCAGCAGCAGGCCCAGTACGCCGTACGCATCCAGGCGGCCCGCCCGGAGGCGCCAGACCTCCGGCAGTGACCGGGCGATCAGCACGCCGGCCAGCACCAGCAACGGGATCTGCACCAGCATATGGCCGATCAGGCTGGCCTCCAGCCACGGCCGCAGCGGCGGCAGGACCAGTACCACCAGCAGGGCCGGCCCCGCCCAGACGGCGGACCGCCGCATCACCAGCGTGGCTCCAGGTAGGCCAGCACGTCGTCCACCGCATCGATGTCGTGAATCGCGGCGACGCGCGCATCCGGCTCGACCACGTAGATGGCCCCGTTGTGCACGAAGTCCTCGCCGTCCGGGATCACCACCACCTGGAAATGATTCAGCAGGCGATCCAGATCCTCGCGGCTGTGCGGACGCGCGAGATACCAGACCTCGGGGTTGGCCGAGAAACGCTCGCCGTACTCGCGCAGGCGCTCGGCATTATCGTTCTCGAGGTCAAAGGTGATACTGAGCAGGGCCACGCGCTCGCCCAGTACCGCCTCCGGCAGCGCCTCCTGGATCCGGTGAAAGCTCGCGCCCAGCGTCGTGCAGGCGTGGTGGCAGCCGGTGTAGATGAAGTCCAGCACCACATAGCGATCCCCCAGCTCGGCCAGGTCCAGCTCCCCGCCTCGCGCATCCTCCAGCGTCATCGCGGGGATCGGTTCGGGATTCTCGCGGGCAGCAACACGGCGCGCCTCCTCCGCGGTGAAGGCGCGATAACCGTCGGTGGCCAGGGCCAGGGTGGTGAACCCACCCAGGCCCAGGGCGATGATCGTCAGCCCGTAGACCGCGTTACGCCACATTGTTCGCCACCCGCTTCAGTCCGGCGAAGAACCGCAGGGCCAGCAGCAGCGTGCCGAGGATCACCAGGGCCGCGGCGACCGAACCCAGCTGGGCATAGGTCGCCCATTCGGGCAGGTGCTCGGCAAAGCGGCGCGGAACGCTGCCAGCCCCGCTGTACAGGAACACCGCCACCAGCGCGAGACCGCCGCCAGTGAAGGTCCAGAACCCCAGCCGGTCGAAGAAGCCGTCGCCCTGCGCCTGCGAGCGGGTCAGCCACGCCATGAAGCCGAACGTCATCGCGACCACGCCCAGCAGCAGATAGAAGTGGAAGTGGCCCGGCACCCAGAGGGTGTTGTGCATAACCGTATTCACCGCGATGGTCGCGTCGATGATCGCCGGGATCACGCCCGCGGCCCAGCCAAACACGCCGAGGAAGGCGAACCCGGAGGCAATGTCCCAGCGAATGCCCGAGCGGTAGACGTTGGTCAGCGCGCCCCAGGCGGTGACCAGCAGCACCGGCAGCCCGCTGGTGTAGGAAATCACCTGCCCCAGCACGTGCAGCGAGGTCGGCTGCGAGAAGTCCATCAGCAGATGGTGCGGATAGACGATCAGCACCATCACGGTGGAGGCGGCCCAGGCCGCGAGGAACACGCGCGAGACCTTCCACGGACGACCGGTGTAACGCGGCAGGATCTCGTAGACCGCGATCACCGCCATGTAGATGGTGGCGTTAATGAACACGTGGCCGAAGAAATAGATCAGGTTCTTGGCCCACAACGCGTCGAGCTCGAAACCCGGCTGATAGAGGTTGATCAGGCTCATGGTCAGGATCGCGGCACCCGCGACAATCCCGAGGGTGTTCACGATCAGCACCATGGTGCTGGCGACCACCGCCGCCGGCGGCGGATCACCGGCCCGTCCGAACAGCTGGGGCAGCCCCAGGGAGCGGCCCAGCCCGCCGCAGTTCGTGATCAACGCGCGGGCGATATCGATGTACAGGAGCAGGAAGCCCACCCCGATCGCCAGCAGCCCGAGGAAGAACGACGCGGCCGCGGCCTGGGTCCACAGCCCCATCGGGGTCTGCGGCAGCGGGTACAGGAAAGTCCAGGCCCCGGCGAACCCGCCAATAAAGATCCCGCCCAGGATCAGCACCGCGCCCAGCAGGAACAGGGCGAGATTGAGCAGGAATACGCCGGTGGAAAGCTCCACGTGGCGCCGCAGGAAGTACCACATGACAGCACTGGAGCCGAGCGCGACGGCCCCGACCATACCGGCGCCGTGCGCCGTCAGCACCTGGTAGAAACCCGCGGCCCCCAGCAGGTCCACGCCCGCCTGCTCCAGGCGCATCAGGAGCCCGAAGACCATCATCAGTAGCAGGACCACAACCGTGGTCGCCAGATAGATAAGCACCGCGTTGCGAGGGCCGCGCGGTACGGCCGTATCCATTGTCGTATCACTCATGTCCGTTTACTCCGTGACGGTGAGTTCGGCGACCATCGCGTGGTGCGCGACGCCGCAGTATTCAAGACACAGCACCCGGTAGGTGCCGGGCTCCTCGAAGGTGTACTCGAGGGTGTTGGTATAGCCCGGCATCGCCTGCGTCTGGGTCAGCAGGGTCAGGTCCTCGTCGTAGATGCCGAAGCCGTGGTTCACGTCCTGACTGGTCACGCGGAACTGCACCGGCTCGCCGGCGCGGAATTCGTCCTGCGACAACTCCCAGCGCCACATGTGACCGGTCACATTGACCGTCTGCACCCCCTCGGCCTCCGCATCGGCGCCGTAGGGCATCAGGGTCAGGGTGTAGAGAAACACCGGGGTGACCACCGCCAGCAGGGCCCAGAAGCTCCAGTCGCGGAGGCGGTAGGACCGCGCCGCCAGTTCGCCGGCATCCACCGCAGCCGGCCGGGAAAAGGCGACCCAGAGAAAAACGGCCGTGACCGGGACGACCAGCAGGATCGTCAGTAACAACGAGACGGATTGCAGCATCGCGGGCTCCCTTTTGTTATATACGCGATGCAGCTTTATACCGATACGTTGCGCGCTCGTCAAACGATGCATACTTGATGAATGTTATGGGAGCGGGCCGCACGAAGGGCGATCGGCAGTGGTAAACTGCGCCCCCAATTGCGGACCACCAAAACGCCATGGATACCCAGACGGCCCATTCCGTTGCCCATGTACTGATCGAGGCGCTGCCCTACATCCAGCGCTTCGCGGGCAAGACCATCGTGATCAAGTACGGCGGCAACGCCATGACCGAGGACCACCTGAAGGCCTCGTTCGCACGCGACATCGTGCTGCTGAAGCAGGTGGGCGTGAATCCCGTGGTGGTCCATGGCGGCGGCCCGCAGATCGGCGAACTGCTCAAGCGCCTGGGCAAGGAGACGGAATTCGTCAACGGCCTGCGCGTGACCGATCGCGAGACCATGGACGTTGTGCAGATGGTACTGGGCGGCATCGTGAACCAGGAGATCGTCTCGCTGATCAACCGCTTCGGCGGACGCGCGGTGGGTCTGACCGGCAAGGACGGGCAGATGATCCGCGCGACCCCACTACGCGAATACGGCGCATCAGGGGGCCAGTCAACCGTGGACCTGGGGCATGTGGGCGAGGTCGAGGGCGTAGACCCCGCGATTGTGCACACCCTGGACGAAAGCGACTTCATCCCGGTGATCGCCCCGATCGGCTTCGACCGCGAAGGCAAGGCCTACAACATCAACGCCGACACCGCAGCGGAAAAGCTCGCAGTGGTGCTGGACGCGGAAAAGCTGTTCCTGCTGACCAACACGCCGGGCGTACTCGACGGCAACGGCAACCTGCTGACCAAACTGTCGGCGCCGCAGGTGGACGAGATGATCCGCGACGGGACCATCCACGGCGGGATGATCCCGAAGATCCGCTGCGCCCTGGATGCGGTGCGCAGCGGGGTGAACGCGACCCATATCGTCGACGGTCGCGTGGAGCACGCGGTCCTGCTGGAATTGCTGACCGACCAGGGCGTGGGGACACTGATCAGCCGCTAGCGCGGCCAATCGGACCTAGCGACTTCCGTTCAGCACCAACTGCCGGAAGTCGCGACGGTCCAGATCCAGACGTTCGTGGATCGCGGACAGCCGGTCACGCTGGCCGCGTCGGTACTGACGCTCACGGGCGATCCGGGCATCCAGTTCCTGTAATTCGTCACGGTAACGGTCGGCCAGCCGGGAGCCCTCGTTCGCGCCATCCAGCTGCCGCCGGATGCGCTCGCGTTCCCGCAGCAGCGTCTTTTCCTGGGCCTCGCTGCGCTGGATGTTGCCGATGATCGAGCGCTCGCGCCGCTCGCGCAGCTCCTCGATCTCGTCCAGCGAGGCATAGGCCCGGCGCAACTGGCGCTCGCGTTCCGCGCGGTCCTGGCGCGCACGCTGGGTCGCCTCCAGGTCGCTTTCCGCCTGTTCGCGTTCGGCCGCGGCCTGGGCTCGCTCCTCGGCGCTCATCGGCGCCGGCAGGACCTCGCGCATCCGGCCCTCGGAGTCGTAGATGCGGCGTTCGCGCTGGCTGGTCTCGGGCTGCGGGGTACTGGAGTAGTGTACGGTCCCGTCATCGTCCACCCAGCGATAGATATCGGCCTGCGCCGGCACCACCAGACCCAGCAGGACCACGCCGGCCACTGCCGGGTATAAAAGGCCTGACCGCTTTCGGTTGCACGCACCCCAAATGACCATTCTCGAACACCTCGGACTCGTCTTGATCGCCATCGTGGCCAACGGCTTCTCGGCCCTGGCCGGTGGCGGAGCGGGTCTGCTGCAGCTGCCCGCCCTGATTTTTCTGGGTCTTCCCTACCCGGTGGCGCTGGCCACCCACAAGATCGCGTCGGTCGCTCTCGGCGCCGGCGCCGGCTTGCGCCACCTCAAGAAAAGCACATTCGAGCCCGCACGCCTAGGGATTATCCTGCTGGCCGGTCTGCCCGGGGTGCTAATCGGTGCCTGGCTGGTGCTCGGAATCCCGCCGCGTGCCGGCGAGATCGCCCTGGGCCTGCTGACCATCGGCCTCGGCTGGTACTCCTGGCGCCGGCCACAACTGGGCCAGGGCGTACGCGAGATCGGCTTTTCCTGGAGGCACGCGCTGATCGGGGCCGGTGGCCTGTTCCTGATCGGCGTACTGAACGGCTCGCTGGCCTCGGGCACCGGGCTGATGGTCACCCTGTGGCTGGTGCGCTGGTACGGCATGAGCTACACCCAGGCCGTGGCCTACACCATGGTCCTGGTGGGCCTCGTCTGGAACGGCGCCGGGGCCTTGATGCTCGGGACGCTGGGCACCGTGCAGTGGGACTGGCTGCCGGCGCTGCTGGTGGGGAGCTTCGTCGGCGGCTACCTCGGCGCCTGGGCGGCGCAACGCTACGGCAACCGCCTGGTCAAGCGCGCCTTCGAAGTGGTCACCGTCCTCACCGGCATCGCCCTGCTCCTCCCCGTCCCTTGACCGCATCACCCGGCCAAAAAGGCAAAAGCTGGACAGGAAGATGGGAAGACTGGAAGAGGGCAAAAAATGTGTCTGGATTCAGAGACGCCGCATTACGCCCACGACACCGAGAGGGCCACAATCCCTCCACACCAGCTCCCTTCCAACCTTCCTGTGAATCGCTCTTGACCTTAAGCGCTTTCTCTCGCGGTCAGCCACCCGGGCTATTCAGCGGGCTCGGCCTCGTTGGGGCTTTCGCAGCGGTTGAGCAGGTCGAAATGCTCGATGCCCTCGAGGAGGCCGCGGGCGTGGGTGGCCCCGGCGAAGAAGATGCGCTGGAAGCCGCGCAGGCTCTCCAGCTCGGGCTGGTGGTTCCCCACCACCACGCCGAGCAGGCGCCCACGCAACATGTCCTCGTCATTGCCGGAGTCGCCGGCGACCAGCACGTGCTCCAGCGGAATGCCCCACTTGTCGGACAGGTAGCGCACCGCCAGCCCCTTGGACGCCCGCACCGGAAGAAGATCCAGGAAGCGATCGTGGGAGTAGATGACCCGGGCGTGCAGGTCCTCGCGGTACAGCCGGGTCTCCACCGTCTCCGCGTCCAGGCTCCCGGGCGGCTCGACGAAGAAGCTCACCTTGAACGCGCGCTGGTCCACATCCGGCTGAAGGACCAGGTTCTTCTCCTTTTGGAGGCACTCGCGCAGTCGGTCGGGCTCCCAGCGATGGCTGATATGCCGCGCCCAGCCACGGTCCTCGGTCTGCTTGGTGCCGTAGTGGATCTCGCTGCCCACCGAGGTGATCCAGACATCCGGCGTGGGTACGCCGTACTCCTCGAGGATCGCTGCGGCGGAGTCGATCCGTCGCCCGGTGGCGACCCCGAAGGCGACCCGCTTGCGGTTGCGCTTGAGCCAGGCGACGAAGGCGCGGGTGGCCTTGTCGTCGCCCAGCAGGGTGTTGTCGATGTCGGTGATCACCGCGCGATCCATCTCCGCCAGATGGCCGGAGACCCGGCGTTCGTGATGGCGCGCCTGGCGTACCTCGCGGGTCAGCGACTTCACCAGTTTCACGTATTTCTCGGCATGGCCATCCCAGGAATAGTGCTGGCGCACGCCCTTGAGCCCGGCGCGCGAATAGCGCTGCCAGCGCGGGCGGTCGGCCAGGATGCCCTGGATCGCGTCGGCGATGCCCTCCGGGTCCAGCGGATCGACCAGCTGGCCGTTATGGCAACGCGAGATGATTTCCTCCGGGCCACCGTCGTTGGTCGCCACGATCGGGGCCCCGCTGGCCGCCGCCTCGATCAGCGTAAGGCCGAAAGGCTCGGTCAGCGCCGGGTTCACGAACACGCCCTTGCTGGACGCGACCAGGCGGTAGAGATCCGGCACGTCGTCGGAGTCGTGGTGCTTGGGATAGGCCACCTGGCCGTAGAGGTCATGCCGGTCGATGCGCAGCAGCAGATCGGTCATGACATCGCGCGCGCCCTTGTCCAGGTCAGCGATGTCGTCACGGTTGCCGGCGACGATCAGCAGGTTGGCGTTCTCGCGCAGCCAGTCATTCCCGGCATAGGCCTCGACCAGGGCGCGGATGTTCTTGCGCTCGTCGGCGCGCGACAGCGCCATGATCAGCGGGCGTTCGGGGTGGCGCAGGAAGCGGCGGATCTCCGGCCAGATCGCCGGCTTGCGGTCGCCGCGCTTCGGCGGGTGGAAGCGCGCCAGATCGGTCCCCGGCGGAATCACCTCCATGCGCTCCGGCTGGTAGTTGTCGTAGGTGGCGTACTGCTCGCCGATCTCCTGGCGGGTGCTGGCGATCACGCGGTGCGCATGCGCCAGCGCCTCCTCCTCGGCGTGGATGCGGGTGGAGATGTTGTAGCGCGCCTCGATGTCGGGGTCCGACATGCCGCTCTCGCGCAGGCGTTCGCGCTTGACCCGCCCCAGGGAGTGACCGGTCTGCAGCATCGGGGAGCCTAGGAGATTGGAGAGCTGCGCCGCGACATGCCCGGCGTCGGCGTAGTGGCCGTGAATCACGTCCGGGCGCAGGCCCACCCGGCGGATATGCCCCAGGGCGTTGTCGGCGAAACAGTCGAGGTACGGCCAGAGCTTTTCCTTACGCAAATAGCGCCGCGGGCCGCAGTCCAGGCGCACGATATGGGCACCATCGCCCAGGTCCTCTTCCGGCTCGGCATAGTCGTCGGCCACCTTGCTGTCGACCACGCGCCGGGTGAGCAGGTCCACCCGGCCCACCTGCGGGTGACGCGCGAGGGCCCGCGCCAGTTCGACCACGTAGAGCGTCTGTCCGCCGGTGTCGGCATCGCGCCCCAGCTCCAGTTCCTGCCCCCGGATCAGACCGTGGACACTGATCAGGACGAGATAGAGGCCTTCGCCGTCGCGTGACTTGCTCTGGGTCTTTTTCATGGCACCTCGGGTTCGGGACTGTCGAACAGGCTCAGGGTCTCGGGATTGTCGATCAGGCCCTGCGAGAGAAGCACGGCGGTCGCCGACCATGTCTGGCGATAGTTGGCGCGGCGCCCGACCAGACGCCCGTGGCGACCGTCGTAGTACTCCGGCCAGTGGTCGCGGTGCAGGCGCTCGGCCGCTACCGCGTGCACGCTGCGCGCCAGATCCGGCCGACCGACCCGCAGGGCGGCCCCGGTGAACGCCCACAAGAGAGCGGGCCAGTTGCCGCCGTTGTGATACGACCACGGGGTGTTCTTCGGGTCGGACCCAGTCAGCAGGCGCCATTCCTCGCCGATCATGGCCGGATAGCAGATCTTCACCGGCATGGTGCCGATCAGGTCCTCGAAACGCTGCTCGAAGGTCTGCATGATCGAACGCGACTGGTGCTCGTCGGCCAGCCCGAACAGCACCGCCAGCAGGTTGCCGAAGCTGAAGAAGCGAAAGTCCATCCGCCCCGGCCCGAGATTGCCGACCAGATAGCCGCTCTCGGAGGGGATCCAGTCCACCAGCCAGTCGGGGATGCTCTCGGGGTAGATGTTCAGCGCGTTCTCGGACTCGTGGCCGAAGTGCTCGGTCCGGTAGCGATGGATGTCGTTCAACCGCTCGAGGTCCAGCCAGTAGTAGTTGCGGATGTAGTCCGACAGCTGCCGGGTACGGATCGCGGACTGCTCGCACAGCAGTTCGGAGTCCTTGTCACAGGGCTCGAGCATGGCCAGCGAGGCCTTCAGCATCCCGTAGAACAGGGCCTGGATCTCCAGCGGGTGGCCGAACACCCCCATGCGCCGGTCGATCATGAAACTGCCGTCCGGCACCAGCAGGGTCGGGAAGACCTCGAAGCGATCCTGCAGGCAGATGCTCAGGATCAAGCGGATGCCGCGCTGCACATCCGGGCTCTTAATGAAGTCGTGGTCCCCTGTACGGTTCTGGTAGGCGCGCAGCAGCAGCACCCACCACATCATCGAATCCACCGGCGCCACGCGCCCGATCGCGCGGTCCCCGAAGTCCGCGGCCAGCGACTCGCGGCCGTTCTCGTCGGTGAACACGCGGAAACTCGCCGGCATCACCCGCGGCAGGCGGCGGTGGCCCTCGATCTCTTCCTGGGTGTCGCGGATCTGCAGGATCAGCGCAAGGAAGTCGCGCACCACCTCGGGCTCGTCGTTCAGCAGATAGACCAGCCCGGAGGGCACGAAGTCACGGATAAAGCAGTCGGCGTAGTTCTCCGCGGGCGCCCGCTCGTCCAGGCTCGCCACGGTGCCAACGGTGCGCCCGCGATAGCGCACCTCGGCATCGCGCAGCAGTTGGTAGGCGGATTCGAGGGTCGGATTACGGGCATCGGGCGGGAGCTGATTCATGACCCCGAGTCTATGTAAACGCGTGCGTTTGTGCACGCACCGGGACCGCTTGCAGCGCTCCCATAAACTTCATACAGTATGCATTATTATCAAGAAAGCGAGTGATTACTTGCATGAAGCGCAAGTCGGGTGAAGAGCGACGCGAGGAAATCGTTCGGGCATTGCTTGACCTGACGGCCGAGCGCGGTACCCGGGAGATTTCCACTCAGGCCATTGCCGACCGGGTGGGGATCGCCCAGCCCACGATCTTCCGGCATTTCCCGACCCGCGACGCCATCTTCCGAGCGGCCCTGGATTCCATTGGCCGCAAGCTCCTGGACGTACTCACACCGATGCTCTCCGGACGAGGGCCGGCCGACGTCCGTCTGCGCAAACTCCTGAGCCGGCAATTGCGGTTCATCAGTCGTCGAAAGGGTCTGCCTCGTCTGATCTTTTCCGAACGCCTGCATCTGGAAGACCCCGAGCTGAAGGCCGTGGTCCGCGACATCATCGACCGCTATACCGCGCGGCTGGAGGAACTGCTCCGGGACGGCGTCCACCAGGGATGCTTTCGCCAGGACCTGGACACGGCCGAGACCGCGCGCCTGATCGTGGCGCTGATCCAGGGGCTGGTCATGCGCTGGTCGCTCTCCGACTTCGAGTTTCCGCTTGACCAGCAGGGCGAGGTGCTTTGGCGCCTGCTGGAGCCTGCATTGCGGGCACCGCAGGGCCCGCCAGATCAGGCACCCGGCCCGCACGCGAACACATCCGACTAACCCGAGGAGACTGGATATGCCCTTCCCCCGAGCCACAAGCCGTGCCGCCCTGGTCGTCGCCGTTCTCGCCATGCCCCTGGCCAGCACTGCGGCGGCCGATACCTTTCAGTCCGTGATGCAGGGGCTCGCGGACGACATGAACCGGGTGCAGTCCGCGCTGTTCGTCGAGGACTTCGACACCGCCACCGAGGCCGCCGAGGCGATCGCGGATCACCCGAAACCCTCGCTCGGCGAGCGGCGGCGTGTCCTGTCGGCAGTCGGGTCGCGAGTCAGCGAGTTTCGTGCGCTGGACCAGCGGGTGCACGAAACCGCCAAAGGGCTTGCCAACGCGGCGCGGGACCAGGATCTGGACCAGTCCATCCGCTACCACGGCAGGCTCGTGAATGCCTGCATCGCCTGCCACAGTGCATTCCGCGAGGACGTGGTCAGCGCCCTGTCCCCGGAAAATGCGCCGGAACGCTGAGCAGCACATGAACGCCTCCCGCACCTCATCCAGACGCCGTGGCCTTCGGCGGACCCTGGGCCTCCTCGCATTGGCCGGGGTGGTGATCGTGACGGCCTGGAGCGCGACGGACCGGCTGTCGGAAAGGTTTTTCCCCGAGGCCGCGCGCGCCGTGCCACCGCCGGCCGTCACCACGATCTCCGCGGAACCCACGCGGGCCACGTTCTATAGCCCTGTGTATCGGGGCAGCATTGAGACCCACGACGAGACGACCATCTCGGCCCGGATCACCGCCCAGGTACTGGAAAGCCCCCTGAACGCCGGCGACCGGGTCGAAGCGGGTGAAGTCCTGGTGCGCATGGATACCGACGAGACGCGTCTGGAGGTCCGCCAGAGAGAGGCCGCCGACCAGCGCCTGGATGGGGAACGGGCCACCGCCCAGCGCAACCTCGATCGCCAGCAGGACCTCTTTGCCCGGGATCTGATCCCGGAAAGCGAACTCGACGACGCTCGCCAGCGCGTCGCCACACTGGAAGCCCAGCTCCGGGAGAACCGCTCCGCGCTGGAACTGGCCCGCAAACGCCTCGAATACACAACGGAGCGGGCCCCCTTCACCGCCCAGGTGCAGCGCACCCATGTCCGCCCCGGCGACCTGGCCGTTTCGGGCCAGCCCCTGATCGAACTGGTCGGCCTCGAGAAGCTGCATGCGGTCCTGCGCGTGCCGGAGCGCGACATCCTGCTGCTCGAACCTGGCCTGGACGTCGAGCTGACCATCCCCGCCATGGAACGTACCGTGACGACCCGGCTGGACCGGGTCCACCCCACACTGGAGCCCACCCGGCGCAGCGGGAGCTTCGAAACGCGTCTGTCCGACCCACCGGAGGGGCTGCGCCCCGGCATGGCGGTAAAGGCACGGGTCGTCCTGGATCACGTGGACCCGGTCATCCGCGTGCCGGCTCACGCGGTCCGGAGCGACACCGATCACCAGTGGGTCTATCGGCTGGAAGACGGACACGCATACCGCACGGAAGTGGTGACACGGTCCTTGCCGAACGGAGAACAGGCGATTCTCGAGGGCATCGAGCCGGGTGACCGCATCATCGTGACGCCGGATCGCCGGATCCGGGACGGGATGCCCGTGCACGCCGTGGACGACAGCCCCCGATGACCTGGGTCGAAGGCCTCCTTCGGTACCGGCACACGGTACTGGCCCTTCTGGCGGCCGCCCTGATCCTGGGCCTGCAGGCGCGCTTCGATTTGCCCGTCCAGCTGTTTCCCGATACCGATCCGCCGACCGTCACGGTCATCACGGAATACCCCGGCATGGCGGCCCTGGATGTCGATCGCGAACTCACACGCCTGCTGGAGGAGGAGTTTGCCAGCCTCGATGGCGTCACCCGCATCCGTTCCTCCAGCCAGACCGGCCTGTCCGTGGCACGGGTGGAATTCGACTACGGCATCACCAGCGCCCTCGCCGCGGTGGACGTCCAGAACGCCGTCGGCCGGTTGCGCCCGGACCTGCCTGCCACCATCGAAGAACCACAGATCCTGGAGTTCTCCACCGCCGACAAGCCGATCGTCACCATCGCCCTGACCAGCGACACCCTGGCGCTCGACGCGATCCGCGAACAGGCCGACAACGCGATACGGGAACGGCTCGAATGGATCCCCGGCGTCGCCGCGATCGACGTGGTCGGCGGACACAAGAGGGAACTTCATGTTGCGCTCGATCCCGAACGCACCGAGGCCCTCGGGATCGACATGTCCCGGGTACTGGAGGCCCTCGACGACTGGAATCTCATGGCGCCGGGCGGTCGTGTCCGCATCGGTGAGCTCGAGAGTGTGGTGCGGTTCGACGCGCCGCTGCGCAGCGAGGCCGATGCACGCGGGATTATCCTCATCGCAGACGGCGATACGCGTGTGCGCCTGGGCGATCTCGCCCGCGTCCGTCTGGAGCCCGGCGAGCCCCGCTCGGCCTACCGTCATGACGGCCGGGCGGCGATTGCCGTGCAGGTGCTGCGGCGGGACGATGCCAACACGGTGGAGGTGGCCGCGCGCGTGCGCGAGGCGCTGGGACCCCTGCGCGACGCCGCGCCCGAGCTGGACATCGTCGTCGCCGACGATGATTCGGTGTTCACCGAGAAGGTGATCGCCGACATGACGCAGACCGTGATGATCGCCATCGCCCTGACGATGGTGATCGTCCTGCTGTTTCTCGCTGATCTGCGTCAGGCCGGGATCATCGCCCTCTCCATTCCGGCGGCGTTCCTGGCGACCTTCGGCCTGATGCAACTGGCCGGCCTGGATCTGAACATGGTCACCATGTCGGCGCTGATCCTGGCGATCGGCCTGCTGGTCGACGACGGCATCGTGATCCTCGAGAACATCCACCGTCACCTGGACGAAGAGGGCCAACCCCCGCGCCAGGCGGCCATCGAGGGGGTCGGCGAGGTCTTCGGCGCCAAGCTGGGCGGCACGCTGACCACGCTCGGCGTACTGCTGCCTCTCACGTTCATGGGCGGCTTTGTCGGCGAGCTGTTCCGTCCGCTGGCACTGACCCTGGCGTTCGCCCTCGGCGCGTCGTTCGTGATGGCCGTCACCCTGATCCCGCTGCTGGCCACCTACTGGCTGCGCCCTGCAACGGCGACCGCCACCCCGCGCTGGCGGGAGACCCTGGAGGCACCGGCGCGCGGCGTCCGTCACCTCTATCTGGACGTGCTGGCCCTGGCGCTAAAGCGTCCGCTGGCGACGCTGGCAGTGGCGGTCATGCTGCTGGCCCTCAGCCTGGGCATGCTCCGCATGACCGGGAGCGAGATGCTGCCGCGTTTCGACTCGGGCAGTTTCCAGGTTCTGGTCGACCTGGCGCCGGGCACCCGGCTAGACACCACCCTGGCAACCCTGGAACCCGTCGAGCAGTATCTGGCCGAACACGAATACGTCGTGGATGTCAGCGGCCAGTTCGGCCACGAAGCCGGGGCCCGCTCGATGGGCGACCGCGGCGCCATGGGCGTCAATCAGGCCGAGATCACGGTGACGCTGCTGCCGCGGACGCAACGTTCCCTCACACAATGGGAGATCATGGACGACGTGCGCCAGCGCCTGGAGGCCACGCCGGGCGTGACCCTCGCCGTGCCCCGCGAACTCGGCGGCACCGCGCGCTCGTCAACCGCCGCCCCGATCATCGCCCGGATCAGTGGCGAGCAGGCGCAAACCCTGGACCGCACGGCGAGCGAACTGCTGGACCATCTTGCCGGCATTCCCGGGATTACCGACCTGTACAAGGACTGGGCCCTCGACACCCCCGAGGTGCGGGTCCGGGTCGATCATGACCGGGCCGCCGAACTCGGTCTCACCGGGGCCGGGCTTGCCCGTGCGGTTCACCAGGCCATGGACGGCGCCGTCGCCACACGCTTCCGCCAGCCACCAAAGCGGGACCTGGACGTCCTCGGCTTCCACCTGGGGCGTCCACTTTCCGAGGTAGTCGCCGACGTGCAACAGCGTCTGGACAGCTTCACCGCCCCCGACGGCTATCCGGCGACGCTGGCCGGCGAGCAGGCGGACTTCGACGAGGCGCGTGACCACATGATGCGCGCACTGCTGCTGGCCGCACTGGCGGTCTACCTCCTGCTGGTCGTGCAGTTCCGCAGCTTCGCCCACCCGGTCATCATCATGACCGCCATTCCGTTGCAGTTCATCGGCGTGGTCGCCGCGCTGCTGATCGCCGGAAAGTACGTCTCCATGCCGGCGCTGCTCGGGATCATCCTGCTGATCGGCATCGTGGTGAACAACAGCATCATCCTGCTCGACCTGGCCCGGCGCCGGCTCGCCGAGGGCCGCGACATTTATGCCGCCGTGACCGAGGCGGTGGAAACCCGCATGCGCCCCATCATGATGACCGCGCTGTCCACAATCGCCGGGATGCTGCCGCTGGCCCTGGAGATGGCCGTCGGGGCCGAACGTTTCTCGCCGATTGCCACGGTCATCATCGGGGGCATCCTGGCCGCGACCGTTCTCACGCTGGTGGTAATCCCGGCCCTGTTCGTGATCCTGCACCGATTCGGACCGGCACCCGCCAAGGGGTAAGTACGGATACGCTGTCAGGCCTCCGGGTGCACGGGCATGGGCGGCTCGGCGGCCGGCCGGGCAAACAGGTAGCCCTGGCAGTAGTCGACCCGGTCCTTCAGCCAGCGCCACTCGTCGGCCGTCTCGATCCCTTCGGCCACCACCTGGATATCCAGGTCTCGGGCGAGCTCGACGATCTTGTCGAGGATCTTCTGCTGGTAGACGTCACCGTCGATGCCACTGACCAGTTCGCGGTCGATCTTCACGAAATCCGGGCGCAGCTGCGACAGCATGTTCAGCGAGGCGTAGCCGGCCCCCAGGTCGTCGAGCGCCACCTGGAACCCGGCCCGCCGGTAGCGCTCCACGATCCGTGACAGGTGCTCGATGTCCGTGACCTGATCGCTCTCGATGACTTCGAACACGAAGCCGCTGGGGCCAACCCGGTCCGCCGGGCGCGACATGATCTCGCGCACCGTGGTCTCCAGGCAGAAGGCCGGGTCGTAGATCGCGGTCGGATTGAAGTTGATGAACAGCCGGCTGCCGATCCCGCGTTCGCTGGCGCGGCGAATCGCGTTGATCCGGGCCGACCGATCCAGATGGAACAGCAACTCGGCGTTGCGCGCCGTCTTGAACAGCTCCGACGGCGGGATCGGATCACCCGCCGGCGTGGCGGCCCGCACCAGGGCCTCGTAGGCAAAGACCTCCGAAGGGTCCGTCGCATGCACGATGGGCTGGAAGTGGAAGTCCAGGGCATCGTTGGCCAGGATCGCGGAGAGATCGCGGGCATTGTGCCGGGCGATCAGCGTGGACAGCAGATGGGTGTCCTGCAGGTGCCTCAGGCCAAAGTCCTCGCCCTCGGGCACGAAGGTCGCGCGGCAACCGGCCTGCTCCGAGCTGCTCAGGGCCTGCTCCAGGCGCACCAGCATCTCACCCAGCCCGCCGGTACCCTTCACTGGCAGGGCCAGGATCCCCGAGGTCGGCTCGGCACAGGGCAGCCGTTCGTCTACCATGCGCTGACGCAGGGCCGCGCGGGTATGCGCCAGGACCGGCGCCAGATAGAGGGTGCCGGACGCTGCCGGCAGCAGGTCAATACGTTCGCAATCGGGACAACCCACGACCACCTCCAGCGGTCTTTTCCTTGGTCGGGCGACGAGAACCCGGCGTCATCCTGCAGGTCCCATCACCATAACCATCACGTGTTGACAGACAATCCTATCGACCCGGAGGTTGCATGAGTCAAACCGATCGCCCGACGGACGCCGAACTGCGCGAACGTCTCACGCCGGAACAATACCGCATCGCCCGCGAGGGTGGTACGGAAAGACCGTTCACCGGCGACTACACCCACCACAAGGCGGACGGCACCTATCACTGCGTCGCCTGCGGAGCCGCGCTGTTCGACTCCCGCGCCAAGTTCGACTCCGGCAGCGGCTGGCCCAGCTACACCGCGCCCGCGAGCGAGGACGCCGTCGACGAACACCGCGACCGTTCACTGGGGATGGAACGCACCGAGGTGCGCTGCGCACGCTGCGACTCGCACCTGGGGCATGTCTTCCCCGACGGTCCGGCGCCCACTGGCCTGCGCTACTGCATCAACTCGGCGGTGCTGGACTTTCATCCACGCGACTGACCTGATCAAACCTTCCGGGCCATGACGGCTCGGGATACCCCTGAAGGGAGTCTCATGTCCGGCCAGACCACCCCGCGCGAGCGCGCCAACGTCCTGATCCTCGCCCTCGGGCAGGCCCTGTTCCTGATCACCGCGGTCACGGTGATGACCCTGAGCGGCGTGGTCGGGGAGCGCCTGGCGACCGATCCGGCCCTGGCCACCCTGCCAGTCGCCGCGATGATGGTCGGAACGCTGGTCACCACCCTGCCGGCCTCGCTGTTCATGAAGCGCTTCGGGCGGCGCACCGGCTTCCTGCTGGGCACCAGCGTGGGCGGAGCCGGTGGCGCCGTGCTGGCCGCGGCCGGCGTCTTCGCCGAGGCCTTCTGGCTGTTCGTACTGGGCAACCTTCTGCTGGGGGCCTACCAGGCCTTCGCCATGTACTACCGCTTTGCCGCCGCCGATGTCGCCAGCCCCGCCTTCCGCCCGCGCGCGATCTCGCTGGTGATGGCCGGCGGCGTCGTGGCCGCCTTCCTCGGCCCGTGGAACGCCCACCACGCCCAGGCCCTGTTGCCGGGCACGCCGGAGGCCGGTCCCTACCTGGTCCTCGGCGCCCTGGCCCTGCTGGCGATGACGCTGCTGGCCTGGCTGCGCGTGCCGGCGCCACCGCCAGAGGAACGCGGGCCGGCCCGGCCAATGCGCGAGATCCTGCCGCAGGGGCGCTTCCTCGTCGCGCTGGCCGCCGCCGCGCTGGGCTATGCGGTCATGGTGCTGCTGATGACGGCGACGCCGCTGGCCATGCGCCACGCCGGCTTCGACATGGGCCAGATCGCCCTGGTCATGCAGTGGCATGTATTGGGGATGTTCGCCCCCTCGTTTGTGACTGGCCACCTGATCACCCGCCTCGGGATCACGCGCATCCTGGCACTCGGCAATGCACTGGTGCTGTTCAGCGTCGCGATCGCCGCGCACGGGGAGACGCTGGCGCATTTCTGGCTGGCGCTGTTCCTGCTGGGGGTCGGCTGGAATTTCCTGTTTATCGGCGGCAGTACGCTGCTGACGACCACGCATACGGCCACCGAGAAGGGCAAGGTCCAGGGCGTGAACGACCTGACCATCTTCACGCTGGTCACGGCCGGGTCGCTGCTGGCCGGGGCGCTGCTGCGGCCGCTGGGATGGGACGGGATGAATCTCGCGATGCTGCCGGTGATCGCGGTACTCACCGTCGCCATCCTCTGGCTCTGGCGTGATGACGCTCGCGCCCCGGCGCGCGCCTGACCTCGCCACACGCCAGCTACGAACGCTGAAGGCTTCGCTATCGCTGATTGGCTGGTCCCGGTTCGTCTCCCGGTGTTTACGGTGCCTCCGGTCCGGCGCCTGCCTCGTGGTGGCTGGTCCTGGTTCGTCCTCCGGTGTTTACGTGCCTCCGGTCCGCCGCCTGCCTCGCGGTGGCTGGTCCTGGTTCGTCCTCCGGTGTTTACGTGCCTCCGGTCCGCCGCCTGCCTCGCGGTGGCTGGCCCTGGTTCGTCCTCCGGTGTTTACGGTGGCTTCGTCCGGCCGCCTGCCAGGCGCTGACTCGCCAGCGCGCCCCGAGGTACTTCTTTGCTCGTGCAAAGAAGTACCCAAGAAACACGCCCGACTGCCGCGACCCCAGCCCGCTGCGCGGGCCGGGGTTTCCCTCGCTCCGAGGCTTTTCGCGGGCGGCGCTGAACTCGCTGCGCCTGCGGCTTCGCTCAGACATCCAGCGCCTCT